>JBBANM010000046.1:0-47741 GCA_040401995.1 Saprospiraceae bacterium
AGTGTAGCAGCGCTACATGAGCATTTTTGTAACGAAATTAGAGTGGATTTTGGCCGTTTGTAGCTCGAAGCAGAATCCGAAACAAGCTCTTAGAACCCAATCTTTTCGCGCCATACTAGTTCTCCATCCCGATTGATATAGCCCAGACTTTGGTTGTTGGACACCTTGGCTAAGCCGTTTTTGAATGGCCAAACGCGTTGAAAAACGGGTTGAATGACCATATCCCCTTCCAAGTTAACAAAGCCCCACTTTCCTTTGTCTTTGACGGGCGCCAAACCTTCGGAAACGATGCCTACGTCAGAAAAAACACAATGGATTACCTCTTGCCCGAAGCGATTGATAAAACCGAATGTACCTTTTAGTTGTACCGGCGCCAGCCCTTCACTAAAATCACCGGCGCTATCGAAGTGAGGTTGAATTTGTAGCGACCCCGCCTGATCAATGAAGCCATAACCACCATTTTCAACGATGATGGCCAGGCCGTCAAAAAATTCGCCATTTGAGACACCTTCTTTATAGGTAAAATGCGGTTCAACGATGACTTCCCCATTTTTTTCCATCAGCCCCCATTTCAATTGGTGCAAAATGGTAGCAGTTTGCTGCTGAAAAGGCATACACTTATCAAAATGGGTATTGATGGCCAAGTCCCCTACCTCATTGACATAGCCCGAACCCTGATGCCAAGCTACCGGACCTAAGCCTTCGCTAAATTCGCCAGCCCAATCATAAGCGGGTGTAACTTTCCAGCGACCACTCGCTTGGATATAACCATATTGCCGATCAAGTCTGGCAGCTGCTAAGCCTTCGTTAAAATCGCCGGCATCTTCATATTGCACGTCAATGACCAAATCTCCGCGCATATCGATAAAGCCCCAGCGCGTTACGAGCTGGGCTCGTGCCAATCCTTCCTCAAAACGCCCCACATAATTAAAGAACTGTTTGATGAGTAGGCGTCCCATGCTGTCCATTGGAACCAATTTATCGTTGAGTCGAACGCGCGAAAAGCCATTGTAAAAATCCTCTGCTTCAAAATATTGCGGTTCAATGACGACTTCGCCACTGGCGTTCATGAAGCCATACTTGCCTTTTTCTCGAATTTTGAACAATGGATGTTGCATCATTTTAAGTCCGGTTAAAACCGTCCCAAGATAGTATGATTGCCTGATTAATTTAAATAACGGGAGTTGGTAGAGTAGCGATTAATCCCGTCTCTAATCCGTTTGAAAAAATGGTCACCTATTAAGAACCAAGTTGAGCTAGCAGTTGAAAAGCAAAATTGATAATCCCACAATTCATGTTAAATAGTTAAATTTGCAAACTTAATTAGGCAAAAAATTGGACGGAATGGCATTGCGCGAAGATTTTCCTGAATTTGGCTCCGATTATCTAGGAGGCGAAAGTGATGGCTACGAATACCGTACAGTATTTGCGGGGGCTCGTTTGCAACAAAGCTATGATATGATCCGCCAGTTTTTAAAAGAAGAAGGCTATGGTGACGTTCCATTGCCCAAAGATGCTCAGGAACTGGAACTTTTTCGACTACCGACCCGCAATAAGCAAATTCTGCTTTTTGAAGATAATGGCTATGTCCACAACCCCATCAAAATTCTTTTTCCTGCCGATCGCCGCAAACGCAGCACCCTCATTCTTTGCATTTATAACGAACAATACCCCGATCATTTATTGAAATTCCACCGGGTATTGGAACGCAATCAGCCACAAGTTAATCGATAAAAGAATCTAGGCATTCAAACACACTTTTAGCGGTGTTCGAATGCCTAGGCGCTTTGAATTATTGGTGACTCTCCGGCCGCATTTGCGGGAAGAACAATACTTCTTGAATAGTGCTTTGATTGGTCATTAACATCGTCAAGCGATCGATGCCAATTCCCAGTCCAGAAGTTGGCGGCATGCCATATTCCAAGGAACGGAGAAAATCTTCATCCAACACCATAGCTTCCTCATCCCCGCGAGCAGCCAAAGACAATTGCTCTTCAAAACGATCCCGCTGATCGATTGGGTCGTTGAGTTCTGTATAGGCATTGGCAATTTCTTTGCCGTTGACAAATAATTCAAAACGCTCCACCAAACCGGGTTTGCTGCGGTGTTTTTTTGCCAGCGGCGTCATTTCAATGGGATAATCGGTGATATAGGTGGGCTGAATGAGGTTTTTCTCCACTTTAGCTCCAAAAATCTCATCGATCAATTTGCCTTTCCCCATAGAACCGTCCACGCCAATATGTAAGTTTTTGCAAACTTCGCGCAACTGTGTTTCATCCATTTCCGAAACATCGATACCGGTGTATTCCAAAATAGAATCGTACATGGACAATCGGCGATAAGGCCCGGCAAATTCAATGGTATGCTCCCCTACCGCTACTTTGGTATTGCCATTGACCTCTCTGGCAATGGTTTCAATACACTGTTCCACCATTGACATCATCCAATCGTAATCTTTGTAAGCCACATAGATCTCCATGGAAGTGAACTCAGGGTTGTGGGTTCTGTCCATCCCCTCGTTGCGAAACATTTTACCGATTTCATACACCCCGTCAAAACCGCCAACAATCAAGCGTTTGAGGTACAATTCATTGGCAATCCGCATGTACAGCGGTATATCCAGGGTATTGTGGTGCGTATTGAAAGGCCGCGCGGCAGCACCACCATGAATGGGTTGCAAAATCGGCGTTTCTACCTCAAGCCAACCTTGGGCGTCAAAAAAACGCCGCATGGTTGAGATCAACTTGCTGCGTTTGAGGAAAATATCTTTGAATTGCGGGTTTACGGTAAGATCCACATACCGCTGACGGTGTCTTTGTTCAGGATCGGTGAACGCATCGTAGGTTTCCGTTTCGCCGGTCTCTTCGTTTACTTTGGTTTTTACCACCGGAAGCGGGCGCAATGATTTGCTCAACACCTTCAGTTCCGTAACATGAATGGTGAGTTCGCCGGTTTTGGTAAAAAAAGCATGGCCTTTGACTCCAATAAAATCGCCGATATCCAACAATTTTTTGAAGACCGTATTGTATAGATCGGTATTATCCGGCGGACAAATTTCATCGCGAGAAACATAGATTTGAATGCGGCCAGAAGAATCCTGCAATTCAGCAAAAGCTGCCTTTCCCATGATCCGTTTCATCATCAATCTACCGGCCATGGCTACGTTTTGGAATTGGTCGCTGCCTTCCACAAAACCCGCCTTGACCTCAGTTGCCAATACATTAACGGGGAAAGCTTCAGCTGGATAGGGATCAAACCCCAGATCGCGCAGTTCTTGAAGATTCGTTCTGCGAATAATTTCCTGTTCGCTCAAATGATGCGGGTGTTGCATGGTTCGCAAGTGCTTTTGTTGAGGATATCCTATTTAGAGTAGCCGATGTACGCTATTGGATCGTCCTTAAATCGTGAAGAGATTAGGAAATGAAGCCCTTATCTCAAAATTGGTGCAAAAATATAGAATTTTGTCTGAGTATAAGCGCTTAGCTCCGTTTTATATTACGGGTCATAAGTAAAGATGATTTTTTAAACTAAAAAAACAATTTACATTTCGCAATAAACAAAAAATTGTATTTTTGAAAAAAAACTAAATCCATGTCGAGTAAACCAAGTAAACCCCACGACGAGTTTTTCAAAGCAACCTTTGGCCGATTGGACATTGCTTATGACTATCTTCTTCAATTCCTGCCTGCTCCAGTGATAAAAGAGCTCGATTTAAAAGGTTTGGAAAGGGTAAATGGTTCCTTCGTCGATCCCAATTTATCCGAACACCACTCTGATGTGGTCTATCGATGCCCTTTGGCACATGCTGCTGACATATTCGTTTAGATTCATACTACTACTGGACATTTTAAATTTTTGGCGAGCTGTAAACCTTCCAGGTCTTGGAGGCCTGGAAGGCTTTGCAACCCCTCAACAGAAAAATGTCAAGTAATATGATCGTATACCCAAAAACATTTAAAACATCATTCATTTTCTATCATTCAATTAACCAATGACATGAAAAACGATCAACCCCAGTTTTTACCTAGTTGTTTTTACCATGTTTACAACCGAGGCAACAACAAGGAAAATCTATTTTATCACCCTGACAACTATGCCTATTTTTTGAAAAAGTATGCCTTCTATTTATCTGATTGGGTAGATACCTATGCTTATTGTCTTTTACCCAACCATTTTCATCTTTTGATTAAAGTAAAAGAAGAGGAATTGCTTCCGATGCCAGCTCTAAACCTTCCAGGTCTTCGAGACCTGGAAGGTTTCGCTAGCCACCAAACCGCAAATAGTCCCAAACACTCTGAACCGTTGACGTCAGCTCAAACTGTAAGTAGTCAGTTTCGCCATTTTTTTACTTCTTATTCAAAAGCCATCAATAAACGAGAACAAAGAAACGGTAGCCTTTTTCAAAAAAATTTCAAGCGATTACTCCTCGATGATTTTGGGCACCTAACGAACCTAATCGTCTACATCCACACAAACCCACAGGTGCATGGGCTTATTTCAGATTTCCGAGACTATCCCTTCAGTTCCTACCGTACACTATGCTCAACTAAACCGACCCGACTATGTAGAAGCGAGGTATTGGATTGGTCCGGCGGATATTCAGGTTTTGAGATTTTCCATACCCAATACCTAGAGCACAAAGGTTTAGAACTCGAGGAAATAGAACGATGATTAAGCAAAAGTCAGATTTAGCTCATATTACTGAACATTTAATATTTTGGGGATGCTTAAACCTTCATACTACTGGACATTTTAAATTTTGGCGAGCTGTAAACCTTCCAGGTCTTTGAGACCTGGAAGGTTTAAAATTGGATTACCTTTATTTTGGAGCATTCAGAACTATTTGTGGCAAACCTTAGCTCGAGTAGATCCCATATCAACTTCGTCACGTCACTACTTGTTTATCTTTTCAAAAGTTCGGAAATTAGCTCTGAAAAAGCACATAAATTCATTCAAAAGCTACCTTCATCATTAAATGACAATGCTATGAGTACGTATGATTTGATTGTAAAAGAAGGCGTAGAAATTGGGATCCAGCAAGGTCTAAAACAAGGCATTGAACAAGGCATTGAACAAGGAATCGAAAAGGGAATCGAACAAGGCATTGAACAAGGCATTGAACAAACGCTTCGTAAAAGTACTTTAGAAATGCTGAACAGCGGTTTAGAGGAAGAAATGATTATTAAATTTTTAAAGGTGGATCAAGCATTTATTGACCAAGTGAAGGCGGAAATGAAAATGGATTAAGTGTTCACATAACGAAAAAAAATGGGCAAACCCGGATCACCAGGTTTGCCCATTTTATAAACTTCAATTTACTTCAACTTTTTAATAACCAGGATTTTGGCCAAAAGTAGCTGAGTTATTCATGATGTCAATTTCCTGCTGTGGAATAGCATACAGCAAACGGAAAGCAGCAATGGTAATTTTTTTGTTCGCAGCAATCTCAGCGATAGCTGTTCCTCTTCTTACCAAGTCAAACCAGCGGTCGCATTCAAATGGCAATTCCAATCTTCTTTGCTTATAAATTTCAGCGCGGAAGCTTTCTTGAGTAGGCAGATCAGTACCGGTCAATTCTTTCAAGCCTGCACGTTTGCGAACTGCATTGAGATAGGCAAAAGCAGTACCAGCAACGGTGCTGTTGCTGTAACCCAACTCATTGATTGCCTCTGCTTGGATCAACAAAACATCAGCATAACGCAAAACTGGGAAATCATTACCAGCAGCGTTGTTAACAGGCTGATCCAAAAACTTACGTGGCATGATGTTACCGTTACCAGTAGGTTTTACTGGATCTACCAAAGTTTTGCGTAGATCGCCAGTTTCATTATATGCCTTCTGAATAGTTGTATCTACCCCAATTACCTGGGTATTGGCATACCAAAATCCATGATCCTGACCAGAAATACCCTTTGCAAAACGTACAGCAAAGAGAATTTCTGCATGGTATTTTACTGTAGCACTGAACACATCAGCAACGTTGGGCAATAATGAAAATACCTTGGAATTGATTACTTCATCCAATACAGTACGGGCATTGCTGAACTTCTTTTGATATAAATACACTTTTCCCAAAAGACCTTTTGCTGCGCCTTGGGTAACACGACCCAAATCAGCAGCGCCGTAGCTTGTGGGAAGATTAGCTGCAGCGAAAATCAAATCGTTCTCAATCTGTGTGTAAACAGCTGTTACATCATCGCGCTTCAAGCTGGCAGCACTTACTGGATCAATGATTTTAGTAACCAAAGGAACCGCACCCCAAAACCGTACCAGGTTAAAATAGTGCAATGCTCTGATGAAAGATGCTTCACCTTTAATGCGGTTTTTCAAAGTATTGTCCATATTGATCTGGTCAATAGATTCCAACACGGTGTTGCAACGGTAGATACCATTGTAGATTGAAATCCAAGCAGTATACAAGTTGGTATTACCTGGGTTGTCAGAAAAACGGTTAATCTGGAAGTTCTGACCAGCGCCTGATGAAGGGTCTTGATCAGAAAAATTATCAGCCCGCTGCTCCATCAACACCTGGAAAGTACCGCCATATTGACTACCCAATGCCAAAGCTTTGTAGCAACCATTCACCGAAGTGATGGCGTCTGAAGCTGTTTTGAAAAAAGTTTCTGGCGCGATGGTTGATTTTGGCGTCAACTCCAGAAAGTCTTTTTTGCAAGAAGTGCACACCAAAAGGAACATGCACAAAAGAGCAATTGTATTTTTCATTTGAAATTTCTTTTTTGGTAAAAAATTAGTGTCCAGCTCTCTGAATTAGAAGCTAAAGTTCAAACCCAAAGTGTACGTACGGGCAAGCGGGTACGAGCCATAGTCTTCACCATTGGTCAAAGAGTTATCCGGACGGTTGCTGATCTCAGGGTTGAAGAATGGGTACTTCGTCCAAGTAACAGGGTTCAGTACAGAGAAGTAAATTCTAGCACCAGAGATAAGGGTCTTAGACAAAGTTTCGCTTGTGAAGGTATAACCCAACGTCAGGTTGCGGATACGCACAAAAGATCCATCTTCGATGTGCCAGCTAGAGGTAATACCGTTACCACCTGTTGCCAAACGGTTAGCACGGTTAACAAAGCCGCTACCGATATCGCTAGGCGATTTGTAGTAATCCAATACTGGAGTAATGTTGTTGAAGTTTCCTTCTACGTTGGCAAAATAACGCTTCAACAAAGCCATCACTTTAAAGCCTTGGCTTCCTTGTACTGCAATGTTCAAGTCAAAGTTTTTGTAACGGAAAGTGTTGCTGAAACCAAAAGTGTACTTAGGTTGGAAGTTGCCAAGGATTTTGCGGTCGTTGGCATCGATTTTTCCATCCTTATTTACATCTTCAAATTTAAAGTCACCCACTTTGGTTGGGTTGCTCGTCTTAGCAGAGTTATCCAAATCTGCTTGGTCTTTGTAGATACCGATCTGATTGTATACGTAGTAAGAAGCAATCGTTTCGCCGATTTGGGTAATGAAATAAGTGTTACCCGTACCACCCGTTTGGATGATTGGCGCACCGGATGGTCCTAGCTTTGTTACCTTGTTTTTGTTGGTAGAGTAATTGATGTTTCCTTCAATGGAGAAATCAGTACCAAATCTTTTGTTGTAGCCTAAAGTTACTTCAAGACCGCGGTTGTTCATCGCGCCGATGTTCTGAAGATAGGTGCTAAAACCAGATCCCCCAGGTACGGGCAAGTTCAACAACAACTTAGTAGTATTGGAGTTGTAATAATCTACCGTAAGGTTCAAAGCAGATTGGAATAAGCTGATGTCAACACCAATATCTGTACTTGCTGTGTTTTCCCATGACAAATTTGAGTTGGCAGGTGTTGAAACCGAAATGCCGTTGTTCAAAACCTGGTTGCCAAAGATGTAGTTGCTGTTAGCGTTGCTCAACTGTGCGCGTGATCCATAGTTTGGAATCTGGAAGTTACCCGTCAAACCATAGCTAGCTCTTACTTTAAAAGCATTCACAAAAGTAACGCCTTCAAAGAAATGTTCTCTAGCAATGTCCCATGCGCCAGAAACAGATGGAAACAAAGCCCATTTGTTGTTCGAACCAAAACGAGATGAACCATCGCGACGAGCAGAAACCGATAGAAAGTATTTGCGACCATAATTGTACTGTGCTCTTCCTAAGTAAGAAAGCAAGCTCCATTGTTGCAAAGTAGAGCTCCCAGAAGAAATCTGACCTGCGCTCAAGGTAGTTACCGCATCGGTTGGGAAGTTGATCGCCGTCAACGTATTGCGGTCTTGGTTTTCTTTTTGTGCCGTAAAACCAGCCAATAAATCCAACTTGTGTTGGCCAAATTGCTTTGAGTAGGTCAAAGTGTGCTCCACCAACCAGTTGGCAAATTGATCGGTGTTGGAAAAACCAGTAGATACCGATGGTCCAACAGCTCCTTGAGTAGGCAAATTAGACGGACGGTAGTAGTCGCGACGGAAAGTGTTAATATCAGTCGCTACCGCCAAACGGTATTTCAAACCGTCAACGATTTCATATTCCGCATAAGCATTGGCCAACAAACGGAAATTTTTGATCTGATCTTTGGTTAAATTAGCAACAGCTACTGGGTTCAACTGGTTGGTTTGTCCGTAACCCCAGGTGTTTACTGAATCTGCAAAAGTACCATTGGGGTTATAAACTGGAAAAATAGGCGCATACCCTAAAGAGTTGGCAATTACCCCAGAGATGGGTGCAAACCAAGGACCTTCCGAGTTCACTACTTTATTGGTAGAAAAAGTTGGGCTCATATTTACACCCATACGGAACTTATTCAATTTTGCATCCACTCGGAAACGAGTGTTGTAACGCTGCAAATTGTTGTTGATCACAATACCATCTTGATTGAGGTAGTTGCCCGAAAACAAGAAGGTGATGTTTTCATTTCCGCCGCTAAACGACAAAGTATGGCTTTGCATCGCCGCTTTACGGAAAATTTCCTTCTGCCAATCGGTATTGGTCAAACCTTGTTGGCCATTCAAATAAGGCAAAATCTGTGGCGGGATTTGAGTAGCAGGGTTGGCAGGACGAACACTGTTTGGATCCGTTGCTTTTCCGTTCGGGTTAGCATCAAAATAAGCGTTGTTGTGGCCGTCGTATACCAATTTTGCATACTGATATGCATCCAATACATCAACATGTTTGTTGACCTCTTGAATACCATAACTGCCATCATAGCTTACTTTTAAAGTACCTGCTTTTCCTTTTTTGGTGGTAATCAAAATCACACCACCAGAACCTCTTGAACCATAGATCGCGGCAGATGCTGCATCTTTCAATACGTCAATAGATTCGATATCATTTGGGTTGATAGCTGCTAATGGGTTAAAAGGCTGCTCATAGCTGTTTACACCACCTGAAGCCGTACGGGTATCGTTAGTTACTGGAATACCATCAATTACAAACAAGGGGTTATTTCCTGCACTGATGGAACTCACCCCGCGGATACGGATTGACACGTTGCCACCTGGAGCACCGCTGGTTTGAATCACTTGTACCCCGGCCATCTTACCAACCAATGCTTGGTCAAATGAAGTAACAGCTTGTTCTTTGATGTCCTTTGCTTGAACAGAAGCAACTGAACCCGTCAAATCGCGCTTTGATCTTACGCCATAACCCGTAACGACCAAGGCGTTCAAGTTCGTGGAAGAATACTTCAGGCTGATGTTCAAAGAGGCAGTACTACCCTGGGTAGCTACATAATCACGAATGATTTGTTCTTCGTAACCAACGTAGGAAACGATCAATGTAACAGGCTGTCCGACTGGCAAAGCCAATGTGAAAGTACCATCTACATCGGTAATGGCGCCTTTGTCGGTGCCTTTTACTTTGATGGAAGCGCCTACCAAAGGCTCGCCAGCTTCAGAAGTAACTTTTCCTTTGATATCTTCATCAACAAAAGCTGAAGTACCAAATGTTGTGTTTACATTCTCTGAAGCATTGTGTGAAAAAAGTGGATGGGTCAGGCTTAAGCCCAGAAACAAGATGGTCGTGACGCCTCTCAACTTCAAAAGCTGAGTTAGGAAACGCCGACTCTCGTGGAGTGCAGATTTCATAATAGTGAATTTGTTTAAAAAACCTTAAAGATGGATTGTGTCTACTACACAGTTATTCTTTGCAAAGCTAAAGGGGATTAACGGTAGACCTGGCGGGAAGGGGATTAAGAAATTGTAAGGATTCCATTAAGGTTTTTGACCAAAAACGATAGTAACCCGATGTAGTTGTAGTGTTTAAAACATCTGTTTTTCAATGTTTTATATAAAAAAAACCATAGCTATTGTAAATTATGAGTAAATGAAATTTTAATTGTCAGTTCAAGTACATTTTCTTGTTAAGCGGGCTTTAAATATGCCTTTTCGATGAACTTCTTAGGTTTTCATTTTCTGCAGTTCTTTCCCAAATTTGAACAATTCCAGTTTCTATTTTTTCTATCTTCATATATTTTAGATTAGCTTTAATCTTTACCGAAAACAGCATGCTCAAAATAGCTTATCATCCCATTTATAAATATCAGCTTCCTGCGGGGCATCGCTTTCCCATGGAAAAATATGAGCTATTACCCGAGCAACTGTTGTATGAAGGTACCGCCAATGCTGATAATTTTTTTGAACCAACCCGCGTCGACGAATCCATCCTCCAACTTACCCATTCCTCAGCATACTGGAAAAAGCTACGTGATCAAGAATTGGATGCCAAAGAGATTCGCGCTATTGGCTTCCCTATGTCGCCCCGCCTCATTGAAAGAAGTCACACCATTTCCAGCGGCACCATTCAAGGCGCCTTTTTTGCCCAACAATATGGTATTGCAATGAACATTGCTGGCGGCACCCACCATGCCTATGCACATCGCGGGGAAGGTTTTTGCATGCTCAACGACATTGCCGTTGCCGCAAATTATCTATTGCAGCAAGGAGCTGCCCAAAAAATATTGATCATTGATCTTGACGTTCACCAGGGGAATGGCAGCGCCCATATCTTTCGCCACGAACCCAGGGTTTTCACCTTTAGTATGCACGGCGCTAAAAATTTCCCTACCCGTAAAGAAATCTCAGATCTGGACATCGGTTTACCCGACGGCGTAACCGACGAGCCTTATCTACGCATCTTAAGACAAACATTACCTAGGTTAATTGATCAAGTTCAACCCGATTTTGTCTTTTACTTATCTGGCGTTGATGTACTGGCCAGTGATAAACTCGGAAGATTGAGCATGACGATACCTGGTTGTCGCGAACGCGATCGCATCGTATTGGAGATTTGTAAACGCGAACATTTGCCCATCATGATCAGCATGGGTGGAGGGTATTCTGAGCGACTTGCCCATATCATTGAAGCCCACGCCAATACTTATCGTTTGGCGCAGGAATTGTTTTTCTAATCCAGATTTAGATCTTGTTCAGGATTCTGCTTCGAGCTGCAAATGGCCAAAATTCACCCCAATTTCGTTACAAAAATGCTCATGTAGCGCTGCTACACTCCGCTTTTTGCGCCTCATTGGTGTAAATTTTAGCTCATTTTCGCCATCGAACCAGAATCCTGAACAAGATCTAACCCAGCGCAAATCTTAGGATTTTACTCCAAATAGATACTTTGTTTCTTGCTGATACACTTCCCCCGGACGAAGTACCGTGCTCGGGAATTGAGGGTGATTTGCCGAATCGGCAAAATGCTGAGTTTCCAGCGCCAAAGCACCATGTTTTATATAAGGTGTATCGTTGTGACCAATTTCCGTACCATTGAAATGGTTGGCAGTATAAAATTGTAACCCGGGTTCGGTGGTGTATACCTGTAAAAACCGACCGGATGTAGGGTGAAAAACTTCGCCAGCCCAGCCTACTTGGCTTGGTTCAATCACATAATTGAGATCGTAGCCTTCAGCAGTTTGATGGATTTGTGAATCAATGGCGCGTGCAGTGCTATAATCATAAGGTGTACCAGCCACCGGAATCAATTTACCCGTGGGGATCAATTCAGGATCGGTTTCTGTCACTTGTGAAGCATGAATGGTGAGCAAGTGATCGTAAATGGGTGCTTTAAACCCACCCAAATTGAAATAGCTATGGTTGGTTAAATTGAGTACAGTTGGCGAATCAGTTGTAGCCGTGTAGCTAACGAGCAGTTCGTTTTTTTCAGTGAAAAAATACGTCACTTCTACTTGGAGGTTTCCAGGGAAACCTTCATCGCCATCTTTACTCAAATACGCCAATCGCACCCCTAATCTGTCTGCTTCTTCAACAACCCCTACAACCGTCCAAAGCACTTTATCAAATCCCATAAACCCGCCATGCAGGGTATGTTTGCCATGATTGACGCCTATTTGATAGGTTTTGCCATCCAGCGTAAATTTCCCTTGATTAATTCTGTTGGCCACTCTTCCACAGATGACTCCCGTATATGGTCTGCCCTCGACATATGCGCTGGGATCCGCAAAACCACAGGCAATGTGTTCCAATTGCCCGTTTTTATCTAGCGTTTGTACCGCCGTAACCGCAGCGCCAAAATTGATCAGCGTGACTTTGTTGCCAGTACTGTTTTCTAATACAAATTGATGGATTGGTTGTCCGTAATAGGCTCCAACTACCGATTGCGTCAGCTTCATGGTATCAATCTCGATCTATTCGTGAATCATTCTTTTCGTCAAAAAATAAACGGGGATGCCCAAGGATACAATGATCATTCCAGGCCAAGTATAAGCAGGCTTGTAAATCAGTAGGATGATACAGATTCCCAACGCTAGGAATACGTACAGTGCTGGGATCACCGGATAACCTATCGCACGATAGGGGCGCTCAGTATCGGGTTGTTTCCGGCGCAATACAAAAATGCCGATGATGGTAAGTATATAAAAGATCAAAACGGCAAAAATTACATAATCCAATAAGTTGCCATAAGTGCCAGAAAGACAAAGCAGGGACGCCCAAATGGATTGCATAATCAACGCATTAGCGGGCACACTTCGGCTATTCAGCAATCCGGCTTGTTGGAAAAAAAGTTTATCTTTTGCCATGGCATAATAAACCCTAGCGCCAGCCAAAATCAAGCCATTGGCACAGCCAAAAGTAGAAATCATCACCAATATAGCCATGATTCTAGAACCCCAACCTCCAAAAATCACGGACGCTGCTGCCTCTCCTACTCTATCACTAGTACAAAATTGAATCCCCCGCGCGGCCACATCTGCCCCATCGGGTACGCCTTGCAACGGCACCAATAGCAAGAAAACAACATTTGCTGCCAAGTACAACACCGTTACGATGAGCGTTCCAAAAAACAAACTCAGCGGGATATTACGCTCTGGTTTTTTTACTTCTCCGGCAATGAAGGTAATGTTGTTCCAGGCATCACTTGAAAAGAGTGAACCTACCTGAGAAACGCCCAACGCCACAATGATGCCAACCGTAGATAAATTTTCGCGCACCAAAGAACCATTAATGATTTGACTTTTTACCGCCGGCCAACTTACCCCAAAATTCTGTGGGATTACATTATAGCTGATCGCCGCAATAAAACCCGCAACAATCAAGCCGATGAGTGCCAATAATTTGGTAAAAGTAAAGACCGATTGTACGGTTTTGCCGCCTTCTATGCCCCGACTATTGATAAAGGTCAGTAAAACTATACAGCCGATCGCCAACAATTGCGCACCGCTAATGGGCAGTCCTGCCAAATACAATAGGATGTGTTTTTCACTAAAGAAGGGGATAAACACGGCAGTGTATTTGGCGAAAGCGACCACCACTGCGGCTATGGTTCCGGTTTGAATTACAGTAAAAAAGGTCCAACCATATAAAAAACCCGCCAATGGGTTGTAAGCTTCACGTAGATAAATGTACTGGCCGCCAGCCTTAGGCATCATCCCTGCCAACTCGCCATAACTCAGCGCGGCGACCAAAGTAAGGACCCCGGTAATCAGCCAAACGCCCAATAACAAATAAGGCGAGCCAACTTGTCGGGCAATATCAGCACTTACGATAAAAATTCCGGATCCAATCATGGAACCGGCTACCATCATCGTAGCGTCAAACAAACTAATGGATCGTTTAAATTCGGGTGAAGTAGTTTCACTCATTTTCTTTGCACTTTAAATAAAGTAGTGATCCCAAATAAATCGACACTTTTAACTTGATCTTTTGAATTTCTGCTTCCATATTTTGTCGTTACAATGCACCACATTGCGCCTCAAAAATAAGTCGCTGAAATCCAAAATCTCGGCGTTAAAATTTTGTCGATTTATTTTGGCTCACTCCTCATGTTGATTGAATCGGTGCAAAAGATAATCAGTTTTTTTTGTGTGTATTTGAAATTTTAAATTGTCTTGAAAAAATAATGGGATTTTTTGCGAATGCCGTTACAGCCCACCTGTCACTTGAATTCTTTGACCCGTAATCCAACGGGCATCAGTACTGGCCAGAAAAGCAACCACATCAGCAATTTCACTGGGTTCGCCAATACGGCCAAGAGCCGCCATTTTAGCTACCATGTGTTTGTATTCTTCTGGTGATCCTTGGGAAAAAGATTCCGAATTGGTATATCCCGGCAGAATAGCGTTGACGGTAATGCCGCGCGGCCCAAGTTCTTTGGCCAAGCTTACGGTAAATTGCTCCAAAGCGGCTTTGGCGCCGGTATATAAAGCCGTACCAATCCCGCTCGGTATAGTCGCCCAGGAAGAGATATTGATGATGCGGCCATTATCAGGTAAAATAGCGGCCGCTTCCTGCATGGCAAACAAAGATGCGCGGGCATTGAGGGAAAAAATCTGATCAAAATCTTCGGCGGTTATGGCAGCGAAAGGCTGCCAATTCCATACTCCAGCATTATTGACGAGAATGTCCAATCGCCCAAACCATTCGAGCGTAGCGGTGAAAACCAAATTAAGCTGTTTTAAATCCCGCAAATCTGCTTGAAAGGCAAAAGCTTCACCTCCTGAAGCAATGATGGTGGATACTGTGTCATTTGCTAAATTTGCCTGCGACGTGTAATGTACCACTACTTTAGCGCCTTCTTTTCCCAAACGTTCCGCAATGGCTCTTCCTATTCCCCGAGAGGCGCCGGTAACCAAAGCTACTTTTCCTAAAAATCGAAGCGATTTGGATTCCATAACTTATTTTTTTTTGATTCGTTACTTTTTCCAGTTTACTCGTCTAAATGCTATAAAACAACAAAAGGCATCAGCAAACGAGCCGATACCTGTTGAAAAACATCTTTTTTGTTGACTTATGGGCAAAAAAAAAGTCGTACTAGAAGCACGACCCTTGCATATAATCCCATGAACATATCCAAAATCTCTTGTCGTTTCTACAAAAACTTTACCTGAATCTTGCACAGGCAAAATAATAACTGTAGATTTAACGCGAATTGCTAATTCTTTTAACCCAAAAACGTGTTGTAATCCCAAGAAACATACTTTTTTAGTATAATTCCATGAGCATGACCTAGTTACTACTGAGGGGCGGATTTCTGACATCCGTCCTTTTTTATTTTTAGTAGAGATCAACTTGAAAAAGTGTACGTCGTCCCAGAGAAACTCCGGGACGACAGACCACCGACAAATTATAATCCCATGAACATAATCTCAATTGGCGACCAGCTCTTTTAGCCGATCCGTGATCTTTCGTATTCTTCAATTCTCATTTCCTCCCGATCACGATACAAATATGCAACAGGTTTTTCCTGATAACAAGGACAAAAATTGGGCATTGTGAAAAAAATATCATTCAAAATCCACAAATAAGTCAATTTAAAAAGCACTTTAAATAGTTATTTGTGAAAAAATATCAATTTTTTCTTTTTGAAAAAGGTTATTTTTTTCCAAGAAAAAGGGCAAAAAACATCGGTAAGCGGTAAAAAAAGTTTCCATTTTCGAATTTCACTTCCTTCTGTTCGTGAACAGCAATAAAAAAAAGATCCGAAGCTAGCTTGAATACCAACTACGGATCTTTTTTTTCTCATCGTTGTAACGCCCAAAGCGAATACTAGAAAGGTTGCTTAGCAATAACGATCAAAAGCCATCTTCAGATTTTCGGAGATGATCTCTGCCGAACGTCCTTCAATGTGGTGACGCTCCAAAAAATGCACCAACTTACCGTCTTTAAACAAGGCAATAGCTGGCGAAGAAGGCGGGTAAGGCAACATATAATCGCGTGCCTTAGCCGTGGCAGATTGATCTACACCGGCAAACACAGTCACCGTACGATCTGGCTTTGGATTGTGCTGGATGGAGATTTTTGCTCCTGGCCGCGCATTAGCTGCTGCACAACCGCAAACAGAATTCACGACCACCATTACTGTTCCTTCCGTTTGATCCAATACTTGACTCACTTGTTCAGGAGTTTTCAAGCTTTCAAAACCGAAGTCTGATAATTCTCTAGCCATTGGCTCTGTAATCTCTAATGGATACATATCTTTTGCAATTTGCTGGTTGAATGATTGAAAATGCTTGCGCAATTTGAAACACAAAAATAAGGATTCCTCCTATGATTTTTTTCGCGATCTTGATAATACAAAAAAAATTAGTCTACGGTTCGCTGTTTTGATAAAAACTAAGTGGCTTAGTTTTAAAAAAGTACACTTACTTAGCTCAACCCCGATTGTTTTATGTGCAAAAAAAAATTATTTTTGTTATCCTTTTATTTGATTCGATGCTATTGATCACTCACTTCAACATGCCTACAAAATCTATGAACCGATTATCAATCTTAAGGTTTTGTTTTTTTCTTTTAGTCTTTTCTTTTCTAGTACAAGCGTTGGAAGCCCAATTACCGCCGGGTTTTGTACAAGTTCAATTGGCCGACGGATTGGACCCAACCGCCATGAGCATCGCTCCTGATGGGCGAATTTTTATTTCCGAAAAAAGCGGTCGGATACGGGTCTGGAAAAAAGGCGTATTGTTACCCGAACCCTTCCTATCACTTAAAGTAGATAACTACAATGAGCGTGGATTGGGTGGTATGGTGTTTGACCCCGATTTCGAACGCAATCACTACGTCTATATTTTTTATACCGTTTTCGGACTCAATTTCAATCGCATCAGCCGGTTTGTTGCCAATGGCGATTATGTACTTCCCGAAAGTGAAACCATCATCCTCGATCTTGATCGCTTGGGCGGCACCATCCACAATGGCGGTTCCATGGCTTTTGGGCCCGACGGCAAGTTGTACATTGCAACCGGCGACGGCGCCAACTCCACCAATGCCCAAAATTTCAACAACTTATTGGGTAAGGTTTTGCGAATCAATGTAGATGGAACGATCCCTATAGACAACCCTTTTTACAACCAGGCTGTGGGGCGCAATCGAGCTATTTGGGCACTAGGATTGAGAAATCCTTATACTTTTGACCTTCAGCCGAAAACCGGTCGGATAATGGCCAATGAAGTGGGTAGCGAATACTGGGAGGAAGTGAATGAAATTGTCAAGGGTGGCAATTATGGCTGGCCGGGCATTGAAGGTAAGCGCATCGGTGAAAACGCACCTACTGGCTATCGGGATCCCACCTTTACTTACAGCCACAAGGAAGGTTGTGCGGTGATTGGCTCGGCATTTTACAATCCGCCAGTTCCCGGTTTTCCGCAAAAATATGTGGGCAAATATTTTTTTGCCGATTACTGCATGGGTTACATTAAAGTAATGAACCCCGATAACGGCGTAATTGAAGAGGTTTTTTTAAAAGGCGCCAACCGCCCAGTCAATATTCGGACAGGGCCAGATGGTAATCTTTATTACCTGGCACGAGGTGGCATTGGCGGCGGTTCTGATTTAGACAATACCAGCTCAAACAATGGCGCGCTTTGGCGCATCGAATACCGTGGCGACGGAATACCCGTGGTGTCCATTCAACCCAAGCCCATTCAAATACCCATCGGCGACGATGCTTCTTTCTCCGTTCAAGCATCCGGAGCGCCTCTGCTCAAATATCAATGGTACAAAAACGATCAAATCATCACCGGTGCAACCGATGTCAAACTCGTCTACCCTGCGGTAAAACTCAGCGACAACGGGGCGCTTTTTTACTGCAAAATCACCAATACTGCCGGTCAAGTTAGCAGTCAATCCGCCGTGCTTAATGTGACTACCAATACCCGACCTAATTTAACCATCATTTCCCCAGATCCAACTTGGAAATACCGGGGTGGGGACACGATTTTTTTTAATGCCTCCGCCCTTGACTTCGAAGACGGCGCGCTAGCCGCCGACGCCTTTAGCTGGCGCATTGATTTTCACCATGAAGACCACAACCACCCTGCGCTCGACGAAACCTTTGGTATCAAGAAGGGATTTTACGTCATCCCACGCTTAGGAGAAACTTCGGAAAATGTGCTTTATCGCGTTACTTGTACCGTTAAAGATAAACAGGGGTTAACACGTACTTTGGTACAAGATGTTTTACCCAAAAAACTGACCTTTATAGTACGTAGTGAACCGAGCGGTATTAACATTAACGTGGATGGTCAACGCTTGAAAACACCCGCTACAGTTACTAGCGTGGAAGGTATCAGGAGGGTTGTGACCGCGCCAACTAGTCAAATTGATAGCCCTAAATTGTATGGGTTTTTGAATTGGGGGAATGGACAAAAAGAATCGATTTACTCTTTTTTAGCAGGCGAGCAAAAAGAGTTGGTTGCCAAATACGACACCAAATTCTTGAGTATTGGCAATGGTACCGGGCTTAAAGGTCGTTTTTATCAAGCCACTGATGCCAAGACCCTTCAAGATGGTTCGGTTTTTAAAGAAAAAATTGCCTTGAGCAGAATTGACACCATTGTTGATTTCGATTGGGGATTTGAAGGTTCGCCCGATAAGTTTTATCTAAAAAATGACTTATTTGCCGCCCGCTGGCTGGGACAGGTTCAAGCGCCCTACACTGATGAGTACACCTTTTATGTTACCTCCGACGACGGGGTCAGGCTTTGGGTGAACGACAAATTGATCATCAATAACTGGGTCAATCAAGCGGCAGCCGAGGTCAGTGGAAAAATCACTTTGGAAGGTGGCAAAAAGTACAACATCAAATTAGAGTATTATGAAAATGCCGGGCAGGCGGTAGTGAAAATGTACTGGAGTACGCCTTTACTCAACAAGGCTCCAGTACCTAAGCGTCAGCTTTATCCCGACATCACACCCGACGACTTGTCGAGTCGACAGGATTTTGCCATCCGCGTTTTTCCCTCCCCTGCTAGCGATGTGATGACCTTATTTGTTCGGTCGCTACTCAATGAAACCGTCCAAATGCGATTATTTGATACCAATGGTCGTTTGGTGTATCAGCAACTCATCAGTATTGCTCCAGGGATCAATCAATACCAAATTCCGGTTAGCGAATTGCCCATTGGCATGTATATATTACATTTCAGTGGCGGGATCAACGATTATCCGGCGATCAAAGTGATGAAGAACTAAGTTTCAAGACGAACAAAGCGCATTGTAGTGGACATCCATAAAAACAGAATCCCTTACAATGCGCTTTGTACTTTAGAGTGTGTTTAGATTTTTTGTTCGTGCTGCAAATGGCCAAAATTCACCCCAACTTCGTTGCGAAAATACTCATGTAGCGCTGACCTGTCCTCGACAAAGTCGGGATACACTCTTTCCGATATCATCGGAACTGTACTACGTTTTTCGCGCCTCGTTGGTGCAAATTTTGACTCACTACACCTACGAACTAAAAATCCAAACACATTCTTACAATTTCCGGCCGCCAGCAACCCTGCTTTTAACCGAAACTTGCTGAATTTTCTTTAAGTCAACCATCAAGCCAGTAAGCGCTTGCTGGTTGTCGACATAATATTCGCGGCCATCATAAGTGACCTTCCCATCGTATTCCGCCCAATCTTTGGCGAGCAACATGTAACGTTCCCCAGCTTTGGGATTAGGGCCAAACATCAGGTACCGCAAATCCGAACCACTTTCAAAACTAATGGCAAAACGATTGGCTTTGGGGCTGAATAAAAAAACGCCGGGAGTAGCTCTTGGAATAATGACCTCCTCCACTTTCTGACCGTCGATGATGCGAATGCTCCCTTCCCTTATTTCTGAATCCGATTGTGCAGCATCGCGATGGAGTACCAAATCTTCCGAAAGGTAAAATTGAATCTGCTTCAATTCCTCATCATTCCAGCGGTATTGGTCATAAAGCGATTGAGAAAAATAGGTGAACTGAGGGCTGCAAGAAGAAAACGCCAAAAACAGGAAGCTCAAAAAATAAATCTTTTTCATTTTGCACATTTTTTGCTGGAAAAATAGTGCAAACCATTACGCTTGTCTAGCGAGCAACCCAAATTTAACGGGACTTTAAATCGAAATTGGGCAAAAAAGGCAAAAAGTTAATTTTTTTTAGAATTTTTTTTACCGTCAGCTCCGGTTGCTGTTATCTTTTTTCTTGAAAAAATTGGCGAAGTAATTGACCGCATTCCTCATGTAAAATTCCATACTCGGTTTTCGTTTTTGGATGAAGCAATTCTTTTCCAAATCGCAAAAAACCGCGTTTCTCATCGGCGGCGCCAAAAACCAAACGATCCAATTGTGACCAAAAAATGGCGCCAGCGCACATCACACAAGGCTCGAGCGTAACATACAACGTGCAGCCAGTCAGGTACTTGCTGTTCAAAAAATTGGCAGCAGCAGTAATGGCCAGAATTTCGGCATGGGCGGTAACATCGTTCAACAACTCGGTGGTGTTGCGCCCGCGGGCGATGATGCGGTTTTCGCAAACCACAATTGCACCCACGGGAATCTCCCCAGCTTGGTAGGCAGCATGCGCCTCCTTGAGGGCTTCCCGCATAAAATGATCGTCACTAAAAATGCTTAACATTGACCAAAACTAGGGATTGAAAACGGCTTCTCCAAGCCTAGAAAAATAAAAACACAGACTGCCCCTTTTCTTTTTTTCCGCTTTTCCGTAATTTTGCAAATGGAAACGCAAAAAACTACCACTCAAAACAAATTCCTGGGTGAAGCCCTCACTTTTGATGACGTGCTTTTGGTCCCAGCCTTTTCGGAAGTCCTTCCGCGCGAAGTCGATATTTCCACTCAGCTTACCCGGTCAATCCGCATCAATGTACCGATCATTTCTGCTGCCATGGACACGGTAACAGAAGCAAAATTGGCTATTGCTATTGCTCGACAAGGCGGCATTGGAATGATTCATAAAAACATGACCATTGCTGAGCAGGCTGATCAAGTTCGCATGGTAAAACGCTCGGAAAGCGGCATGATCATCGACCCCGTTACCTTAACCCGCGATGCGAATATTGGCGATGCGCTTGGACTGATGGAGCGCTACAAAATTGGCGGTATCCCCATTATTGACCACGATAATCGTTTGGTAGGTATCCTTACCAACCGCGATCTGCGTTTTGAAACCGAACTCGACCGACCGGTACAAGATCTGATGACTTCCAAAAACTTAGTCACCGCGCCCGCTGGAACGACGCTGTATCAAGCACGCGAAATTCTGCAACGCAACAAGATTGAAAAACTGCCAGTTGTTGATGACGATAAAATTTTGGTAGGTCTGATCACTTACAAAGACATCATGAAAGTGATCAACTATCCCCTTTCTTGTAAAGATACTTTTGGTCGCTTGGTGGTAGGAGCTGCCGTTGGCGTCACTGCCGATTTGATGGAGCGCGTGGACGCGTTGATGGCAGTAGGCGTAGATGTTATTGCCATTGATACGGCACATGGGCATTCTCAAGGCGTACTGAATGCCGTAAAAATGGTAAAAAAACACTATCCTGATTTACAAATCATTGGCGGCAACGTTGCTAGTGGTGCTGGGGCGCTTGCCCTGGTAGAAGCTGGGGTAGACGCCGTGAAAGTAGGCGTTGGCCCTGGTAGCATTTGTACCACCCGTATTGTAGCGGGTGTAGGCGTTCCTCAACTTACCGCTATCAATAACGCCTATGAAGCCATCAAGCACACCGGCGTACCCGTTATTGGCGATGGCGGCATTCGTTATACTGGCGATATTGTCAAGGCTTTAGCAGCCGGAGCAAGTTCTATTATGGCCGGCGGTTTATTTGCCGGCGTGGAAGAAGCCCCTGGTGAAACAATTTTGATGGAAGGTCGAAAATTCAAAGTATACCGCGGTATGGGATCTTTGGGCGCCATGCAAATAGGGTCTAAAGATCGCTATTTCCAAGATGTTGAAGACGATATCAAAAAACTGGTGCCTGAAGGAATCGAAGGTCGCGTGCCTTACAAAGGAACACTTTCTGAGGTGATGGTACAATACATTGGCGGTTTGCGTGCCGGGATGGGGTATTGTGGCGCTGAAAAAGTGGAAACCCTACAAGCCAATGCACAATTTGTAAAAATTACCGCTGCCGGTGTAAAGGAAAGTCACCCGCACAACGTGACGATCACCAAAGAAGCACCAAATTATAGTACCCGATAAATCAAAAATGATTTTAAAGGAAACAGAAAACGACCAGGCTGGCAAACGCTTAACCTGGTCGTTTTATCAACAAGAAGATGTTGTTGAGATCGCCAAAGATCTGATCGGCAAATACCTCATTACCGATTTTGCGGCCGGAAAAACTGTGGGTCGAATTGTGGAAACTGAGGCTTATCAAGGCCCAGAGGATCAAGCCAGTCACGCTTTTAGCAATCGCTACACTGAGCGAACCAAGATCATGTACTTACCGGGCGGCCATGCCTATGTGTACCTTTGCTATGGCATCCACCAAATGTTCAACGTGGTGACTGGAAAAGATGGGGTTCCGCATGCGATTCTTATCCGCGCCATTGAACCCGTTTTCAATACTGTTTTGATGCTAGATCGACGAGGAGTGACATCCATAAAACCTTCATTGGGCGCCGGGCCAGGCAATGTGGGCAAATCACTGGGTTTTCATACGGAGCATTCCGGCAACTCATTACTGGAACCTACTGCCCAAATCTGGATCGAAGACCGGGAAGAAATTATCCACCAAGAACAGCTCATTGCCAGCAATAGAGTTGGCGTAGCTTATGCTGGCGAATGGGCTTTGCGCCCCTGGCGTTTCCGGCTGAAAGACTCTCCCTGGACGAGTAAAGCGAAAGGTTTAGGGGAATGACTTCCCAAATGATATCTCGCTGGTGAATTTCGCAATCACCCCATTTGTCCAAATTTTGTGTTATTTTTGCACAAAAAAAACAACATGCGTTTATTTTTCTTTTTGCTGTTTTGCTTGCCCCTTTCTTTGTTTGCGCAAAAAACTGCCAGTACTTTGCGATACGACGATTACGTTTATCGTGACAACATTCATACCGTCACTTTTACCGTTGAAGGTTTTTACCTGACCATGCCCGTTTTGCAATTGGAAGGCAATACCAAAATCGAACTGGAATTTGACGATTTTCAGAAAAAAACCAAGTATTACTACTATCGAATCATTCAGTGCGACGCCGATTGGAAGCCCACTACCCTCTCCGACATGGAATACGTCAATGGTTTTGCGCAAGACCTTATCCGCGATTATCAATTCTCATTTCGCACCGTGACCAATTTTACGCATTATCGATTGGCCTTGCCCAACGAGAGCACAACTATCTCAAAATCAGGAAATTACCTATTGGTAGTATATGAAGATTCCAGAGAGGAATCGCCAATCATCACCCGCCGTTTTGTGGTCATTGACCCGAAAGTGCAAATTTCAACCAATTTTACGCGCCCGATCAACCCTGAAAAATTCCGAACTCACCATGAAATTGATTTTGATGTAGCCGTCGATAAATTCGCGATTCGCAACCCTACTTCAGAATTGCGAGCTACCATCCTACAAAATGGCCGGTGGGACAACGCCATTGTTGGCATTCCTCCCAATTTTATCCGCCCCGGCATCGCTCAGTTTGATTATCAAGACAAAATAGTGTTCCTGGGTGGCAAAGAATTCCGTTATCTAGACATGCGGAGTTATTTTTTGCCGTCTATAAAAATGCAAACCGTAGATCGCTTGGAAGATCGCATCGAAGTAGGTTTAGGCAAAGACAAAACCAGAACTTACGAGCCATACTTCCAGTTTTCAGACATTGACGGGTATTTTGTGGTGGAAAATAGAGACCAAGCGGTAGCCAATAACTATCAAAGTCAGACTCGTAACCTCAACAGTAACAACCTCTTACCCACCACTGTGGATACCAACCAATTGAATACCAATACCGCCAAAGGATTTAGATTGCAATCCGACTCGCGCGATCCTTTCAACAACGATCTCTCTGCCGATTATGCCCATGTCCTTTTTTCCTTGGCCAGCAATCAAGCACTGGAAAATGAAGATGTTTACTTAGTAGGAAAACTCAGTGATTGGAAGCTGAAACCAGAATTTAAAATGACCTACAACGAGGCGACGCGTTCCTATGTCACCAATGTTTTATTGAAACAAGGTTACTATAATTATGCCTACGCTACTACACCAATCGGACAAACCGACAAACCAATCGATACCAGCGAATTTGAAGGTAACTCGTGGGAAACCGAAAACGAATATACCATCTTGATTTATTACCGCCCCTTTGGCGCTCGTTATGATCAAGTGATTGGATGGTATCAATTCCGATCCAACCGTTTTTAATAGTATTGGGGTTATAGATCGGCGGAATAAACAGGTGATTGCATTTTCATCGTCCATTCCCGACGCTTTATATAAAATATTCGCCTCTTTGGAGGCACTTTCCTAGTATTGTGCAGGATAAGCCATCTGTTAAGATTCAATCGTTTTTGAGATTGTTTCGGTTAATCGCTTAAGTTTTTTAACAAAATAGTTTACTGTTATTATGGAGCATCTACACAAAAAGCTATTGTTCCTTTTGCTGATAGCACTCATGGGGTCACAGATCCAGGCTCAAGATGTTTGGAGTTTGGAACGTTGTATTGAACACGCTGCCAAGAACAGCTTGGCAGTAAAACAAGCACAAACCCGGATCCGCGACGCTGAACTTTTGCTGGAGCAAAGCCAAAGAAGCTGGTTGCCAAGCGCCAATGCATCTACCAACGCCGGTTACAACTTTGGTCGTACCATCGACCCTACCTCCAACTCCTTCTTGAACCGCAGTATTGGATTCAATAGTTTGTCACTCAATGCTAGTGCTCCCCTTTATACTGGCGGACAAATATCCAACACCATCAAACAGAACAAGTTGAGTACGGAAGCGGCAAGATTAGATGCCAATACTACCGTCAATAACCTCTCGCTAGATGTTGCTGTTGCTTATCTAAACATCCTATTATCCGAAGAGCAGTTGAACAACGCTCGCAAACGATTGGATCTTTCTAAAGCGCAATTAGAACAAACCGATCGCTTAATCGAAGCAGGTTCACGCCCACGCAACGAGCGCCTAAACTTAGTTTCTCAAGTTGCTTTGGATCAGCAAACCGTCATCGAAGGAGAAAATACTCTAATCAACAATTATTTGATTCTAAGTCAATTGATGTTATTGCCTCCAGGCGAGCAAATTCAGATTGAAAAAATTGACGTAATCGTTCCCGCAGATGTCAATCCGGATACTTATAAATTAGTAGACATCTACAATCTAGCGTTGAACACCCAACCACAGATCATGGCGGGTGAAAAACGCCTGGCCAGTGCCCAAGTAGCTGTTGAAGCAGCAAAAGCAAACATGCGCCCTAGGTTGTCCATCTTTGGTACGCTTTCCGCCAACACGTCAACCCAGTACAAATCCATTACCGGTTATGAAAGTACGCGGATTTCACAAACGGCATACATCAACAACCAGGCGGTCAATTTTGAGATCCCGCAAAACATCCCCATTCTAACTGGGCAAAGGTATTTTGACCAAATCAATTCTACTTTTGGACAAAGTGTTGGTATTTCCCTTAATGTACCCATTTACAACAACGACCGTTTCCGCATTGGCGTAGAGCGCTCGCGGTTGAACGTGATCAATACCGAAATCACCAACCAACAATTGCGGCAAACCTTGAGCTCCAATGTTCAACGTTCGATCACCAATGCTCGCGGGTCTAAACGTTTCCTTGATGCCGCTATTGCTGGTGAAGATGCTGCACGGGTGGCCTATGTTGCCGCTCAAGATCGCTATGCTATTGGCGCCGCCAATTCATTCGATTTGAGTAATGCCCGCTTGAACCTCGACCGCGCGCAGATTGATCTGATTCGCGCCAAGTTCCAATATGTATTTAACATCAAACAAGTTGAATTCTATCAAGGTAAGCCACTTACCCTGAAGTAATTTAAACCGCCTCGTCAATTTTAAAATTTTTATACTGTCATGGCAAAACGAAAAAATAATACGCTGCTAATCGTTGGATTGGTTGTTGTTTTAGCACTATTGGTTGGAGCAGCAATCTACAAATCGCGCTCACAACCCAAAGGAGAGAAAGTTACGGTGGAGAAAGTTACTCGCCGCACCATTCAGGAATTGGTTTCAGCAAGTGGAAAAGTATTTCCACATACCGAAGTCAAAATTTCTTCCGATGTATCGGGTGAAATCGTTGAACTTTATGTAAAGGAAGGCGATTCTGTGGTAGTTGGCCAAATTTTGGCTCGCATCAACCCTGATGTTTACCAGTCGCAAGTAGAGCAGAGTATGGCCTCCGTTAACGGCGCCAAGGCGCAACTCGCTAATGTAAAATCTCAAGTTGAAAACTTGCGAAGCCAAAGAGAGCAAATCCTGGCCAACCTGGAAAATGCCCGCGTAGTACAAAAACGAAATGAAAAACTGTTTAAAAACGGCGTCATTTCGGAAGCGGATTACCAGACTGCATTGACCAGTATGAAAGCGTTGGAAGCCAATTTGCGCGCCTCTGAAGCCAGCATTCGAGCCAGCGAAGAAAGCGCCAATAGCTCTAAGTTTCAAATTGCCAACTCTGAAGCAGCTTTAAAACAGGTAAAAACCAGTTTGCGCCGTACAACCATCTATGCGCCAATCGGCGGGGTTGTTTCTTTGTTGAATGTAGAAAAAGGCGAACGCGTAGTAGGTACCATCCAAATGGCCGGTACGGAAATGATGCGAATTGCCAACCTTAACAACATGGAAGTACGGGTGGATGTGAGTGAAAACGATATCCCCCGCGTAACCCTCGGCGATATTGTAGACATTGAAGTAGATGCTTATCTAGGTCGCAAATTCAAAGGCCATGTTACAGAAATTGCCAACTCGGCTTCCAGTTCCAAAACAGCGGCTGCTACATTGACTTCTGATCAGATTACCAACTTTGAAGTCCGCATCCGGATTGATCAGGTTTCTTACCAGGATTTGATCACCACTGAAAAGCGCTATCCTTTCCGCCCAGGTATGTCTTCTTCAGTCGACATCAATACCACCACTAAATCTGGTATCCTCGTTATTCCGATCCAATCCGTAACTACCCGGGATTTGGATGAAGAAAAAGCGAGATTGGCTGCTGCGAAAAAAGCAGCCGCGAAAAAAACCACCGACGATGATGCTACCGAGGAAATCGATCGCAAAGATCAGGCTGAAGTGGTGTTTGTAGCGATGAAAGGCGATACCGTACGTATGGTACCCATCAAAACCGGTATCCAAGACAATACGTACATCGAAATATTGGAAGGGCTAAAAGAAGGCGATGAAGTCGTATCTGGTCCCTATACCGTGGTTTCTCGAAAACTGAAAAAAGGCTCGAAAATCCAAAAGGTAAGAGAAGACCAACTCTTTACCGATAAGAAGAAGGCCGATAAATAATTAGAGTTGTCCTTTTTTTAAAAAACTGAGCGTTGGTATTTAACTGGCGCTCAGTTTTTTTTGTATATAGTCTAACGTTGAATTCACCTTAGACTAACCATTTTTGAAATCATATTTTCCTATGTCTGAATCATTGCCTACTCACAATACCAACACCTTATTGATTTTCATCAAAAACCCTGTTTTAGACAAGGTCAAAACCCGTTTGGCGGCGACCCTTGGCGCAGAGAAAGCACTCGCCATTTATCATGAATTGCTTCGCCATACCCGTAAAACCAGTTTACAAATCGATACTGCTCGTTTTTTGTACTACAGCGAAAGCATTGATCTTGATGATGATTGGAATTCCAATGATTTTACCAAAAAAATACAACAGGGTGATGACCTTGGCGCCCGAATGGCCCATGCTTTTGAGGCAGCACTAAACACTTCATCAAAGGTGGTTATCATTGGCTCCGATTGCCCATTATTGGAACCCGCACACTTGGCATTGGCTTTTGAAAAACTGGAAGAATATCCTTTTGTGATTGGTCCGGCATTGGATGGCGGCTATTACTTACTGGGCATGCGCAACTTTTTTCCAACCCTTTTTCAAGATATGACGTGGAGCAATGCTACTGTTTTGACCAACACCTTGGAACGTATTGAGCATTTGGAACAACCTTATTTTCTTTTACCTGAATTGCCCGATGTTGATACCGAAGCGGATTGGAAACAATATGGATGGGAGTTTTCTTAGGAACGGGTGAATAATAAGTGACCGCTTTAGCCGCCGCTATTTTGCCGCCAATCAACTATCTTTTGAGGCGCAATGTGGGGCATTGTAACGAAAAAGATAGGAAGAGTGGTGGTGAAAGAGCAAGGCAAAAGTGAGCACTTATTGTTTAACCGTTCCTTAATTCATACCCTCAACAAAAGGTACAAATTTAAAGGAACCGATCACCTCTTCTTGAAACTCCTCAACTGAAATTCGTTGGATGCGAAACATTTGCTGCTCCGTTTCTCCAACTGGGATCACCATAATGCCGCCAATCGCCAATTGTTGACGCAAAGCATCTGGTACAGCAGGTGCGCCAGCGGTGACAATGATGCGATCAAATGGGGCGTATTCGGCAAGACCTTTGTATCCATCCCGATAAAAAGTACGAACCAATCCTAATCCGATGTTTTCCAATACCCGTTTAGCAGTTTGTTGCAATTCCTTGTGGCGTTCCACGGTATAAACCCTAGCTCCCAATTTGGCCAAAACGGCGGCTTGATACCCCGATCCGGTGCCAACTTCCAATACTTTCATCCGTTTCTCCACATTTAATAGGGCACTCATAAATGCCACTGTGTGCGGCTGGGAGATGGTTTGGTTGTTGCCAATGGGGAAAGCTTTGTCTTGGTAAGCCCACTCCTCAAAAGTTTTATCTAAAAAAAAATGACGAGGCAATTCCTCCATCGCCGCCAAAACCTGTTCATCGGTAATGCCTTTGACCCGCAAATCAGCAATCAATTGCCGACGCAAGCCTTTGTGGCGATAGGAATCTTCCATGCTATTGTGGTTTTGACGTTGGCAATAAAATCATTTCCACATGCTCAATTCCGTCTTCCAAGTAAAGGTCGCCTACAGTTTCAAAACCCAATGATTTGTAAAAATCCAATAAATACGTCTGCGCGCCAATTTTAATGGGTTGCTGGCCAAAATGTACTGCTAACTGCGATAAACTATATTGCATCAATTGCCTGCCTAGGCCGCCGCCACGCGCCTCAGGCGCGGTAACTACCCTACCAATGGAAAGACATCCTGGATATGACACACCCAAAGGCAACAAACGGGTATAGGCAACAATTTGCTGTTGCTCGTTTTTGCCCACACAATGCAATCCATAAGCGTCTTTACCATCCAAATCCAGGTAAACACAATTTTGCTCTACCGCAAAAACCAACTGACGGAGTCGCAACAGATCATACAATTCATATACGGTAAGGTCAGCAAAAGATTTGCAAGTGAACGTGATCATAAGTAGGCCATAATTTTGGGGACAAAAATAATCATCCCGATCACAATTGCTCCAATAGCAGCAATTAAAACCGCGCCAGCTGCTACATCTTTGGTTTTTCCAGCCAATTCATGATAATTTGGCGATACCAAATCCGTCAAAAACTCCAAGGCGGTATTAAAACCTTCAGCGGCCATCACTAAGGTCATTGTCAGGGTGAGCACCAGCCATTCGGTATTGGATACCCGAAAAAAAAAGCCCGCGCCAATCACCATAATCATGGCTCCCAAATGAATACGTGCATTGGGTTGTGAACTAATGAGCGTGCTAATCCCTTTGAAGGCAAAGACAAAACTTGCCAGTCTTTTTTTAATCATGATGGTTTTGAAAATTTACAATCGACCAGCCAATACACAGGTAAGTTTTTGCACCGTTTTTTTACCCCCCGGTTCAAACAATTCAATCCAAACGATGTAGATCCCGATTCTGGCTTTCAAATTATCATCGGTAGCGCCGTCCCATTTCAAAACGCCTTCATTGCCGATAGACAGGTTTTGCGCCAAAATACGGGTGGGTCGGCCAAGTGCGTCGAAAATACGGATATTTGCCAAATACTCTGGACCATTGCTTCTGTAGGGCATGCTTAACACATCCTGATACCCGTCATCATCAGGTGAAAAAGTAGCATTTTCCAATTTGAATACTTCTGGCCCAGTTGGTAATTCTAAAGCAAAAGCTTGTGAATTTTGGTAACCAGGCGTTGCCCCCTTCACCGTACTTGCTGCCGAATGCCAGTTGCCGGAACTGTTAGTCGGAAGTTCAACCGATAAACGCTCCAAAGAAACACCATCTTCGCTATCGAGTAAAGGGTTGTGCAGTTTGTTGCTGTAATCAAAGGAATCGAGGGTAATTTTGTTGTTTTGCAAGGTGATGTTGCCGAAGTTATCGTCCAAGGAAGGTAAATCATTGCTCAAAAAGGCACTGGAATCGCGAATGGGGTACCGATTTTGTACGTCGCGGATGTTGGCCGAAATGGCGACCCATTTTCCCGGCAACAACAAATAAGGAGAATTTATGCTGGTTTGGATCGTTCCGCTGGTTTTTTGCCGATTGGTCAAAGTCATGCCTTGTAGGCTGATCAACTTATTGGAGCGGTTGTACAATTCAACAAAATCTGAACCGCCAGAAGCAGGATTGAATAGGACTTCGTTGATCACAAGGTCTCCAGTTGCTGGAATTTGAGGCAAACCCACCTGGATCTTGATGAGCCGCGTGGCGGTATTGCCCAAGCAGTCTTTTAGTCCGGGTAGAATAGTCAAGTTGGCAATTTGCCCTGGAATGAGTCCATTGATTGGCAATGAAACTTCCCGGTTGTTGGATTGCAAAATGGCGCCACGAATGATTATTCCATTGTCCAATTGATACAACCTGCTGTCCTCAGCAGTAGACGGATCCAGTGGTTTATCAAAGAACAGCCGAATTTCGGTAGCACTCAAAGGTACGGCACTGCGCAATTGCGGCGGCGTACGATCGGAAATTTGCCCCTGTACCGAATTCGCCTTTCCGGGAGTGCCCCCGTTTGGATCATTACTGGGTTGCCAATTCCCTGCGCAATCGGCGGCGATATCTGCACTGATCAGCTCCAACGACCAGCCGCCGTCTGCTTTCGGACTACCTGCATACCAATCAATGGAATAGTTTACTTTGGCCAAAGTAACGCCAGTAGTATTCAGAATTTGCAACAGATCTCCGCTATTCGTCAACGCTGGAAATCCGGTTATGCCGATCACATTGCCAAATCGACGAAAGGCTTCTACATTTTCGGTGGCCGTAAGGATGTAATAGGCATTGGGCAACAGAAAAGTGACAGGAAAGACGATGGGCGTACTGCCTTTCGAAAACCGCAAATTATCGGTACTGATTGCTTTATTGCTGCGGTTCCAGATTTCGATGTACTCTACTGGCGGAATGCTCCCTATAGCTGGAAGCGGATCAGCCATAATCTCAGTAATAAAAAGATCACCGGGTTGGGCTGGCTGGAGATCCAAGTAACTGAATTTTTGGCTTTGAGCAGTCATCGCATTCCCAGCCAGATCACGCAACCCAGCAACTGTTACAGTATATTCCGTAAGGTTGGTTAAGGCATTTTGTAAACTTAAAATAAGTAAAGTAGGATCTCCATTGTCTAAAACTGCTTGCGCAATTGGAACGCCAGGATTCACTTGGTAAGCAGCAAGATTTCCAACTCCGGTTTTGTCAAGCGGTTCGTCAAATTGCAGGAACAATTGTTGGTTTTTGTTTGCCTTAACGCTAAGAAAGCGAGGCGCTTGTTTATCCTTAAAAAGCGGTTTAACCAATACGTCATCAAAGAAAAAAGACCGATTGCGAGTGGCCGAGTAGCGACACCAAAGACCAAAAAAAGCACCAACTCGATAGGTTTTATCAATGGCGTTGCCTTCCGGTTGAAAGTTTTTTCCGCCAATGTAATCGGCGAGCAATGTCCACTTGCCAGCGGTATCCCGTTCTACTCGAATTCGAACATTAACGGTCGCCGTACCTATCGCGCCAGCCTTTCCATTGATCAGCAATTGGGTTGAGCTTCCATCTTGTCGGTACAACTGTAAGGCATCATCATTACCTGCCAGTCCGCCCACTTGTACAAAATAACCATTGACGCTGGCATTGAGATTTTGAGCTGCGGCGGTTAAATAAACACGAGCGAAATTGGTGTTGGAAGGCGAGAAATCGAGTCGTACTAAACATTCCCAAACGGTTGCCGAGTCAAAGCTAGTTGGCGCTGCAACAGCGATCGATGAAGTATTGGCGCTGGCGGGGGCAGCATCGGCAAGCTGAAGTTGGCCGTTGGCTACCGTAAACCGCGCGGTATCTCCTTGCCAACCTTTTAGCCCACTTTTGCTAAAATCAGCAGTAAACTGGGCGCTAAGAAGATTGACAAAGATCAAACTGGCGAAGAAAAAAATGACGGTTTTCATGATTTCAAAAATAGCAATAAAACAGGAATGCGCGTATATTTGCGAGCTTAAGAAGATTGATGAATTCATCTTTAAGCTTAAAAGATTCAAGTAAATTTCAAAAACAGACATCTAATTCGCGTTAAAAGGAATGTTTTGTGCCTGTTTGTTGTTTTACAGCGAATTTTGATTTAGAGTAATTTTTCGCCTTAACCAGTTTAATTTTTTATCCATTTATTTCAAAAAATTCATTAGACATGAAGTTAGCTGTTGTTGGCATAACTGGGCTGGTTGGCAACGTTATTTGCCGGGTTTTGGAAGAGCGCCAATTGCCCATTACTGAGTTTTTACCGGTAGCATCCGAGCGTTCGGTGGGTAAAGAAGTTGTTTTTAACGGTAAAACGTACACCATCATTGGGATGGAAGAAGCCATTGCAAAAAAACCGGATATTGCTATTTTCTCCGCTGGGGGCTCTACTTCCTTAGAGTGGGCGCCTAAGTTTGCTGAAGTTGGCACCATTGTAATCGACAATTCCTCTGCTTGGCGGATGGATCCTACCAAAAAACTGGTGGTTCCCGAGATCAACGCCGATACACTTACCAAGGAGGATAAAATCATCGCCAATCCCAATTGCTCTACGATACAAATGGTGTTGGCACTTGCTCCATTGCACAAGACCTACCACATCAAGCGTTTAGTTATCAATACTTACCAGTCGATCACTGGTACCGGCGTAAAAGCGGTAAGACAATACAATTTGGAATCAAAAGGATTTAAACCACAAGCCGATGAAATGGCTTATCATTACCAGATCTTTGAAAACTGTATTCCACATTGCGATGTGTTCCTCGACAATGATTATACCAAAGAGGAGATGAAATTGGTTCATGAAACGAAAAAAATCCTCAATGATCAGTCGCTACGCATCACTTCTACAACGGTACGCGTTCCGGTAAATGGAGGACACTCAGAATCAGTGAACATCGAGTTTGAAAAACCTTTTGAGGTAGGTGATGTTCGTACGCTATTGAGCAATTCAGAAGGAATTATCGTTTTGGATGACCCTAGCAAGAACCAATATCCCATGCCTTTGTTAAGCAAGGATAAAGACGAGGTTTTCGTTGGCCGCATCCGCCGCGATGAATCAATAGAAAATGGCTTGAATATGTGGATTGTTGCTGATAACTTGCGCAAAGGAGCAGCTACCAACGCAGTTCAAATCGCACAATATGTGCTGGCCCACAAATTGGTCGGTTAATTTTTTGCTGTTGCCATAGGTAAATGACCGTTTATCAGAAAAATAATCCCGGTTTCCGGGTATTTTTATATTTTTGATAAAAGTAACTCAATCTGATACTTTTGACTTGTATGGGAAACAGTTGAGAATCCCATACAAGTTTTACAACTACTACAAATTGTAATCGGTGTTTAAACGATACTAGGAATCATTCAAAAACGAAAATTGGCGCCATCCGTATGAAGACCAAGCTTGTACTTTGGGGTACTACTGCGCAAAACGAACGAGTATTAATCGCTTTGGAACTGCTACCCGACAACAACAAGGTGAAGGTGTTTACCTTTCCTGAAAACATTGCTACTGAGGAATTTAGTCAGCTCATGCTCAAAGAATGGCGCGATGGTCATCCGGTTGAGTTTCCTGATGGCTTTTCCGTAGAAGAAAGGGAATTGTCGCTTTCTGGCGCCTTGCTACCAGAAGGCGTCAAAGCCGAACGCGACGACATCGTGCAGCGCGCTCAAACGGAATGGCATTTTATCGTTTTGTCTTCCAAGTTGTACCAAACTTACCAATCCGAAGTATCCGAATACCGGGATCGCATTGAAAAAGCGTTGCGTTTTGATTCCAGTTTGTGGGATGAGCTCAAAATTTTCTGGGATAAAGTTCAGGTCCAAGTACGCGACAAAAACCTTTTTCGCGAACATGCTGATGCTTTGCGCAACAAAACCAACGAGCTCTTTGGCCAGTTGAAAGGCTTACGTTCTAAATTGGACGAAGAGTTTGAGACCATTTCCAAAGAAAACTATGAGCGCATGTCGCAACAATTGGTGGATTTGGAAAAAAAGATTGCCGACGGACTCCGTTTGCAACCTATTTTTGAAGACCTGAAGGAGATGCAGCGCAAATTCCGCGATGCCAAACTCACCAAGGATCACCGGGCGAAGGTTTGGGATAAACTCGATAAAGCTTTCAAAAGCATCAAAGAACGTCGGTTCGGCCCCAATACCAGCGACGACCGCCCGCCAGTGGAACGCCTCCAACGCCGGTATGACGGCTTGATGTCGGCTATCGATAAAATGGAAAAATCCATTCATCGCGACGATGAAGAATTGGACTTCCAAAAACGCAAAGTGGAAGCTTCGGAAGGCCAATTGGAAGCACAAATCCGCCAAGCTAAAATTGTCATGATCGAAGAGCGCATCCGTTCCAAACGCGAAAAACTCAACGAGATGACGACCACCAAAGTTGACCTTGATCGCCGGATGGACAGCCAACGCGAGAAAGAAGCCAAACGGATGGAACAAGAAAAAGTGGAAGAAGCCAAAAGAATGGCGCAAGATAAGATTGCTCAGGAGATCAAAGCGGCAGCTTCGGCTCGTGAAACCGAATCTGACAAATTGGATAAAGCAGCCGAAGCCATCAAATCCGAAAAGCAGCCCAAGGAAGCCGATAAACCTAAAGAAGAGGCTCCGGCTGAACCAAAAGGAGATTCTTTGCTGGATGCTATCAGCACTACCCTAGGCGAATCATTGCAAGGCGCCCTGGATACTGCTTTGGCGGTTGCACAAGTAGCTGGTGAAAAACTGAGCGACGCGGTTGTCGATATCGTTGAAAACATCTCTGAAAAAGTGCAAGAAGCGATGAAACCAACCGAGACAGCGGAAGCGCCAGCAGCTGAAGAGGTTGCAATACCTGAAGCCACTGCTACGGAGACTTTACCAGAAGAAGCACCAGAAAAACCTGCAACCGATGCGCCAACCGCTACGGATGAAGTAAAACCTACAGAGGAAGAAGAAGCATAAGAAGAAAAAGAGTTGGAGGAAGGTTTTTACCTTTTCCTCCAACTCTTTTCTACCGCAAAAGAAAACACCCTTTGAGCAATTTGCCCAAAGGGTGTTTTTTATTTCAAGTCGATTTTATAAACCTAATGGCTTATTTAATCAACCACATTTTAGCAAACAAATCATCGGTGCCACCGAACTGACTAGAAACCGCAGCATCCAAGTTGGACTTGTTGGTACGGCGTTCAGCATCAGGGTAACGGTAACGCATTGGAATCTGGTTGGTTGGACCTACTCCTGAACCAGTCAAAAACGCTGGAACTCCTGTACGACGGAAGTTGTAGTATGCTTCTAAGTCAGAGTTTTGTGCAAAAGCGATATACTTTTGGCTGAGGATTTGCTCCAAACCTTTAGCACCACCAGCATACTTCACCTCTGCTTGGTTGTAATAGGTATCCAAATCAACGTTCAAAGTGTAATTGTCGAAATTACCCAATGAAGTTCCTGGCTTTTGGAACGAAATTGTGTTAGCGCCAGTCTTAATGCCATAGAAAGACATAGAAGCCAGGATACCATTTTTGTAAAAAGTCTCCGCATTACCAGCAGCCCAACCACGGTAGAGGCCTTCAGCAATGTTGAAACACAATTCAGGATAACCAACCTGAATGATCGGCTCGCCAGTGTTCGTAGAGTAGTAACGCTTACGACCAATCAAAGAATATTCGCCATTTTGAACCTTAGTTGACATGATATCCAAGCTTTCGCCAGTACTTGCGCCTTCGAAAGATTTGAAATCTAGTGGATTACCACCTTTCTTGATGATAGCTTCAGCTGGCTCAGCAACGATGAACAAACGTGGATCTTGGAATTTCTTCAACAAGTCGATGTACACCTTAGAAGTATTTTCACGCAAAGCGTCAAAACCGTAGTTAGTTGGGTTCTTTGGATAAAAATTGAACGGACTAACTGGCTGGTAAGCGAAGTTATCGTCGTTCTTGGTCATCAAAGGATACTTGGTTGGATCGGCAAGGATAGCCGCAAATTTAGCTTTGATACCCAAATCAGCATCCGCTTCTTTTTTGCTCAAGCTTACCAATACGCGAATGGTAAAGGTATTCACCAATTTTTGCCATTTTGTCAAATCACCACCATAGTACCAGTCGCCATCGGCAGATTGACCACCTTTTTTGATCAAAGAAGTCAAATCAGCATTAGCAGCATCCAACCACTTCAAAGCTTGAATGTAGATGTCTTTCTGAGTATTGTAAACTGGTGTGGTTTTGTCCAAACCATTCAATGCTTCCGTCAAAGGTAGATCGCCTACTTTTGAAGACATTTTCACGAACATATACGCTCTAAAAAATTTACCCAAAGCAGCATAAGGGTTTACTGCAGCACCACCAGCTTTAGTAGCTTCTTCTTCCATCTTGACTACGTTCTTCAAGTTGGTATACTCTAAAGCTGCACCACCATTCCAGTATTCATTGGTACCGTAGTAGTTGTAGTTGATACAGAAAAACTGGTTCCAACGCATTTCACTGTTCCAGGCGCCGGTAGTAATGCTCTGCAAAACGCCGTTCAAAACAAGGCTGGCAGGAGCAGAGGTAGGACGGTTAGGGTCAACCGACAAATTAGCAAAATCCGTACAGCTGCTAAAAACCAAGCATACCGCTGTAAAAAGGATGGTTAAAGATTTATACAGTTTCATTTGTTTCTGTTTTAAAATCAAATAAAAAAAAGCGATAGCAAGCGTAGGGGCGTGGAAAGGGTACGCCCCTACTGCGAGGAAATCTATTGCTTAGAATGTCATGTTTACGTTGATACCGTAACGCTTCAAGGTTGGAGTTTCCAAATTTGAGCGAGTCGAACGGCCGATGTACTGATCTAGATCCAAATCTTTGCGCTGAGCCCAGTACAACAAGTTACGTGCAACCAAAGAAACGCTCAATTTGCTGATGAACCCGCCATTTTTAACTGGAACATTGTAAGTCAATACCACTTCACGCAATTTGGCGAAAGAACGACTCATCAAGTTTCCTTCGTTGATGTTGTAGTAACGACCGATCCAGTCTTGTAAGAAGGTGCTAGTTGAGTTTTGCTTGAATGTCAACTCATTGTAGTTAGTGATGTTACCGTAATCGTCAGTTTTGATTTTACCGCCAACGATTTGTACACCTTGACCCAACCAGGTTTTGTTGCCTTTGGTATCTTCCAAGCGCGCTGTAGCCATTTCGCCTTGAACCGTGTTGATGTGACGACCACCGCGGAAGGTTTGCTGTTGGATGTAGTTTACGATTTGACCGCCTTGACGACCGTCAAATTGGATGCTCAATACAAAGTTTTTGTAAGAAAAACGGTTGATAAAGCTCCATACGAAGTTTGGATCTACATAACCCAACAATTGATTAATTGGGTTGCGAACAGGACGACCACTATCATCGTTGATGATTTGACCGTCTGCTGAGCGATAGAATGCACTACCGTTCAATTCGTCAACCCGGTCGCCCAATTGTGTCTGGATATTGCCATAAGACTGAACACGGGTTCCATCAGCATTGGTATAGAAATCGATGTAACGCTCACGCAAAGTAGAGAAGTTGATTTCTGGCATCCATTTAATGCCTTTTGAAGAACTCTTGAATGGATTAGCGGTAATGTGGATTTCTACCCCTTTCTTACGGGTAAAGATACCGTTGGCCAATTGGTTGGTGTAACCAGAAGTTTCTGAGATTTCACGAGGGAAAATCCGCGGACCTTCTTTGATGTTGAAGTAAGTAGCTTCGATGTTCAACTTGTTTTTGAACAAGCCCAAGTCAAAACCAAATTCAATCTCTGAACGACTGTTACGCTGTAGTGCAGGGTTGCTCAACGTATTGCCATAATAAGCAGCACGAGAGTTGTTGTAACCAACTACAGTAGAATAAACTTGGGAGTTGGAGTAACTTGGACCGTCATACGAAGAAGTATAGGTATCGCCATAAGGCAATGGGTTGCTGTTGCCGGTGCCCAATGGCCCGACAGTAGATTGTGTCAACGCGTCTTTTACGTTAGCGTAAGCACCACGCAATTTCAAATTAGAGATAGGTCCTAATTTCACATATTCAGTGATCAAAGTAGACGCACCAACTGAAGGATAGTAGAACGTTTGGTTACCTGTTGGCAATGTAGAAATTTTATCAACACGACCTGTATGTGACAAGGTCAAGTAGTAACCTACTGAAACGTCAGCAGAATAATAACCAGACAATACCTGCATGTTAGAAGCAAAGCTGTTGATGCTTGCTGGGTTCAATGAGTTGGAGAAGCTGTATACACCTGGTGTGATCAAGTAATCGGTAGAAGCATAGCTGCTGTTATATTTGAAAGTACGCACGGTACCACCTGCCAAACCGCTGACGTTGATCAATTTACCGATGCTCTTGTTGCCTACAGTCAACACCAAATCGGTGTTGTTTTCGAACAAGTTGCGACGATCTTCCCGGTAATCCCCTTTGTTTTGTTCCCGACCATAAGAAGTACCAGAGTATGGGAATTTTTCAGAACGGAACAAATCGTAAGTGGTAACGTTGGTACGACCCATCAATTTTACATCTTTAGCCACTTCATAAGTCATACTCATGTAGCCATAAATGTCGTTTTTGTAGTGACCACGCAACCACTGCTTAGCCATAAACCATGGGTTGTTGTAACGCTGATATTCTGCATAAATTTGCTGAACACCTTCTTTACCATCTTGCCATAGTTTTTTCATGTCGTCAACGTTCCAGTCAGCACCACCCCAGATCGTGATGTTGTAGATCAAAGAGTTTGGACCGTAGTTTACGTCAGGAATGTTGTCGGTATATTGACGGTTGTAGTTGATATTGGCATCAAAACGCAAACGCTTAGAGAAATCGTAACCCAAAGAAGCGTTGAAGTTAGTGATGTTCAATTGCGTATTAGGTACGATACCTTGCTGATAGTTGTTGCTCATTGAAAAACGCATCTGGTAGCGATCGCCAGAGCTAGAAACCGAGATATTGTTGTTTGACAAGATACCTGGGCGCAAGAAACGCTGCAAATTGTTTTTACCCCGTGCGATCCAAGGCGTAGGAATCAATTTTCCAGTAGCTGGATCAACTGGGCTATCGTATTGTGGCAACAAACGGCCATCCAATGGCGGTCCCCAGATGTCGTAGTCGTTGTCGTTTTGACCACCCCCTTTACCATCTACGAATGAGTAGATACCGTGGTCGCCAGGGCCATAAAGATCCTGAACTTTAGGAATCGCGTTGAAACCATTGTCGATCATGGTAGAAGAGTTGAAATCAACTGAAAAACCACGCTTGTCTTTTGTGCCTTTCTTAGTGGTGATAACGATGGCGCCGTTACGACCACGGAAACCGTAAAGAGCAGCAGATGTTGCACCTTTCAATACGGTATAAGTCTCGATGTCATCTGCGCTGATGTTCCAGGTATCAGAGTTGATGGGAACACCATCTACTACGTACAAAAGATCAGAGCTACCGCGCAACAATACGTTCGGGCGGCGCAACAATTCAGGAGAAGTACCAATTGTCAAACCGGCAATTTTACCAGTTAAGCTGTTGATACCGTTTGGTTCACGTGCTTTTACCAATAGGTCACCCGCAATACTTTGTACAGAGTTAGTAACCCGTCCTTTTTCTTTTGAAATGTTAAAGGCAGTTGTTGTATATTCGTTCAACAATACTGCGTCTCCTTTTAATGCTACGTTAATGCTTGATTGGTTGTTGATCGATACCTCTTGTGGAGTGTAACCGATGAACGAGAAAACGAGCACCTTGTCTTCAGCGCTAATGCTGAGTGTGTACTTACCGTCAACGTCGGTAATCGTTCCTTTAGTGGTTCCTTTTACAGAAATGGTAACTCCAGGAAGTGATTCTGAAGTTTTAGCATCGGTCAAAGTTCCCGATACAGTGGTTTGAGCAAACGTCGCAGACGTGCCCAATACCAGAAGGAGCATAACCCAAGCAAAATGCTTGAATGCTTGCCCAAGAGCCGAAGCTTTTTTGGTACAGCAAAGTTTCATAAAGTGTTTCGTATTTAGTTATACAATCATTTGGGCCGGCATCCCGCACGGATGTCGGTTCTTTTTTCAACTGAGGTCAATCAACAATTTTACTAATGGTAAAAATCTTAATACAAATTTAGAACTAAAAACCGTCTTGAATATTAAGCTAGTTTTAACAAATCCTTAAGTTATCCGGCTCAACCAACCCAAAAACAAGCTCATTACAAGCCTTAAGCCAGGAATAAAAAGATAGACATATGGGATCTCAAAGCAATACTTCCGTAAAAAGGGCACATACAAGCGCTGTGGTTCAATTGGAGCAACTGAACAATTGTTAACTATAAGTAAATACGATCTTTGGAAATCTAAAATTCAAGGTAGGAAAAGTAGAAGAGGTAATGATGTAAAAGGAGATACCCGATACCCTACGAGGGCATGCGAAATAGAAATACCGAGGAAGCAAAAGTTTTTTCCATTGGACATGAAATCACTTCCTCGGCGGTATTATTAGCTTGGTGATGTCTTGGTGAATTTAAGGCCCCAGCCGTTCTTTTACCCAATCTTGTTCCACTTTGGAATATTGAATCCGATCGTGGAGCCGACTGGTTTGTCCTTGCCAAAATTCAATAAGATCAGGACGCAACAAATAGCCGCCCCAATTCTCCGGCCTAGGCAACACCTCCACATCCGCATATTGTTCATTGAGCCTAGCCTGCGCATCCTCCAACACTTCCCGATTGGGGATAACTTTGCTCTGCGGGGAAGCCCAAGCGCCAATTTGACTGCCTTTGGGTCGAGACTGGTAGTACCGATCCGATTCTTCTGCGCTGATTTTTTCTATTGTGCCTTCAATGCGTACTTGCCGTTGAAGCTCCAGCCAATTGAATACCAATGCGGCATATGGATGAGCAGCCATTTCCTGCCCTTTCCTACTTTCGTAATTGGTATAAAAAACAAAACCGGCGTGATCAAATCCTTTAAGCAATACCACGCGTGCTGCTGGTCTGCCATCTGTTCGATTGGTAGCCAATACCATCGCGTTGGGCTCCGGTAGCTTGGCGTTGATGGCATCCTCCATCCATTCAGCAAATTGATCAATCGGATTGATGGCCGTATTTTCAATGGTCAAGAGCTGACCGGCGTAATCTTCTCGTAAGTGGTGTACTTGGATCAACATCGTTTGATTATTTGTAAAAAAATGAAAAAGAATAATCCGTTGCTCAATCTTAACAAATCAAAGTTTATGCTGGTAATTCTTCCAGTCCTCTGGCGTGTCAATGTCCAAAGCTCCTTCGGGGAAAGGAACGCAAACCGCCTGCTGAAGGTTTTGCTGGATGACTGATTTTGCTCCCGGAGCGCCCTGTAATTGTAGCAATTCCTTAAACAAAGTTTTGCTAAATATCGCGGGTACTCCTTTTGTATCACCATAAACAGACACGGCTAACGGAGCCTGGTTTTCTTGAGCAGTTTTTGTCAAATTAATCAAATGCTGCGCAGTAAGGAGAGGCTGATCACCCAACATCACTAACAAATGCTCAAGCTGAGGATGCATCGCGAGGAGATATTGAACTCCCGCCACAATTGAACTTCCCATTCCTGAATTCCAATCAGTATTCACGACACCATGAACACCCAACAGGGCAATTTCTTGAGCAACGAGCTCGGCGTTGGCGCCCAACACAACCACAACTTCTCCCAATTGACTTGCTTGCGCCGTTTGCGCAGCTTGCTGTATCAAACTTAAGCCGTTGGTTTGGCGCAAGAGTTGTTTGGGCGTTCCCATGCGGGTGGAGGCGCCTGCGGCTAATACAATGATGCCTGTTTCCACAGTCATTTGAGCTTGAATAGAGAAATTAAAAATAAGGAATGAAACAAGGAACAAATTAATGATTTCTATGGAGAAGAGGAGGGTTTTCCAGCATCAAAATGATTTAGCTTAAATCCCCCTATTCAATGAGGAGCAGATTAAATTTAACATTTCCTTAACCAATCTCTCTTTCTTTATCATTCAAGCTTTCGTATTTTTATTGTTTAAGATCATCTCCACATATATCAGCTAGTTACTGCATTTTCATGTAGTTTGACTTTGTTGTCTTTTGCCTTTACACATCCTATACATTTAATGGTGCTATCAACTGCCATGATATCGCATTCAAATTAATTTATAAACTATACCTAAACAAGTTAAGATGACAGCAAGAGTAACCATTTTAGGCTATCGAACCCGGAAGGAAATTGCAGAAATTTTGGAAATATCAGACCGAACGTTATACAACCTGCTCCATTCTGAGTATCTAAAACTGAAAATACCTAAAAGAGGGCGACTAAGCCCAATTCACCAACGCATCATTTTTGATTTTTGTGGCCTGTCTTATCAATAGAAAGCATTGCCGATTATTGCCGATTATTGCCGATTATTGTATTTTTTATTCTTTTATTTTTGTAAATATAAATTGCGCGATTTATAGAGAATTTATTTATTAACCGTAAAAATATATTTCGATGAAAAGTATATTTTTTTCTTTAGCATTTATTCTAATCGGATCGTTCTCTTTTGCCCATACAAAGAACATAGAGGTAATGGCAAATCGCGCTTTTCCCTTAGGTATTATTGAAGCTACGGAGGATGCTGTGCCCCCCACAAAAGAGGCGGTGGAATTACCTGCCGCATGCTGGATTGTTACTATCCATGCTTCATGTGGCGGAATATACCCAACTCAGTATTGTAATGAGGGACGGCATGGTACTTTATCGCAATGGATACGCAGTATTAATACAGCGGCTTGTGGTCCAACAGTTTAGTATTCAAAGGTGGGTCAAAACAGTTCGGTTTTACCCACCTTTCTAAACTCACCTTTAATTACCAAACCTTTATGAAAACAATATTCTTGGCATACCTGATTTCTTTTTCCTGGATCCTTGTTGCACAAGACATCAAAGTCGTTAAATATGCCATAAGTTATGATTTTATCCCTGTGGTGGATACTTTGAAAGGCACACTTGGCGGACCTTTTGAATTTTTATTGCTCCACGCTGACGGGGAATCGAGATTCCACGCCAGCAACAAGCAATTCAACGACTCTATGTCTTACGTCTACATCCTGGCAAATCCTCAATTTGCTAATCCCAAGACTCAGGAAGAAGCACAGGAAGCTGTAGACCATTACACCACCGAAATGAGGAATTGGATGAAAAACGAGGTTGTTAATTACCTTGTAAGAAAAGATTTTGGTGCAAAAAAAATTCAGAATGAGCTGACTTTTGCTTTTCCGCCACAACACTTGGAGGAGCCGCTCAACTTTAGCTGGAATATCGGAGAAAAACAAGATACCATCGCTGGTCTTTTCTGTTACAACGCCTATACCACGTATGGTGGCCGAAAGTATACTGCATGGTTTTCTCCCGACGTTCCTATTCCCGACGGCCCTTACGTATTTAGTGGGCTGCCGGGACTTATCGTCGAAATCAGCGACGAGAAAGGCTGGTTCACCTTTCGGCTTAAAAGCATCTCTGTTTCTCCACACCAGCGTTTTTGGGACGTGAATTATATCAATCCTCAAAGCGAGGTAATCAGCAGAAAAAGCTACGTGGATCAATCCATTAAACAAAAAAACAACCCGCGCATGCCCGCAGGCGTTGAAGTATCTGAAGAACAGTTATTGGACATGAAGAAACGGCATAAACGGAGTTATTATTTACTGTTAGAAAGCTATTAGGGTTGTTTCCGGTGCAGGGAAATTTCATCTCTAATGCGGTGCGTCAGCAGCGAGTATGGATATTTCCCTTGTTGCTCTTTACGGCGTTACGTACTCATGGTCAAGCCACCTTGAGCGGTATCGTTACCGATGAAAAGGGGCTGCCGATAGCGGGCGCGTCTCTGGTCGTCCGTCAAAAGTTGGACGGGCTTATCTTGGCTTTTGCGCTTTCAGCAAACACAGGGGAGTATTCCATGACATTCACCAGTACCACCGATTCTCTTTGGTTCACTGTGTCTCATTTATCCTATGCCAGCCAGAAAAAAGTGATCGTTGGGCAACCCAAACGTTTGGATTGGGTGCTGGTGGCTCAGGTGTATAAATTGCCGGAGATTGCAATTACCCAATCGGTTATGATTCGCAGAGGAGACACACTCGTTTTCGATGTCAATCGGCTTAAAACGGCACAGGATGTGCATATTGAGGACGTACTGGCACGCATCCCCGGCATCACCGTGGAACCAAGCGGGAAGATATTATACCAGGATCTGCCCATTTCCAAGTTTTACATTGAGGGGCTGGATATGCTGGAAGGACGCTACGCATTGGCAACTCGAAATCTCAGAGTTGATGTTATCCGGGATATTGAAATCCTAGAGCGGCATCAACCAGTTCAGGCATTGGATTCTTTAATTTCCCCGCCTAACGCAGCCATAAATCTGCGGTTAAAATCGAAGGTAGTCTTTACCGGCGAAGGGGGAGCAGGCAGCGGTCTGTTGCCCGCACTTTACTCAGCAAGCGGCAATGTATTTGGTTTTCAAAAAAAACAACAATTCAATGTGCTGGGCATGGGCAATAATATAGGAGAACAGCAGCGCAGCAATTTTAATAGTCTTTACGAAGGGGTGTCGTTTGAGGAAATCATCGTCAGTCCTACGGTAATTCAGCCCACATTTCGCGTCCCGAGCATCAACATATTTGACAATCAAGAGTTGACTGGCGGCATCAATTTTATTCGCAAGCTTAGCCCCCACAGCCAACTAAAATTTCAGGCTTTTACCGCTTCCGATCGGATGCAATATCGCGGGCGTAGAGAACGCACTTGGCGTGATTCGGATGAAGAGGTTCGTTTTGACGAGCTATTGCAAGCAAAAGAAGTACTCGGTTTGCTGAATGCCAAAATGGTATATGAATTGAATAAGCCAAGTTTATACACCAAAGCTTCCATCGAATCCGAAAAGGGCAACACGGAAACATCGGTGAATAACCAAATCAACTCCCGTATTTCTCTGGAAGATTTTGCGCGCGATAAATTGAACGTCCACGGGCGTTGGGAAGCCATTTTGCGCAAAGGACAACACGCTTACCGGCTGTGGTCGCGTATTGACTACAAGGAGGAAACGATAGACCTTGAGGTGCGTCCGCTCTACTTAGTCGGCACTGCATCCCCCGAAAGGGAGTTTAACCGCGCGATACAAACCGTACATGAGCAAATTTTGGTGTCCGATACGTATACGAGTTTTATTTTACGACACAACCAGTTCATCGGGAATTTCAAATCTGGCATACAAATGCGCCAAACTCGTTTCACCAGCGATCTTTCCGAGCTGGCTGCAAGTGGTAGCCAAAACTCGCTGGGACCGCTATTTCAAAACGACGTGACCCAAATGCGCTGGGCGCCCTACCTTGAACAAGATTACTCGTGGATACGAAAAAAAGGAGAATGGAAATTACACCTCCCGGTAGCATTCCACCAACTGGCAATAGAGGACGACCTCCTGAAAACCAATTTACGGCGCGGGTTAATGGTTTTCCAGCCACAACTAGAGTATCTACCGCGTAGCGGCGGCTTTAGCGCCCAATTTACCTTTAGCCGTGATTACAATCAAGACCAACTTTTTTACAATAGCTTCCTATTAATAACGAACCGACAGTTTAACCGTCAGGTTTTTGCCGTCAATCAACGCGAAAAGTACGAACTTAGCCTGCGCTACCAAGGGAAGAGCAATAAGTCCGGGCTCTACTACAACAGCCGCCTTAACCTGTCAGCAACACGAGCCGACTTCCTCCCTACTACAGTGTTTGACTCTTTGGGGCAAGCTTCGTCGCTGATCGCCGCTTCCAATGTACAGCAAAGTGGCAACTGGCAAAATGTGTTTACAGTGACTCCCTGGTCTTCCGTTCAAATAAAATTGGAAACCAATTACACCATGGTTGTAAGCCCCGGCAATCTGAACACCAATCGCCTCAACATCATTATTCACCAGGCTGTGGCTGAGCCTTACGTGGTGTATTCTTTTGGAAAAAGCATACTGAGCTGCCGGTTTCGGGCAGAATATTATGAAAGCAACATTGCTCCTACTCCAGTGTGGCAAACCCAGTTGCGCTGGGTGTTTTTTCACCAGTTCCCCAAAAATTGGGGCAATATTAATCTAAGTTTTGATCATTACCGAACGGCCATTGGCCAGCGGATTGTTGTGAATCAACTCCTCAACATCCGGTACAAAAATAGCATTCCATCATGGAAACTGGATATCAGCCTCTACCTGAACAACTTGACGGATGAGGCTGATTTCACAACGTTCACCCAGGATAATTTCTATGAAGAACTTAGCCGGTTTCGCTTGCGGCCGCGGCAGTTTTTCTTAAAGCTGGCCAAAAAATTTTAGTTTTATTGTCACTAGTGTCCGAACCTATAAAAAAGAGCTTCATTCTAGGCTTTCTCGCAAATTTCAGTTATTTTCTCATGCTCGAAACTTGGCCGTATGAGGTATATTAATAAAAAGCATTGCCGATTATTGCCGATTATTGTATTTTTTATTCTCTTATTTTTGTAAATATAAATTGCGCGATTTATAGAGAATTTATTTATTAATCATTAAAATTATTTTCTATGAAAATGTTATCTTCTCTTGCAGCTGTAGCAATTGCTATGGGTGTATCTTTTACCAGCGTTCAAGCAGGAGCAAGCCAAGCAGTCAAAGCCAAATCGTTGGACGGGGAAAGAACTGTTGTCATTCAATGTGGAAATGACCCTGATCGCGTTTATAGATGCGTTACTACGACTTACGATGACGGCTCAGATTGTGTTGTTGTAGATAACCAGTTTGCTCCACGCGGAATATGGTTTTCATCTGCATGTGCATATTAAAATCATGATAATTTAAATATTTTTTTACTGAATAGGCTCCATCATTCTCTGTTTGGGTCTATTCAGTTTATTACCAAAACATCTTAACATGAAAAGCTTTATAACTGTAGTTTTAATTTTTTGTTTTGCCATTCCTAATGCAAATAGTCAGAATTTGTCAATTGTTTATGAGGCGTGTACTGCTCCCCAAAAATTGGACAGAAAAAGGCGGAAAAGATAATTGTTAAGAA
>JBBANM010000047.1:0-47510 GCA_040401995.1 Saprospiraceae bacterium
ATCTGAATTATCTCGAAAAAATTCTAGGGGTGTAGATTTGATGCGTTTGCCCTAGCTTATGAATATTTTCGCAAAACTTTCACTCGGAACTCTATCAATGGAAAAGGTGGTACCATTATTTCTTTGGTCAACATTAGTGATGACGATGGTACCCCATTGGACAATGCTTTCTGGAATGGTCAAGCCATGTTTTATGGTAACGGCAAAAAGGCATTTAAACCCTTAGCTCGGGCGCTTGATGTGGCTAGTCATGAGTTGTCGCATGGGGTGATTCAAAATACTGCAAATTTGGAATACAACGCCGAATCAGGAGCGCTTAACGAATCCTATGCCGATGTTTTTGGAATGCTAAATGATCGCGGGAATTGGAAAATTGGGGAAGATGTGGTCAATACTGCCTATTTTCCGACTGGCGCGCTGCGGGATTTATCGAATCCCAATAATGGCGGAACTAAATTGGGTGACAACGGCTGGCAACCAGCCACCGTAAGCCAACAATATTTGGGAACTGAAGATAATGGCGGCGTACACATCAATAGTGGAATTGCCAATCGGGCTTTTTACCTGTTCGCCACCCAAGGCGGTTTAGACAAAGCAGAGCAGGTTTATTACCGTGCATTGACCAACTACTTGACCAAGTATTCTAAGTTTGTTGATGCCAGGCTTGCCATTGCAAAAGCTGCGAAAGACATTGGCGGTGCGGCATTGGAAACGATTGCCAATAATGCCTTTGAAACGGTTGGCATACGTACTGGGCAGCCCACTACCACTAAACCTGATCAGCCTCTAAATACAGGATCTCAATATGTGCTGACAACAACGGAAACAAATTCTGCATTGTACGTTTATACACCAACAGGCGATTTGGTTGCTAATCCTTTGATTACCGAGGGCATTTTGAGTAAGCCTTCTATTTCTGACGATGGTACGCTTGTGGTATATGTTACGAAGGAGAAAAAAATTCGGGCAATCAGCATTGATTGGGTAAAAGGGCAGGTTCAAAAGTCTTTTTTAAGCGAGCAAACGATCTGGCGCAACGTTGCTTTGTCAAAAGATGGAAATCGGATTGCTGCTTTAACCGATGCGCTCAATCCGCAAATTTATGTGGTGGATTTTACTAAAGCTACATCCAATTCTAAGACTTTTAATTTATACAACCCAACCTACACGAGTGGCGTTAATTCAGGCCAGGTTCAATACTCTGATGCCATGGAATGGGATTTGACCGGCTCGAGTATAGTATATGATGCGCTAAACGAAATAAAAGTAACTGGCGGAAGTCCCTACCAATATTGGGATATCGGGTTGATCAAGGTTTATAATACTAAAACCAAAACGTTTGATACGGGTAATATTGATAAGCTCTTTACTGGTTTAGATGAAGGAGAAAACATTGGTAATCCTACGTTTGCTAAAAATTCACCCTCGATTATTGCCTTTGACTATGTCTATGACGCCAATAATGATGGCATAATCAATGACGGTGATGATTTTTTGGTTTACGCTTCGAATTTTGAAACCAACAAAACCAATGTCCTTTATACTAACACCACCGTGGGGTATCCAAATTTTTCTACCAAGGATGATTACATCTATTTTAACGCTGAATCAAATACCAATGCCAGTGTAGTGGCTTTGCTTAAGTTGGCGACCAATAAAATAGAACCTGCCACCGGAAGTGTACCTAGTATCTTCAAATCCAATACTATTTGGGGAGTCAATTTTGCCACCGGTAAGCGGGTGCTCACAGGTGTACATGAGGTGCAAACTCCCGATGGTACTTTACTTAAAGTGTATCCCAATCCATTTAGCGCTGAATTTCAAATTGAATTGGCGCTTTCGGAGCCACAAACTTTATGGATAGAAGTTTTTGATTTGGTTGGGAAGCGAGTCTGGTCAGAGCTGGTCAAAGGAGCGACGGGGCTAATTAAGAAAGGCATTGCTATTAATGAGGCACCTAGTGGAACCTATTTAATCCGCGTCACAGCGGGCAAAAATAGCACCACTCAAAAGATTGTTAAGTATTAGCGAGGCTGGCCAAATTATTATTGGCTCAGGTGAGATTGCCTCAATGCGAATTTCCCTATAAAAGCGGACCGCCGGAGTCGTTCCTTGCGAGAACAACTCCGGCGGATTACCGAAACCCCATAAATATTAATAAGTTATGCGCCTTAATAACGTAAAGGCGATAAGTTTTTATTGTACCTCTCTTTTTTTTCTGTAAAATTTCCCCTTTTCAAATTCCAAATTATTGCTGGTTTGATCTCCTATTGCGTCATTCTTCTTTGGCGTAGCTTATCTCGGTAGAATAAAATTTCAAAATAATGTGCTATTTTAACAGGTGTTTTATTTTCGGGTTAAAATAGCATCTGTATTCGTTAAATTTGACGTAGTAAACCGGAGCAATCGCCTATACCTTTGTACTTGTAATCCGATACGAACATTTTTTTTAACCCGAACAAATTTTTTAATCCAAACAATTGGAAGTTATGAAGAATCTAATTCAGAATGTAGTTAAAGCTTTGATGGTGATTGTGTTTGCTGCTAGTACTGTAGCTGCTTTTGCAATCGACAGCGAGTCGCCAAGCATCACCATTAATAAAATTGGGTACGAGAAGAAGATTGGAGTTGTTATGAAGAACCTGAGCGGTGAAGTAACCATTACCATCCAATCTGAAAGCGGCTCTCCACTGGTAGAAGAAAAAGTAAACCAAGCTGAATACGCTAAAATTTTCAACGTAGCCAACCTAGAAGCTGGCAACTACGTGTTCACGGTAAAAAACGGTCTTCGCGAATTGGAACAACCTTTTGAAGTTGCTGACAAAGGATTAGTACTTGATGCTAAGAAACGTCGTGAGTTTTTCGCTCCGATGTTCAAAAGCAATGGCGAAAATGTTGACTTCCAAATCATGGCTGGTAAATTGACCACCATCAACGTCAACATCAGAAACAGCGCTGGCGAAGTAGTTTTTGAAGACTTGATCAAAAACGTAGTGAAAGTAGAAAAACGTTACAGCTTGCGTCAATTGCCAAAAGGCAACTACACTGTAATGGTGTCTACTCCAGAGAAAGACTACTTTTATGATGTTAGCAAATAAGCGCACCTCATAAAAATCTTGCGATCTGATGTAGGTAATAACGGCTGCATCCCTTTTGGGGTGTAGCCTTTTTTTGTTTTATATAGCAAGCTCTAAACATCCACCAGGAAATTTTTGTAAAAAAGGTAGAAACTATATTTGGTGTTAAACTATCGTAATTGAAATTATAATTGCTTTCAAAGCTCTGAGCTTAATTTTTTTTGGTTTTCAAAGAATATTCCTAATTTTCTATATATTTTACTGAAAAAAACCCTAAAGTGGTTAGGGTTTTTTGAAAGCTCTACGTTATTTTTCTAATGAGGAGAAATAGGGTTGTATCCACGATATTCCAATTTCAATCAAGCGTTTTAACATTTTCTAAATATTTATTGAAATCACCTAGAAGGCAAGCTGCTTTTTAGTACCGATTTACGTCGATCTAAAGGTGTATTGCTTTTTTGGGCTACTGGTTGTATTTATGCATTAACTGAATTTTACAAGTAGCAATAGGGGAGCATTGACTTTTCTTCATCAACTAAGGGCTGATTAAATAAATCACTAACCTTAGTGGAGCAAAGCACAAAAGCACAGTTATGAAAGCATTTCCTTGGATCATGTTTATATTGAAAAAAAAACATACTTCTACAAGTTCAGAGAATTGTAGAAAAGGCCATGTATGGAATACAATCCTATTGTGCCTATTGTTGCCATCGTTTGCAGTTTTTGGACAAAAAAACTTGGTGATCAACGGAACTGTAAAAGACGCGAAATCGGGTCAGGCAATTGCGTTTGCTGCAGTAGAAATCATTCACCGCACCGACGGCGCGTATACAGATACATTAGGTCAGTTCAGTTTCACTATCGCAGTCAATACAAACGATTCACTGCGAGTAACTTATTTGGGATACGAACCTTACGAAATCAAGATTAATGTTGGCAATACGCAGAAAATAGACATCCGCCTAGTTCCTAGCGCTGTAACCTTAAGGGAGATGGTTTTCATTGGCGATGCCAACCCAGGTCGGAGTTTTATGAAAAAAGTGCTTGAGCACAATCAATTCAATGATCCCGCCCGATTTAAGCGTTTAGATGCTAAGCGATGGACACGCTCGGAAGTTGACGCTGTTGATCCAGTCGCTGCGGCAGATGTTACCGGAAAAACGGTTGCCAAAGGCGGTATGCTCTTTAATAAACAAGCCAAAGTTTTCCAGCAAATGAAATCCAAGGAGGATTCTTTGCGGGGAGAAATTCCACTTTTTTTTGCCGAAAAATTGGCCTATTTCGCTAGAACCAATCATCCTTTTGCTGAAAATGAAGACGTGCTAGCTGTAAAAACAACCAAATTAGAATCTGATCGTTTTTTAGAGCCTTTGGCACGGTGTGATGCAGGGAGCATTAGTCTGTATACTTCACGGGTATTATTATTTGGAAAAACCTTTGTAAGCCCAATCGGTAATGAAGCGCTAGGCTTTTATAATTTTTACATCCAAGACAGTATTTCGAAGGGGCATGGCGGTAAATTGGTTCGACTGCAAGTGATTCCCAAAAACTGGTACGGCAATGTTTTTGTCGGTACCATTGAAATCGATGACAGTACATTTGCGCTTTGTAAAGCCAACTTGCACTTAAGCAAAAACGCCAACCTTAATTTTATAGATTCCTTGTCATTGGTGCAAGTGTTTGCTCCTGCGCAGGATATAGAAGGAAAATCTCAGGTAATGACCCTGCAAAAAAGCGCGATAACGCTGCAATATGAACTGGGTTTAGAGTTGATTGGTATCCCTCTTCCCGCAGGTGCAAACAGCAAACGGTTGATTTCCAGAATTACAGTTGTTTTTGATTCCGTACAAGTCAATAAAACCAACCCATCCAAACTTGTTTCAGGAGCAATGGTAACGGCGTACCGCAGTAAGGATTCCGGGGCAACGGACTCTTTTTGGCAACAAAAACGGCCAGCCAAGCTTAATGCACACGAACATGCCATTTATCAAATGGCCGATTCCTTGCGGATGGATCCACAACAACGGTTAAAAGATAAACTTTTTGCTACTGTAGGCAGCGGCGCCTACTATTTTGGAGATAAAGTTTATTTGGGTCCTTTGGGTTCTTTGGTCAGTTATAACCGGGTAGAAGGTACCCGATTCCGGGTTGGGTTTCGCACCATGGAAGGGTTTTCAAAAAAAATTGGCTTTTATGGTCATCTCGCTTATGGGGTAAAAGACAATCGTTATAAGGGAAGCATAGGTACAAAATACCTCTGGAACGTAAAGCCGTACTCCAAATCAGAATTTCAGTTTAGCAGCGACTATAACGCTATAGCACAATGGTACGATGAAATCGACCACGACGGCTTTTTTAATTCTATTTTACAGAAACGGATCCCTTATCGGCAAACCTTCCAAATGCAGCTCAACCTGACACATGATCAACAAGTTGGCTCAGACTTCTTCTTGCGTGGCGGGTTGAGCTATCGAAGCATAGACCCTACTTTTGCTTATCGTTTTCCTAATCCTAGGTATAGTGAAAATCAGATTCCATTATCGCAGCCTAATATTCATAAAGTGTATGCGGCAGAGGCGTCGATTGGATTGCGTTTTGCTTGGCACGAACGATCACGGATCTTTAATTATGATCGATTGCCAATTGATAGTAAATTGCCAGTGATTACATTCTTATTTACTCGGGGCGTAAAATTATTAGATGCAGATTTCTCTTACCATAAGATAAATTTCGGTATTTCCCATACCACCCATATTACACCCAAAACTTACCTTTACTGGAACTTGGAGGCAGGTAAGATATATGGTGTTCTCCCATCGATGCTTTTACAAATACCGAGAGGGAATAATACCTTTGTAATGTCAAAGTATGTATTCAATACGATGCTTCCATATGAATTCATTGCGGATCGGTATGTAAGCCTTAACTCTCGCTTGTCATTAGGCGGAATTATTTTCGATCGTATACCTTTCTTGCAGCATTTAGGCTGGCGCGAACGTTTTACGTATAATGCGTTTATGGGAGATCTGAGTCCCGCCAATCGAGCTTTCAATCGCGATCAACATTTCACTCCTCTGCGTAAACACCCTTTTATGGAGGCTGGGTTTGGGGTTGAAAATATTTTTCATCTCTTCTCAATTGACTTCATACATAGACTAACTTACCAGCATTCGCAAGGAGCGCGTGCCAATGGTAATGGAGTCTTTTTAGGTATGAATGTACTTTTTTGACCTGGCTATTTTGCATCAAGTATCTCAAGTATAAATTTTTTTTAAAATGAACCATCTCATCGACAGCATTACCAATGCTTCTACCACTATTCAGGCTATTCTGTTTCTCATTGTTTTTTCAACACTTTGGAACATCGAAAAGCTGGTAGGTCTAACGCATGATTACCGCAAATGGAATCATGCACTTGTCAATGGTGTTTTTGTTTTGACGGGATTACCTGTTCAGTTTCTTTTGGCTTCTAGCTTTGTAAGAGTATTGCATTGGACGGCAGAACACCACTTTGGGGTCGTGAATTGGATTCCGGGGTTAAAAGGAACGTTTCCCATTTTCATAGTTTCTATTTTGCTGCTTGATTTCTCAGAATATGTCTACCACCGCGTAATGCACCATCTGCCGATATTTTGGCGCTTACACTTGGTTCACCATAGCGATAGGATAGTTGATGTATCTACGGTTTTGAGGGAGCACCCTATAGAGACTGGAATACGCTTATTTTCCACCCTTTTTTGGGTTTTTATTTTTGGCGTTCCACTTTGGTGTGTGGTGTTTCGCCAAATTATTCAAGTCTTTTTTACCATTGCGGTGCATTCCAATTTTAGATTACCGAAAAGGATAGATGATGTATTGAGCTGGGTTTTTATTACTCCGAATGTGCATCATGTGCATCATCATTACAAAATGCCTTATACCGATACCAATTATGGCGACATTTTAAGTATCTGGGATCGGCTCTTTGGCACATTTACGCAATTGGATTCCGAGAAAGTTATTTTTGGGGTGGATACCCATTTTGAAGAAGCCCAAAATGCTAGTGGAATTTTTTTACTGCGGATGCCTTTTTTGAAAAATTCAAAAAAATCCAAAAAGGCATTGATCGTGATATTTGTAGTGGTGTTTGGCTCTGCTTTGATGAGTAGGTTCTCTGCATCAACATCCATTTTTATGGCTAAACAACATGCTGTGCCAGTCAAATCCATTACAATCCAAAAAAGCAGTATTCCCCATCCAGGGTGAAATTTTGATTAAGAGCTTGTTCAGGATTCTACTTCGAGCTACAAATGGCCAAAATTCGCACCAATGAGGCGCAAAAAGCGGAGTGTAGCAGCGCTACATGAGCATTTTTGTAACGAAATTGGTGCGAATTTTAGCTCATTTTCGCCATCAAACCAGAATCCTGAACAAGCTCTAAGGAACGGTTTAAAAATAAATTGACACTTTATCCTTGCTCTTTAGCCGCCACTCTTCCTATATTTTTCGTTACAATGCTCCACATTGCGCCTCAAAAGATAGTTGATTGGCAACAAAATAGCGGTGGCTAAAATGTCAATTTATTATTTACCCGTTCCTAAAATACGGCTTTCATGCCCAAAAATATTCCCCCAGTATTGCCTTGCAAGTTGGGGGAATCGAGGTAGTTGAGTCTACGGATGTAGTCAATTGAAAGTATATGGAAAATATTTTCGATGCCAATACCAGCTTCCGCAAAGGGTTGCTGGTTGGCTTCTATTAAGTGTTGCTCGGAATTGAATTTACGATTAGCGGGGGTTAGATCCCCCCAAAAAGAGTTAAAAGTTAAGCGTTCGCGCCAGCCCAATTTTTGGAGATAAGGTATCCTGTCCAGAAGAATTCCTCCTAAGGAAAAACGGGTCTTTAAACTCACGAAACGATCAGCAGCAAACTCAAACGGTACCATAGTATTAAAAGCAGAACGCTGGATAACATAAGCGTTGTTGCCTTGTGGCACTTGAAGCAAAAGAGAAGGTAATACTCCATATACTTTTCCTGCGTCAAGACGCCAGTATAGTAAAGCTTTGGGTGTGATGCGCGAGGTGTGGGTTAAAGTGAAATTAAGTTTGTCATAAGCGAAATGGGCATCACCAACCTGAATTCCGCGGGTGTAAAGAACCGAGGCAGTAGGGAATTTAGTAGGCTGCGGGTAGCGTTCGTATTCATAAATCCGCACTTTTTCTTGCCAAGCATACCGCAAACCTACTGAAGCTTCGGCAACGGAGATAGCATGAGTAGTTTGGGGTTCATAAGGAGTTGATCCGGTTGGGTCATATTTAGGGTTGGGGTAAGTAAAATCAAAAGAGGGATCAAGATTGCGGTAGCCCAAACTGCCATAAAAAAACCAATTTGTTCCGATTTGCTGATCGTGCGTGAGCAAAATACGGCGTTGAAAAATTTGAAAAAAGGGAACATGTTTCCGCAAAGCGGCAGTGGCAAAACCTTCTTCGATGTGTTCTTCACCCCACTGTAAAAATGCACTATAATCACTACCTAAATACAGTTGGGTTTTTGTGTAGGGCTGCGCTGTCCATAAATACTTGATTCCTAAGCCGCCTTTCCAACGTTGATCCTTAGTTCCATAGGCAATATGCCCAAATAACGAAACTTTTGTTGAAAACCCTTGTAAAGTCATGAACCCCAAACGAAGGCGTGTCCCCTCGATTTTATTGCTGCTAAGTATAGATCCAACCGGCCCTAAATATCCATAATTGCCAAAGTAATAATTGCCATCGTTCAGCAATGCCAAAAATTTATCTTTCACCATTTGTTTGGGGTCGTGGCGTAGAATGTTGGCCATTTCGTAGATCGACTCCTCGTAGGGCGTAAGCGTATCCGGACGATTTTTTTTCCAAAATTCATCCGAAGCCCCGCTGTCAATACTTCGTGAAAAGATGGTGAGCGCGCCAGGCTTCACATTGGGGGCATTGGGGTCGTTAACCCGAACAGTATCAAATAAGGCTGTCATTCTACTGATCAGCCGCTTATTTTTAGCACTGCTGGGAATCGGTAATCCCAATAGTTCTGGACCAGATTCAAAACTCAAACTCAAAATACTTTCTCTTGGAGCAAATACTTTTTTTCCAGTAGATAAATCCGGCGCCAAGGAAAAAGATTGATCAAGATCCAGGTGTTCAATGAAATTGATGTTGGCATCTTTACTAAGGTGTAGATCCGCTTTTATTAAGGCAAAACTGCTGTCTTCAACAGTAATGGTGCCAGTGAAAACGTTTCCGTACCATACCTTGGGAATGACTTGAAGCGTAACCTGCCAGTGTTTTTTTGACAATTGAACGCTGTCTTGGAAGTAAAAATCATAAAAACCTAATGCTTCAATGCCAATTGGACTCACAAAGGATTTAGCAAAAAGTAATACCCGCTGTTTGTATAGATTGACACTGCCAGCATCCCAACGCGCAAGCCATTCGAAGAGTTTATCGGAGGCTAAATTTGTTGTTTTGACAGCTAGTAGACTTAAATTTTCAACAAATGGGTCATTGGTAAGGGTGTAGTCGGCAATTTTTTCGGCAAAAAATAACGGAATTCTTCCGCGAGAAGAGTCATTGGGTTCGTGTACTTTGTCAAAAACTTTAACCCTACCACTCAATAACAGCCCGCCTCGAAGTGTCTTTTTTCCGGTAGTATCTGCTGCAACTTTGGGATCTAGGGCGGTAACTTCGGCCCGCGTCCATCGCCGGGCATCCATGCGTTGAAATCGGCTAGGGTCGTTTTCCCGGTTGCGTGCAATCACTTTTTTCATAAAACTCCGTCCTGGATTGGCATCACCAGTGAAAACCATTTCGCCAAGGGTAACAGCATTGGGACGAAGCTCAATATCAAATATTTGCTGAGGTTGGCGGGTAATTGCCACTGTAAAAGATTGATAACCAAGATAGGTAACCCTGAGGGAATCCGTTATATTGACAGAGGTGAAGGCAAATTGCCCGAGCGTGTCGGTGTACGCGCCATCCGTTGTGTGCAACAATTCAACAGCTGCGAATGCGATAGGACGACCAGTTTTAGTGTCTTTTACTATTCCTTTAAAAGAAATGACAGACTGAGCCGCCACAATACAGGTCGCGAAGATCAACAAAGCTCCGGATAAAATGACCTTAAAGTATTTTTGGGTCATGACAATTTTTACATTTAGACTTTGAATGACCGTGTTAGGTTACTTTAGGTTGTAGACTTTTGTTTGGGTAGCACACGAATACTTACTTCTTAAAGACGTTTGAAATCTTGTTTTTGCAGCCCAAGGTTTAAAATGACACAACTGAGTCTACAACAAATCATTGGTTTGAAAAGTTTGCCTGCGAAGAACGGCTTAGAATGCACAATTCTTCTTTTTAAATCACGGGGAAGCCTCAAAAAAATCGTATTTTGGGCGCACAAATTTAAAATCCAATGAAAAAGTTGCTATTGATCCTGATGCCCGCGCTGATGCTAGGGGTATATGCCTGCAAAAACGACAAAGCTGCAAAAGGTACAAGCGAAAAGGATGCCAAAATCCAGCTGGAATTAGAAAACGGCAACCAAGAGGTACCTTATGTAAAAGTCAAAGTAGAAGAATTACTTGGTACTTATGTAGATCGCAATTACCCGGACAAAGGATTCTGGAAAAAAGTGACCATCTCATCGGTAATTGCTGACAAGGTTAAAGTAGAGTTTACCGCAAAGGACATCAACGGTAAACCGGGATGTGCTTACCAGAGCACCGGAGATTACAAAAATGGCCGGATTGAAATTAAAATGGAAAATAAAGAAGGTTTGGCTGAAGAAGCTTATACCCGCATGCTTTTGCAAAAAAAAGAAGATGGTAGTTTGGAGGTAAGAGCCAAAGGTTCGGCCGAAGACGTCCAATCTATCTTAACGCTATTCTGCATCATTAATACCAGCTTAGGCGATTTTTATACAAAATTAGAACAATAACCGATGTCTGTTCAGACGATAGGGTTCATTGGGGCTACTGGGATGCTTGGGCGTCCAGTAGCTCTAGCTTTTTTAAAGGCTGGTTGGCAGGTAAAGGCCTTGGTGCGTAATTTGGAAAAGGCCAAAAAAAGCCTACCGCCCGAGGTGGAGCTTATTGTTGGCGATATTCAACAGCCAGCGGCCTTGATCGAGGTATGTAGCAAAATCGACCTGCTTTATCTCAATTTATCGGTTGATCCCAGTTCTCGACAAAAAGATTACCAACCTGAGCGGGAAGGGTTATTACAGATACTCGAAATTTGTCGACAAACTGCGGTGGCGCGTATTGTTTATTTATCTTCTCTGGTACAGCGATACCAGGGGATGAACGGTTTTTCCTGGTGGGTATTTGCCATTAAACAAACCGCGCTTTGGCGCATCCAGGAATGTGGGATTCCGCATCTCATCTTTTTGCCTTCTAATTTTATGGAAACCATTCCCCGCAAACTACAAATGGGCAACTGGCTTATGTTGGGGGGAAAAGGTAAGTATGCTAATCATTACATCGCTGCCGCTGACTATGCCGAGCAAGTGGTTCGAGCCATTCAACATATTCCGTCTGGCCAAAACAAACAATACGTCGTTCAAGGATTGGAAGCATTTACGCCACTAATGGCACTACAAGTGTACCAAAAAAACTTTAAATCAGCTCGATTGAAGATTTTACGAGCTCCCCTTTGGTTTTTCCATTGGTCTGGAAAATTAAGCCCTCAAGCAGATTATGGTGCTCACATCATCGAAGCCCTAAATGAATATCCAGAAGTTTTTGAGGCAGGTGATACCTGGGTTGAATTGGGTAAACCAACGACAACTCTAGTGGAATTTTCAAAGCAGCAATGATTGTCGATTTTTTACCTAAAACATGATCCACCTTCCTTATTCTTACCCAAAATTGCTTCAATTGATTTTATAAGTATTTGATTTGTATATTTTTAGTTGGAATTTATTCAAAAAAAGCAGTAAAAAAACGGGTCTGGATTGCCTCAAAATGTACATTGTTCTGTGTGCAATGCCCCTTACTTTTGTATCAACCCAATTAAAAGGGGACAGTTGTTTAACGGGTGCATGTGGGAATCAGGGAGTTTGCTAGACCTCAGTAAGGGGCAGCTCCCTGCCCTTTTTGCTTCCATTCTCGCGCAAGGCTGTGTTTTTAAATAAAAGGCATTATTTGAGGCCCACTTTTACGGTGGGTCTTTTTTTTAAAAAAATACAGTAATTATTTTGTTTTTCACGTAAACATAATAAATTTACAGACGCTTATCGAATGAGGAAAAAATAGAAAGTCTTATTGGTTTCTTCAATGTTTCCTTTTCTAGGCATTTTAAAGTTTTGATTCATCTACCAACTAAATAGTAGTCCTTCGCTTAGAGCTTGTTCAGGATTCTGTTCGATGGCGAAAATGAGCTAAAATTCGCACCAATGAGGCGCCAAAAGCGGAGTGTAGCAGCGCTACATGAGCATTTTTGCAACGAAATTGGGGTGAATTTTGGTCATTTGTAGCTCGAATCAGAAACCTGAACAAGCTCTTAACGAAGGAATTGTACTAATGATTTTTTAACACTTGTTGGCAGTTTGACCAACCAAGTACCAATGATTTCGATCGTTGAACAGCTTTTAGTTTCCTCCAATACATTTAAACTTTAGGAGTTATTCTAGGCTCCTAATCTACCAGTATGGCTATACTGGGGCTTGCAGCAATTTTTACCATTTTCGCGGGTAAAGGATGCTCTAGTAATTGTTTTATTAGCGTTCAAAGAATCAAATCAGCAGGGATTGGGCAACGTTCGGACTGGATCCAGGAAGAAAATAGGTTGGTAATGGATTCATTGAAAGAATTAGCGTACATCATTTCAAGAAACAAAAACACAACAATCAGTGGTGTAAATGCGGAGTTAGAAAAAGAAAATTCTAAAATCAATCAACTGTTCAAAGCACTTTCTTCAGCGGAAGTGGCTACAGATGAGCAGGTTGCGCATTTACTTGAGGGTAATGGCTATAAGAAATTGAAAAACCGACTGCGCAATTACCTGCTGGACTACGTATTTATCATGGACATAAAACAGGGAAATGCCGCTGAACATGATATGGCTTTGGTTAGTTGTTGGAAAGACTTAGCCGCGATTAAAATCTTGCTGAACCAAGGAGCTGCTTTGGCGCCCATTGAATTGGCACAACGACTTTTGAAACAAGCCTTGCAATTTCGGTTTACTGAACTGATTTTAAGTGTGACTAAAATGTTGCGGGTCTTCTATTCCACAAGAATACCTGATGCGCGCAAATTTGAGCAGTACAATAAAATCTATCAGCATTATAATAAAATTGCTCATGCTGAAAATATAGTTGAAGACGCCTACACAGACTTGATAACACAGTATCGATTTATGAAAAAAACGAAAACCGAGCTCAGTAAACAAGCATTTGAAGCTTTTGAGCAGGTAAAACCACTACTTGACGAAAATGCAACTTATCGACTTTCTCGTCATGCGCATATTTTACAGCTTTTTGGTTATATGTTTTTGAACGATTACCGAAACAGCATTGAAGTATGTAAATCGGCAATTGGAAAATTGCATGGCCCACCGTATACCAATTCTCAAATGATCAACATTTTCTTGTATCAAAAATTAGCTTGTCATACGCAGTTGAAGCAATATGAAGAGGGGCTTGAAGTTGCAGAGGAAAGTTTGGCATTGGAAGTACCGGGATCGCTGAATTGGTTCAAAAACCGTGAACTCACCTTGATTCTTTCTTTGCATACCAAAAACTATCAGCATGCCCATGAAATTTTTGGACAGGTATGCGCCAATCCCAAATTCAAAGAGCTCTCGGGTGAAAATTCAGAGCTGTGGAAAATTGTTGAGGCCTATTTACAATTCCTAATCCATTGCGGAAAAATTCGAATTGAAGGGGAAGCGCCAATAAATAATTTCCGCCTCAATAAATTTCTAAATGAAGTGCCTATCTTTTCCAAAGAAAAAGCCGGGAGGAATATCCCCATATTGATTGTACAGATCCTGATGTTAATCTCCAAGAAAAGATATGATCAGGCAATATCAAGGATTGAAAATTTAGCGCGGTATAGCACGCGACATTTGCGCAAGGAAGGAAATTTTCGATCCAGTTGCTTCACTCGGTTATTACAGCAAATTGTGGTTGCCGATTTTCACAAAGCAGGCGTGATGCGTCGAGCAGAAAAATATTTAGATCAGTTGCGTACCATGCCGCTTGATGCTGCTAGTCAGGATCATGAGATCGAGTTTATTCCCTATGAGGATTTGTGGTCATTGATCGTTGAAACTTTAACGACCAAATTTTATTATCAATCCAAAACCATCGATATTAAAAGGAACAGTTGAATAATAAATTACCACTTTATCCTTGCTCTTTCGCCGCCACTCTTCCCATCTTTTTCGTTGCAATACACCATATTGCGCCTCAAAAGATAGTCGATTGGCAACAAAATAGCGGCGGCTAAAATGTCAATTTATTAATCACCCGTTCCAAAGGGACTCAAAACCAAGGAAATAAAAAAAGGGGCCTCTGGATGATTGATCCAGAGGCCCCTTTTTTTGCGTCATGCCTTTACTTTGTAACACCAGGCAAACCAGTAGGGCCGCCTTTTTGCCATTCGTAAGTTGGCGCTTTCTTTTGGATTGGATAAACCTCGTCCAGCGTATTGCCATCATACAAACGACCATTCTTCATCACGTAGCGGATGGTATTTGTATTCCGGATGTTCTCCAATGGATTTTTGTCGAGGATCACTAGGTCAGCCAATTTGCCGGTTTCTAATGAACCTAAATCTTTGCTCAAGCCAATTGCTTTTGCACCCAAAATGGTGGCTACTTTCAGCGCGTCATGAGTCTTGATGCCGCCTGATGCTACCGACCATAGCTCCCAATGGTATCCTAAGCCTTGAAGCTGTCCGTGTGAGCCTACGCCCGAGATCCCGCCAGCCTCTACCAGTGCTTTTACAAACTCCGCATGGCGTTTGAAGATGTGTTCCTCTGGCAAAAACCACGAAGATCTGCGACGCGCTTTTTCGTCCAACTCATCTTTTGGCGTGAAATAAGTCAGTTTTGGATCCCGAACTACGTTTTCAGTGGCGTAGTAGAAGTTTTCTGCCCAGGGGCCACCATAAGATACCAACAAAGTAGGCGTGTAAGCCATTTGCGACTCAGCTACCAATTTGATCACGTCTTTGTAAATAGGATAGATTGGGAAGGCATGTTCATGACCAGGATAACCATCTTGCAATTGGGTCATGTTGAGTTTGAAGTCCAAACCGCCTTCGGTAGTTGGCATCAATTTCAACTCTTTGGCAGCCGTAATTACCCATTCCCGGTGTTGACGGTTACCGGTGAGGTACATTTTGATGGTCTTGGTATTGTAGTACTCGGAATATTGCTTGAGTACGTTCCGGGTCTGATCCAAGCTTTCCAAGCGATACGCCCAGTAACCGACGCCAGGACCAGTAGAGTAAATTCTAGGCCCCGGCATGTCGCCCGATTCGACCATGTCGCCATAAGTCAAAACGTCGGTGGTTGCCGTTTGGGGGTCGCGGGTAGTTGTTACGCCATACGCCAAGTTAGCCGCGTAAATCCAAATGCTGTTTTTGTGCAAACCCCAGGTAGGCCACATGTGCGAATGGGTATCCACAAAGCCAGGAACAATGGTTTTGCCCGACATGTCCATTACTTTGGCGCCAGCAGGAGCTTTTATTGAGCCGCTTTTGCCAATTCCTTTAATGCGGTTATTTTCTACCAGAATATCGCCTTTTTCCAGGATTTCATTGCCATTCATGGTAATGATGCGTGCACCTTTCAAAAGTACAGCGCCAACTGGAATGTCGCGAGGTACTGAAACCTTGATGCGGTATTCGCTGGGTTTGTAGCTTTTATCTTCTTCTTTTTTATCCGCATCTTTTTTCTCGTCCTTCTTTTCGTCTTTTTTCTCTTCGGCTTTGGCCTTCTCTTCGGCCTTGGCCTTGGCTTTTTTCTCGGCCTTAATCTGCTCTTCTACCAGTTTGGCTTGCGCAAGATCATAAGAAAAATAGGCGTTGCCAATCGACCAGTTCACGCGTTTGGCATCGGCCGTCCAATGGGGGAACTGGCCGCCAATGGTGGTCAATTCACGGGCAGGAAACTGTGCGTTTTCGGCTTTAGCTACGGAAATAGTGGTTACTTCACCGCCCACTTTTGGCACCGTTACCACATAAATCTCATTGTTGATTTGCACCAATGCTTGATCGCCTTCGGGCGCCATGGTAATCAAATCAGCTGATGACGGCCGCTGAATAGGCTCAGTAGCGCTGAATGCCATCATGCAGTGTTGTTCATCATTCAAGGCAGGGTAAGTAGTGATGCCATTTACCTTGATCAAAAACTTCTCATCGGTACCATCCCAGCGGATCGAAGACAAACCTTTTTCGCCGTGGAACAAGTAAATGCGGTCATCGCCTTTGACAAAATGAGGATTGCCTCGGCCATTGGAGCTTTCAATTTTAGTAAGCGCCCCGCCAGATGAAGGAATCCAAGCCAAGGTAGTTGAAGTACCAAAGCCAACCGGTCCAATGGTTTCTTTAAACGCTTGTGCCGGACCATATACAAATACCAGGCGATTGGTTTTATCATCCCATGACAAATCGGAATACACCGCGCCTTCGGTAGTCAAACGGGTAGCTTGCCCGCCTGCCGCACTTACTTTATAAATGTGGCCTTGTTCATTTTCCCAACTTACATAAGCTATTGATTGACCATCAGGCGACCAAATAGGATTGGCCTCGGTGTAGTTGGCTGTGGTCAGCCGTTTTGGGGTTCCATTTGGATAGTCCATCACGTAAAGTCTGTTGAGGACCGTAAACGCCAGTTTTTTTCCATCTGGCGACAAACGCGGATCGCGAATCTGGGTGGCGATCATGGTTTTCTCGTCGGAAATTGGGTAGTCAAAACGTACTGCTGGACCAAATTCTAGTTCTTCATCAACACTAAATGGAATATTGACAGCTGCGCCGCCGCCAACGGGGATTTTCCAAATTTTTCCGCCATAAGAACAGATGACCGATTTGCTATCCGGGGTAAAAGACATGGCCGGAAGAACGCCCAATGGCGCGATGGATTCCTGTTCATCGCGCTGTACAGGATAAGCCAGCCAAGATTCTTCACCCGTATTGAGGTTGCGTTTCATCAACCCAGTTTGATCGTTGTAGCGCGAACCATAAATCAACCAATTGCCATCCGGTGATAGGGTAGGGGTGAATGCCGAATTGGCACTGGCTGTTTTTTGATCTACTAGTCCGGTTTCGCGGTCGTAAACAGCCAATTGGTATTGTGGCAAAATGGCATTGTAATTCCAAGAGGAGTTGCGTTTGGCAAACCAGATGTAGCGGCTGTCTTTACCGAAAGCGGGTTCCACGCACTTCATAATATCGGGTGTTTTGATCAACTGAGTACCGCCGCCGCCATCTTTGTGGTACATAAACAGCTTGAGATTGCGCACCCCTTTTGACACCACTAAGTAATTGCCGTCGGGTGTCCATTCGGCAGCTTGGATGTGCTGGTCGTTGTCTTTCGTGACTTGTACAGTATCTTGTTTTTCGGTATCGATGTACCAAAGGTTTTCAGAACCGCTTTTGTCGGAAGTGAAGGCAATTTTTTTTCCATCAGGACTAAATTTTGGATGGGTATCATAACCCAGCCCGTGGGTAACTTGCTTGGCTTTACCGCCGGTGATGGGCATGGTGTATATATCGCCCATTAAGTCAAAAGCGATGGTTTGGCCATCAGGACTCACATCAAGCGAGATCCAGGTGCCTTCGTCGGTTTGTAAGCGCAATTTCCGGCCTACTTCAAGTGGTAGTGGCTTCTTTGAATCCGCCTTTTTTGGCGTTTTGGTAGTATCTGGTTTGGGACTATTGTCCTGAGCGGCCAATGGCGATGTCAGCAAAAACAGCAGACATCCAGCCCAGAGCCCCAATCGGGTGTGAATAAATTGCATGAGCTTCTCTTGAATTGTGATGATGAAAAATTAAAATTTTAAAATACGGATATGTGCCAAATATTTGTCTTTCTGTCAAAAAATGGTAGACAAAAACCAGTAAAAATACGACGAATGGAAAGTTGATGTTGTATCTTGGGATTAGATTAGGTGCTTTGTCTGAAAGTACTCAAGAAAGGAGATTGTCAAAAAATAAATGTACTCATTTTCTTCACTTGCACTAATCGCGATGGGTCTTTTTTATTTGTTCTTTTCTGATCAAATCTACGATAAACAACATGCAAAATCTTCAAGATCGACTGGATCATCTTTTTCCAACCCTCGAACAAATTCCTGCCGAGTTTCAACTAGCGAGTCCCATTCATCAACGTGAAATGTTGATCAATGGCGAAATGATTCCTTGGAACGGCAAAACCCAGGATGTGTATTCGCCAGTTTATCTCCAAACTGCAGATGGACTGAAACAAGTACACATTGGTAGTTACCCCATGGCAGGTCAAGCGGAAGCACAGGCAGCTCTGGATGCTGCCGTAGCTGCCTACGACAATGGCCGCGGCGAATGGCCTACCATGCCTACCGCTGAGCGCATCGCCTGTATGGAAAATTTTACCGGTAAAATGATTGAGCGCCGGTCAGAGATCATCCAACTACTGATGTGGGAAATTGGAAAATCGCAAGCGGATTCGGCCAAGGAATTTGACCGTACCGTTGAATACATCTACGACACCATTGATATGCTCAAGGATTTGGATCGCAATTCTTCGCGGTTTAAAATTGAGCAAGGCATCATTGGGCAAATTCGTCGCTCGCCGTTGGGCGTAGTGCTTTGTATGGGGCCGTTCAATTATCCTTTGAACGAAACCTACACCACGCTCATTCCTGCTATTTTGATGGGGAACACCATCTTGTTCAAACCGCCAAAACACGGTACTTTGTTGCATTACCCGATGTTGGAAGCTTTCAAAGAGTGTTTCCCCAAAGGTGTACTCAATACTATTTATGGCAAGGGTAGCGAAGTGGTACCGCAATTGATGCAGTCGGGAAAAATCAATGTACTCACGTTGATTGGTTCTAGTAGGGTGGCTAACGATTTGAAAAAAATGCACCCCAAAGTAAACCGACTTCGGGCGGTATTAGGGCTAGATGCCAAAAATGCGGCCATCATTCTCAATAATGCTGATTTGGAGTTGGCCGTGAAAGAATGTTTGCTTGGAACCTTGTCATTCAATGGGCAACGCTGTACGGCCATCAAAGTTGTTTTTGTGCACAAAGATGTAGCTGAGGTGTTTTTACAACGGTTTACAGAGGAAGTCAACAAGCTGGGAATCGGAATGCCTTGGGAAAAAGGCGTTTCCATCACGCCGCTGCCCGAACCGCAAAAACCTGATTATCTGACCGATTTGGTACAAGATGCCATTGCTCATGGCGCTCAAGTGGTCAATCCAGGTGGAGGAAGCACCAAAGCTTCTTTCTTTTTTCCAGCGGTTTTGTATCCCGTCAACAGCCAAATGAAAGTATATTCGGAGGAACAGTTTGGACCGGTAGTACCCGTTATTCCTTTTTCCAGCAATGAGGAACCCATCGATTACCTGATCGAATCGCCTCACGGACAACAAGTGAGTATTTTTGGCAATGATTCCAACGAAATTGGGCATTTGGTGGATCAGCTGGTTAACTTGGTAAGCCGGGTGAACCTCAATGCACAATGCCAACGTGGACCGGATAACTTCCCATTCACGGGGCGAAAAGATTCAGCCGAAGGGACACTTTCGGTAGAAGATGCCATTCGGGCGTTCTCAATCCGGACTGTTGTTGCCACCAAAGATACCGCAACCAATAAAGAGATCATCAACCACATCATTGAAGGACACGAGTCGCAGTTCTTGTCTACGAAGTTTATTTTTTAAGAGTTCTGGACATCTGTAGCTCGAAGCAGAATCCAGAACAAGTTCTAAGTAAAAAAAAGGAGATGCCTGAAAAGGTGTCTCCTCTTTTTCATCCAGCACAAGCTCTACAACCACTGAAAAATGGAAACTTGGATCATCTACGCATTCTTGTCCATGATTTTTGCTGGATTGACCTCCATCTTAGCAAAATACGGTCTCCAGAACATCAATTCCGATTTGGCGTTAGGAATTAGAACGGCAACCATCTTTTTTATCATCACCTTTTTCGATGTTGCCACCAACAAACTGAAGGATCTGCCCTTGTTGACCCGCAAACAACTGATTTTGCTGATGCTTTCGGGAATTACTACTACAGTGAGTTGGGTCTTTTACTATCGTGCTATGAAAGACGGTCTGGTGTCATATGTAGCGGCTATTGATAAGGGTAGCATTTTAATTACCCTTGTTCTTTCATTTTTGTTGTTGAAAGAGCCCCTTACTCCAAAAATTTTGATGGGCGCCGGGCTCATATTTTGTGGATTGGTAGTGCTGATTTGGAAATAAAAATTTCCTGAGTTGAGGCGAAAGGTTAAAGAACTTGCTAAGGAACTGATGAAAGAACAAGGATAAAGTGGCAAATTATTTTTAAACCGTTCCTCATATCATTTTTTTCAATAAATTGATTGTTGGCTTGATTGAAAGCAGGTTTCATTCTATCTTTCGGGCGCTACGAACTTTTTTGCCATTCAGCTTGTCGTTTTGGTAACCAATTACCATGCTACAAGTTATCAATACAGTATCCATTTTTAAATAAAACCATTATGAATTCAACCATGCGTATTTTCGCCTTCCTATTGCTGAGTTTTTCAATGTTTTCCTGCGTTGTACCCAAAAAAAAGTATGACGATCTCAAAGTACTCCTTGATGCCGCCAATAAAGATGTGGGCAAACTAGGTGTTAGTTTGAACGAATACATGGCTCGTTTATCGGCTTGCGAGCAGGATAAAGAACGACTAAGAGGAGATGTAAAAGGTAATCAAGGCGCTTTGCAACTCCGCGAAGAACAAATTCGTGATTTAAAAGCACAGATCGCCGATATCCAATCTCAGCGCGATAAACAACTCAACCAAGTAACCGACTTGACCAAATTGTCAAAATCTTCTACCGACAACATCAAAGAAACTTTGTCACAGTTGGAGAAAAAAGACAAATATATTCAGTTGCTTCAGGCTGCTAAAACCCGTGCCGACTCTATCAATTTGGCACTTGCGGTAAACTTGAAAGGCGTACTGAAAGATGGTTTGGATGACAAAGACGTTGAAGTTAAAGTAGACAAAACGGTCGTTTTCATCAACCTATCGGATAAGATGTTGTACCAAAGCGGTAGCGCTAATTTGACCCCCAAAGCAAACGAAGTATTGGGTAAAATTGCCAAAATCATCCAGTCACGCCCAGAATTGGAAGTGATGGTGGAAGGTTACACCGATAATTTACCGATCAAAAATGCTTGTTTGGACGATAACTGGGATCTCAGTGTAAAAAGAGCAACTTCAGTAGTACGGGTATTGCAAAAAACCTATGCTATCGATCCTAAGCGCTTAATTGCTGCTGGTAGAGGCGAGTACAATACCTTGGCCCCTAATACCACGGAAGAAGGCCGTTCGATCAACCGTCGTACGCGCATCATCATTCTACCTAAGTTGGATCAGTTCTACGATTTGTTGAATCCCAATAAGGTTCCCTAGTATTTTTTATACTTGATTAAGAGTGTGTTTGGATTTTTAGTTCGTAGGCGAAAATGAGACAAAATTTGCACCAATGAGGCGCGAAAAACGGAGTATATCCCGACTTTGTCGAGGACAGGTCAGCGCTACATGAGTATTTTCGTAACGAAGTTGGGGTGAATTTTGGCCATTTGCAGCGCGAATAAAAAATCCAAACACACTCTAAAAAAAAGAGCCTTCCCCGCGCATGCGAGGAAGGCTCTTTTAAAATATCTATCTCTGAAAAAAAGATCCCTTACACTACCTCAACATCATACTGTTGCGGCTGTGCTTCAGGAGATTTAGGAAGGGTGATGATCAAAACGCCATCTTCGTGTTTGGCCACGATGCCCGTGGTATCTACCTGACCATTCAAAGCCAAAGTACGTTCAAAAGTTTTGATCGGAAATTCCTGTCTGCGGAACTTTGGTACGGTTGCCTCATCGATGGTTTTGTTGCCCGTGATGTAAAGCAAATCATCAACTACCGATACTTTCACATCCTCTTTGCTAAATCCGCTGGCAAACACATAGACGATGAAGTTGGATTCATCTTCGGCTACGTTGATCGGAACATTGTATTTAGGACGTCGCCAAGGGCCACCTTGACCTTCCTGGCCTTGTTGCCAGCTGCGTGATTTTTTAAATTGGGCGCCGCAACCTCTGGCTGCATGCCACCCGGCATAAGCTTGTTTGAAATACATGGTTTACTGGTTTTTGTTGTTTGAGTTATTGTTGTTGGGTTGGGGAGCTGTTTGGTGCTGATTATCAGACCCGTTGTGGTTTCCCCAATTCCGATGATGCCGGTTTTCCCAGCGTTGATCTACTTGGCAATGATGGCCGCCGCGACCAAAGTGATGGCGATACCCACCGAAATGGCGTGGCCCTACAAAAGCCATCAAACTGCTGAAAGTAAGGGCCGCCGCGGCGAACCCGATTAAAAATCTTGATCCTCTTCTCATGGTGTTGGACTATATACTAGGTGATTGAACAAAATCGCTCTCGTTGGGGCCGTCGTTTTTGAAGGTATCGTTGTTGAAACGATTCCTACGTCCACAGCCGCCGCCATTGAATCGCTCGCGGAAAGCAGCATATTCATCATCGTTCATGTTGCGAATTTTATCCGCAAACACTGGCAAATACATGCCGCGGCGGCGAAAACGCGCACCTACGAATAGGCGCAGCAAACCGCCAACGATGAGGAAAAGAAAAAAGGTGCGCACCAAAAAGAAAGGCGCTGCAAATGCCAAGGCGCCAAAAAGGCTACCAAAGACAATAGGTTTAAAAATGGATCGGTTCATTGATTTCTTCTTGTTGATTGATTGTAATCTTGTTTAGGAACGGGTGAATAATAAAGGTTGATTTTAGCCGCTGCTATTTTGCTGCCAATCGACTATCTTTTGAGGCGCAATGTGGGGCATTGCAACGAAAAAGATAGGAAGAGTGGCGGTGAAAGAGCAAGGCGAAAGTGAACCTTTATTGTTTGACCGTTCTCATACAAGAGGGAGGACGAGCGAGGTCAAAAATTACTTTAAATGTTTTCGATTTTTTTTGAGGAAAAACAAAAAAGCCCGTCAATACTGGATCGACGGGCTTTTTGGGAGGCCTATTTATGGGATTATTCCCTATCTGGTTTGCAGCGCTCTTTCCACTCGCGTTGAAATTTTTGGCGTTCTTCATCGCTCATGTTCATGAATTTTTGCCGCCATTCGGGCTTGCCATAACCTGGGCGGGGGCCATTGCCGCCAAAACGGAAACCACCAAACAACAAACGCGATAAAACAAACAAGCCCATTGCTTGCCAGTAATTGATGGGGCTAACATGTAATAGACTTGGCAAAATGGCATTCCATAACCCCATCACTAGGGCGCCGATTCCAAAAATGGCGAACATGCCAAAAAGGAAGAAAAAAGCTCTCCTTTTTTTCCAATAAGTTCCACGAGAATGATTCATCGGTTTGTATTTTTTAGTTGTTGCTAATTTCATCGTACAAAAAAGCCAGTCGCTTTCGGAGGTGTTTTACCGCATATCCCTTGCGACTAATGATGGTTTTAAGGTTTTCACCCGTTTCATCGGCAATTTGTTGCAAGGTCTTATCCTCCAGCTCATTTTCCATAAAAACATAGCGCTGATTCGCTGGCAATTCATCCAATGCCTCCATCAGCTCTTCCCAGAACAAGTCTTTGAACAACTGCATATCGGGCGTGTCCTCATCATCGGTTAGCAAAATATTCAGGAAATTTACTTCGCCGTCTTCGTTTTCATAGCTGTAATCTTCAATAGCGGCGGGTCTTTTTTTGCGATAAAAATCCGTCACCTTGTTTTTGGCCACTTGGTACAGCCACCCGCTCGTGCTTTCCAGCTCGTCGATGTTCGACAAATTACTAAACTGGTACCAAACGTCTTGTAAGATGTCCTCCGCATCTTCGTTGGTACTGAGTTTGTTGCGAACAAACGACCAAAGCCTTTTGCCGTATTCCTTTACGGTTTGGGTGATGTTTTGATTCGTTTTTTCGGCCATCGTTGTGTTGATTGAGGTCTCCATGATTGATGAAGACGAACGACTGCCCAAATTACTTTAAGGACACTGTAAAATAAATTTATTCCCGCTTTGGCTGCGTCTTTTTCCGTCATACTTCGCCAATTTTATCGTCCGTAGCGATGCTACGAACTCAAAAATTGGCTCGTCTGAAGAAAAAATCTACTACCCAAAGCACAAACAAATTTTATCTATAGTGTACTAAGTTTTTTCAAAAAATCATTTCAGTATTTTTTATATCCAAAAATTTAGCTTGAGAACCAAGGCTTTATTCTTGTTACCCCAGATATTTACGGTGTAATTGTCGGTGAACACCACAAAAAAATCGCTCATAGGGCGAAAACGCCATTGCAAACGGCTATTGATATTGAAATTATCAGCTTGCGTATTGTATTGCAAAAAAGTGGTCCAAAACAAGCGGCGGTTGAAAAAAAACTCGATACGCGGTGTAATAGAAAACAATTGGGCATCGCCGTAGGGCTCTGGGAAATCGAGCAAATTATAATTGAAAGCCAATCGAAAACTACCCCAAGGCTGCGCGCGCATCCGGGCTTCCAATCGTGCAGAGTATTGCCTGCCGTTATAAAACCCACCATATGTCAACGTTGAGTTTAAAGTGAAAGCTTTACGGGAGTCGGAAGCCCAGTCCAAACTTCCCTGGAAAAATTGGTAGTTGGCGGCGGGTAAAGCCGGGCGTTTGTCGAGTGATTCCTCGTCAAATTTAAAAGTCACCGGTACATTAGCTTCACTATACTGGCCGGTAAGGCTGAGGTAGCTGGTGTTTTTATAATTCCAACTATAGGAAAGCTGGGCATTAAATTCGTTCAAAGAAAAATTGGGATTAAAGATTGTCGAAGTGCTACCGTTGAGTTGGGTAGAATTAAGTTTGCTGTCCGTTTTTTTGGGAAACATCCGCAAAGTGGCCTCTGCATACTGGATTTTATAGCCAATTCTAAAAACGGTATCCCGCCCCACATCATAGTTTGCAATGCGGTTTTCGAATCCTAAATCGGCGTAATAATTTGGCCCCATTTGCATATTATCAACCACCAAATCAAATTTTTTGCTGGTATACTGTCCACCAAAATCTCCCCAAGCATTTTGGCCTTTTACTTCGGGCTTCATTGATGTGTGGTAGGTGGCCCAGCCAGTCCAGGTACCTTTAAGCGAGGTAAATAAAAATTCACCGCCTGCATTTCGCCCATATCGACCTTGGGGATTTTCATTGTCGCCAAACGCCTCCCGGTTGAAAAAATAACCCCGCAAGGAGGTTCTTCCGAAGAGGTTGCGATCAAAAACCAATCCCGAGTAATTTTGACCGGGGCGATCGCCTTGGTTTTTGGTTTGCATACTGAGTAATCCTATCCTGGTTTTTTTGTCCACATTACCAGTTAATCGCAATCCGCCGAGGATGGGGATTTGCTTGCCTCGGGCATCCAAACCAATGCGGCGCGAGAAAAAAGGACGGGTAACATCAAATCCAAAAGTGCCAAAGAGATCAGCGTTCTCCAAAAAAAAAGTACGTTTTTCTGGCAATTGAATACTAAAGCGTGTCAAATTGATTACCTGCTCATCTACTTCAATTTGCGAAAAATCGGGATTGATGGTCACATCCAAATTCATGGCAGAACCAATACCGATTTTTGCATCTAAGCCGGCATTAAATCCGCTATTGATTTTGTTACCTTCAGCATGTACCTGATTGGCCGAAGTAGACATATAGGGAACGATGGCATAATTGGCCTTGGCTTGGTTGGGCGATTTGTCCCATTGTAAGGCGCCAGTCCATCCCAAATCAGTTCCGTTGAATTGCAAGGGGATTTTTGTCCAAGTACTATAGTGCCCACGGCCGGCATCGTTGCGGATGAAGTTGATGCCCCATTCTGTTTGTCCTTCTTTGTAGCGCAATATTCGGAAAGGAATAGCAAATTCCGCAGTCCAGCGATCGTTGTATACTTTAGTCTCTCCACGCCAAACATTGTCCCAATTGAAATCCATTTCATCCGAGCCGGCTGAAATCAAGCCTTCGTATTGTACCCCTGCCGGGCTGAGCGCAAAAAAATAGCCATTGTTGGCCAAATTAACCGGATCCAATACCACCGCTACACCATCAGAATCCCAGTATTGGGCATCGCGTTTTAGGCTTTGCAGGATGTATTTGGCTGAATCATCATAACAAACGATGCCTACATAAAAATACTGTTCATCGTATGCGGTCTGGATTTCTGTTTTTGCCAGGGCTTGCTCTCCATCGCGGGGCCATTTTAGCCAAAAATCGCGGCCTCGATCGGCCTGGTTCCAAATGGGGTCTGACAAGTCACCATCAATTTTTATGGGAGCATCCGTTCTCGTTGTTTTTAAACGAAAATTGGCTTGAGTCTCGCTGCGCGCTACTTGGGCAAGAATAGGAATTGAAGCTATACACAAGGTAATAAGGACAATAGTATTACGCAGCATGACATTGGAAATTATGTGGATTGGAATCAAAAATATATCAGAAAAGTTCTTCTATCTCTGGTTTTTAACAATTTTTGATGGTTGGCGCGAAGGTAAGGGTTTTGTTTAAATACTATAAAATCAAAAAAGGAGATGCTTTAATATATATTTTTTGACTCCATCGCAAGTAAGCTTCTTTTTTATCGTCAAAGCATGTGAATGATATTAATGACTTATTGCACCATACTACAAGTAAGCTCTAAGTCTAATTTTTTGTCGCTAGAATGAACTTAAGATGACGAAAAGAACACGCCTGCACTTATTATTAGTGATTTCCTGTTGGTTTTGCTCCTGTAACGAAGCGCATACCCAATCTTATAACAAACTCTGGATTCCAGATACGCTTGCTGGAACCAACTTCAACCTTACGATTAAAGATACTTTCGCCCAGCTGACGCCTGGCAACCAGACGATCACCGCCGGGATCAACAACAAATTTTGGGGACCAACTTTGATTTTCAAAAAAGGCGATGTCGTGCACCTCAACGTGAAAAACAAACTCAATGAAGCGACTACCCTTCACTGGCATGGTTTTCATTTGCCAGCAGTAATGGATGGCGGTCCGCACCAAGTCATTCCTGCCGGTACGCTTTGGCAACCTTATTGGAAGGTTACCAATAATGCTGCCACCTATTGGTATCACCCGCACCTTCACGAAATGACCGAGGAACATATCACCAAAGGTATTGGCGGCTTGATCATTGTTCGAGATGAGGAGGAATCAAAACTCGCACTACCTCGAAAATATGGGGTAGACGATATTCCATTGGTGCTTACCGACCGTAGTTTCAATAGTCAAAAACAATTTACTACCGTCCCATACGGCGATAGTATGATGGTGAATGGCACCTTGCGCTCACAGACCAGCGTGCCCGCTCAGGTAGTGCGCCTGCGGGTGCTGAACGCTGCGATCGAGCGTTCATTTAACATTGGGTTCGGCGACAATCGCAATTTTTATATCATCACCTCCGATGGTGGCTTGCTGAATGCACCGGTAAGCGTCAATCGCTACCTGTTGCACGCGGGTGAGCGGGTAGAGATTTTGGTAGATTTCAAAGGCCAAAGCGGACAGTCGTTTGATTTGAAAGCTTATAATTCTACGCTAGCCAATGCTATCGCCGGTGGCGAGAATTTTCCTGGCGGACCTTTTGCCAATTACTTGGGCAAAAAAGATTTTACCATGGTGCACCTCAATGTAACCGCCCAAACTACTAATCCCATCACTTTTATACCTACAACGCTAAAAAACAACATATTACTAAAAGCTGCTGATGCCAATGTAACCCGCATCATTACCATGAGCGATAGTACAGGCGTTAGGTCCCCTACAATTCTTGGCCCCAATGCTTTTATCCTCAACCACAAGTTATTTGACATCAATTACAACAACAACAACGTGCCGGTGGGAAATACTGAGATCTGGGAAATTCGCAGCACTTCAGGTTTTGGGCATCCTTTTCACATTCATGATGTAGAGTTCAATATCTTATCAATCAATGGAGCAGCGCCGCCAGCAGCCCAAGCGGGTTGGAAAGATGTGGTATTTGTTCCGAGTCGCCAAACAGTGCGTTTTATCGCCAAATTTGAAGATTATGCCGATGCCCTGCACCCATTTATGTATCATTGCCATATTTCGCTGCATGAAGACGAAGGCATGATGGGGCAATTCGTAGTTACCGGAAGCACCACGCCGACGCTAGAACCCATCAAAAATGAGAGCAACATTGTAGTATACCCCAATCCGACCAATGATCGCGTGTTTGTATCTTTTTCCGATCGAAACATGGAAGCCTATTATGTACGGATTGTCAATATGCTAGGCAAAACGATGTACATGCTGCCCCGCCCACAGCTGTCGGAGGGGATTGAGGTAGGGCATTTTGCACCGGGCGTCTATCTCATTCAAGTGACTGACGAAAAAACGAAAACGGTGTTTACGAAAAAATTCACCAAAGAATAAATCGGAATCACAAAATTAACTTCAACATGAAAAACAATAGAACAGCTTTTGCTTTGTTGATCTTTGTTGCAGCAGTATTCTGGGTCAGTTTTTTGCCAGAAAATGAAAAAACGATCCAAGATTTCAAATTGAAAAACGTGGACGGGAAATTCATTTCGTTCAAAAATTATCCACAGGCAAAGGGATTCATCATTGTTTTTACTTGTAATCACTGCCCTTTTGCTAAGCTCTACCCAGAGCGGTTAAACGCCTTAAACAGTAAGTACAAAAAACTGGGCGTTCCATTGCTGGCCATTAGTTCTACCGATACCATTACCTATGAAGAGGACTCTTTCCTGAATATGGCGATCAAAGCAAAACGCGAAAAGTTCAATTTTCCTTATTTATTTGATGGCTTGCAAACCGTGGCCAAACAGTTTGTCGCACAAAAAACGCCGCATGCTTATGTGTTGTGGAAAGAAGGCGACAAATGGGTCATCAAATACAGCGGCGCCGTTGACGACAATGGCGGCGAACCAGAGAAAGTAGAAAATCCGTATGTAGCCAGAGCGGTAGAAGCACTGCTTGCTGGCAAAGACGCAGCAGTTAAAGAAACCAAATCCATCGGTTGTCAGATCTATTTTAGGAAATGAAATTCTTTGAGGAATGGCCCCAACTGAGCCATTCCTTACTACTTACTTTCATTCCCCGCTAGATTTTTTTTATTTTAGCGGCTATGAACCTCAAAATTATTTCTGCCGGGGCTGGAAGTGGAAAAACGTATCGCTTGACGAGCGAAATGGTTTCTTTGTTGCAACAAGGAGTACGTGCCAGCGGCATTATTGCTACTACTTTTACCAAAAAAGCCGCAGCCGAACTACAAGAACGGGTACGCGTCAAATTACTACAGGAAGGTTTGGTAACCCAAGCTGAAGAACTTACTAATGCCCTGATTGGCACGGTGCATAGTCTGGGAGTAAAATTACTGCAACGTTTTGCCTATGAAGCCGGCGTATCACCAGCGGTGACGATCATTGCTGACGAAGATCAGCAAATTCTCTTCAACCAATCTTTGGCTACCGTACTTACTGAGGAGCGCGTAGAAATCATGACCCAGCTCTGCGAGCGATTGGGACTTAATGACAACGATTATTTTGATTGGCGCAGCGAAGTTCGTCAATTGACCGAAGTGGCGCGAGCCAATGATTTTTCTGCTGAAATTTTGCAAAAAAGCAAAATCCGCTCTTTTGAATCCTTTGAGCAAATGATTGGAACGCCAGTAGCCGCATCGGGCGAGGTTTTTAATACTCAATTGAGTCAACTGCTCGAAGAAACTATAGATCGAGTCGGAAGCAATGAAGATGCTACCAAAGTAACCTCAGAAACCTTAAAAGCACTTCAAGCAATTCTACGCGAATTGCGGTTGCGTGGCGAACTATCTTGGCGACAATGGGCCAAGCTCAGCAAAATTCAAATTGGCGCGAAAAGTCGGGGCGATGTTGAAGACCTTATTGCTTTTGCCCGGACCCATGATCAGCATCCTGATTTCCGAGGCGATATCAAGGCCTTTATTGCTGCTGTTTTTGACCTTAGCATATCGGCTATCCAGGAATACGAAGATTACAAAAAACAACGCGGGCTCATTGATTATACTGATATGGAAGCGCTGATTAAGCGCCTGCTCCGTCATCCACAAGTGCAAGAAGTATTGGCCAGTGAATTGGATCTATTGCTGGTTGATGAATTTCAAGATACTAGCCCACTGCAATTGGAGATTTTTTTGCAGCTGTCAAAATTTGCCAAGTATTCCATTTGGGTGGGGGATCCCAAACAATCCATTTATGGTTTTCGGGGTGCGGCGCCAGCGTTAATGCAAGCGATCGTCGACCAAAATGGTGGCATCAAAGCCGAGGACATTCAAAGTTTCTCCTGGCGATCGCGCCAAGATTTGGTGCATGCCGCCAACGCCATTTTTACCAAAGCTTTTGACCATATGCCCGTGGAGCAAGTAGCGCTTGAGCCAAAACGGGTCAAAATTAAAGAACCCATCGAAGCCATTGATGCCCTGCACCATTGGTATTTTGAATCTTTTGCGGAGGAAGGCTCTAAAAGTCGTCGCCAACCTGGTAAACCCTGGTTTGAAAATTGCATCGCCTTTACGCTCAAAGATTTTTTAAACAACAAAATCTACATTCAACCCAAAGAAAATAAGGCTCCACGGGCAGCCAAAGCGGGCGATGTTGCTATTTTATGCCGCTCCAATAGCGATTGTCAAGCCGTAGCTGATGCCTTATACAAAGCGGGTTTTAAAGTAGCCATTGCACGGGCGGGGTTGCTGAATACTGCGGAAGCCAAACTTTTATTGGCTTGTTTGAAATATCTGCTGAACCATTATGATTCCCTTTCGGTAGCGGAAATTTTATTGCTCGGTAGCGGCAAAGTAATTGAAGACATCATCGACGACCGGATGACTTTCCTGGAGCGAGGCGAGTCTTTTCCTCGTTGGGCTGCCGATGATCCTTTGATCAACCGCTTGGATCAATTGCGCCAATCTTCGATAGAATTGTCGAGTGCTGAAATTTTGGATTTGTTACTTGAAGAGCTCGATTTGCGACGACGGATAGCGGCTTGGGGAAATACCTTACAGCGCTTGGACAATGTAGATGTGATGCGCCGTTTAGCACTGCAATTTGAAGAAAGTTGCAATCGCTTACATTCGGCGGCTTCATTGGGCGGTTTTTTGCTCTGGCTCAATGAATTGGAAGTCAGTGAAAAAGATTTTCAGGGCGCCGGAGAAGGTCCGGATGCCGTGAACGTATTGACCTACCATAAAAGTAAGGGTCTTGAATGGCCGATAGTCATTTGTCATGGTTTGGATAAAAACCTGCGGGCTGATGTTTGGGGCATCAATATTGTACCGGAAACGGAGCATATTGATCTCGACAACATCCTGGGCAATCGTTGGCTCCGCTATTGGGTGAATCCTTACGACAAACAATTTGGAAATACTGCTCTTTCCGAAGCCATAGCTGAAAGCCAGGCACAGGAAGAACAAACCCGGCAAGCGGTACAGGAAGAAAATCGTTTGCTCTACGTAGGGCTTACCCGAGCACGCGACTACCTGATTTTTCCAACCAGCTCTAATCCTACCAAATGGCTCAACCGGGCTTGGAGCGGGGGCAAAGAGGACATCCCAACCCTGGATGCCAATAGTCAGGAAACGCCATGGGAATGGAACGGCGAATACCTCAACATTCAAACGGAGCAGTTTACCTATCCCCGTGATTTTATTCAGGCCGATGGAGAAGAGCCGCCGATTTTTTTCTTAGGACCGCGTGCTGGTCGCCGGCAACAACAGCCTTTGCACTTAGATTTAACCGAGAAAAACTTAAACTTAACCCTTCCTGTAGGTATGGTGGTGAAGACCATACAATATGGTGCTGGGCTATCGCTTGATCAAGAAGAAGCTGATCTTTATGTATTAGCCAAAGCTGTTAAAGCATTTCATACTGCATTTCATGCCGATTACTCGGGCGCTATGATCGAAAAAATGGCCAAAGGCCTGATTGCTCGTTATGGCGTAGAAGAATGGATCAATTACCAGCAGTTGGTTCAGTTGGGCCAGGAATGGCAACGGTTCCAACAAAACCATTTTCAACCCCAAAAAAGCTATCGAAAGTACCCCATACAACACCAACATGGAAATCAAATCTTTACCACCATATTGGATGTGGTGCATGAAACCCCACAAGGAGGCGTGTTAATCCAAAACTCAGGGTTCGGCGGAGATCAAAAACACTGGAAAAACAAAGCTTTGGAGTTGTCGTCTTATTTGTATTTGAGTCGTGTTGCATTACAACAATTACTGAACACGCCAAGGATGAAAACCTACGTACATCTTGTTTTGCAAGGCGCCCTAATTGAAGTCGATCATGCTGCCTTGGTTCAAGAAGAACCATGATTTTGCCTTCAACTTTGCCAAATAGTAAGGTAAAAATCAAAGAGTGGCCATGATTTTTTTCCGTTCCAACCATTTTTTCGACCAAAGTGTGCTTCCACTTAATATTTGGCTAGTCGGCTTGATTGCCAAAAATGCCGCGAAATAAAATTCATTCGATTGAATATTATTTTAAAATCAGCTATGGATTCCAAAAAAAGCACCGCCTTTTAGTGTCGCCAAAAGACATAGTTTACATTAAAATAATCCTTCGTCATTGAAAATCAGTTGTATAGACTGTACCTTTGTTCTATATTTGCAGCATAGTGTAAAAAACACACGAAGCTACAAGAGATTTAAAAAAATTTCCAAACTCATAACATCCTAGAGGACATGTTAAAGAAAGCGTATTCAAAAACCAAGCAAGTTTGCCAGGTGACATTTAGCCTACCGATTGATGCTACCTATGGCGGTCAAGACATCCGCGTTGTTGGTGAATTCAACAACTGGAATTGGGAAGAAGGTTTAGCCATGGAAAAAGGCAAAACAGAGTTTACCGCAACGCTAGAACTGCCTGCTGGCCGCAACTATGAGTTCCGTTACTTGGTCGACAATGGCCATTGGGAAAACGACTGGGCGGCTGATGCATATGTTCCTTCTCCTTTTGACGGTATCGACAACTCTGTACTTTCTGTTTCTGCACTGGAAAATGGCGTTCCGGTAGCTGAATCAAATGGTAGCGCACGTGCAAAATCTGGTGCTAAAAAGGTAAAAGAAGAAGTTGTTGTTGCTGAAGTACCTGCGAAGCCTAAAAAAGCAACCAAAGCAGTAAAATCTGACAAAGACGACTTGAAGAAGATTGAAGGCGTTGGGCCAAAAATCGAGACTTTGTTGAACGAAGCTGGCATCTTGACTTTTACTGATTTGTCAAAAGCTTCTGCTGCAAAAGTAAAAGGCATTTTGGAAGCTGCTGGTAGCCGTTACAAATTGCATGATCCTACTACTTGGGCAAAACAAGCTAAATTGGCTGCTAATGGCGAATGGGATACTTTGGCAAAATTGCAAGGCGAACTGAAAGGCGGGAAATAAACCATAGGTAAAATAATCAGCTTATGAAGTTGATTATTTAGGAGTGATAATAAGCGCTTACTTGTACTAAACAGGTACGCGCTTATTTTTTATACGGAAGATTTTTTTGTACATTTGTCTATTCGCCGAATTTTGTACCTTGGTACGTATTAGTGAAGCATTTGAAATGTCAAATTTAATTTTTGTGATTCCCCACATATTACAATAATAATACTAAGCATACCTAACCATGATGGATAAAGTTGTGCATTACAGCCTCTTTACGGACTATGATATTTACTTGTTTAAGTCTGGCACGCACTTTCGAGTATACGAAAAACTAGGTAGTCATATTACCGAAGTAGACGGTCAAAAAGGTGTTTACTTTGCCGTATGGGCGCCAAATGCTCAAGATGTTTCCGTGATTGGCGACTTTAATTCTTGGAATACCCAAGAGCATGTGCTCATCTCGCGGTGGGACGGTTCTGGGATCTGGGAAGGCTTTATTCCTGGATTGGGTGTCGGCGCTTTGTACAAATACCATATCCATAGCAACAATGGTCGGCATTTAGAAAAGGCAGATCCATATGCGCTTTCTTGCGAAGTACCACCCAAAACAGCCTCGGTTATTTGGGATTTGAAATACAATTGGCAGGATCAAGAATGGCTCAAAAAACGAAAAGAGAAAACGGGTAAGCCTCAGCCTTACTCGGTTTATGAAGTCCATTTGGGTACTTGGCGCAAAAAAGGTAACGAGTCTTTAAGCTACCGGGAGATGGCCGATGAATTGGTCAACTACGTGCTTGAGATGGAGTTTACCCACATAGAGATGATGCCCGTGATGGAGCATCCCTATTTTCCATCATGGGGATACCAGGTGACGGGTTTTTATGCGCCTACTTCACGCTATGGTACGCCACAAGATTTTATGTATTTGGTGGATAAATTTCACCAAGCGGGCATTGGTGTGATTTTAGACTGGGTGCCTTCTCACTTCCCTACTGATGCACATGGTTTGGCGGAATTTGACGGAACAAACCTGTTTGAACATGCCGACCCACGCCAGGGTTTTCACCCCGACTGGAAAAGCGCCGTTTTCAACTATGGTCGCAACGAAGTAAGAAATTTCTTGATTTCCAATGCTTTGTTTTGGTTGGAAGTGTACCATGCCGACGGGTTACGGGTAGATGCGGTTGCTTCCATGTTGTATCTAGACTATTCGCGCAAAGAGGGAGAATGGATTCCTAATAGCGATGGCGGTAAGGAAAACTTGGAAGCCATTTCGTTTATCCGGGAGTTCAACACCATGGCCTATCGCGAATTTCCCGATATCATCACCATAGCGGAGGAATCTACGGCATTCACTGGGGTATCACATCCTACCTATAGCGGAGGTTTGGGTTTTGGTCAAAAATGGATGATGGGCTGGATGCATGATACCCTCAGCTATTTTCAAAAAGAGCCGATTTATCGACAATACCACCACGGTGAGATCACTTTTAGTATGATCTATGCCTTTACTGAAAACTATACTTTACCGCTTTCACACGACGAAGTAGTACACGGCAAAGGGCCTCTGATTGATCGGATGCCTGGCGATGAATGGCAGCGTTTTGCACAACTTCGTTTGTTATTTGGTTACATGTACATGCACCCAGGCACCAAGTTGATGTTCATGGGCGGCGAATTTGGTCAAACTACCGAGTGGAACATTGAACGCGGACTGGAATGGTGGCTCTTGGAATTTGGCAATCACAAAGGCGTTAAAAATTGGGTGAAGCAACTCAACCATTTTTATTCTACCACGCCAGCTTTATATGAAAAACAGTTCACCGGAGACGGATTCCAGTGGATCGATCATGGCGACGCACAGAACAGCATTTTGTCTTTCCTCCGTAAAGGGGAAGATGAAGAGAATCCGTTGGTTGTGGTGTTGAATTTTACGCCGGTTACGCGCCCAGGTTTCCGGATTGGCGTACCTTTTAGCGGCGAATGGAAGGAAGTGCTTAACAGCGATGATAAAGCTTATTATGGAACTGGCGATCACCTCAATGGCCACCTCAAAGCACAATCTGGCGAATGGAACGGTCAAGAACAATTCATTGAATTTGCTTTATCGCCTTTTGCCACCATCGTTTTTGAACGAGTGAAGAAGTAAATTGATTTTATCTAGATATTTAGGGTCTTTTTCGGACTGGCTTTTGCTGGCAGGAAAAGATCCTATTTTTTTTCCGATAAAGGTTTTACCTGATAAATATCCTCTCGCAATACTTTTCCTTGGTATAAGATAGTGATTTTAGCCTCGCCAGGTCTTTCTACGCGGGCTATGAAAATGTCGTTATTGGTTTTGGTGATGGTTCCATTGTCGATCACCAGCGTAAGCATTTCGGCAGGGTAGGAGAGGAAACCAACAATGGTTACGGGGTTGTCGGTGTCGAGATAGAGGGTAGGCACTTGTGAAGAATCCTTAATCGTGCCCAACTTTGGATGGCAAGCGGCAAAAAATCCAAGACTCAAAAAGCAAAGCAATAAATAAAAGCTCGTTTTTTGGTTCATAAAATTTTAGTACTTAAAACATCCTAGTAAACACAATTGGATTACTAGGATATTTGGTATTTGATTACAAAAATACAAATACTCAATGATGCTACCTCCCGTGCTCCTTCATTTTTTTCAACTCTTCCGGAGTCAATTGCGCCATTGCTTTTTCTTCTTCACTTTTGAACCAAGTGGTCAGTTCCTCGCGCTGCGCATCAGTCAAACGAGCCGAAGCGTGCATCCAGGTATAAAAATTTTCCGGCATGCCTTTGGATTCGATTTCTTCGCCGCATTCGCCGAGTTTGCGGACTTTTCTTCCGGCTTCATAACCGCCCCAAGTGGCAAAATTCATGTGCCGACGACCATCGTTGATGTGCCCTTTGATCCAAAAAGACACCGGAGCAATGTAGGCATACCAAGGGTAAGTAGTGCTGTGGGAATGACAATCGTAACACGCTTCCTTTAAAATAGTAGCCACGGCGGTAGGCGGCTTTGCGAAGTTGATATAATCTTGAGCCGGATCAGCAGGCGGATTAACCCGATCGACAGGTATGATTTGTATCCCTACCAATAGCATTGCAAGTGCAATAAAAACTACTCTTCTGTTGCGTTTCATGTTGGTTTTTTTTCTAAAAGTAGAAAAGTTTCAACTGAAATGCTGGGGTAAGAAGACCAGAATGCTGCCTATTCGACAGTACGGGTAGATCTTTCGATGCTCTTAGTATTCCTTTAGATTGTTTTGTTTCTTCAAAAAACGTTCTATGTCCAATAATGCTGCAGCCCATACCGCAATAGAGGCCAAACCAGCTTCATCTGTCGTTCGAACCAATCGATATTTGCGCTGGTATTTGGTGAGTTCTTTGGCCAACTCCGGCAGCACGCGTACTTTCTGATCCGGACTTCCTTTTTTGCGCAATTCGATCACCTTGGCGTTACCTTTGCTGAGGTTTTCTTCAAATTGCTGCGACAAACGAGCCCGTTGCTGTTCTAAAGCCGAAAGTCCTTCCTGGCGCAATTCTTGCAAACTAACCAGCTCCAGAAGTTTAAAAACCGATTGGAGGCGGATTTCCATCGGTGGCCTTAAGTCTTGTGCCGCGTAATTGTCCCACTCGGCCAATACTTTTGAACACACCGCTAACCCTGGTCGCAAATCTTCAGCTAAAACTGGCACCATTAATGCCACGGCTTCTTCGGCTTGATTATCATCCAACAAAGCGCGGGCTTTTTGCAATTGATCTTTTGACATCAATGAGGCAGTTTATTGCGTACCACGCCATAGGTGTATGTCCCCAAAAGTGCGCCTAAAATGGTAAGTCCAATGATCCAATAACCTTGCGCAAATAAGATGAACATGGGACCAGGACAAGCACCCACCAAGGCCCATCCCAAACCAAAGATCGATCCAGCAATTAAATGCCGCTGATAGTTGAGGGGCAAGGTTTTTAGATCAACAGCAGTACCTTCCCAGGTAGTGACATTCATCCGCTTCATCAGGTTAATACCAATAGCGCCAATCACCACCGCAACCCCAATGATGCCGTACATATGAAAACTTTCAAAACGAAACATTTCATGGATCCGAAACCAAGAAATGGCCTCCGATTTGGTCATGATGACCCCAAAAAGCAAACCGACAGCAAAAAAAGATAGATTTTTCATGTACTTAGTTTGACGCAAAAAATTACTTCCCGATTTTTTGAGAGGCTTTTGAATAGGAAGCTCACTTGAAATGGATCGTTCGACTTCCTATTCAAAACCCAAAATCAGGAAGTTAATTTTTCTGCGTTCCTTAGGTATTTAGCCAAAAATAAGCGGCATGATCAAATGAGTCATCAATAACCCGCCAATAAAAAATCCGATGACGGTAATCAACGATGGCAGTCTCAGGTGTGAAAGCCCTGAAATGGCATGTCCTGATGTACAACCTTCACCATAGCGGCTGCCGAAACCAATCAGAAATCCGCCTACCAAGGCCAATACAATCCCTTTGATGGATGTGAAATTAAAAACGGTAGTAGGGATAAACCCTTTTCCGTGTTCATCTGAAGCTGGGTAGGTAATGCCCCAAGTCGCTAAATGATCAATGGTGCTTTGAGAAATGGCAACGGCATTTGGACTGGATAAAAAATAAAAGGCGAACGCGCCACCGCACATCGTTCCAGCTACCAGGTAAAGCCGCCAGGTCTCATTTTTCCAGTCCAAGCGAAAATAATCAACTTTTTTTCCAGCTCCAGCTAAGGAGCAAAGCACCGTGTAAGTACTAGACATGCCAAACATGCGCCCCATCCCAGTCAATAAAAAAAGCACAACCGCTATGCATGCGCCTGATACCGCCCAATGCCAGGGTTGACTTATCCATGTTACAATGTCCATAAAACGTATTTATTTGACAGAAAAGAAAGGCTTACTCCGCAAAACTTTCAATCACCGATTTCAATGTTTGCGCAGTTTGCATGCCCGACTCGCGCCACTTGATCTCGCCATTTTTGTACAGCACAAAAGTAGGTACTCCTTGGATGTTGAGCTGAGTGGCCAAAGCTTGATTTTGATCTACATCGATCTTAATCACAGTAGCCTTCTCACCAACAGTGTTGACTACATCTTGCAAAATAGGCGCCATTGCTTTACAAGGGCCGCACCACTCCGCTGAAAAATCAACCAATACCGGCTTGGCGCCGCTAACAAGATCTTTAAAAGTCTTTTTTTGTTCCATGGCAAAATTGATTCAAGACTTGCTTAAGTCTATAAAGTTAGTAGGATATTTTTGAACTACTGGTACTTAAGACAAAAAAAACGCGATTAAGGTTGATATACCGTCGGATTTTAAGTCTTATTCCTTATTCTCTATGTTATTGGATGAAAATTAGAAATTATCCACCTCTTCGTAGGCCTTAATTACTGCCATCTCACCTTCTTTATCAGGTTTGGAATTGCCGTGTTCCATCCCTAAAACCCCTTGATAGCCTTTACCGTGGATGTGTTTGAATACGTTTTTGTAGTTGATTTCCCCGGTAGTGGGTTCTTTCCGACCGGGGTTGTCGCCGATCTGGATATAAGCAATTTCCTCCCAAGCAGCATCGAGATTGGGGATGATATTCCCTTCTTGGATCTGCTCATGATAGATGTCGAATAAGATTTTGCAAGAAGGGCTATTAACCGCTTTGCAAATTGAATAGGCTTGTGGCGCATTGGTCAAAAATAGACCAGGATGATCGCGGAAATTCAATGCTTCGAGCACCATGACCAAACCGTGGGGCTCAAGTATAGCGCTGGCTTGTTTCAAGCTTTCTATCACGTTGGCCGTTTGGAAACCCGGGTTCAACTTTAAGTCCACAAAACCGGGCACTACCGTCATCCATTTGGCATTCGCTCGTTTGGCCACTTCTACGGATTCGCGGATGTGTTGCAAAAACTCTTTGCGCAAGTCGGCATTGCCATTGGTCAAGTTGGGAGCAGACCAATAGATTTTGTGGGCCACAAAAACACCCATCTGAATGCCCAGTTTGCTCATGGTATCGCCCATCTTTTTCTGTAGTTCAGGCGTGCGGTCTTTCATACCATTGTCTTCAAAGGCAGTAAATCCTTGGTCGGCCATAAACTGCAGCTGAGCTATGGGATCCTCGCCGGCATTTTTGGCAAACATGCCAATGTGCGGACCGTATTTGAGTTTGAAGCTGCGTTTTGTGGGTGGATTCATAGCGCCTAATACTTGGGTGGCGCCGGCAACTGCTGCTGGTACTGCCAATCCGGATTGAATAAATTTGCGACGTTTCATGGATGGTGTTTTTTGAAAATGAGTTATTACTTAGTACTCTGTAAAATAAATTTATTCCTGCTTTGGCTGCGTCTTTTTCCGTCATACTTCGCCATTTTTATCGTCCGTAGCGCTGCTACGAACTCAAAAATTGGCTCGTCTGACAAAAAATCTACTACCCCAAGCACAAACAAATTTAATTTACAGGGTACTTAGGTATCCAAAAATCAACAATGCATTGAGGGTAATACTTTTTTGCCCAAAGCAAACCTTTTTCGGGCCCCAATACATTGATGGTGGTGGCCAGCACGTCGGCCAAAGTTGAAGTTGGAGCTTGTATCCGGGTAAGTCCCCGGTGATTAATGCCCAGCCCCGTTCGTGGGTCGATGATGTGCGAATACTTTTCTCCCTGCCACTCCAGATACCGGTAAGTATCGCCAGAAGTAGAGACGGAGGCGTTAGCCAAAGTTAGGGTGGTGTCTTTGAGTATTCCGGTAGCGGTCATGGTTTTGGTGCCAATCGTCCAGCCCAATTTATCGGGAGGAGCTGCTCCAACCCGCAAATCTCCGCCACCAATGACCAAAGTCTTTTCAAAACCATGATGACGCAACACCGTGGTTGCTTCATCTACGGCAAATCCTTTGGCAATCCCGCCAGCATCAAGTCGCATGTCGGGGTGCGTTAACCGCACCTGGCGGCCTGGTTGGCGCATTTTTAACCACTGGTAGTTTACGTTTGCTTGTGCAGTGTGAATCTCATCCATATTTGGAAAAACCTGTTGCCGGAAAGCGCGTCGCCATAATTTGCTCAAAGGCCCGATAGTGATGTCAAAAGCTCCCTTGCTTTGTCGGGAAATCTTCTGGCTAACCCGTAAAAGATTCCACATATCTTTACTGACGCGAACCCAATGCTGCAATCCACCCCAACGTCGTGTTGCTATTTTCGGCAATCGACTGATTTCGCTGTTTTCCAAATAATCGCTCAAATGGGCGTTAAGGGAGTCAATGCGGGCAAAAGCGGCAGTAACAGCTTTTTTTACCGAAATGCTATCCTCGCCAAAAACGATGATTTGAAAGAGGGTGCCCATTTGGGGATGAGAAAATTCAAATCGAGTTTGAGCCTGGAGAGAAGGCGTATTACCAAAAAAGACAAGTAAAATGGCTACTACAAAAAAATGCTGACGGTATCGGAAAATCCAATTTCGGCTTGTCATTTGTTTGTGATCCATCTTACTTGTCAATGTCATGGTCTCAATTAAACCGTGATGGATTTACCAGGCACGGCAATCGGGTAAAATCCGTCTTTATTAGGCAATACTTTGGGCATAGCATCCCATGCCAAACGATCGGGCATCAGCACAATGTTGGAATTGAGGGCTTTGTCCCATTCAATTAATTGCCCAGAGTAGGTGGCCATACGCCCCATGATGGCTGTCATGGAAGCTTTAGCGCCATTTTCAGCATCGGCATATTTGTATTCGCCTTTGGCAATGGCTGCGAAAAGTCGATCATGCTCTACCTGGTAAGGGTTGGGATCGTTTTTGTCGTTGTGGCGGAAAATGTTTTTTCCAGCGCTATCAACGATTACCCCAGGCGAAGTGGCCCGCCCTTTGGTACCTTGGAAAGACTCGGTAACGGATTGAGTACAGCCTGGAATATGGCGACATTGGCTATACAAGCGGCTGCCGTCGGCATATTCGTATTCGATGAAGTGGTGGTCAAAAATTTCGCCATTTTCTTTACCAGTGCGTACTTGGCGACCGCCCATACCTGAAGCTTTGACTGGATAAGCCTGTTTTACCCAGTTGGCAACATCAAGGTTGTGAATGTGCTGCTCTACAATGTGGTCGCCGCAAAGCCAGTTGAAGTAGTACCAGTTGCGCATTTGGTACTCCATTTCAGTTTGCTTTTTCTGACGTGGTCTCACCCATACCCCTTCGCTATTCCAATACACATGTGAAGTCACGATATCGCCGATGGCGCCGTCGTGAAGCTTTTGTACCCAGTTCTGGTATTTGATCTCATAATGGCGTTGCAGACCAACCACCACGTTGAGCTTTTTCTGCTTGGCAATTTCTGCAGTTTCCAAAACTTTACGTACACCCGGCCCGTCAACCGCAACCGGTTTTTCCATGAATACGTGTTTGTTGGCATCGATTGCTGCCGCAAAATGGATGGGTCGGAAACCAGGAGGCGTAGCGATCAACACCACATCGCAAAGCGGAATCACTTTTTGATACGCGTCAAAACCAGAAAAAATCTGGTCTTTGGTCACCGCGATCTTGGACATATCGCCTTTGTTGGCTTGCCATTCTTTGGTGATTTGGGTGAGACTGTTTTCGGCGTTGTCTTGAAACGCATCGGCCATAGCGACCAATTTTACATTTTGACCGCTGGAAAGGGCTTGAATAGCAGCGCCAGTTCCTCTACCACCACAACCGATAAGACCGATTTTGATGGCATCGTCCATGCTGTTGAAGCCTTTAGCGCCCAGTAATTCAGGAACCAAAAGTATTCCGCCGACAACGAGCGCCGAATTGGCGACAAACGTACGCCGGTCGATGTTTTTTTTATGACTCATAAACTTCTAGTTTTATAATGATGGATAAAATTGATACATTAAAAAACGATCGCTTCTTTAAAAAAAGCCTCTATTTCAGCCGGGGAGGGTTGCTTTACCGGGCGCACAAGGCGAAACCCTAGGAAGTCGGAATCCGTGTTCCACCATTTGCTTTTGGGGATTTGCGGATCGCGTTGTTGCCAGCGGGTTTGCGATTGTAGGCGAAGGGAGCAAGAACAATCTTCAGCATTATCATCAAACGAACCGCCTTTTACCGTGCGGGAGTGTTTGGCGGTAGGTTTGATCCAGGGATCAACTGGATCTGAACCTACTTTTTGCAAATAATCATCAACGTAGAAATCGAGCGTCCATTCGGCTACATTACCCAGCATATCGTAGAATCCCCAGGCATTGGGTTTCTTTTGTCCAGCGGGATGGTATTTTTCAAAGCTGTTGTCGTAAAACCAAGCATAATTTGGGAGGTTTTCGGGCGTTACGCCTTCTGGTAGCGGGGTGGTTACGCCAGCCTTGCAGGCATATTCCCATTCAACTTCGGTGGGTAAACGATAAAACTGACCGGTTTTTTGGTACAACCACTGACAATAGCGCAAAGCCCCTTGCTGGGTCATACTTACTGAGGGTACGCCTCCCTTGGTGCCCATGCCAAACGTCAAATCCACATACTGTTGAGTAGGACGAGTAACGGCATCGGCAGAAAAAGTGCCGCCTTTCCAATCACTAGCGTTGGAGTCGTTTTTGCGAAATTGGTACAAAATAAATTCATCGTAGCGTACTTCATAGACTCCCATCCAGAATGCGCTCAATTGAATGTTTTGCTCCTTGCCCTCGCTGTTTTTAAAAGCCAGCGCGCCAGCAGGAACATAGGCCAGCGGGAAATCAATTTTCGAACCGGGGATGGAAACTTTGGTGATTTCACCGGTTTTTTGAGCGAAAAGAGAAACGGTAATCAGGGCAAAAAAGGCAATAAGAACTGACTTTGTCATGGTTAGCTGAAAAGATTAGGATGAAGGATGAATCTTTTTGTTAATTGGCAAACAATTTATAAAATAGCGTTCGGAAAAACGATTAGTTCGCCATTAATTATTTGTTTATATGCCTGATGATGTTCGTATTTTACCGGTGCAGCGAAAAGAGTTGCCAATTATTGTAGAAATGGGACGCCAAACGTTCATTGATAACTATGCCCATTTAAATGATCCTGATAATTTTCATAATTACATCGAGGAAGCTTTCGCACCGGATCAATGGTACCTGGAATGGCTGGACCCCCATGCCCGATTTTTTATCGCCTGGCTGAATGATGAACCAGTCGGTTACATCAAAGTGAACTTGCACCGTGGTAAAAAAGGCTTGGAAGGCGACCAACATACTGAGCTGGAGCGAATCTATGTGGTTGCTACTGCTCAAAAAAGCGGAATTGGACGCCAACTCCTCGCTAAAGCCATTGAAATGGCGAAAAGCACAGGATCAGAATATTTATGGTTGGGCGTATGGCAAGACAACCCCAAAGCCGTTGAATGGTACAAAAAGCAGGGTTTTGAGCAATTTGGCGAACACACCTTTAAACTAGGGGTAGACGATCAAAAGGACTGGTTGATGCGCTTAAAAGTGGATGGACAATGACCGCACTATTTGCCATTTCTTAGCGAATATTGCTTTGTACTGCATAAGCATGGTGATCTGGTAAGGTGTTATTCTCAATGGCTTCGATGGCTTCGTGGATATTGACAAAAAAGTTGTTTTCGCCAATTTTTTCCATCAACCCTGTTTTTTTGATCATATCTCGAATCGGACCTTTAAAACTGGAAAAAAGTAAAGTGATCCCTTTGTTTTTGAATTCACCCAAGAGTTCTATTAAACCTTCAATGGCGGTGCTATCCAAGTTGTTGATACTTTCGGCTTGTAAAATTACGTAGCGTAATGCAGCGCCTTTTTGCTGCATTAAGGTCTCCAATGTTTCCATGAAGTGACTGATATTGGCAAAATACAGATCCGCATCATAGCGGACGACTAAAATTTCAGGACGTTCTACCAAATCGCTAAAACGCAAAACATTGCGGTAAATAGGCGTGCCAGGAATTTGACCCAAAACGGCGTAATGGGGGCGAGTAGATTTAAAAACAACCATGCCCAATGATAATACCACGCCGGTTACAATTCCATCTTGGATACCAAATACAAGAGTGACCAAAAAAGTGGCCATCAACATCCAAAAATCCGAACGATTGGTTTCCCACAGCGCACGCGGTTCCTTGGTTTTTATCATATTAATAACCGAAACGGCAATAATAGCAGCAAGAACGACACTGGGCAGATAGAAAAAAACGGGCGTCAGGAAGAGAAGCGTCAAGATGACGGTTGCAGCACTGATAATGGAAGCCATCCCCGTTTGCGCGCCCGCTTGATCATTGATTGCCGAACGAGATATCCCCCCATTGACCGGGAAGCCCTGGAATAACCCAGCGCCGATATTGGCCAAACCCAAGGCAATTAGTTCCTGGTTGGCGTCTACTTTGTATTCTAAGTGATGTGCTCTTATTGTTTTGGCCATTGCTACACTTTCCATAAAACCCACTAAAGCAATGGTGACGGTAATAGGGCCTAATTGGCGAATGTCTTGCAACCAGTCAATTTTTGGGAAGATCAAACGCGGTAAACCTTGTGGTACATAGCCGAGTATTTTTACGCCATGTTGATCCAATTGGAAATACCAAGCTGCCAAAATGCCCAAAACCAAAACGAGGAGAGAACCTGGAAAGCGCGGGCTTATTTTTTTTACCGTCAACAAAATCAAAATGGTACAAATACCAATGCCTACGGTTAGCCAATGTATGGTATTGATTTTTTGTGCAATAAAAAAAGCAATTTCATGAATCCGCTCACTATTGGGGATCTGGATCCCAAGCAGGCTTTTGAGCTGGGAAACGGCTATCACCAAGGCCGCCGCTGAGGTAAATCCACTGATTACCGGATGGGATAAAAAATTGACAATAAACCCTAAACGAAATATGCCCAACAATAACCGCAAACCACCCACCATCAATGCCAAGGCAAAAGCCATTTGCAGGTAATTGTCGGTGCCAACAGCAGCTAAGGTTCCTACACTGCTGGCGGTAAGTAATGACCCAATGGCTTCTGGGGCAACTGATAATTGTCGCGAGGTGCCAAAAAAAGCGTATAACAAAAGGGGTAAGGTAGCGGCATACAGACCATGGATAGGAGGCATACCCGCCAGCATCGCATAAGCCATGCCTTGTGGAATGAGTATAATGCCAACAGTAAGTCCAGCGCCTAAATCACCTTTAAACTGAGTACGTGTATATTTTGGATACCAATCAAGAATAGGGAGATACTGACGCCAATTCATTGCGCCATTTGTTGTTGCCAGGCATTGATGCCGCCATTTAAATGATAGAGGTGTTGGAATCCGGAGTTGCGCATCAGCACACATACACGGATACTGCGTCGTCCGCTGCGACAATAGATGAAATAAGGTTTTTGCGGATCGAGTTTTTCAATCCTTTCAATCAGTTCGTAATCGAAATAATTGAGGTGAATGGCGCCTTCCAGATGTCCGGCTTGAAATTCATTGTCCGTGCGCACGTCCAGCAAAATAGCTTCTGGTTCGGCCTTCAGTTGTGCTTCAAAAGCTTCCGGCGACAAATTATCGAATTCGCGTTTGAACAAATCCCAGCGGCTGATTTCACAAGCATCCAATTCCATGTTCGAAAATTATCGTTTGAATGCAAATATACGAAAAAAGACGGCTAATGGAAATCCGATCCATTAGCCGCTTTTTCACGCGAATCGTGCAGTTCGAGTACTTTGCGGAGTCAAATTACGTGTTTCGCAGTATTGCTGATGCCGCTCTTCAGCTGGCCAAAAAGTATTGGCTGGCTCCAACGTGGTAGCAACTTGAATGCCTTTTTGTGCCAACTGTTCGATCAGTTCTTGAGTAATTTTGTGCTGATGCTCATCGCGGAAAAAAATGGCTGATCGGTATTGTCCGCCTTTTTCTCTTCGATCAATGGCTGGATTGTGGATTTCAAAGAAATATTTGGTCAATTGTTCAAAACTGATCACAGTGGGGTCAAAAGTAACTTCCACTGATTCGGCATGACCAGTTTTTTTGGTCAGTACAGTCTGATAGGTTGGTGATGTAGTATGCCCGCCTGTATAACCCACTTGAGTAGAAATCACACCTGGCAACTGACTGAAAAAATATTCTTTGCTCCAAAAACAACCGGCAGCAAAAATTCCTTTATCCATTAGAGTGTGTTTGGATTTTTAGTTCGCAAGCGAAAATGAGTCAAAATTTGCACCAACGAGGCGCGAAAAACGGAGTGTAGCAGCGCTACATGAGTATTTTTGCAACGAAGTTGGGGTGAATTTTGGCCATTTGCAGCGCGAATAAAAAATCCAAACACACTCTCAAACTAACGGTGGATTGATTTTTTCCCATTGTTCGGTGGTATAAAAACGCATCGATAGCGAGTTCACACAATGACGGGTGTTCTTTTTGGTCATGCGTTCGCCAAGGAATACGTGTCCTAAGTGACCGCCACAAGTATTACAGACAATCTCCGTACGGCGTCCGTCGGCGTCGGTTACACGTTTTACTGCGCCGGGGATCTCATCGTCAAAGCTTGGCCAACCACAGCCCGAATCAAATTTATCTTCTGATTTGTACAAAGGCGTGTTGCACTGTCTACAAACGTAAACACCAGCCGCTTTGAAGTCCCAATATTCGCCGCTGAAAGGACGCTCTGTTCCTTTGTTGAGAATGACGCGCGCTTCATCTGACGTCAGTTCATTGAGTTTCATAAATCTGAATTTTAATAACCCAACACCCAAACGGACTGAAAGGTTATGCTAGTGGCTAGAAATTAGATATTGATGCGAATAATGGGTTGGGCTAATGCTCTAGAAGATTATTATTTGACATGTAGGT
>JBBANM010000048.1:0-46421 GCA_040401995.1 Saprospiraceae bacterium
GAAGTGCAATATCGGATTTTATGCTGATTGAGCGTTTTGATGCGTTTGCCCTAGTGAGTTTCCAACCCATGAGGGGTTTAAAAAACTCGAAAGAGCGGTTTTTCACCAATTCGGCATACAAACCGCCATCAGCGCCTAGGTTGATGTCTTCAAAAAAAATGCCGTACATGTTGGGCGAAATCTCGGCGGTGGGTTTATCGGCTTGGATGGTAAAAACGGCTTTGTTTTGTGCCAAAAGCACGGTAGCAAATAACAAAAAGACAGGTGTAAATAGGCTGATTTTCATAAAATGGTAGTTAATGAAGGGAAAAAACGGAGGGCGCTCCAGTTTTTTTCGATGTCATATCAGATTCATGACTTAATTCAGGTATGGAATAGAAAAACATCCACAACCTTTGTAAAAATGGGCAAAAAAAAATTCCTAGCGTTACCGTAGCTCAGTTTTTGATCAAAATGTTTTTCAATAACTCAAAAACTGGTGGTTTACCCCGTAATTTTACATTTGAATTCTAAATTTACGTGGATGGCAGCGCGTCATTTAACTACAAAGCTAAGCAAAGGCAACCTCATCGCTGCCAGCGACCTTGGAAATGTGCCTATTCTAGTGGTAACACCCACTGCAGATGATTATCCCCTTTCGGAAAAAGCGAGGGTGTGTAGCATGAAAACGCTGAAAGAGAACTTGCAGGCTTTTTTGGTGGAGATTTGATCAACTTTAATATACCCTTGGAATGGATTCTATGACTTTTTCTCGAAATGCACGGTATTGATCTTCAGGCATTCTATTCCCAAAAAACAAATAATAGTCCTTTATGGATCTTAAATACAAAGCAATACTCTTGTCTTTTTGATTATCGAAGGCAAAAAGAATATTGTCCCATTTTATTTTTTTCCAATTATTGGCTGAATCAGAATTTAGAATAATCCCCATATCGTCATAACCTATTTTCATCCCGTCATAATGTCCTGAAATGACTCGAATGGCGCGCCACTTATATTCCGAGCGCTGAAAAAAATAATAAGCCACAAATAGGGATAAATAGAAACCAAAAAAAATGATGCCTAACCAAAATTTTAAGCAACATAACGCGATCCCGATTAAAGTTTCAGTTAGGTATATGAATCTATTATTCTTCACCCTCATTACCATCTCTTTGCGGAAGATGGCCGAACTAACGTTTATAAAATCTTGTAGGGTTTCGCCTTGCTGAACAATTTCTACCATTGGATCATAATTCAAATGATAAATTACTTCCCCCCCAACAAACACAAAAGGCGCGATAATTCCTTACCGCGCCCTTTGCCGACTATTTTTCAGTCTATTTCAATTACATCATGTCGCCGTAATCGTGCTGGTGGTCATGACCGCCGCCAGCTGCTTTTTTCTCCGGACGGTTGCTGATCGATACTTCCATCATCAACACCATACCTGCTACTGAAGCGGCATTTTCCAAAGCAATACGAGTAACTTTAGCAGGGTCGATAACGCCAGCTGCTTTCAAGTCTTCGAATTTATCGGTACGAGCATTGTAGCCGTAGGCATCTTTGCCGTTCAAAACGCGTTGTAGCACAACTGAGCTTTCTACACCAGCGTTTTCAGCAATCAAGCGCAAAGGTGTTTCCAATGATTTGCGGATGATGTCGATACCGATGTTTTCGTCTTCGTTGATGCCGCGAAGGTTTGCCAAAGCTTTGATGGCGCGCACTAGTGCCACCCCGCCGCCCGGTACAATACCTTCTTCTACTGCAGCCCGGGTTGCGTGCAAAGCATCGTCTACACGGTCTTTTTTCTCTTTCATTTCTACTTCAGTGGCTGCGCCGATGGTCAGTACTGCAACACCGCCCGCCAATTTGGCCAAGCGCTCTTGCAGTTTTTCCCGGTCGTAATCAGAAGTAGAACTTTCGATTTGTGACTTGATCTGGTTGGTGCGAGCAAGTACCAATTCTGGGTCTCCCTGACCGTTAACGATGATGGTGTTGTCTTTGTCGACAGAAATTTTTTCTGCTTCACCCAACATCTCTACGGTTACGTTTTCCAAGGTGTAGCCTTGTTCTTCGCTCACTACAGTACCACCGGTCAAGATGGCGATGTCTTCCAACATGGCTTTGCGACGATCGCCAAAACCGGGGGCTTTAACGGCAATCACGTTCAATACCGAGCGCAAACGGTTAACCACCAAAGTGCTCAATGCCGAACCATCCACGTCTTCTGCGATGATCAATAAGGGGCGGTTCATTTGAGCGGTTTTCTCCAAAATCGGCAGGATTTCTTTGACGTTGGAGATTTTTTTGTCGTGGATCAATATGAAGGGGTGTTCATACTCCGCAATCATTTTTTCAGCATCCGTAACAAAGTAGGGAGAAAGATAGCCGCGGTCAAATTGCATACCGCTTACTTCTTCTACGTAGGTATCGGTACCTTTTGCTTCCTCGATGGTGATAACACCGTCTTTGGTAACCCGCTTCATGGCATCAGCGATCAAAGAACCAATTTCTTCGTCGTTGTTGGCAGAAATAGAAGCAACTTGCTTGATTTTATCGTAATCATCGCTAACCACCTCGGCTTGTACTTTTAGGTTTTCAACCGTGGCACGCACCGCTTTGTCCATACCGCGTTTCAAGTCGATTGGGTTAGCGCCAGCGCTTACGTTTTTCAAACCAGCCGTGATCATGGCTTGTGCCAATACCGTAGCGGTAGTGGTACCGTCACCTGCTAGGCTAGCAGTTTTGGAAGAGGCTTCGCGAACCAATTGCGCGCCCATGTTCTCGATTGGATCTTCCAAATCGATGTCTTTGGCTACCGTCACACCATCCTTGGTGATTTGCGGCGCACCGAATTTTTTTTCAAGGATTACGTTACGTCCTTTTGGTCCCAAGGTAACCTTCACAGCATTCGCCAACTTGTCGATGCCGCGTTTGAGTTTTTCCTGGGCAACAGTGCTGAATAGAATGTCCTTAGCTGCCATATGTTGGATGTTTTTTTTGATTTAGTGATAAAAAAAAGTAGAATTAATCAAGTACGACAAGAATGTCTTCCTCGCGCATGATGAGGAATTCCTCCCCTTCAAACTCCACTTTTTGTCCGGCGTATTTGCCATAAAGCACAGTATCGCCTTTTTGAACGGTCATTAAATTGCCGTCTTTACCGGGACCAACAGCAATGACTTCGCCACGCTGCGGTTGTTCTTTTGCCGTATCAGGGATGATGATGCCGCCGCTGGTTTTCTCTTCCGCTGCTGCTGGTTTGATCACCACTCGGTCAGAAATGGGACGTAAGTTCTTCTGCGCCATGCTTAGTAGGTTTTTGGTTGTGTATTCGCAAACGCTTACCGCAAACGGCGTGCCATTGTGTAGAATGTCAGCGTTGCTGTCAATTTGACATCCTATCGAAAAAAAGGGCTCCGATTATGGCATAGGTTAAGCGTAGATTAAGCCAAAATCAAGTTTTTGTGCAAAAAACCTGCCGATGCTGGGGAATGACCACAACTCACTATTTTTGAATAAAAGTAAAAAAATGACGATGAATAAGTTCTTCTTGCTCGGCAGTCTCGCCGTATTGGTATGGGCTTGTAGTCCAAAAGTCAGCGAAATTGGATGGATTGCGCAAGCGCCCGCTGGCAACCGCTATGCCGTAATCAACAAAACGGGCGAAAGCATCATTCCTAATGGTCGCATCATTCAACCGGCTGGCAAAACGGTGGTAGTGGCGCCGCACCCTTATGGCCTTACACTTTCCCCCGACGGCAAAGTAGCGGTGACTGCCAATTCTGGCGTGGGTCCTTTTTCCATTTCCATCCTCCGCAATTTAAATGCCGCTACGCCCAGCATCAAGCAGATCCCTGAAGGCGCTCGCTCTAATGAAGGCATTTTGGAATCGGTATTCATGGGTTTGGCCATCACCCCTGATAATCGTCATATTTACGTGGCTGGTGGCGAATCCAACAAGATTTTCCGTTTTGACCTGGAAAGTGGCCGCAAAATCGATTCTGTTAATTGTAGTTTGGTGGATGGCGCTCGCGACTATACCCACGGCTACATCGGCGATATGATCCTTTCTAAAGATGGCAAACGCCTGTATGCGGTGGATCAAATCGGTTTCCGCTTGCTGGTTATCAATACCGAAAACAACCGCATCCTCCACAATGTACCCACCGGACGGTATCCTTTTGGAATTATGCTCGCACCCGATGGCAAATCAATCTATGTGGCCAACGTGGGCGTTTTTGAATACCAGGCACTGAAAAACCTGGATCCTGCTGATTTGAAAGGCACGGCATCGCCTTTCCCAACATCTGGTTTTGGTTCGGAAAAAATGCGTGACGGCTACAAAGAAGGCAAAATGGAGGTTCCGGGTTTGGGTGATCCCAATGTACCCGAATCTTTTTCCGTGTGGCGCTACAACCTAGGCGATCAGCCAAAAGTGGCCAAAAAGATCAAAACGGGTTTCTTGGTCGGTGAAATGGTAGAAGATATGCCCGCAGTAGGCGGCGCTAGCCCCAATTCATTGGCTGCTACCGATCGCTATGTGTTTGTTTCCAATGGCAACAACGACTGCATCTCGGTTATTGATTTTCAAAAAGATACGGTGGTCAAAAATATTTTCCTGAAGCCGGATCCGCGTTTGGGGCGTTTCCGGGGTGTGATTCCTTTTGGTTTGACCATTTCGCCTGATCAAAGTCGATTGTACGTAGCCGAATCGGGCATCAACGCCGTGGGTGTCATCGACATCAAAAAAATGGAAGTCATCGGGCATATTCCTGCTGGTTGGTTCCCTTCAAAAGTAGCCGTTACGCCTGATGGCAAACAACTGATCGTTACCAATGCCAAAGGTTATGGCAGCGGCCCTAATGGCGGTAAAGATTTTGTAATGGGCCCCGAAGGTCGCGGCGTAGGTAGCTTGATGAAAGGAACGGTGAGTTTTATTCCCATCCCAACCGATGCCGAATTGGCGACTTTGACACAAACGGTATTGCGTCAAAATTTCCAGTTTACTGCGGTGAACGATCCGCAATTGGCGGCACGCAAAAATAATCCGGTGCCTTTGTATCCTGGTTTTTCAAAAAGCCCTATCAAACACATCGTATTCATTTCCAAAGAAAACCGTACGTATGATGAAGTGTTTGGTCAGGTAAAGGCCGGCAATGGTGAAGCAGCACTTGCCCGTTTTGGCGCCCACCAAACCGTCTTCAACCGCAGAGGTACCGAGAAAGTGACCGATGCTACCGTGATGCCTAACCACCTGGCTTTAGCGCAGCGTTTTTCCATCAGCGACAATTTTTACGTAGACTCCGATCACAGTGCTGATGGTCACCGCTGGTTGGTAAATACTTACCCCAATGAATGGGTGGAAACGGGTACCACTGGGGCTTATGGCGGCAAGCGAGAGATGCGCGCCGACTCCAAAGCGCCCGGTAATTTGCTGTTTTACGGGGCTTCCGGGGCAATCTATCCTGAAGATTACAATGAGGCTGGCTCCATGTGGGATCACTTGGAACGCAACAAAAAAAGCTTCTTCAATTTTGGTTTTGGTACCGAGTTAGCCGCTAATGTGTCTGACTCAACGATGAAATACATGGGGGTAAAATATTTGGTAAACTACCCTATCCCCGGCCCATTGTTTGACAAAACCTCGAAAAAATATGCCACCTACAATATGGCCATCCCTGATCAGTTCCGCTATCAGGTGTTTACCGAGGAGTTCAATGAAAAATTCAACGGCGCTGGCAAAAAAATGCCGGAAGTGTTAACCGTTATTTTGCCCAACGATCATGGCTCAGGCGAACGCAAAGAAGCGGGTTATCCGTTTTTGGCCAGCTATATGGCCGATAATGACTTGGCGGTAGGTCGGATCGTTGAGTTTTTATCGCATACCCCTTATTGGAAAAACATGGCCATTGTGATCACTGAAGACGACGCCCAAGGTGGCAACGACCACGTTGATGCGCACCGCAGCGTGTTGATGGTAATTTCGCCTTATGCCAAGAAAAACTACGTGGGTAGTCAGCATTACAGCTTTGGTAGCATTTTCAAAACGTTTTGGAACATCCTGGGTATCCCCTACCTCAACCAATACGATGCGGCGGCAACTGATTTTGGCGATCTTTTTACCGATCAACCTGATTTTACCCCGTACAATGCGTTTCCGGTTGATCCACGCATTTTTGATCCCAAAAAAGCGCTCACGCCGATGGATGCCAAATTTGACTGGAAAGCGGTAATCGAATCACCTCGACTGGACAATCTGGAGGACATGAAGAAAAACGACGATAAGTAATCAAGTGATGTTATAAATTGAGCGCGGCGAAATCCCGATCTAAAGGGGTTTCACCGCGCATCAATTCGTTTATTCCTAAGAAAACAGCCAACGTAGAAATACCGGCATCACCCGCCCCCAAGTTTCAGGATCGTGCTTCCCCCCTTCCACTTCGTAGTACGTTACTTCACTCCCTTGCTGGAATCCCTTTTTTTCCAATTCCTCAATCAAACCCAAGGTATCATCAATGGCATCAATAATGCCGTTGTTGTTGCGATCGGCTGTTTCATCTAAAGTGCCCGCCTGAAACCAAAAAGCCTGTCCTGGTCGGTAGTCGCCTTCCCGCACGATGGCGTGCATGATGCGATCGGTAGCCTCCAGGTAGCCTTGGTCCAGACCTTTAGAACGCCACCAAAAAGAACCTGAAAACACGCCCGCTTTGGAAAAAACCGCAGGATGCTCCCACACCATATCCATAGCGGAAAGTCCGCCGAGAGAAAAGCCAGCACAAAAAGTATGTTCCGGCCCCGTCAAAATGCGGTATTCCCGATGGAGATAAGGCCAAAGCTCCTGTATGATGAATGCGGTATGTTGAGCCGCTTTAGCGCCACGACCCGCAAAATCGGCCCGACTGGCAGTACCATATTCCTGGATGCGATCGTGATTGGCATGTGGAGCGGCAATGATCAAACTGGTGATGGCTTGCTGCGCGTACATATCGGTTAAAGTGGCCTCCAATTGCAAACGCGGGATATCTTGCCCATCGTTGAGAAAAAGGACAGGGTATTTTTTGTTTTCCCGCCGGTAATTGGGGGGAAGCAATACACTGACTTTAACCGTCCGATTAAGAGATTTGGAAAAGAGTTTGAGCTCTTGATGCACTACAGCTAGGTCGGCTTTTTTTCTAAAAAAATTCATTATCAGCTAGTTACGATAAAAAACAAAAATTTACGCGCTTCAAAATGGCAAAAAAAATTTAAACAGCCTCATTTTTTTCCTCCGTTTGGCCATAGCTAGTCACCCCCGGCCGCGAACAACATTAATAATCAATTGTTTTTGTAAAGAATTATCAACATAGAGTTTTAAACAAAGTATTATTTTTGCATCTGTGAAATCCAGACAATCAACAGAAAAGCATTTTAAATAAAACAAACCCCAAGCTAATTTGGCGATTTAACAGTAATTCTCTAAATTCCGTGGCGCTTCCTTAAAAACGTCAAAATTTTCTCTTGGAATTCGCCTAAAAGACAGCATTTAACCAAACAAAAAAACAGAGCATTGCAAGAGATCTACCGCAGATTTTATTCCCACTGTTTGGGTCGCGAAATCGAACTCCTTCAATATGGCAATTGGGGCTACCCCGTTATTCTTTTTCCTACCTCCATGGGGCGTTACTATGAAAACCGCGATTTTAAGTTGGTTGAATCCGTACGTTGGTTTGTGGAGACAGGAAAAATCAAGTTGTACTGCATCGATAGCATAGATCGCGATAGTTGGTATGCCAAACACTTACACCCTGCAACGCGAATTTATAACCACACTTGTTACGACCGCATGATCAACGAAGAGCTGGTGCCAATGTGCCAATGGGAATGCAATGTGGATAAGGTAGGTGTAGCTGGTTGTAGTTTTGGGGGGTATCATGCACTCAACTTTGCCTTTAAGCACCCCGATAAAGTAGCTTACGTCTTCAGCATGGGCGGCGCTTTTGACATCAAACAACATTTGGGCGGATATTACGACGACAATGTTTTTTACAACAATCCCCCTGATTTTATTCCCGATGCCTCCAATCCTCATTTTTACCACATGAACATCGTACTGGGAACCTCGGAACACGATTTTTGTCGGGGAGAAAACGAGTGGATGTCCACCATTTTACACCGCAAAGGAATCGATCACTGGCTCGACATCCGACCTTACGCCAACCACGATTGGCCGGTATGGCGAGAGATGTTCCCTCATTATTTGTCAAAAATCAACTAGTCTTCTTTATACCAACCGCTAAAACTGAAAACTTAAGCATATGAAAAAAATAGGCATTTTATTCGGCCAGGAGAATACTTTCCCATGGGCATTCATCGAACGGGTCAATCAAAAAGAAGGCAAAAACATCATTGCCGAAGCAGTTACCATTGACAAGGTACAACAAGGCGACCCTACGGAATACGCGGTGATTATCGACCGCATTTCGCAGGACATTCCTTTCTACCGGGCGTACCTAAAAAATGCCGCCATGTGTGGCACGGCAGTCATCAACAATCCATTTTGGTGGAGTGCGGATGAAAAGTTTTTCAACAACTGTTTGGCGTTAAAAATTGGCGTTCCTGTACCCAATACGGTATTGTTACCAACCAAAGACCACCCCACCGGCACCAATGCCAATTCTTTCCGCAACCTCAAAATGCCGCTGGCTTGGGAAGAAATGTTCAACTACATTGGTTTCCCAGCTTACATGAAACCTCACGATGGTGGCGGCTGGAAAAGTGTATACCAAGTAAAAGACGTAGAAGACCTTTGGGAAAAACACGCCGAAACCGAGCAATTGGTAATGATGCTGCAGGAGGAAATTATTTTTGACGACTACTTCCGTTGTTACTGTATTGGGCAAACGGATGTGCGCATAATGCCTTACGAGCCGCGCAATCCGCACCATTTGCGCTACGAATCCGAGGTACATACCAAAGGTGAGGCGGGAAAAAAATTGCTGGCCACTGTACACGATTATGTCTTGCGGCTAAATTTGGCTTTGGGTTACGATTTCAACACCGTTGAATTTGCGGTACGCGACGGCATCCCTTACGCCATCGATTTTTGCAATCCTGCCCCCGACGCTGATGTCAACTCGGTAGGACAAGAAAACTTTGAATGGGTAGTGGAAGCCGCAGCCAATATGGCCATCCGCCGAGCAAAAGCGCAAAAAGAAGGACACACCAACTTGACTTGGGGAACCTTTATAGCCGATGCCGCTGCTGGAAATCCATTGGCTGCCCCTGCCGTCAAAGCCAAAGCACCCGCAAAACCTAAAACAATAGCGCCTAAAACCGAGGTAGCCGCTCCAAAGCGCACCAAGAAATCATAAAGCACATGGATCTATCTCATTTTACCCTAGGCATTGAGGAAGAATTTCAGACCATCGACCCCGTTACGCGGGAGTTACGCTCGCATATGTCGCGCATTGTGGAGGACGGGCAGTCCAAACTCCGGGAGCAAGTCAAAGCAGAGATGCATCAAGCGGTAGTAGAGGTGGGCACCATCATCTGTAAAGACATCCATGAAGCGCGCGAAGATGTGAAAAATCTACGTCGCTATGTGATCGAGCTGGCAGATAATGTGGGTTTGAAAATTGCCTCCGCGGGTACGCACCCGTTCTCGCATTGGGCCGATCAACCGATCACCCCCAATCCGCGGTACGATCAAATTGTGGAAGAACTACAGGAAGCCGCGCGTTCCAATCTGATTTTTGGTTTGCACGTACACGTGGGCATCCCTAGCCGTGAGGTAGGTGTTCACTTGATGAATGTGGCGCGTTATTTTTTACCGCACGTTTTTGCCCTTTCTACCAATTCGCCGTTTTGGGAAGGCCGCAACACCGGGTACAAATCTTTTCGCACCAAGGTTTTTGATAAATTCCCACGCACAGGTTTGCCAGAGCATTTCAGCAGTGCTGCCGAATACGACAACTTCATCAAGTTGCTAGTAAAAACCAATTGCATGGATAACGGCAAAAAAATCTGGTGGGACTTGCGTTTGCATCCGTTTTTTGACACCGTTGAGTTCCGAATTTGCGATGTTCAAATGCGGGTGGATGAGACCATTGCTTTGGCGGCGGTGATGCAGGCAATCATTGTTAAGTTGTACAAATTGATGCAAAGCAATTTGAGTTTCCGGGTTTATCGCAAACCCCTGATTAACGAAAACAAATGGCGGGCGGCACGTTATGGCATCGACGGGAAGTTGATTGACTTTGGCAAAGAGATTGAATTACCTGCCAAACAACTGATCCATGAGTTGATTGAGTTTGTGGACGATGTACTCGATCCGCTAGATAGTCGCAAAGAAGTAGAATACCTATACAAAATGATGGAAGAGGGCACCGGCGCCGATCGCCAATTGCGGGTGATGGAAGAAACCGGAGATTATAAAGCCGTAGTGGATTACATCATTGGCGAGACTGCGGCAGGATTGTGGTAGTCTTTTTTTGGACAAATAAAAAAGGATGGGCTACTGCTGTAACCCATCCTTTTTTCATATCACGCTTATACGATCAAGACGATCGGTAAGCAATAGAGTGATAATTTTTGATGTGTGGCCCCAAAAAGACCCGAGCATAAATGCGGATGATTGCCAATCCATCGATCACAAAGCTAAGCGCTACAATCGATGCCAATAGGAATTGGTCTTCGTGGATATGACTAAAAATCAAATCCTCGCCGATAAAAGTTGGGGTAATTGGGAAGCCCGATAAACCCAAGCAGCAGAGGAAAAAAACCAAGGCAATCTTGGGGTGTTCGTACACGTGTCCGTGAAAACGATCCAGATCGATCTTCTCGTGTCGGCTTAGTCGATTCAAACAAAGAAACCCTACTACACCCGCCACAATTACACCGCTGAGATAAAGGTAAACATCGGTAATGTCGAAATGCTCATTGAAGGAAACCGCTAAAGCTATCCAAAAGTGATTGAGTATCACCAATACCCAGCCCAAACGCGCTTTTTGGCGCTCAGAAAAGGCCTTAAGTACCAAAATTAAGCCAAAAAAGGCAAAAAGAATGGGCAAGTAAGGCAAGACCGCCTTGGGGATCATGATATCAGACGTTTTCAGCAAAAACAATCCAATCAAATAAGTTGGGATAAACAAAATGATCAAAAAACGCAGGGTCAAAAAGTCGAGTTTTTTACCCACCCATTTCAATGGATTCCACAAGTACTGGTACATGAACGCATCCAAATTCCATTCTTTCAAACACAAAATATACATATAATATTCTACTCGGTTCGAAAAACGGCCTTCAAATGATTTATGACGTGGAACGAAGTTGTAAAACTGCTCTTTGATCAAGTAACTTACGATAGATGGTGACACCAGTAACTGGTAAGTGCGCAAAAAAGCGTTACCAGCAAAATGGAACAAGGCCAAATTATGGAATCCAGCAGCTATTTCAATGAAGATCAAACCAATTTGAGCAATGGAACCATAAGCAACCTGACTTTTCACTGATGATTGTACCCTGGCAATTCCACTAGCCACAAACATAGTAGCAAAGCCGAGCAAACCGATCAAAATACGCACCGACAATTGATGTTCCCAAAAAGGAAAAGTGCGCAGCAACAAGAAAACCCCCAAATGCACCGACAAAGAACCATAAAAAATGGCACTTGAAGGCGTAGGGCCTTCCATGGCACGAGGCAACCAGGAGGAAAAGGGTAATTGCGCCGATTTGGCTGCTGCTGCAATCAAGATACACAAAGAAATAAACACGCCAATCCAAGTATGTGATTGCAATTGCGCACTTACCAGCTCAAAGTTGTTCAAGCGCTGAAAAGTGATGTTTTCGTGCCACAAGTGGTGGCTCATCCACATAGCCAAGATCAAACCAACATCGCCAATGCGATAGATGGAGAAAATCTTCACCGCGTTTTTCACCGGCAAATAACGATCCCGATAAAAAGCAATCAGCAAAAACGAGGCAATACCCAACACTTCCCAACCCATGAATAAAGTTTCCAAGTTGCCAGAAAGAATAGCCATGTTGTATCCTAAGTAGAAAAACAAGATGGTATTGAAAAAACGCTTGTAGCCACTTTCGCGGTGCAAATAATAACGGCTGTAAATAGTAACCAAAAACGTTAAAAACGCACCAGTCAACAAATATACAGCAGTAATTTTGTCGAACATAAAGTCGATCTCAAACTTGTAATGCGGCGAACTGAACAGGGTGATCTCTTTCACATTGAGCGGCTGTCGACTATAAATCAACCAATATCCCGTAAAACCGAATGCCAATAGCTCGTGTAAACCGACCGTAAGAAACGCTACCCGAGACAAGACCGCTTCTCTTTTTGCCCCAACAAGCAAACTTATGAGGTATCCAACTAAAGGGATCAATACGAATAACAGAAGCAACTTTGCCATTATGGAGATCTATTTTTGGTTGATTAAATAAACTGGGAGGTTGTCAAGATGCGTCTCGAGGATCGACGTCATGTCTTCAACAACTTCCAAAGATTTAGTGACAGGGTGATAAACCGTAAAAACACCATCTCTAAATCGGTACAATTCACTGATTTCGGGATGTACCACCACCAAATTCACCCACTCATTGATGAACCACTCATAAGTAGCAGGGTTGCGCTGGATACTGGTCATCACAACCTCGGGGAAGTGTTCCACAATAATCAACAAACGGAGCGGATCGTGTACTTCGGTCATTTGCGTGGGCAAACCAGGCCGCAAATCGCCATCAATACCATTGGCTACCCCAAATAGTCCCATTACATTGTGGGGTAGTTTGGTGCCAGCGCCCAGTTTCTGGTCATCTACTCTGGAGAAAAAATACTCCAAATTGATACCGCCACAAACGGGTGCAGCAGCATTTAAAATATTGGTCAGGTATTTCCCCTCGGGGTCGACCCGATAATCATAAGAGTTTAAAAAGGAACGGCGATCCAAAAACAAACCTTTCGATAAATGTCTTCCGCCAACGATGCAAAGTGCATTGGTAGCATGGTTAAGTTCGGGGCGCGGTTCAAATAAAGACACCGAGCGATCCAGCACTTTTTGATGCACTTTAAAGGGATCGCGATTGGAATTCACATATTCAAATCTGCGCGAACGCTCCTTGGCGTTGTAATCCAATGCGTTGTCAAATATTCCTTCATTTTGGGTATGGCCTTCAAAGTTTTCAGGACTCAAATCGGCTTCATCGTAAAAAACAATTTCATCACGTGTAGTATCGTGGAGCGCCCCAACAAATTGAGTTGTAGTAGGGATGACAATGCCATTTTCGGCTAAACGCGCCCTTACTTCAGGGTGATTGGCCATGGAACAAAAAACACGGGCATTCACCGATCCCGCCCGACCGCTACAGGCGCCACAATCGTAAGCAGCGTAATAAGGGTTGTTTAAGCTACTAGCGCCGTGTCCTACAAAATATACGATAGGGGCAAAATCACGCACCATACCAACGCTGTTCAACACATTGCTGACGCGAATCACCATCTCATCGATGTTATAACCGATTTGCAAGCCGCCTTCGCGGTCTTCTGGGTTGGTATTCTCAACGGTAAGTTTTGAGAACTTATCCATATGTTTCAGAGAGGAAGCTGTAGCGGGGCTCATGGATGGACGGAAAATATTCCAAACCAATTGTAGGGCTGTCCAGAAACCCAATGTTTGTGAAATCAACCAACCGCCTACAAAAGAGTGCGAGTGTTTATTGAAGGAAAAATCCCTTTCTGTCCGATCGCTGGCTTCTATTTCTTTGATCAAATACTTTGGCGTTACGGGCGCAGGACAAGACTTGGTATAAAATTTGCCATTTTGGGGTTGGTAATAAAATTCGACCCCAAAGAATCCAGGCGTGCCAAATGTTTCGCACTGATCGTCAAATTGTTCCAAGTAGCGACGTAACGAACATTCGCGATCATCGATACAAAAAACAGCTTGAAAACTTTTTTTCGTAATGGGCTTATTGGCAACATCCTCTATTTCAATCCCTTCTAATACTTGATCGAAATAGCTCCATTCAAACGCTTCTTGCCATAGGCGAATGACATCGTTGAGTTCAGAATAAGGGATCTCGGCAAAAAGCGGAGTTGGGCGCTTGGTAATTTTTTCGCCTAGCGGCTGCCATTTTTTTCCTAAAACAAAGTCCAGCGCGTCGATTTCCATCAACAATTCAATGACAATCAGGTCGTGCAAACTGATTTTCCGGGGATCAAGTAATGTGTAAGGCTCGTTCTCTACTGTAGAAACCATGCCTGACCACCCCTGATGTCCAAATTGCTGATCGTATAAGTACTGCTCAAACAAAGACTCATCGCCAACCAAAATCTGGAGCAAATCTTTGATTTCACATTTTGTACCTAGCAAAAGGGCTTTTGCCCGTTTTTTACGAAATATGCTGCGCTTGCTAGCCCGTTCCATTTTACGGATAGCCGATAAGAATCCTTTTTCGTTTACTGGAAAATGCCAAACTGAAATACCTTGATCCAAAAAGCTACATAGAAGGCGGAAAAGAAAAGGATGCACCATAGAATCCATGTCAAAATTGTAGCCGGTCTTCCAATTGTCGCGCAAAGCACCAATCCGCGGATCGGTTTCCGTATTGTAGTATTGATGAATCACTTTTTCTTTCCAAATTCCTAATTGATCGGCGCCTTTGCGCTCGGTGATCACGCGATCCAGAATGGCTTCAGTGATCTCTTTTTTTTCGTATCGCTCTCTGAATTCGCTTAAGCCCAGTGAAACTTTGTACCCAAAAATTTCAGATGCCTGCTGTGTCCCTTCAAAGAATTTAGCTTTCTGAAAGGCATGTAGGGTGTTGTGGTGAATAAAATCTTTCAACGGGGCTTGAGCTGGCAAATAGTGTTTTAGCTCATGCACCACGTGATGTTCATCAAAATGATCGTGCTCAATGCTGGCGTGGTCCTTCATGTATAGATCGATTTAATAATATGCTAGGAAATAAATGATCTTCGTCAGGTTCGATATCAGCTAAATGATATAAGGAACGGTTGAATAATAAATTACCCCTTTATCCTTGCTCTTTCGCCGCCACTCTTCCTATCTTTTTCGTTACAATGCACCACATTGCGCCTCAAAAGATAGTCGATTGGCAACAAAATAGCGGCGACTAAAATGTCAATTTATTAATCACCCGTTCCTAAGCCAATTCCGAAACGAATAATTTTTGCTTACTCCTCATCAAAGGATAAGCACGAAGTTACGCAGAAGTAGAAAGATGGATGGATAAAAAAGGGGAAGTTGTGAATAGAATGTATTTGGATTTTTTATAGTCTAAAATTTTCAAACAATACAAACAAACGCTGCTGAACAAAACTCCCATTGCTTGATATAGCTGTTCTATTCGCGGTTGAAAAGGTGGTTGAAAAAAGACTTATAAAATGCGTAAAAGTTAAAGCGCTGCAAAATTTTGCCTGCGTTCTGGTTTCTGGTACGCTATCCTCCCATTCTAAAATTCCGTTAATAACGAAACTAAAATATTTGCTTGAATTTTTTACGACAAAAAAGTGATCCTTGGCTGCAACCGATTTATTAAATAGGTTGACCTCCACCTGAACGGCGGCAAAGGTAAGAAAAAAACAGATGCCAAGAAAAATAATGCGTTTCACTTAAAGTAGTTGTGCCTTGATGTACACTGATCGAAGGTTGGTTTTGGGTTAAAAAACCAGCCTTCAAAAGTTCGTGTATTAACCACACAAAGTTAAAATTTATTTTTTTTGCAGTGTTGATTTTTTTAGCCTCGCCTTAAATCTATGCCGTTATACCAATTTTTTTAAGAAAAAAGGGAGACCAGTCAATGCCAGTCTCCCCTTCCATTTTCAAAAAGTATCTTTTATTTCACGGTCACCTTCGGCGGCAACAACTTATACAACAAAGGTGTAACAATCCGGCTGAGCAAAGTGGAACTGATCAACCCGCCAATCAACACCCAAGCCAACGGCGAAATCAATGGCGAGCTTTCGCGTACCAAAGGAATCAAACCGCCGATGGCCGTTACCGTGGTCAGCAAAATAGGCAAAAATCGCGTCTCTGCACCCTCGGTAATGGCTTGTTCCAAAGGCATACCCTGCTCGCGCAATTGATTGGTGTAATCAACCAGCAAAATGGAGTTTTTAATTTCGATACCAATCAAAGCAATCAAACCAATCGTAGCCACAAATGATAGCGTTTCACCAATCAGGTAAAGGGTAATCAATGCACCTATGGTTCCCAAAGGAATCACCGACAATACAATCAGCGTGCTTTTGAAGGTACGGAATTCCAAAACCAGGATGGCAAATAATCCAAACACGGCAATGATGATGATGGTGCCCATGCCGCCAAACGACTCAGAAGCAGATTCGCGCTCGCCGCCTGCAACCAACGTATAGCCTTTTGGAAAAGGATTCGCCTGGATTTTTGCCAAGATTTCGTCAGTCAGTTTATCGGTATTAAATCCGGTTTGCACAAAACTGGTGACGGTAGCAAAACGCTCTTTGTTAAAGTGGCGCAATACCGAAGGCGAAGTTGACAATTCTAATCGCGCAACTTGGTTGAGTGGTGTAAGCGCGCCAGTGAGCGAAGTGAGGTAAATTTTGGAAAAAACCTCCAAAGCTTCCTCTTTCTTTTTTTCTACACTGACTTTGATCTTATATTCTTCTCCCTCGTTGGTACGGAATTCACTGACTTCCAAACCTGCAATCCCCAAACGGATGGTTTTGGCAATTTCCGCAATAGGGATGCCCAATAAACCCGCTTTGTCTTTGTTGATTACAACCGTAAGATCGGTTTTTTGCGTGCGCAATGGATTGGTAACGTAAAGCGTACCAGGAGTGCCCTTCATGAGTTTTTCTACCCGAAAAGCTACCTGACGCAAAGTGTCGAGATTATTGCCAATGATCCGCATTTCAATCGGCGCATCGATTGGCGCACCTTGTTGAAAACGCTTTACTTGAATGATTGCCCCTGGATAATCATTGAATGCTTTACGCAAGGTGTCTGTTAAAGCAATGATCTCGGGAACATGCGTCTCCTCTTCTACTTGAACCAGCAACTGACTAAAGTTGGGCGCATTTTCGCGTTGAAATTCATTGTAGTATACCCTTGGGTTTCCTTTTCCAACATTAGCATTGACTTTGGTTACTAAAGGGTGTTTGGCCAATTCAGCTTCCACTTTCCGCGCCACCCGGTCGGTTTCAAGAATGTTACTGCCCAGCGGCGTTTCAATTTCGATCGTAAACATGGGCTTTTCTGAAGCTGGAAACAAGCTGAATCCAATGGCCGGAACCAAAAGCAAAGTAGCACCAAAGATCAAAGTGGTTAACAACAACGTGATAACAGGATGCTTGAAGGCCCAATGCAGGATGTGCCGATAAGGTTCGTTCAAATAGCGGTTGAAAGCACGCATAAAAAAGTTACCACCTACCTGCTCATGTTGTTTCAACAAAATGCTCGATAAAAAAGGTATAATCGTCAAAGCCACAAATAAGGAAGCGATAATGGTTAACATAACTGCCATTGGCAAACTACGTATGAATTGACCTGAACCTTCAGGCAAAAAAGCCAGCGGCAAAAAGGCCAGGATCAATGTTGCTGTACAGCCAATTACCGCTACGCCGATTTGTTTGGTTGCAGCAATGGAGGCTTCTACCCGCGAGTAACCCAGGCGCAGAAAACGTTCGATGTTTTCCACAATCACAATGCTATCGTCTACCAACAAGCCGAGGGAAACCACCATCCCCACGATGCTCAGTTGGTTGAGCGAATAGCCAAAGAGATTGAGCAATGCTAACCCGATAGATAGGGATAATGGAATCGAAATCATCACCACCAGCGATGCTCGCCAACCCAGCGGCGTCAAGGTGAGCAACACCAAGAAAATCGCAATCATAAAGTCTCGACCTAATCCTGACAGGCGGCGTTCTACGTTTTTGGCTTGGTCAAAGCCATTGTAGACACGCATGTTGGCGGTAAGGTTTTTGGTAAAATCTTCAATAATGGGTTTCATTTTACTGTCGGCCTCAACGATATTTTTCAGGTCTTTCAGGCGACTCACCACCCAGATGGCTCTCTTCCCATTATAGCGGGCAATGTGGGTCAGATCTGCTTGTCCATAACGGACCTCTGCAATATCGTGCAGGTAAACTATCCTGCCTTCGGAGGTAGCTTGTACAATGGTATTGCGCAGATCGTCAAGGTTTTCGAGACTACTGGTGGTTTCGATGTTGAATTTTTTAGCGCCTACGTCGATGCTACCTCCTGGAATATTGACGTTATTGGCTTGGATGCTGTTCAACACTTGGTTCAGTCCCAGACGGTTTTGCGCCATTTTTTCCAAATTCACCACTACTTCAACTTCGCGCTCTGGATAAGCCTGAACAGACACATTTTTTAGGTCCCTGACTTTTTCTAATCTTTTTTTCAGATCCTCACCAGCTTTTTTTAATTCTTCGTAGGATGCCGTTTCCGAAGTGATCGCGGTTTGCAATATGGCAACATCGGAAGAAGTGGCACGACGTACATCCAGCAAAGCCAAGTTGGCGGGCAATTCGCTGCGCAATTTATTCACTTCGCGAATGACGTCGTTGTTTTTGGCATTTACGTCCACTCCGTAATTGAACTCCATCCGCATCAGCATCAATCCATCGTCGCAGTTGGTGACAATTTTTTTCACATCGCCCAACTCATAAAGCACATCCTCAATAGGCTCGGCAATCAGCTCCTCCATATCGGTAGGATTGGTACCTGGGTAAACGGCCAAAATAATGAAAATAGGCGCGTCAAAAACGGGGTCTTCCCCGCGCGGCATCGTGAACAAGGCACTGATACCGAGTAGCAGTACCATCAAAAAGATGATGATGGTAAACTGGTAATTTTTTACAGAAAATTCTGCAATCTTCATGTTTGTCGGGTTTGAGAGGGCTTACTGAATAACTTTTACTTTGCTACCCTCTTCCAGGTAGGGTGCCCCAGTGGTGATCACCAGGGTAGCATTTTCCAAACCGGCAGTAATAACAGCCTTGTTTTGGTAGAGGTAACCCACTGTCACCGCACGTTTTTCAACGGTATTGTCACTTTTGAGTATAAAAACCGTGGCCTTAGTTCCACTGCTTTCTATCAGTGCATCTACGGGAATGATGGCATGCTCGGCTTCTTCTTTTGGAAAAACGGTAACCGATGCCACCAATCCTACTGCCAAGCGCGGGACTGCGCCAACAATGGAAAATTCAGCATCAAAAGTACCACTGAGCGGATTGCCAACATCTGCCAACTGAGTCACCTTAGCCATCATCGGACGATCAGGATAGGCATCTAAATGTACTTCAGCCCGATCGCCGATGCGTAAGCGCGCCCAGTCGCGATCCGCCAAACCCGACTTGATCACCCAATCTTGTTTGGCTTCGCTGAGAATGTAAAAAACCGGGCTACCTGGGCCGACCACCTCGCCTTCATTCATGATTTTTTTCACCACTTTTCCACTGATCGGTGAGCGAATCTCGGAATAGCTTTGGTTGAATTTGGCCATTTGCAAACTTTGCTCGGCGATGGTGAGCCCCGTGGTTGCGTTTTGCACCTGCTCCAAGGTTGCTACGCTATCGGCATACAGGTTTTTAGCGCGCTGTAAATCACGACTGGCTTTCAGCACGCCTTCATTGGCTTGCATTACCGTGGCGTTGATTTCAGTAAGGTTTAGGGTTGCCAACAATTGGCCTTTTTTTACATAATCGCCTTCTTCCACCAAAATGCGGTTGATGATGCCGCCAGTTTTGAAAGATGGGCGTGCTTCATTAGAGGCAGAAATAACTCCTGGTATTTGGATGGGAACGGTAAGTCGTTCCATAGAGATTTGCGCCGTATTTACGGGAATGATGCGTTCGGGAACAACTTCTTTCGCAACATCTTTTTTGCCGCACGCTGCAGCCAAAAACAACAAGGGTAAGAAAAACAATAACCTATGGTGTTTCATAACTATATTGATTGAATGGGTTAAGCAGAATTATAATGATGATTTTACGAACTACTTACTTCAAAGCAAAAGCGCCTAAGGCACGTTCCAACTCAACTTGTCGGATAAGTACGTTGAAATAAGCAATAGAGCGTTTGATGGCAACCGTGGTGAGTTGATTGCGGGCATCCAAAAGTTCAATGTAAGTAGAAATCCCTTCCCGGTAACGTTTGAACATGTCGCGATAGAATTGGCGCGCGCCTTCATCTTGCGCTTGATAACTTTGCCAAACTTCCCGATCCGATTGCAGGTTGTTTTGCGCCATTTTGATTTGCAGTTCAATTTGCGCCTCCACCTGTTTGGTTTGCTCTTTAAGGGCCATCCCATCTACTACAGCTTGCTGCGTTTGCAACTTGCTGCGATTGGCATTGTACAAAGGAATATCAAGCGATAAGCCCAAAAGCGCGTAGCCTCCCCAACCAAAATTGAAAGCCTGTGAACCCAGATCCAATTGCGCTGCCAATTTTGGAGAGCGCCAAGATTCCTTCAGTTTTACCACAATTTGATTGAGTTCCTGCGCTTTGTTCAATTGATCTATTTCCTCGCGGTGCATTTTGGCATTACCCATCGAATCCTGTTTGATCAGCAATTGATCAAAAGCTGGATCGATCGCTACCGGTTCATCCAATCCCCGACCTACCAAAAAATTAAAGTAGGCAGCGGCATTGCGTTGCTGATTGCGAGCATCGGTCAATTGCGCTTGTACGCCCGCAACCTCGCTGGTATTGCGGATGATTACGGATGGAATGGCTTTATCGTTGCGGATCAGGCTTTCGTTAACCCGCTTACTTTCCGCCAACAGATCCAATGCATTATTGTAGACCTTAATGGCCTCTGTGGCCTGCAAATAGCGAAAATAAGCCGATTTGAGGTCCTTGACCAATTCCCGGCGGTACACTTGCAAATCAGCTTCTTGCACCGAAATTTGTGCTGCTTTGATTTGCCGGTTGTACTTGATTTCCGCGTTGATGATGGGTTGGCGGGTGCGTACGCGAGCATCGTAAAAGTTGTTGGGCAAAAACCGCGTGGTCACATTTTCGAGCTGCGGGAAATTCTGGCTTTTGGTGAGCTGGTTCAAGGTGCTGTAAACCCCGTTTAACAAATCGCCAATGGGGAAAGAGATAGAACGACCACCAGCAGCCAAGGAATAAGTAGCGCCAAAAGCCACATCGGGGTAAAACAAACGCTTGGCTTCATCAAGCGCCAAGATGCTTTTGTCTACTTGGAATTGCTTTTCTTTCAGGGTGTGGTTGTTGTCGAAAGCCTGTTGGATATAGCCATCGAGAATAGGTGAAGATTGCCCCATCGCCAAAAAAGGAAAGCAATAAAAAAAGAGGGCGAGGGGCTTCATTCTTCTCCTTATCAGTAATAATTCAGTCGGATTTTTCATAAACAAGAGCGATTATTTCTGCTGCAAATTAGGGCTTTAACCGCATAGCATCCTACTCTTCACCAAGTGAATTGTGATGAAACCCCATTGAAATGTTAAAATAATGAACTGAGTTGTGAGATAAGGGGATGAATAGGCAGTAGAAATCGATGGGAAAAAATCTAATTTTTCGTATAGTTCTGTCTTTTTTGTAAATTAATTCTTCTTGAAAAAATCATTACTTTTGAAGTCTGGCTAAGGATATCCACCATAAAATGGTTCGTGAAGCACTTGAAAAAGAGGGATGGACAATTACGAATGACCCATATCTTATTCGCCGCTTAAATCGAAAACCTTTTGAAGTAGATTTAGGTGCAGAAAAATTTATTGCTGCGGAACGTGGGTCAGATTTGATCGCCGTAGAAATCAAAAGCTTTCTTGGCTCTTCCATGACTTACGATTTCCACGCGGCTTTTGGTCAATACGGCGTATATCGTTTTTTTAGAGCTTGTTTAGGTTTCTGCTTCGAGCTACAAATGGCCAAAATTCACCCCAATTTCGTTGCAAAAATGCTCATGTAGCGCTGCTACACTCCGCTTTTGGCGCCTCATTGGTGCGAATTTTAGCTCATTTTCGCCATCGAACCAGAATCCTGAACAAGCTCTTATGGATGAAAGGGATCAAACAAGGCAATTGTTTCTTGCGATCCCTGAAGAAGTCTATAAAACTTTCTTTTTAGACACAGACATTCAAGCCATTTGCGCGCATTTTCATCTAAAAATCATTGTTTACGACTCTGTTCAAGCTGAAATTAAATCATGGATAATAAAATAATTGAATACCAAAAGACTATTGAAACGTTTTTGCGGGATGAAGCAAAAGACAAAAACATCCCTGGCATCGAATGCTTGGTAGTTGCTGATCTCGAGAACAGTCATTTTTTATTAATCGAAACTGGATGGTATGAAAAACAGTTTATATACAGCGTACTGTATCATTTTCACATCAAAACAGATGGCAAAATTTGGCTATTAGCTAATAATACTGATAATTTAATCGCTGAGGAGCTAGTAAAAAAAGGTATTCCCGCCACTGATATTGTCATTGCTTTTCATCCAGAACATGTAAGACCTTATACCGCATTTGCAGTTGCTTAAGCCAATTCCGCCAGTTCCATCCAGCGCAGCTCCTTTTCTTCTACTTGCTCCGTAATTTGATTCAATTCTTTAGAAAGCGTTTTGATTTTTTCTGGCGTTAAATCTGGCAAGTTAAACTGCTCGGAGATCTGCGCTTTTTTCTCTTCTAACTTTTGGATTTCCTTCTCAATTTTATTCATCTCCTTCCGCTGATCAAAGCTGAGTCCCGATTTGGTGTCTTTTTGATCGGACTTTTCTTTTTGCTGCTCCGAGCGTTCCAGACGGCGTTGTTCGCGTTCGCGTTCTTTCTGAATTTCGCGATAATCGGTATAGTCGCCATTGAAATCGCGGATTTTACCTTCTCCTTCAAATACAAAAAGGTGCTCTACAATTTTGTCCATAAAGTAGCGATCGTGGGTAACGATCAACACACAACCTGGAAATTCCAGCAAAAAGTCCTCCAAAACATTGAGGGTAAGGATATCTAAATCATTGGTAGGCTCATCGAGAATCAAAAAATTGGGGTTGGTCATCAAAATACTCAGCAGGTACAAGCGCCGTTTTTCACCGCCGCTCAATTGCGATACATACACTTGTTGTTGCTTACGGGAAAACAAAAAACGCTCAAGCAATTGGGGCGCAGTCAGTTTTTGCCCTTTTTCCAAAGGAATGTATTCGGCAATGTCTTGAATGACATCAATCACGCGCTTGTCTTCCTTAAGGTTCATGCCGTCTTGGGTGTAATAACCAAAAACGGTGTTTTCACCCAAAACTACCCTGCCAGTATCCGGACGAATGGCTTCTGTGAGCAATTTCAAGAAAGTCGTTTTCCCTACTCCGTTGGGGCCTACAATGCCGGCCCGTTCTTTGGGCCTGAATTTATAGTCAAAATTATCTATCAATTTTTTTCCGCCCAGTGTTTTGGTCAGGTGATGGGCCTCCAATACTTTTTTACCTAAGCGCTGCCCTTTGATTTCAATTTGCATTTCTTTTTCTACCCGCACATCGGATAGTTTTTCTTGCAAATCGGAAAAGGCATCTACTCTAGATTTTGCTTTAGTGGTGCGGGCTTTGGGCTGGCGTTTTACCCATTCCAGCTCCTTTTTCATCAACTTCTTGCTCTTGTCGATCTCAATGTCCTCGTTCTCTATGCGGATCGCCTTTTTCTCCAAATACTCAGAATAATTGCCCTGGTATTTGTACAATTTTCCACGATCCAACTCCACGATGGTATTACAAACGCGCTCCAAAAAGTAACGATCGTGCGTCACCATAAAGATGGTCAAACCCGGTTGCGACAAGTATTCTTCCAACCATTCAATCATGTCGATGTCCAAGTGGTTGGTAGGTTCATCCAGGATGATAAACTCTGGATCCAAAAGAATCAAACGAGCCAGCGCCAGGCGCTTTTTTTGCCCACCTGATAATGTGCGGATGGTTTGCTCGTAATCGGTGATATTAAGGCGGGTCAAAACTTCTTTTACTCGGGCTTCAAAATCCCAGGCTTTGAGATCGTCCATTTTCGTAATGGCCGCTTGCAAACCCGCAGGGTCATCGGGGTGAAGCATCGCCTTTTCATAGGTCTTAATGGCCTGCATAAAAGGCGTTTCTGCGTCTAAAATCGCTTCTAGAACAGTATGATTGGCGTAAAAATCGGGATCCTGATCCAAAAACGCGGTGCGCACATCGCGATGGAGTAAGATCCGGGCATTCTCCCCTTCCGAAGATTCAATGCCAGCGGCCACCCGTAGCAGCGTAGACTTCCCCGAGCCATTTTTGGCCACCAAAGCAACCTTTTGGCCTTTGTTCACTTGCAAGGTGATGTCGTTGAACAACACCTTTTCCCCGTATGTCTTCGTAATGTGCTCTAAAGAAAGAAAATTCACTAGCGGTCGATTTTTGGCAAAGCTACAAACAACTAACGAAAAAAAATGAGTCGATGCGCAAGTACGGCAACATTGCTAGCTTATTAGTTGCCCAACAATCAAGCGACCATGATAGGCTTTGGCGCCAATGGCCTCATCAACAACACTCAGATTTTCCTGGGTTATTTTCCCAGCTGCCATTACCGTGATTTTGCCTTGCGCGGCTTCAATCATAGCACGCAATACCGCTTGCCCACCCATAGCAGTAGGTTGCCCGCCCGAAGTCAGTACCAAATCAATCTCGGGAATCGTCAGCAAACGCTTAAATTCAGCCAAAGGATCTGCGGTATAATCGATGGCTTTGTGGACTACCACTTTGAGCGGCTTAGCGCGTTGCGCCAATCGTTGGATCAATTCAAGATCCAGGTTTCCTTGAAGGGTTAATGCGCCCAACACGACACCTGCCACCCCGGCTTTTTTGCAAAAATCAATGGCCGATTCCATCTGGGCAATTTCTTCGGCAGTATATACAAAATCACCTCCCCGCGGACGAATCATCACATGGATCGGAACCTGCGTTTCTGCCAAAGCTTGGAGGATGAATTCCGGATCTGGAGTGATTCCATCTAGATCCAAGCGGCCGCATAACTCAATCCGGGTTGCGCCTTTTGCAACTGCGGAAAGCGTATCGGCCATATTATCGGTACATACTTCAATATCGTAAGGCAACATGAGTCAATTTTTTTCAGAGCTAAATTTAGGCGAGTTTATTCGTCTAGCGACATACTTTACAAAAAAATAATGGCATAAATTTGCGTCCCAATGCTGAAAGATTTAAATAGAGACAAAATTCAACCATTTTGGAACGATTTTTGTTGAAAGGCGTAACCTTCATATAAGGGTTTCGTAGAATGTTTTGATTGCGTTATTTGTATATGCTACCCATGAAACAATGAAAACGAGTTTAGGACAAAGACAATTACAATTACAAAAACTGTCGCCGCAACAGATTCAGCTGATGAAACTGTTGCAGATCCCCACACCTTTGCTCGAACAACGCATCAAGGAGGAAATGGAAGCCAATCCGGCACTGGAGGATATCGACGACAACAACTTTGAGGAAGAAACCGACTTCGGGAATTCGGAAGAAGAATACAACAATGAAGAGGCAATAAATAGGGAGGAAAGTTTTGACATCGAGGATTATCTCACCAACTATGTAGATGACGACCCCTCTTCCTATAAATTGCGCGGCGAAAGTTACAATCCTGACGAGGAAGATCGCAGTATGCCCATGGCTACCGAAAGCTCCTTTCACGAATACCTCGAGCAACAGATCAGTTTATTGGAACTCAAAGATGAGCGAGAAGAAAAAATTGCTCGCCAACTCATGGGCAGCATCGATGAGGATGGGTATTTGCGGCGCGAACCTTATTCCGTAGTAGATGATTTGTTGTTTTCGCAAAATGTCAACTCCACTGAAGCTGAAGTAATCAGCATCCTCAAACGGATTCAGCGTTTGGATCCACCTGGTATCGGCGCACGCGATCTACAAGAATGTTTGCTCATCCAGTTGCGCACCAAATTGGAGCAAGAAGAAGAATTGGAAGATTTTGAAGTGGCCGCCACTCAGTTGGCTATCAAACTGCTCGATAAATATTTTGACCCATTTTCTAAAAAACATTTTGAAAAACTCCAGCGCTCGCTTAACATCACCGAAAAACAGTTGAAAAGCGCGGTAGAGGTGATCGTTAAACTCAACCCCAAACCCGCCAGTGCTTATGTGGGGGGATCAAACGAACGGTCTTTGCAGTACATCATCCCTGATTTTGTGATTCAAAATACCGATGGGGTTCTAGAATTAAACCTCAACAACCGCAACGCACCCGATTTGCGCATTAGCGATGAATTTCGCGATATGATGAAAACCTTTAGTGCTCGGGGTAAAGGGGTAAAATTGACCCGTCCGCAAAAGGAGACACTGGTTTTCATCAAGCAAAAAATAGAATCGGCCCGCTGGTTCATCGACGCCATCAAGCAACGCCATGAAACGATGTACAAAACCATGTACGCCATCATGGAGTACCAAACCGAGTATTTTTTGACTGGCGATCAAAAGAAAATGCGCCCCATGATCCTCCAAGACGTGGCCAATATGACTGCCCTTGATGTCTCCACGATCTCGCGGGTAGCAAACAGTAAATATGTACAAACGGAATTTGGCGCCAAACGCTTGAAGGAATTCTTTTCGGAAGGCATGCAAAACAGCGAGGGCGAAGAAATTTCGACACTGGAGGTCAAAAAAATCCTTTCCGAAATTATTTCCGGTGAAAGCAAACGCTCTCCGCTATCGGACGACAAGCTTACCCAGGTTTTGCAAGAAAAAGGCTATAATATTGCTAGGCGTACGGTTGCCAAATACCGCGAACAGCTGGGCGTACCTAAAGCTTCCTTGCGAAAAACTTTATAAGAGTGTGTTTGGATTTTTTATTCGCGCTACAAATGGCCAAAATTCACCCCAACTTCGTTGCGAAAATACTCATGTAGCGCTGCTACACTCCGTTTTTCGCGCCTCATTGGTGCAAATTTTGTCTCATTTTCGCTTGCGAACTAAAAATCTAAACACACTCTAACTCATAGCGTATCCATGGCTTCCAATAAAATGCGACAAGCGGTTCGAATTTCTGCTTCTTCAATGATCAAGGGCGGCGCTAATCGGATGGAATCGCTGTTGAATAAAAACCAATCTACCAATACGCCTGCTTGCAAACAATACTGAATGACCTTTTGTACCTTATCAAAATTGCCAAGATCCACCGCCATCAACAAACCAGCGCTACGTACTTCTAAAATCTGCGGATGAACCAATAATGATCGAAAAAGCGCCTCTTTTTGCGGTACTTGTTGAATTAAATCCGTTTCCAACAAAGTTTGTAAGGTAGCCAATGCTGCCGCGCAGCTCACCGGATGACCGCCAAAAGTAGTGATATGCCCAAGAATGGGATCATGCGTCAATGCCTGCATTACCGCTTTAGCTGCTACAAAAGCGCCAATGGGCATACCGCCGCCCATGCCTTTGGCTAGCAGCAATACATCGGGCGTTATGTCGTATTGTTCAAAAGCAAAAAGGGTTCCGGTGCGCCCATAGCCGGCCTGAATTTCATCCAAAATGAGTAAGGCGCCCACTTCATTACAGCGTTCGCGCAGTTGTAGTAGATAGTTGTTCTCTGGTTTGCGTACCCCCCACTCCCCTTGCACCGTTTCCACAATCACCGCAGCAGTAGCCGTAGTTATTTTTTCCAGACACTGTACACAATTGAATTCAATGTGTTGTATGCCAGGCAACAAAGGAAAATAAGCCTGGGTGAAATCCGTTGGCCACATCAAACTGGCGGCGCCCTGGGTGCTGCCATGGTAGGCCCTTTTACAGGCAACGATCTCTTGTCGGCCAGTGTGTCTTTTCGCCAATTTCATAGCGCCTTCGGTGGCTTCTGCACCAGAATTGACAAAATAAACGCTATCCAAACCTGAGGGCAATTGCTCGGCGAGCAAAGTAGCCAGTTGTACTTGTGGGGCCAACACAAATTCACCATAAACCATAGTATGTAAGTAGCGATCCAGCTGATTTTTGGCAGCCTCTACTACCCGCGGATGGCGATGTCCCAAACAACTGACACCAATACCGGCAATCATGTCGAGGTAAGATTTTCCTTCCTGATCATAAAGGAACATGCCCTCGGCGAAATCGATCTCTAAAGCGAGTGGAAAAGCACTGGTTTGGGCAATGTGTTGGAGAAAAAGTTGGCGTTGATTCATGATTTTGCGGTCTTGGACATAACAAAGTTGGGGAAAAAGAATTTCAAGCGTGTAACTAATCGGTATATTTTACGGTATAAACCAAGAGATTGCTTATAATTACGGCTGTCCGTTGAAAGCTAATAGTCGGTTGCACGACTTCTTAGTTGTTACCAAAGTCTTAAAGCGGCCTTAGTGTTTGAGGAAAAACGAAAAATTACCTAATATTGAACGCCATGTCAATTAAACGATGAGGATGGTCCCATGAAAAATATATTTATCCTTTGCTTACTGTTTCTGTTGTCGGCCACGGGTTGCAACAGTTTAGCTTACCAGCTGAAACAATTTGCGGTAAAGGGTATTGACGTTTCTCATTACCAGGAATACATCAATTGGGATAGCGTTTCTCACCAAAAACTTGATTTTGTTTTTGTCAAAGCCACCGAAGGCATCACGCTAAGCGATTCTTTGTTCGAAAACAATTGGCAAGAGATCAATCGGGTGGGATTACGCCGTGGCGCCTATCATTTTTTCCGTCCTTCCTTTTCTGCCGAGCAACAAGCTTTGAATTTCATCCGCAATGTACCTTTGGATAATGGCGATTTGCCACCAGTGCTTGATGTAGAAGTATTGGATGGCGCATCAAAAATTGAAGTGCTAGCGGGTATGTACACTTGGCTGTACATGGTAGAGATTGCTTACGGGGTTAAACCAGTCATTTATACCAATCAAATTTTTTACAATACTTATTTGGCGGGGCATTTCACCGATTATCCACTTTGGATTGCCCGCTACAACGTACGGCAACCCAAATTGGCCGATGGCCGCAAATGGAATTTTTGGCAATACGGGGATGGAACCAATTTGCCAGGGATCGCTGGCAAAGTTGATTTCAATGTCTTTTATGGTTCAGCGGAAGAGTTGGAGCACATGTGCATCCGACCCAAACCCATTCTTAGCGCTGCTGCTCCACGCCGCAGTTTTTTTGCTGGTTGGTTGGAAAGGAAAGGTTCTTAATCGATCTGAGTAGCAAAAAAAATAGGCTGTCTCGAAGCATTACGAGACAGCCTATTTTTTGCTACTAAAGAAGGGTCATTCCTCATCCTTGCTAGCATCTAATGCCTTTTGATTCTTCTTCGCTTCGGCGATTTGATGTTTGTAGTTTTTGTCGGTGACTACTTTATCGCCTGAGCGTTTTTCAAATGCTTGCAGCGCGTCCCCGGCTGCTGAACCGCCGTCTATCGCTGCTTCTTTATTCTCTACAAAGCCTTGCGCGTCGCGCTTAGTAGCCTCGATACGCGTGCCTTCCTCTCCTAACATGGTGAAAATAAGCTCCAACCCGGTCATATGGTCGCGCAGATTTTCGCGCTTCAAGTTTTTCAGCTTCTTATATTCGGTTGGAGTCAGCCCAAAAGTGGCGCGGCTTATTTCTGCCGTGAGAATCGCATATTCCAGCCCTTCTTGTACGCCTCTGTTCTTCCATTCTTCGGTAAGTTGAGAACGAATAGCGATAGATTGCATCCGCCGTTCTATCCATTCCTCGCTATAGCCAAGTGCTTGGTAATACTCTCGGGCACGAGTAGCGGCTAGTTCTGGGTTTTCAATCTCCTGAATGCGCTCATAGCCAACTTTAGCAAGCCATAATTTGAAAGGTTCAGCATTGGGTGAAGGAATGGACTGGATAATTCGCAACATTCCCTCCGTATTTGCCGCGTCAGTCTCCCTCATCTTTCCATCAGGAGATTGCATTTTCAACTGTCCGATTTTATCGGACACTTCAACATGGCCTTCCTGTTGGAGCTTTGATTTAAGATCACTCCAGTATTTACGGGGACGCTTATTGCCTGTTAATGCCTCAACCACGTCAATAATAGAAAACCACCACTCCTCGTTATGCCAAACGCGGCGGATTCCTTTTTCCTGAAAAATGATAATTTTGTTGTCTTGTTCCATTATTTTTTTTCGTTTTTTGAACTACCCAAGATATAGAAAAACGAAAAAAAATAACAATTCTTATACAGTTTTTATTGCCAAATTTCGCCCCTTCTGCTTCCGTTCCCACCCAAAACTATATCACCCCCAAATCAGCAAACGACTTGCCCAAAATACTTGGCGCAGGAGCTTCCAACCAACGATTCAGAATAGTAGCGTATACTTTTCGAAAATCTACCGAATACTTTAAATCGCCATCATCTAGGTTGCTCAAATCTGGACCTTCGTTGAAAAATCCCGGTTTTTTCAATTGCCCACCCATCAAAAACAGGTTATTGGCCGTACCATGATCGGTGCCTCGACTGGCATTTTGATTGACTCGGCGACCAAATTCTGAAAAGGTCAAAATCAATACATCGTCCAACAACCCGTTTTGCTTAAGGTCGTCCACAAAAATTTTCATCGCATCGGCATATTGCCCGAGCAAACGTTCTTGACGCGCTTTCTGATTGGCGTGGGTATCAAAACCCGTTAAACTGGCATAATAGATCTTGGTATCGGTATCTGCGGTAATGAGCTGAGCGATGGTTCGTAAGTCTTGTCCAAACTCCGACTGTGGATAGGTAGCTGTAGAATGGTGTTTCTTGCTTTGCTCAAAAAGATAATTGGCCGAAGATTCGGAATCGATCAAAGTTTTGTAGAGATAGCCCACCTTTTCCTCGTCTGCGCCCGTATGCGGCGCCTTGCTGATGGCCTGTAGAATGCGATTATCGGCAGCGCGTTTTAAGCGATTGGGGTCGCTCATCGCAAAACCGCGTTTTTCTTGACCTTTCAATGCCAAGCTCAAAGTGTCGTCTACTTCGATGGCTTGATAGGGCGATTGGCAGCCTGGGCAGTTGCTGTCCAAATAACGTCCGATCCAACCAGAATTCAAGTACTCCGAACTTTCACTGGCCGTGTGCCAGATGTCCATCGAACGGAAATGCGAACGATCAGGATTGGGGTAGCCCACATTGTTGATGATGCTCATCTGTCCTTGATCAAAAATGGAGCGCAGGCTTTGCAAGGCTGGATTGAAACCTAAATCATCGCTGACTGGTATTACTTCCGTTTTGGAAACACCCAAATCAGGTCGATTGCGGTAGTAAATGTCGTTGCGATAAGGTACAATGGTATTCAGGCCATCATTACCGCCCGACAATTGCACCACCACCAATATTTTTCCTGCTCTATTTTTATACAATTTCCCCAAAGATGAACCGGTCAAAAAAGACGGAACCATCATTGCGGTAGAAGCCAAACTGGCCTGTCTTAAAAAGTCTCTTCTTTTCATGGCTGTTTTTTTAAAATCAACACAATTGATACTCGGGAAGTGATAAAATGCGCATGGCCAGCGCAGCTATTTGGCCATCTTTTTCATTACTGGGCAGCGTTTGCGTCAATGAATTTAGTTTGATGACCGGCACAATGGGTAAAAAATAAGCGGCCAGTTCTTGCGCCATTGCATCAGGACCCGTGGCCGTAATCGCGCTTACCAAGGGTTTCAGATCCATCTTAACCGATAATTTTCGCGCCATTTTTCCTTCTGACTGGACAGCTTCGAATTCATCTTTTACGCGCATGGTAAATTCTGAAGAACTGAAAAACAGCCCAGCTAAACTCATACGCGTGGTCAAAGTAGAGTTATCGATCCAGTTTTTTCCGCCTGCCCAGCCCGCTACATTGGGCGGATTAAACAGCATTTGTCCCAAGGCTTTTTCAAGAAAGAGGAGTCCCATGGGTTGGTCCAAACGCATATTCAAATTGCGCATCATTCCGGCCATGAGTTCAATCGGCGATTTAATTTTGGCGCCTTGGTTTTCGGGGGCATAAAACCAATCGCTTTCAAAAATGCTGCGCATCAATTTGCCAATGTTGTAATTGGCTTTAAAAAACTGTTGCCCCAATTCTTTGACTCTGGCTTCATCCACTTTATCATTGACAAAATGCCGGTATATTTTTCGGGCAATAAAAGTGGCAGCTTCTGGTTTGGCCAAAATATGGTCAATAATGTCTTCGCCATTGAAATTGCCAGTTTTGCCAAAAAAAGTCTTGTTGCCGAAGTCGTGCCAGATTGGTCGGAAAACAAAATCGCCATCCAGTGTACTTGACCACCCTGTAAATGCTCTTGCCGCTTCTTTGATATCCCCTTCAGTGTAATTGCCACGCCCAAGAGTAAAAAGCTCCATGAGCTCGCGCGCGAAGTTTTCGTTGGGTTTTTCTTTGCGGTTTTGCTGGTTGTTGAGGTAGCGGATCATTGAAGGATCCTGCGCAATACCTAAAAGCAAATCGCGAAAGTTACCCAAGCTATGTTTCCGAAATAGATTGAGTTGTTGAACCCCCAATTTTCCAAGTTCCGAGCGACAAGCAAAATGGCCATGCCAAAAGAAGGTCATGCGCTCCAGCAAGGCGCTTTCATTGGGATCAGCCATGCGGTTGACCCAGGCAATATTGGCTTCTGCTACTTTGTGATGCTCATCCTTTTTCATTTGCTGAAAAGCATCACGGTTACTTTTTTTGTCTTCTCGGTCGAATTCGATGGGAGAAACTGGTAGTAAGGTTGCTTTTTTTGCTTGGCTGAACAATTCATCCAGCGCTTTGGAGGTGGACCAGTTTTGTTTTTGACGCCATTCATCTGGACTAAGCCCAAAGCCGGCTCGCCAGTAGAGGTGATTGATTTTGTTCATTGAGATCCTTTTTTCAGAAGCAGATATGCAAAGTGCCATTTTTCAAAAAACTGAGCTATTGACTAAAGATTTGAGCAACAGTTTAAAGCGGATTACAAAATCACATTTGGGATAACCAGCCAAGCGCTGTACTTTTGTGATTCAATGAAGATCATCAAGCAAATGGAAATGGTATTTCAGCAGGCGGTTAAAGCAAAGAAAGGACGAACAGGAATTCTCTTCCTGGTTTTGGTTCTATCGTTTTTTGGTTGTAAACCCAAGTTGGCTCAACCCGAAGCTGAAACGATACCATACCCTAAGTTGCTCAATACCCTTAAAGCAAACGAAATACGGCTCGAACAAACTGCCCCCAACCAAATCGATACCGTAGCCGTTAATCACTTTGGCAGGGACGTACAAATTTTTGCCCGCCGATTCAGCAAGGATGCTCAAGCGCCGATGTTTTTTTGGCAAGCAGTTCAAGTGCAACAAAAAGCAGGGCAGTACCCCCAGGCCATGGCGTTATTGGATGCCTTTGTAAAACAGTTCCCCGATAACGTAAAACGCCCCGATGCTATTTTTTTAAAAGCCTTTATTGCTGAAACAGGATTGAAGGATATTGAATTGGCAAAAAAAAGTTACCAAGGGTTCATCCAGGCTTATCCCAATCATGTTTTGGCACAAGACGCCCAATTATTGTTGCAACAGCTTCAAAGTAAGGTGAGCGATGAAGAGTTGATTCGCCAGTTTGAGGCCAAAGAAAAAGAAAAAAAATAAGCGCCTCCCATTGTTTGGAGACCGCATTTATTGATAACCAGCAAAACCGCAAGCGATGAAAAAATGGTTAATGATTGCAGCTTTTCTTTGTACTGCCTTTTTCTCCGCTCAGGCGCAAGGCATTGTTTTTTTTAACGGCACTTGGGATGAAGCCGTTAAAGTAGCCAAAGAGCAAGAAAAACCTTTGTTTGTTGACGCTTATACAACCTGGTGCGGCCCCTGCAAAATGATGGCGCAAAATGTATTCCCCGATGAGGAAGTTGGCGCTTATTACAACCGCAATTTTATCTGCATCCAAATCGATATGGAAAAAGCCGATGGCCTTAAATTTGGCCGAAGCTATCCGGTTAATGCCTATCCTACACTGTATTTCGTAGATTTTGACGGCAAAGTGATTAAAAAATCCGTTGGCGCGATGCAGTCCACTGGTTTTTTAGATTTTGGAAAAAAAGTGATCAACAGCATCGATCGCAGTGTGGAACTGGAAAAGGCCTATACCGCCGGCAACCGCGATCCACAGTTTATCCTCAACTACATCAAAGCGCTCAATAAATCCAGCAAACCAAGTTTGCGGGTTGCCAACGATTATCTACGTACCCAAACCGATTTGACTACTGAAATCAATCGCCGCATTATTTTGGAAGCTGCCACCGAGGCGGATTCCAAAGCATTCGGTCTTTTGGCTGCCGATCGCAATGGCATAGCCGCAGTAGAATCAGATGAAATAGTGCAGAATCGCATTATAGATGCTTGTCGGCAAACGGCAGAAAAAGGCATCCGTTTCAAAAATGCCAATTTGCTGGAAGAGGCGAAGTCAAAAATGAAGTCGTTTTACCCGGAACGTGCCAAATCTTTTGCCGCCCGGGTCGATATGAACCTTGCTTTGGCTGGTCAAGATTTAAAAGACTACATGAAAGCGGCTAAAGCGTATGCCAAAAATGCTGATTCAGAACCGGCTTTTGAAATACGGCAAACTGCCTTTATGTTGCTAAAAAATTTGAATAAAAACCCTGAAGCACTAGAGATAGCTATCGATTTATCAAAAATAGCGGCTGAAAAAAGCCAAACTGCAATGTACTTTTTGACATATGCCGATCTATTGCTGGATGGCGGTAAAAAAACGGAGGCCAAAGCAGCAGCCAACAAAGCGCTGGAATTGGCCAAGCAAGAGGGCGCTGAATCAGAAGCTCGCGTACAAGCTTTTATGATTAAAGTATCTTAGAGTGTGTTTGGATTTTTTATTCGCGCTGCAAATGGCCAAAATTCACCCCAACTTCGTTACGAAAATACTCATGTAGCGCCGCTACACTCCGTTTTTCGCGCCTCGTTGGGGCAAATTTTGACTCATTTTCGCTTGCGAACTAAAAATCCAAATACACTCTTAGAGCTTGTTTTGGAGGACTCGACTCAGGTCTAATTTTTTTGAAACGTCCTTTTTTGATGATGTAAACAATTGAGAATGAAATATTGGCTTATTCTGCTGGCCTTGGGCTGGAGCAATGCCTATACATCCGCGCAAGTTGGGATTGATTTTTTTGAGGGGAGCTGGAAGGATGCACTTGCTAAAGCCCAATCGGCCAATAAGCCAATTTTTCTAAACGCTTACACTACTTTATGCGGCCCTTGCAAACAAATGAATACCGAAGTTTTCAACAACGTTGAAGTGGCTGATTTTTTCAATGCCAATTTCATCAATGTGAAAATAGACATGGAAAAAGGCGAGGGGCCTGAACTGGCAAAAAAATGGGGGATTCAAATGTACCCAACTTTACTTTTTTTCGATGCTAGCGGAACCAATTTACACCAAGCAACCGGTTTTCATGAAACCAGTGATTTTTTGGAACTAGGCGAAATCGCCCTCAATCCAGACAAAAACCTCCAAGGTATGGCCAAGCGCTATGCGAATGGAGATCGAAAACCAAGTTTTTTGTTTGACTATGCCATCGCTGCTGCCCGTGCAATGACCCCCAACAGCGCCGCCATCGCCGATGCTTATTTATCCACTCAAAGCAATTGGAGCACCCCGGAGAATTTGGAGTTTATCTACAACTTCATGGAAAAAACCGACTCCAAGATGTTTGACTACTTCATTGATCACCGCAAAAATTTTGAAGCGCAATTGGGCAAAGAGCAGGTCATGATGCGGCTACAGGACCTGATCATCAAAGATGCTTTTACTGGCGCCGACAATGCAGATACTGCTTTTTCTCGAATCGCGGCCATCTACCAGCGCATCAACCCGGAGTCGGCTCCTTCTCTTTTGGCCTTGTTTAAAATGAATTACTACCGCCAAGCGGGGATGAACAACGAATTTGCCCAATCCGCTGTTGATTATTTTACCTTACAAAAAATCGACGACCCCGCAGAACTGAACAACATTGCCTGGAATTTTGTAGAGCATGTTACCGATGTCAAACTACTTAGTCAGGCATTGACCTGGGCGGAGCGCTCGGTTGCCCTTGATCGACAAGCTTACAATCTGGATACTTTAGCTTGGTTAAACTTTAAACTAGGCAACAAAAGCAAGGCCAAAAAAATTGCTAAAGAAGCAATGAAACTGGCCAAAAGCAGATCAGAAGATACTTCCTCATCTGAAGAACTGCTCAAACAACTGTAATTTTTTCAAACAAAAAGCGACGAACGCTTTACCACTAAATCACGCTTAACCCATGCCGGAAACTCGGACGGACATCAATACTTTAGGAGAATTTGGCTTGATCGACCACCTTACCAAAGGTTTTCAATTGGTCAATCCCTCATCGCTAAAAGGCATCGGCGATGATGCTGCAGTTATCGACAATGGCCAACTGCTTACGGTGGTTTCAACCGACATGCTGATGGAAGGCATTCACTTCGACCTGATGTACACCCCATTGAAACATTTGGGGTATAAAGCGGTAGTAGTCAATGTATCGGATATCTACGCCATGAATGCCATACCAAAACAGATTACTGTTAGCCTAGCGCTTTCCAATCGTTTTTCCGTAGAAGCCCTCGACGAGCTCTATCAAGGCATTCAGGCGGCTTGTGATTTTTATGGTGTTGATCTCATTGGCGGAGATACTTCCTCTTCACTGCAGGGCTTGGCCATCAGCATTACAGCAATTGGCCAAGGGGAAAAAGACAAACTGGCTTACCGCAATACCGCCAAAGTTGGCGATCTCATTTGCATCACCGGAGATTTGGGAGCGGCCTATTTAGGGTTACAAATTCTGGAACGAGAAAGACAGTTGTTTTTGTCGCAGCCCGATATTCAACCCGATTTAGAGAACCAAACTTATGTAGTTGGCAAACAATTGAAACCGGAAGCCCGAAAGGACATGATTGAGTTTTTTGCCAAAAACCAATTGGTACCTACTTCGATGATCGACATATCGGACGGATTGGCTTCCGAGTTGTTTCACATTTGCACGCAATCCAAGGTGGGCGCTTTTTTGGAAGAAAGCGGTATCCCCATTCATCCTGACACCCAATTGCAGGCCATCAAATTCAAATTGGATCCGGTTACCTGTGCCCTGAGCGGTGGTGAAGACTATGAATTACTCTTTACCATTGACCCAAAAGATGTGGAAAAAATTCGTTTCCTGCCGGATATTTACATAGCTGGCGAGATTGTAGCCGCCAAGGATGGCATCAATTTGCACACCACTGGTGGCAATATCCACCCTATTACGGCACAAGGATGGAAACATTTTCAAAACCAGCAATAGCGCTCTTTGATAAAAATTACTCAATTGCATAGAATCATCACCGTTATGCCACGTATATTTTCCAAAATCGTTTTTTCAACTGTTTTGCCTTGTTTGCTTTTAATTGGTTGTAATACCGATAAAAAACCAAGCAATTCAACAGCTTCTACAGATCAGAAACCTCCTGAAATCGCGGTGCCAAAATTTGACCGCGACTCGGCATTTACCTACGTGGCACAGCAGGTTGCCTTTGGCCCCCGTGTACCCAACACCCCCGCGCACGAAGCCTGCAAAAACTGGTTAGTAGCTAAACTGAAAGGGTATGGCGTTGAAGTAATTGAACAAAACTTTAAAGCCCGCGCCTATACCGGTACAATGCTCAACAGTACCAACATCATCGCCCAATACAAACCTGAAAATCCACGGCGCATTGTCTTGGCTTCGCACTGGGACTCCCGGCACATCACCGATTCGCCATTGACAAAAGGCAAAAAAGACCAACCGGTAATGGGCGCCGATGATGGTGCCAGCGGCGTAGGCATATTATTAGAAATTGCACGTACCCTCCAGGCTAACCCGGTAGATTTTGGTGTTGATTTGGTGTTTTTTGACAGCGAAGATCATGGCGATGGTGGCCCTAATGCCGCTCCTGATACCTGGTGTTTGGGTTCTCAATATTGGGCACGCAACTCGACTTATAAAAATGGTATCAAACCAGAATATGGTATTTTATTGGACATGGTGGGCGCTTCTGCTCCGCGATTTGGCCACGAAGAATACTCTGAATACTATGCCAAAGACGTAGTTGACAAAGTTTGGGATCTGGCGTTTAGCATGGGTTATTCCAATGTTTTTGTTGATTCCCAAGTAGGTGGCATTACTGACGATCACGTATACGTCAACCAACTGGCCCGCATTCCGATGGTTGACATCATCAATCGCCCCGAAGATTCCCAAACAGGATTTGTAGCACATTGGCATACTCCAGAGGATACCTTGGATAAAATTGACCGCATAACCCTCAAATCTGTAGGTCAATTGCTGCTGGCGGTCATTTACCGGGAGTATGCAGGAACGCTATAATTGGGCAAGATTGCTTTTCCATTGGTATTTAAATTTGTTGTCTTAACCACTTGAAATGACCATTGAACAAATATATACAGGCTGTTTGGCACAAGGCGCATACTTTATTGAATCTGACAACGAAGCGGTAGTGATTGACCCCTTGCGCGAAACCAGCCCTTATTTAAGTCGGGCAGCCAAAACTGGAACCAAGATTAAGTACGTTTTTGAAACCCATTTTCATGCCGACTTCGTTAGCGGACATGTTGATTTGAGTAAAAAAACGGGCGCACCAATCGTTTTTGGCCCTACTGCGCATCCCGATTTTGAAGCCTATATTGCCAAAGATGGCGAGGAATTTAAGATAGGAAAAGTGACCCTGCGGGTTATTCACACACCCGGTCATACCATGGAAAGCACTTGTTATTTGTTGCTTGATGAAACAGGCAACGAAGTCGCCCTTTTTTCAGGCGATACCTTGTTTATCGGCGATGTTGGGCGCCCTGATTTGGCGCAAAAAGCAGCATCCATGACGCAGGAACAATTGGCTGGAATTTTATATGATTCATTGCGCAATAAAATCATGCCTCTTGCTGATGATTTGATCGTTTACCCAGCTCATGGCGCTGGTTCAGCATGCGGAAAAAACATGTCGAAAGAGACTTTTGATACATTAGGGCGGCAAAAAGCGTTGAATTATGCTTTACGCGCCAGCATGAGTAGAGAAGAATTCATCCAAGAAGTCACTACTGGTTTATTGCCTCCGCCTGCCTATTTTCCTCTGAACGTAGCCATGAATAAAAATGGTTCCGAAAGCATTGATGTGGTGATGAGCCGGGGTACGCAAGCGCTAACTCCTCAAGCGTTTGAACTGATCGCGACAGAAACACTGGCTTTAATCATTGACACCCGCAGTGCCGAAGTCTTTGCCCAAGGGTTTATCCCCAATAGTATCAATATTGGCCTAGATGGCGGATTTGCGCCTTGGGTAGGCGCCTTAGTTCCCGATCTTAAACAAGAAATTTTATTGGTTACCGATGTTGGCCGGGAAGCGGAAGTGGTACAACGACTGGCTCGGGTAGGTTATGATCATTGCCTAGGTTACTTGGAAGGCGGTTTAGCAGCTTGGGAAGAAGCTGGCATGGAAATCGATACTATCACTCGGATTGGAGCCGATGAATTGGCCAATCTCCAGAAAGAACAACTCAATGCAGTCCTCATTGACGTACGCAAACCCAATGAATATGATGCAGAGCATGTAGAGGGTGTAATCAATGCCCCACTCGATTACATCAATGAATCGATGTTGTCGGTACCGAAAGATGCTCCAGTGTATGCGTTTTGTGCCGGGGGTTACCGTTCTATGATTTTTGCTTCTATTTTGCGCGCTAGGGGGTATCAAAACGTTCATGATATCCGGGGCGGCTACCAGGCGTTAAAAAATACGGGTAGTTACTCAGTTGTTGAAACACCTCATATTTCATAACTTATAACATATTGATTTATAAAGAAAAACTCCAAAGTAAGAAACAAAAGCCTTTACTTTGGAGTTTTTAATAATAAGCAGTTAGATAAAACAATCTAATTGTAGAATTTTTCCGAAATTAGCATCGATTTATTACCGTTAAAAAAAGCTGCTTAAAAAGCTTCTCTCTTACTCCATCCCTTTACAAGAACGCTGAAAAATAAAAAAGCCTGATCTTCGAAAAGACCAGGCTTTGAAGTTGTGGGCACAGAAGGATTCGAACCTCCGACATCCTGCTTGTAAGGCAGGCGCTCTAAACCAGCTGAGCTATGCGCCCTTTTGCTTTTGGCATGTGCAAATATACGATAGCAAAAATCTTTTTTGCAATTTTTTCGACAAATTTTTTTGCAATTTTTTTTAAAAATTTTTGTTTTCAGTCTATTGGTAACGTATTAGACTGTTACTTAAATCAATACTGAACGTATAAATCCAGAACATACTATACAGCGAGAATGGAACTACTAGCAATTGAACCCTTTATTGATGAAAACCTCGTCAAAGTTACTTGTCGAAGCACGAAGAATGTTGCCGTTGGCATCGTTGTACAAGATGAAAAAGGCCGACCCTTTTTTAATGCGCAATACCAATTAGAAGAAGGACTTCAAACCATTGAATTCCCGCTCACCGGATTTTCTCCGGGCAAATACCACGTTTGGATGAGCTGTGAAGGGAAAATGAAAATGGGCGCTTTCACGTTTGAAGGCATTCCTGTCAAGAAAAAAACTCCCCGTTTTAGCGACATGATGGCACAGATTAAGGTCCTTCCGTCCTTTATTTTGCCAAAAAACGAATGACCTGAGTAGTGATTTACTGCTGCAATCTTCTTTTCTTTGCGCTGAATTACAAGCTAAAATTTACAATTCGCTATGGAGAACAATAGAAATGGATTCCTCATCTTGGTCGTTTTACTCGCACTGGGGTTAATTGGGGCTGGGGTTTGGGGATTCCAACAACACAGCCAAAACCAATCTCTGTCGGCTGAAAAAGAAGAGCTTTCACAGCAACTTTCTGGCTTAAGCGATTTGAAATCGGATTTGCAAAAAGAAGTGGATAGCCTCCAAGTTTCCTACCAGTTGCTCGCTTCCGACAACCAGCAACTCCAAGGCTCGCTGGCGGATGTACAAAGCGCACTAGCACGCAAAGACGCCGAAATCAAAGCCGTTAAGGCCAATCGCCTGGGCGAAGTAAACGGATTAAAAGGGGAAATCCAGCAATTGCTAGCTGCAAAAGCTGAATTGGAAAATTCTATTGCCGCCGTGAAAGCTGAAAACGACTCGTTACGCACCCGTACGGGCGTACTCGAGCGCGACATCACAATTGCTAAAGGCGAAAATGCCGCCCTCAGCAACCTCAACAAAACCATTCAAGGGGAACTCAAGCGTTTAACGCTGGCTAATTTCAAAGCCACTGCTTTTAGAGTGGAAGTAGAAGGTAAAAAACCAAAAGCAACGGTCAAATCTGGCCGAGCTCGCCGGGTTATCGTTACTTGTGACCTCACGGATGTTCCTCAAGAATACCAAGGCTTACGCCCATTGTACCTTACCATTACCGATGATAAGGGCACGCCCGTCAGCGGCTCCAACATTCAAGCCAAAGTCAACGTCAACTCCCAAGTAGTGGATTTGATTGCGGTTAAAGAAAAAAATGTCAACATTACTGCTAGCCAGCGTTTGTCGTTTAGCCATGATCTTGGCGAAAAACTCAGAGAAGGCTACTACCGCGTTGCGGTTTATACCGATATTGGTTTGCTCGGCGCTGCAAGTTTCCGATTGGAATAATAGCACTAAAAAAAGCCGCACAAACATCCATTTGTGCGGCTTTTTTTAATTCAGGACATAACTTAGCTCAAGTACTTGCCTACAATCGGCATCCTCCGCCCCATGCCAAATGCTTTGGGCGAAACACGCAATACCGGCGCGGTTTGGTGACGCTTGAATTCGTTGATGTTGACCATCCGCAATACCCGGCGCACCAAGCTTTCTTCAAAACCTTGCGCCATGATTTCCTTCGGCCCTTGGCTTTTTTCAATATACTGGAACAACACCTGATCCAAAATATCATACTCGGGCAAACTATCGCTGTCTTTTTGATCCGGCCGCAACTCGGCAGAAGGCGGTTTGCTGATAGTATTTTCGGGGATCACAATTCCGTCTTTATTGATGTAACGTGCCAAAGCAAAAACCTCGGTTTTGTAAACATCACCCAGCACCGACAACCCGCCGCACATGTCGCCGTATAGCGTTCCATAGCCTACCGCCATTTCGCTTTTGTTGCTGGTATTGAGTAGGATCTGTCCAAATTTATTGGAGAATGCCATCAACAGCATCCCGCGAATACGCGCTTGGAGGTTTTCCTCCGTAATATTGAAGGGTTTGCCCCAGAAGTGCGGTTGTAGGGTATCCATATAAGCAGCATACATCGGCTCGATGGGCACAATGTCGTACTGAATACCTAAATTTTCCGCCAGCTCCCGGGCATCGTTAACCGAGTGATCTGAAGAAAACTGGGAAGGCATTAGCAGTACCCGTACGTTATCCGCCCCTAATGCACGCGCCGCGATAACTGCCGTCACCGCAGAATCGATACCGCCCGAAAGTCCGAGAATGGCTTTTTTTAAGCCCAGCTTTCCAAAATAATCACGCACCCCCATCACCAAAGCATCGTGGATAAGCGGAAATTTTTCTTTGGCCCGATTTTTTTCTCGTCCACCCGTCATGACTTGACCCAGATCATATACCTGTAAATCTTCTTCAAAATAAGGCATTTCATCAAATACCTTCCCATCTGGCGACATCACAATAGAACCGCCTTCAAATATCAATTCCGTTTGCGCCCCAATGTGGTTGATATAAAACATTGGCACCCCGTAGCGCTCTACATTGGCGCGAATCACATGGATGCGTTCATCGCCATGAGCATAAGCAAAAGGAGATGCCGAAACGTTGATCATAAAATCCGGGCTCTGTTTGGCCAGCTCATCCATAGGACAAATCGTATACAGCGGGTTTTCATTGCCCACATTCCAGATGTCTTCACAAATGGTGACCGCGATGCGTTTGCCTTGGTACTCAACAATTTTGAATTCCGTTGCCGGTTCAAAGTAACGGTACTCGTCAAAAACATCGTAAGTCGGCAACAAAGCTTTGTGCTGAACCTGCTGAACCTGACCGTCTGCCAAAAAATAAGCCGAATTGTATAAATCCTTTCCCTGGAGGTTAGGGTTTCTAGTTGGCGACCCCACAACAATGGCGATACCCTGAGTAGCCTGCGCCAATCGCGCAATACAATCTTCGGCTTGATAGATAAAATCGTCAAATTCCAAAAAATCTCGCGGCGGATAACCACAAGTGGCCAATTCAGGGAAACACACAATGTCCGCTTGTTGGGCTTTGGCTTGTTCTACCATGTGGAGCATCTTGGCAAGATTACCGCTAAAGTTGCCAATGTGAACATTCATTTGTGCAATCGCAATGCGCATAGGTTGGTGGTTTTGATCTTTTCTTATTCCACTGAAAAATAGATACCCTTATAGCGGGATAAGATGATAACAAAAATACAAGAACTTAGTTTTAAAATAAAACTAAGTGACATTTTTTTGCTAAAGTTTTTTTTCGTGTAAACTTTTTGCCATCGCTGCGGGTAATTTACCTAAATTTACCCAGCCGAGTTTTTGCAATAACTGCAAAAACCGCAATAGAATCGGAGGCCAATGAGCAGTTTTGTAGTATCCGCCAGAAAATATCGGCCCATCACTTTTGCCGATGTTGTTGGGCAAGAACATGTTACCGACACGCTAAAAAATGCGTTGCGCAATGATCATCTTGCGCATGCTTTTCTATTTTGCGGCCCTCGCGGCGTTGGCAAAACTACTTGCGCGCGCATCCTGGCCAAGGTACTCAATTGTCAAAATTTGAGCGCCGATTTGGAACCATGTAACACCTGCTCATCGTGCTCGTCGTTCAATGAAAATGCTTCTTTTAACATCACCGAATTGGATGCCGCATCCAACAACAGCGTGGAACATATCCGCGCGTTGATTGAGCAGGTTCGTTTTCAGCCGCAGCAAGGTAAGTACAAGGTGTTTATCATTGACGAGGTGCACATGCTCTCGCAACAAGCGTTCAACGCTTTTTTGAAAACGCTGGAAGAACCGCCGGGTTACGCCATTTTTATTTTGGCAACTACCGAAAAACATAAGATCATTCCCACTATTCTGTCGCGTTGTCAGATTTTTGACTTCAAACGGATCCAAGCGCCAGCTATGGTCAAACATCTGGCTGGTATTGCGCAAAAAGAAGGCATCAAGGCGGAAGAAGATGCGCTGCATATCATTGCCCAAAAAGCCGATGGCGCCCTCCGGGATGCACTTTCTATTTTTGACCGCATCGTTTCGTATTCAGGCGACAAAGTGGTGTACGATGACGTGATCAACAACCTCAACGTACTCGATTACGATTATTATTTCCGTTTTACTGATGCCTTGCTGATCGAAGATTTGTCAACGGTACTGACTCTTTTTGATGAGATTGTCCAAAAAGGATTTGATCCCGATATTTTCATCAACGGCCTGGCGGAGCATTTCCGCAACATCTTGGTGTGTAAAGACCAGCAAACGTTAACGCTTTTGGAAACCAGCGACAACCTACGCGAGCGCTACCGATTTCAGTCGCAACTGGCATCCAACACGTTCTTGCTCACCGCGCTTAATCTCGCCAATGATTGCGACATCAACTACCGGATGGCCCGCAACAAACGCCTGCACGTGGAGATGACGCTGATGAAAATGACTTATATCAATCGGGCTATTGCTATCCAGGCCAATACCGATTCAGCAGCACTCCCGGAAAAAAAAAATCCTGAACCCAACGGTTTAGCCCATACGCCCGCTGTTTCAGTACCAGAAAGCCCTTCAAACGCTCATCAGAACGGCAGCACGCCCATTGTAACGACAACGGAAAATGGGGCCTCAACACCAACACTTTCAGCGCTTATTCAAAACGGGACGCCTGAAAAAAAGGTAGAACCTGAATTATTTTCAATGCCCCGTTTTAAAGGTATTGAAGAACTTATGGCTGATGCCAAAGCCGAAAGCTTGACCACTGCCGCCATTACCGCCAAACCCTTGACCATAGAAGCTTTGGTTGAAGCTTGGCAAACTTACATGAGCAATATTGAACAAGATACCACCCGTAGTTTGTTACAACCTTTGGTTGCGCAATTGGAAGGCGTCACCATTGTAGTCAAAGTCAATTCTGGATTAGCCGAAAGCACTTTGCGCGATGAACGGGGTTTGATGGGGCATTTGCGATCTATTTTTAGTCGCAACGATCTGGTTTTGAAGATTGAGTTGGAAAAAACGGAAACAACAATCCCCAAAAAAGCACGACCTTTAACGAATAAGGAAAAACTGCTGACCATGTTCGAAAAAAACCCCTTAGTCAAGGATATGACCGAGCGGTTTGGCTTAAGGTTTGATGGAGAATAACCTTGCATTTTGATATTTTCGGAGTCTTTGATATCTTTGAATATCCAAATTTGTCCATTAAGGAACGGTTAAACAATAAGGGCTCACTTTTGCCTTGCTCTTTCACCGCTACTCTTCTTATCTTTTTCGTTACAATGCCCCACATTGCGCCTCAAAAGATAGTTGTTTGGCAGCAAAATAGTGGCGGCTAAAGCGACCATTTATTATTCACCCGTTCCTAAGAGGCAAACCGCTATTCTGCAATACAACCATTTATCAAGAATTAAAGCCCTTGATAAAAAAATAATTTATCCCATTATGGAACAATCTCTTTGGTATCTCGAGAACATAGACGTAACAGGGATTTTTTGCCCACAAAAAATTCGCAGAGGAGATTTAGGCGCCCATTTTCACAAAGTTTACAAGCGCGGCGATTACATATACCTGCCTGATGATTCGTCAGATCGTATTTATTTCTTGACCGAAGGGCGGGTAAAAATCGGTGCCTATGGGGAATCCGGTAAAGAGATCACTAAGGCAATTCTCAATACTGGCGATGTGTTCGGCGAATTGGCATTGGTAGGTGAAGACAAGCGCCGCGATTTTGCTTATGCGATGGAGGAATCCACCCTTTGTGTAGTCAATGTGGAAGAAATGCGCTGCCTCATGCGGGACCACACATCGCTCAATCTTTTTTTGATGAAAATCATGGGATCGCGGGTGGTGGAGATGGAGAAAAGATTGGAATCACTGGTCTTTAAAGATTCTCGTACCCGTATCATTGAATACTTACTCGAGTTAGCCGAGAAAAAAGGCCGTAAAGTGGGTTTTGAAACTGAAGTCCGAAAATTCATTACCCACCAGGAAATTGCCAATTTAACCGCTACTTCTCGACAAACCGTTACTACCCTGCTCAACGATCTGCGAGAGCGCAATATCCTTACTTTTGACCGCAGAAGACTCTTGATTCGCAATCTTGAGGCTTTGGAAAAAGAAGCATTAACGGCCCCAGTTTAAGGCAGAGTCGATTGGTTCTAAAATAACCACAGTTCTCAACCCCGAAGGGCAATGTCATTGACTTAAGGATTTTAAGCTGCTCTTCGGTAGTTTTTGAAG
>JBBANM010000049.1:0-44328 GCA_040401995.1 Saprospiraceae bacterium
AAAACTCCAAATTTTAATATTTTCCCATGCTCAAAACTTGACAGCGTTAAGTATACATCAATATAAAATTAACGTATCAGCGTCGTTTGTCCGCGTTTGATTTCTTTGAAACCATCCAAGTACTCGACTTCTAGAAACCAAATAAAAATTCCCGGTTGCATGGGTTGATCGCGGAAAGTGCCATCCCAGCCACGACTTCCGTCGTTGACTTCAAATCCGCCATCTTGAAAAACCAGCTCTCCCCAGCGGTCAAAGACCTGAAAAGAAAGGACTTTTACCCCTTTTTGGCCATGAACGAGTAAAAGATCGTTTTGGTTGTCGCGGTTAGGGGTAAAACCAGTTGGCACCACCACTACCCGTTCTTTGTTCAAAAATACATCAATTTTGAAATTCGCCTGACATCCTTTTTCATCGACTCCGATGACTTTGTACGAGATCTGGTTTTGAGTGGTTACCGTTGGGGCAGCGCAATCAGTACAGCTCAAGGTACCCGGATAAGCTGCTTCCCAAGTATATTTTACTGCGCCTTGCGGGTTGATGGGATTGACTTTCAAACCCAATGTATCTCCTAAGCGAATGGTATAACTGCTGTTGCCGGAAGTCAATTTAAACTCGGGCGGCTCGGTAATTTTTATGCTTTCGATAAAAACACAGCCATTGGCGTCCTTCACATAAACCGGATACGTATTTTTAGAAAGCCCAATAAAACTGGAGGTACTGCGAAAATCTTTGTTGTTAAGGCTGTACAAATAAGGACCTTTTCCGCCAGCAGGATTAAAGGTAACGCGGCCATCCCGCCCTTGAAAACAAGTAACAGGGGTAACCTGAGGGTTGGTTTGCAATGCCGAAGCTTGAGAAATTGTTGATGCAGCTTGAGCAGTACAGCGATTGGCATCAGTAGCAGTAACCGAATACACTCCAGCAGATAAATTGGTGACACTGGCCTTGGTTGCCCCATTGCTCCATTTATAGGTAAAGTTTGGCGTACCGCCGCTGGCGCTCACCTGTAATTGTCCGGATGTATCGGCAAAACACTTAATGTTGACCGCCAAAAATGACAGTTGAATAGGTGCGGGTTGTTGAATTTCAGCGATTCCGCTACCGGTACAATTGAATTCATCAGTAAGGGTAACGCTGTACTTTCCGGCTGCTAGATTGGCGGCGGCTGGAGTAGTGACATTTTTGGCAGCATTGTCCCATTTGTAAGTGAAAATGCGGGTATCGGCATCGATGGATGAGACGGTTGCTTTGCCGTCGCTATTGCCATTACACTTGGCATTGTCGATGCTGAATTTGAAGGTAATGGGTTTGGGTTGTTTGACAAAACGCGATTTAACCGACACACAACCTATCGGGTCGGTAATGGTCACAGTATAGGTGCTGTCGCCTTTTAAACCCCGAATCAATCCGCCGGTTTGGCCGGTGTTCCACTTGAACGAATATTGGGAAAGATCAGCATTGGGGCGACCTTGAATGAGGTTAATCCCGATAGCACCATTGGTGGAACCAAAACAAGATGGAAGGGAGACGATCATATTCGGTTCCATATCCGGCAGGTCTTTTAACTTCAAACCGATTGATTTGGCGCAGCCTCCCGCGTCGGTCACTGTTACAGTATAAAGCACTGAATCAGCTTGCGAAATAGTTGGCGTGGTTTGTCCGGTATTCCAGAGGTAAGAATATTTGGTATTTATCCCCCCGATGGCGACTACCTGTCCTTGATTTTTTTTCGTACCAAAACAACCTTGCGCCGTTTGGGAAGTGGTCAAAGTAAGTAAACTGGCCGGTTCCGTTAATGTGGTTCGAGTATTCGTACTACACCCATTGATGTCAGTTACCGTAAGTCGGTAATCGCCAGCACTGAGGTTGGTAAGGAAGGAATCGGGTAGGGGTTGGGCATCCCAGATGTAAAAATAGGGGCGAGTACCGCCGCTTACCTTTGCAATGACTTGACCGTCGCTGCCACCCTTGCACTTAACCATCACATTTTGCAGGTTGGCGTTTAAAAGCGCAGGTTGCGGAATGGCTACCGATCCGCCGATAAGACAATTGTTGGAATCCCTAACCGTGACGCCTATTGTTCCAGCGCGTAGTAAAGTGGCGGTTTGCCCATTTTGCGCTAAGGAATCATTCCACAGATATGCATATTTTCCACTACCGCCGGAGGCAAAAACGATGGCTTGTCCATTTCGTCGCCCAAAACAGGTAACCGATTTTACCTTGAAGGAATCTATTTTTAAAGCTGATGGATTGATAATTGGCGTACAAAATTGGGTTTGACACCCTTTTGAATCATTCACCGTAACGCAATAATTACCAGGACTCAAGCTTGAAAGAGAACTTTGGGTGGCGCTGTTGCTCCAGCGATAGGTGAAATTGCTATTTCCGCCAGTAACCGCAAGATTGATGCGCCCGTCGCTGCCGCCATTGCAACTAACGTTTTTGACTTGAGCATTGATTTTAAGACTATCGGGTTGACTTAAAACAATGGCATTTTCGCCAACACAACCCTTGGTGTCGGTGACGGTTACACTGTATCTTCCTGCTTTTAGGTTGCTAAGCGATGCCGTAGCTGCGCCGGTGTTCCATTGGTAGTTGTAACTGCTGCTACCGCCGGATAGAATGGGGGAGATAGCACCGTTAGCATTGCCAAAGCAAGACAAAGCTTGATCGATTTTTAGGGTAACCAGTAAACTATCGGGCGCTTTAACTTCAAAACGCGCGGTATCACTACAACCCAAAGTGTCGATGATCCATAATTTATAACTGCCTATTTCTAATTTATTGTAAGGACTATTGATCAAACCTTTTGGCCCCAACAGTGAGGTTTTAACCGATCCGTTGCCAGTTTGGGTAAATACCACCGAACCGTCTTTTTGCCCAGGGCAGGAAATATTGGTCACTTTACCCAATAATAAGCGGAGGTTGCAAGTGATGGATTGGCAAGTGGCAGTGCCAATTCCACTTTTACATCGATAAGTGGTATCACTAACAAAAGGCTGAACTTCGATGCTTACTGTTTGTTTTTCGTTGAGATTGCGCAGCGTGATGACGGTATCGGGTAAGGCAATCGGCACAATCGAGTCACGACCATTGATGATGAATTTGATCCGGTATTTTTTTGCTGGCGAGCTGTTCCAGCCAAAAGTGACGCTGCTTTTGGTTGCTGCCAAACACCGAACCCTAGGCGCGGGCAGCGTATCGCGTACCGTTATCAGCAGAGAATCGGTATGCACACAGCCATACAAGTCAGTCGCTACTACCTTATAATTGGTGGTTTTGAGCGGTCTGATCAAAGGGTTTGGGCAATTGGAACACGACAGATCAGCGTTGGGCATCCAAGAATAGCGCACCGAATTTTTTGAACGAAACGTGATCGACCAACTATTTAATTCGCCAAATTTGGTAATATCAAAACTGTCGGAAACAAGCAATGCCCAATCGCCGTTGATTTTTGCACCGCGCAAAACGTTCCAATCTCCTTCTGGTTTAAAAGTTCCGGTAAAAGGTCCTGTTCCATTTTGGATCGGGTTGTTGGAAGTAGGCGTAAAACAGGTATTGGTATAATTGTCGCTACCGCCGCCATTATTGGTGGAAAGCTCTAAAATTTGGCCAGTTGGCGCCACTAGATAAATGCGCATATCGGCATTCCAATCGGTAGCAAGATCCACACAAACCGATTCAATCTGCTGAATGGGGTTGGTAATCGTGTCTTGAGCCACTGATGAAACGGGCAATGCCGAAGAATAAGGATTACTAGGCGGATGATTGGCATTGCCGATACGGTATTGCGGGAATGAAGTGTATTTCAGCACGGTATCTAATCTCCCTTGGTATTTAAGTTTGGCGATTATACTTTCCGACTGACAAATCGAAGTGTCGCGCAATTCAGAATATTGCAGGGTACAGCCTTTGCATTTGGGATTCGTGATGGGCAAAATATTAAAACTCACCGCAGTATCAAATTTACAACCCAGGGAGTCAGTAACTTGGAGGACATAAGCCGCCCTTCCGGCTTCTTTGGGAGATACATTGATGGTGTTTTTACTTTGAAACAAAATGGAAGGATGAAGCCGCCAATTGAGATTTGCGATGCCATTTTTGAAAGCCAAATTGGGGAAAAGCGCAGGCTTTAACTCCACACCCCAAGAAAACAAATACCCATTTTCGCCGCTGGTTTTATCGGTCACTTTTAAAGTCCAAGCGCCGTTTAAGGGGCAACCCACCAATTGGCTAAGAGGTTGAACGGGTTGGTAAGTATCGGATGGCAGGGAGTTGGGTGAAAAAGCGCTGATATAAGCTTCCCAGGTACTATTGGAGGCGCCATTTTGCCAGGAGTAGTTCGCTCCAGTACCAGGTCGCGCTACGTTGATATCGTTGGTAATTGGGGTTCCTAGTTGAATGGCTTTGCCTGCAGCACCGAAATACACTTGCAAGGTGACCGATTGTTCGCTAGGGCAGGTAAGTGTGAAAACCAAATCCTGCAAACGTGAATGCTCGGCGTTGATGTTTATTTTAATGTCGTTGGGATCAGTCAAAAACTGATTGACGCCAAATTCATTAAAAAACAAGGAATTAACAATTGAACCGCCATTGCCGTCAGGGATGAACTGGGTTTGATCACGTTTTTTTTGATTTTGAAAAAAGCCCTGTTGGATTTTCACCACCAATGGATCGGGTAGGGTAGAAGAAGGATTTAAATTGGGATCAGCATACTGAAGCGAAACGGTATCTCCTAAGCATATCGCTGGGCGCTCATTAAACCCGCTTTGATAGCGCGGGCGCATGGCCACGATCACTGCTTGCTGCAAACTGTTGTTGTTGAGACAACCGCGGGCGTCGCTCACCGTTACATTTACTTGATACCCGCCAGAAACCGGGTAGCGGTGACGAACAGATTGACCGTTAACGATGCTGCCATCGCCAAAATCCCAGGTAAAGGTGGACGTTGAATCGGATTGACGGTAGGCGGTATTGTTTTGAGCATAAACGCCGCGGGCTTTGAGAAAAATTTCATCCCCAGGGCAGATTTTGATGGATTTACTAGCCGGATCAATGGCCGGTAAAATGCTATCCAGAGTGACTAGAATGCTTTGACAAGCCGCAGAGGAACGTACCGTTGCTAACCAACCTGGAGCAGTAATTTGCTGCGCGCTGGAAAAAAATGAGACGGTAATACAACCCGCTTTATTTTTGATCGACGATTGCACCATGAATCCTTTGGCAGCGCTGGTTTTATCTACGCATAAAATTTTAGCCGCGGTGGTAGTGTCGGCGCCATCATAAAAACACAATCGGCTTCCCGTTGCTAAATCTATTGTGGGGAACATAATGGTAACCTGTGAACCGATCTTTGTGTCGGGACAAAAAGTGATCACATGTCGTTCATTGGGTTGGTAATTTCCATTTTTACCACCGCTATCGGTAAACAACAAAGTACTAGAAACCACTAAATTGGTATCGCGAATGGAAATGTACTGGGCTTCAAGGTTGGCGCAAATGAGTATTGGTAAGAAAAAAGTAAGCCACCGTAAAATTGTCGCCATTGGATAGTTTTTTTCGGATCAATTTTTGAGATTAAAATGTCGTGAGGAAGAAAAATGCTTGGCTAAACAGATTTTCCTCTACAAGTTATTTGAGTGTACACGTACAGCGTTGAATTTTCTCAAATGTAGCCCGAAGTAAAAACCCGGACAAGCTCTTAACGCAACAACTTCCAACAAATTTAAAAAAAAGCCTTTTTTCGAATGCTTTATTGTTAATTTTGGTCGGAAATAGAAAAAATCATGACCATTCTCGACGGTAAACTACTTGCCCAAACCATCAAAGAAGAGCTTAAAATCGCTGTGTCCAAGATAGTAGAAAATGGCGGAAAATCGCCACATCTTGCTGCTGTTTTGGTAGGCGATAATCCAGCTAGCCAAGCTTATGTACGCAATAAGGTACGCTCTTGCGAACAAGTTGGATTCGAATCTACCCTAATTCAACGGTCTGCTGATGCTACCCAGGAAGAAATTTTAGCCATTGTGCAGCAACTTAATGAAGATCCGAATATTGACGGATTCATCGTTCAACTGCCTTTGCCAAAGCATATCGATGAATCTGTGGTAAACTTGGCGATTGATCCCCGCAAGGATGTAGATGGCTTTCACCCCGTCAATTTTGGTCGCATGGCCCAGGGCTTACCCGCTTATTTGCCAGCTACTCCTTTTGGTATTTTGGAAATGCTGCGCCGCTACGACATCAAAACTGCCGGAAAAGAAGTGGTGGTACTAGGGCGAAGCAACATCGTGGGAACGCCAATGAGCATTTTATTGTCGCGCAAAGGCGAACCGGGCGATGCTACCGTTACCATTTGTCACAGCCGCACCAAAAACTTGGCGGAACATACCCGTAGAGCCGACATTTTGATCGCCGCCATCGGGCAGGCCGAATTTGTCAAAGCCGATATGGTCAAAGAAGGCGCAGTAGTGATTGATGTGGGCATGAATCGTGTTGACGATGCCACTACTACTAGCGGCTACCGCCTTACTGGTGATGTGGATTATGCCGATGTAGCGCCCAAAACTTCCTACATCACTCCTGTACCTGGCGGGGTAGGTCAATTAACGGTGATGGCACTATTGCTCAATACCCTAAAAGCCAACCAAAAACAAATCTTTGGTTAGGAACGCAGAAAAATTAACTTCCCGATTTTGGCTTTTGAATAGTAAGTCGAACGGTTCATTTTAAGAGCTTGTTCAGGTTTCTGGTTCGATGGCGAAAATGAGCTAAAATTCGCACCAATGAGGCGCAAAAAGCGGAGTGTAGCAGCGCTACATGAGCATTTTTGTAACGAAATTGGGGTGAATTTTGGCCATTTGTAGCTCGAAGCAGAAACCTGAACAAGCTCTAAGTGAGCTTCCTATTCAAAAGCCGCTCAAAAAATCGAGAAGTAATTTACTAAAGTAGCTTTGCGTCCGCGCTGCGATAATTAATTCGAATAGTTAGTCTTTTTTTTGTTGCCATAAAACCAGGTGTCTTGCTGTATGTTTCAACAGGAGCATAGCTTGAGCTAATGTCAAACAAATAAACAAACTTATGAACGTGAAGGAGGGGATCCGGCAGCTTACCGGCCAAATCCAGGGGTTATTGGATCAGATGGACGACAATTTTTACAAAAAATCGCTTGAGGTATTCAACGGCTCTTCAATTGGTCAACATGTTCGGCATATTTTTGATTTTTACCGCTGTTTGTCAAAAGGCATTTCCGTTGGTATTATTGATTATGCCGATCGGCAACGCGATGTGAATATTGAAGTAAATCCTTCGTTTGCGGCCAATGCTTTTGAAAAGGAATTACAATATTTACTGACGCTTGATGAAATGCAGTTCGTTGCAGTGCGCGGGGATTATTTTATCGATCCAGAGACGCCTCGTCCAGAGTATGCTTCTTCGATTGGCCGCGAGTTGACGTTTTTGCATGATCACGCCATTCACCACTTAGCCATGATTCGCATTGGATTGGAACAGGAAAAACCACATTTGATTCAAAATAAACATTTTGGAGTGGCGCCTTCAACGGTTAAATACAAAAACAACTAAATGAATTACCTGGCTTATACTTTTCCGGCAACGCCCGCCGATCAAGAAATGCTGATTGCTTTGTTGAGCGACCTACCTTTCGATACTTATGAAGAAACGGAGGAAGCGTTGATTGCTTATGTTAGTGTGTCTGCTAGCTACCCGGATTTGGCAAGCGAGGTAAAAGAAAACATGGGGGAGATTGGAAACGGTTTTTCCATGGAAGAGATTCCTTACCAAAATTGGAACAGTATCTGGGAATCCAATTTCGAACCCATTCAGGTGGGCAATTTTTGCGGTTTGCGTGCCGAGTTTCATCCTCAGTTTTCCAATGTGCGTCACGACATCATCATCAACCCAAAGATGGCGTTTGGCACCGGTCATCATGAAACGACCTACATGATGCTCCAATTGATGGAAGCCATCGACTTCAAAGGCCAAAAAGTATTGGATTTTGGAACAGGAACAGGGATTCTGGCCATTGTAGCAGCCAAAGAAGGCGCGGATTGGATCGATGCAGTTGACCATGAAGAACCTGCTTACGAAAATACCCTTGAAAACGCCCGCATCAATGCCGTTGAATCACCCATCCATGCCTATCTCGGGGAATTAGGTGTCATTCCCGAAGGCGCATACGATATTATCTTGGCCAATATCAACCGCAGCGTAATTTTAGCAAGCTTTCCAGCGTTGTATGATAAATTAAAGAGAGACGGCATTTTGCTTATCTCTGGCATCCTTCAATCGGATCGCGACCTCGTCTTATCACAAGCTGTAGCTCATGGGTTTCATCCCGAAACATTTTTGGAAAAAGGCGATTGGCTAGCGGTACGACTCCATCGTTAACCAAAATAAGCGTATTGTATGCGACTGTTTTTTCGCCCGCTGCTGATCGGTCTGTTCTTGGCGCTGACCGCTCCTGTTTTTGCACAACGTCCTGATTCATTTCCGGCCAATACCAATGAATTCCTAACCGTTCTGGGCACCTTTATGAATGCTCAAAAAATGGAGCAATTGGAAAAAACCTACAAAGAATTTGCTGGTGTTTTTCAAGGTGGCGGTTTTTCCGAAATTGAATCGGCTCGGATTGTTCAAACTTGTAACGAGATGCTCACTCGGCGGTTGATTCCCAATCCGCATTTCCAAGCTTATTTTCGCACTTTGGCGGTACTGAAAAAAAACGTAGCTGATCCGCTGGTATTCACGGCTTGGCATCAGATTTTAGATTCGCTGATCATCCGCAAAGACGTCCATCCGGTCAATCATTTTAGTGAATTTCTCAATTTTTCCAATGGCTTATTTGAAAAAAAGGCCTTGCGGATCGGCGATATAGCCAGTACTACTTGGCTACTCGATGCCCCGAGTTATGTATTGAAATACGCAAAAGCGCAGCCTTTTTTGCAAATGGATCAGGGCAATTTAGTGGCAATGCGCAAAGACGATTCCATACGTATCAACAAAACCAGCGGTTCATATTTTCCTTTTCAATCCAAGTGGGTAGGAAAAGGCGGAAAAGTTACTTGGGAGCGCCTCAAATTGGATTCCCTGACCTATGCCCAACTTAAAAACTATGTCCTCGATGTACGTTTAGGTCTTTATCAAGCCGAAGATGCCGAACTTTTCTTCCCTTTGTATTTTGGCAACAAAAAAATTCCGGGAGATTTCAGTGATAAAATCAGTTCTGAAAATTCAACTTCTTATCCTCGTTTTGTATCCAAAGATAAAAACCTGGACATCAAAGATTTCGGAGAAGGCATTCATTTTAAAGGCGGTTTTGACTTGGAAGGTACTACCGTATATGGCACTGGAACCAGCGATAAAAAAGCCCTAATCGAGATTTTTAACAACCGCAAAGAACGCGTTTTTAAAGGTACTGCCGATCGATTTACCATAAAAAGAGGCGAATTGGTGCTCGGCGAACGGGTGGAATCTACTTTTTACTTCAAAAAAGATTCGGTTTATCACCCATCTTCCAATTTTCGTTATTTGGTAAAGAAAAAGCAATTGGTGCTTTCTCGCGGCGACCGCGGCAGCGACCGCACGCCGTTCTACAGTTCCTATCACCACATCAATATCGATTCGGATAACATCACTGCGTATTTGGATGCCGATTCTGTGCTCATCGGACAGCGGAGTATCCCCATTTTACGCAAAGAACCGGTAAAGTTTGAATCTCTCGATTTTTTCAACAAACAAGATTTTGATCAAATTCAGAGCATCGCCGATAAGAACCCCTTGGAGTTGATTAACGAAATTGCCAGCACCTCTAGTTCTCGGTTTATCAATGCCGATGATTTAGCAGCCCGCATCAACCCATCCTTCAAAGTGGAAAATATTACCTCTTTGATTTATGATTTGATGGCAAAAGGTTTTATTCGATACAACAGCGAGACCAAGGAAATTGAAGTTCAAGATAAAGTAAGGCATTTCGTCAATTCCTCCCGAGGCCGGGAAGATTATGATTTCCTCCGCATTAACTCGGTAACGGATAGCGCCAATGCGGTATGGAACCTGCGCAAGAATACCGTTTTAGTAAAAGGGGTGAAATCACTGGAACTCAGCAAACGCCAGCACGTAGCCGTAAAACCAGATAGTGCCAGTATTGTGATCAAAAACAATCGCAACATGGACATGGATGGTTTGGTCAATGCCGGCTACACCGAGTTGCTGGGGCGAAAATTCCATTTTGACTACGATAAATTCATGTTACTCGGCGATTCCATCAAACGGTTCCGAATCTTTGTTCCGGACAAACGACCTTCTGAAAACAAAGGTGATGTCAATGCTTTTGCCCTCAATTCGGATATTGAAAACTTTAGCGCTGCATTGATCATCGACGCGCAATCCAATAAAAGCGGGAAAGACAACATCCCGATGTTTCCTTCGCTGAACAGTAAATCAAAGAGTTACGTTTATTACGATTCTAAATACGTCAAGGATACGGTATACAAACGCGATACCTTCTACTTTATGCTAAAACCCTTCAATTTCAACCGATTGGATGATTTTGTGAAAGAAGAAGTAAGCTTCAAAGGCACGATGGTATCCGGCGGTATTTTTCCGCGATTTGATGAAATTCTACAAATTCGCCCAGAAGATTATTCGCTCGGTTTTATCCACAAAACTCCGGAAACTGGGTATCCCATTTACGCCAAAAAAGGAAAATTCAAGGGCGAAGTGGATTTGAGCAACAAGGGTTTGCGCGGCAAAGGAAACTTGGTTTACCTGGGTGCTTCTCTTGATTCAGAAGACATCATCTTTTGGCCCGAACGCTTATCGGCCAGCGCTAAGGCGTTTGATTTGGACGAAAAACGCGAAAAAAACAAGGAAGAACCCAAAGTTCACGGCGAAATAGTGCGCATCCATTGGTTGCCTTACAAAGACAGTTTGAATGTAAGCTCTGAAAAAAATTCGTTTGATCTCTTCAAAAGCGGCGAACATGAATTTTTTGGCACCCTCACTTTGACGCCAACTGGCCTCAAAGGCAGCGGTACGCTCGATTGGCCACAAGCCAGTTTGCAATCTAAAGGTTTTAGGTTTGGCGCTTTTTCTTCCCGTGCTGATACCACTAGTCTTAAAATAAAAGCGGCTGAAGCTGGCTCCATCGCCATCAAATCCGATGGGGTAAAAAGCGACGTAGACTTTGATAAGCAGATCGCCAATTTTAAGTCGAATAAAGAATTGCTGAAAACGGAGCTCCCCTTCAATAAGTATGAGACCTCAATGAACGAATTCAGTTGGGACATGAAGGGCGCTACGGTTACCTTTAAGGCAAATGAAGCAAAACCTGGTCTCTTTACCTCAACGGATATCGCTCGCGATTCTCTGAAATTTAGAGGGCGAAAAGCTTTCTATGATCTCAAAAGCTACCAATTGCTCGTTGATGATGTTCCCTTTATCAAATCGGCGGATGCATTCATTTATCCCGACAGCAGCCACGTAGAAATTGAACCTGGCGGCGCTTTGAAAACTTTGGAAAAAGCGACCATCATTTGTGATACCATCTCCAAAAACCATAAAATCAACCGCGCTACGGTCAATATACAAGGGCGAAAAGAATACCGAGCCAGTGGTTTTTATGAATACAATATTGGCAAACGTAAGCAGGAAATCGAATTTAGCAACATCGTAGGCCAACGCGTAGGCAAAGGCGCCCGCAGCGAGAAAGCGACTGCTACTCGTGCAGAAGGTCAAGTAACGGAATTAGACAGTTTCTTTATTGACCACAAAACCGCATTTTACGGCACTATCCGTTTGTCATCGGAAACTGTGAACTTGAATTTTGATGGTTTTGCCCGTTTGGCTGCCGAAAAACTGCAACCGCAAAACTGGTTCACGCTGAATAGTGCTGCGGACAAAAAGAACTTGACTATCCGCTACAATCGGCCTAAATCAACCGATGGGGTTCCTTTGGAGACGGGTTTGTTTTTGAGTAAAGAAACTTCAGTGGTGTATCCGCGCATCATGATGTCGCTCAATTTCCGCAAAGACCGTGGGATTTTGCCAGTCACTGGAGTTTTTAAATACGATTTGGTAAAAGACCAGTTCATTTTTGGCGACTCTGCCAAAATTATCTCTGGTGATCCTAGGGGCAATCGCTTGATTTTCAGTAATAAAACCGCTAAAGTTGACGCCGAAGGCCGCTTCAATTTGGGCACTGGTCTCAAATACGTGAACATTGATGCGGCAGGAACTGCAACTACCCAAATTTTGGATTTACCTGATAGCCTTATTGCAAAAACGCCGCCACCGCCCGTTACGATGGATGTAATGACGGGTTTAAAGCTCCGGATTCCCGAAAAATTGGCAAAATTGATGATGAACGAAATTCAGTCTGATCCCTCGGTTTCGACTATCAATTACCTGACTGATTTGGATTACTTCACCAAGCGTTTGTACATGTTGTTTCCGCCCGAAAAAGGCTTGGATGAAAACATCGCCGGGCTTACCTCCGGGGTATTGGAGCTTTCGAACAAAGGCAATGATTACTCCTTTTTGCTCAGTAATGTCAAATTGCGCTGGGATGTTGATTATCAATCGTTTGTAAGCACCAACATCAACATGGGCTTGATGACGGTCAACGGCGAACCAGTTGGTAAAATGGTCACCGGTTACTTGGAAGCCAAAATGCCTTCCAACGACGACGACCGACTCTATTTTTACCTCAAACTGTCTAATGATATCTTTTACTATTTTGGCTACAAACAAGGCGTTCTGGAAATGACCTCCAACGACAACAACTTTCTTGACGAGGCCAATAAGATGAAAAAAACGGATTTGATATTCAAGATGCCTGACGGCGAAAACTTTGAAGTTCAGATCGTTGAGAGCAACCGCGCGCAGATGTTTGTGCAGCGCGTAAAGGCGGCTGGGAAGTGATTTTCGAGGCCAAAAATTCATTTACAAAAATAAAAAAACCAGCGCAGGAACTTTCTCTGCTGGTTTTTGGCTTTAAGAGCTTGTCAGGTGCAAAAAAAACCTGGCAAGCTCTTTAAGTTTAACATTATGGCAAAACCAAGCATTAGCGGAAAAGATTTGATCAAGATGGGTTTTCCAGAAGGTCCAGCCATTGGTTTGATCATCAATCTAATCCCCAAACAGTACAAGCGAAGCACTCAAGAGGAGGTGAATGCTTTGCTCGCAGCCTTGTTGGCTGCCCCAGAAGATTATGCCGAAGATGCAGTGTTGGGGCGAATCGTAGAGGCAATGGTTGGCGCACGTGATTCGGAAAGAAACGAAATTCCATTGTCGCCAATCGGGATCAACTACGAAATTTACGGCGCCGAGAACATTGAAGCTGGGGCTATCAATCAGATGAAAGTTGCAGCTCGTTTGCCCGTTGCGCGGGCGGCTGCGCTCATGCCCGATGCGCACCAAGGCTACGGTTTGCCGATCGGCGGTGTATTGGCTACCGAAAACGCCGTCATTCCTTATGGCGTCGGGGTTGATATCGGTTGCCGAATGTGTCTGTCGATTTATGCTGTTTCACCACATGAATTGGAAGCCAAACGCGATTTTTTCAAAAAAACCTTGGAGCAAAACACCCGTTTTGGCTTTGAAGTTTTCAAGGATCCGATGGAGGATGCTGTTTTGGAACGTGCGGAATTTCAAGATATTTCACGTTTGAAAGGCCTGCAAACCAAGGCAGCACAGCAGATCGGTTCGTCTGGTTCCGGCAACCACTTTGTGGAATTTGGGCAAGTAGACATCACCGACCCCGCCAACGAAATGGGATTGGCAGTAGGGCAATACTTGGCGATCATGTCGCACTCGGGTTCGCGTGGGTTTGGCGCCACTATAGCGCAACACTACACCAATTTGGCAATGGAACAATGCCACCTACCAAAGGAAGCACAGCATTTGGCCTGGTTGGATCTGGATAGCGAGGTGGGACAGGAATACTGGCTGGCCATGAATTTAGCAGGCGATTATGCCTCGGCTTGTCACCACCACATCCATCGTCGGTTGTCACGGGCAATGGGGGAATCAGCGATTGCGCAAGTGGAAAACCACCACAATTTTGCCTGGAAAGAAACCCTTGCTGACGGCAACACTTACATTGTGCACCGTAAAGGGGCAACTCCGGCGGGTAAAGGAGTACTGGGTGTTATCCCAGGCTCTATGATTGCCCCGGCGTATATTGTGCGTGGAAAAGGAGTTGATGCATCGCTTAACTCCGCTGCTCACGGCGCGGGTCGACAAATGTCGCGTCGAAAAGCATTTGAGTCCATTACCCACAGCGAGTTAAGGAAAATCCTGAAAGACCATGGTGTGGACCTCACTGGCGGTGGATTGGATGAAGCGCCAATTGCTTACAAAAACATCCGGCAGGTCATGAATGCTCAACAAGATTTGGTAGAAGTATTGGGTACTTTTTTGCCAAAAATTGTCCGCATGGACGGTGGGAAATGATAGTATAAAAAGGGGGAACAGCTTGGATCATTCCATCAAGTTGTTTCCCCTTCCTTTTTTGACGTTTATTTGCCCACGTAATTCTCTGGCGTAATGGCCTTTAACTCCGCCTTTACCGCATCAGATAGCCCCAATTGATCAACAAAAGCTTGTAATTCGGGCTGTCCGATGTTGTTTTTGCCACGCGTGAGGGCTTTTAGCGCCTCATATGGTTGTGGATAACCTTCCCGGCGTAAAATGGTTTGAATGGCTTCCGAAACCACCATCCAGTTGTTTGATAAGTCGTGTTTCAATTGCGCTTCGTGAAGTACCAATTTGCTCAAGCCTTTCAAAATCGATTCAAAAGCAATTTGGATATGCCCCATCGGTACGCCTAAGTTGCGCAATACCGTGCTATCCGTCAAATCGCGTTGCAAGCGCGAGATGGGCAATTTATCAGCCAAATGTCCCAAAATGGCATTGGCTAAACCTAAATTACCTTCCGCATTTTCAAAATCGATGGGATTCACTTTGTGTGGCATTGCCGAAGAGCCTACTTCGCCCGCCACAACTTTTTGCTTGAAGTAATCCATCGAAATATATGTCCAGATATCGCGACAAAAATCGATCAAAATGGTGTTGATGCGCATGAGGGCATGGCATTGCGCCGCCAGGTTGTCGTAATGTTCAATTTGGGTAGTAGGAGAGGAGCGCTCCAATCCCAAATCTTCGTTTACAAATCCTTCGGCAAAATGATGCCAATCGATGTTGGGATACGCTACATGATGTGCGTTGAAATTACCGGTAGCGCCGCCAAATTTTGCTTTATGGCCGATGGATTCCAATTGCTGACTTTGGCCCTTAATCCGTTCAGAAAAAACTCGTATTTCCTTGCCCAAAAGGGTGGGAGAAGCCGGTTGCCCGTGCGTACGGGCTAGCATGGGCGTGAGGGCCCAATCAGCAGCTAAGCCTTCCAAGTTAGCAATTAGTTTTTGCAAAGTTGGAACGTAGACTTGCTCCAGTGCATGTTTAAAAGAAAGTGGAATAGCCGTATTGTTGATGTCTTGCGAGGTCAAACCGAAATGAATGAACTCCTGATATTTTTCCAAACCTAATTTTTGGAAAGCTTCTTTCAAAAAATACTCTACCGCTTTGACATCGTGGTTGGTTGTTTTTTCAATTTCTTTGATGCGATTGGCATCTTCGATGCTAAATTGATTGCTCAGGCGAATCAGTTCAGTCATTGCTGATTCGGGAAAATCGGCCAATTGTGGCAGCGGAAGGCGGCACAATGCCAAAAAATACTGGACTTCTACCAATACACGGTACCGAATCAAGGCGTATTCCGAAAAATAGTCGCTCAGGATGCGCGTTTTGCTGGCATAGCGGCCATCGATCGGGGAAATAGCAGTTAGCATGGTTGATTATTTTAAGTAATGGGGCAATATAAATTCAATCAATTTATACTGTCCCATTACTTGCAGTTTACTTCGTTTCATTAATTTTTTCTAACAGCAGATCCATGTCCACGTATTCTTGAAATAGCTCAATGGCGCGTTTGGTTTTCCAGGGCGTGCGGTAATTGATTTTCACTTCAATCCTGCTGATTTTCACCACTGATCCATAAGTATCCAAAGTAGTGCTGATGACCGGAATTTTGTGTTTGATGATGTAGCTGTTGCGAATATCCACCGGATCCACCCATTTGTGGTGCCGCCCGTCGCTAGTGACAATGATGCCCGAAAGGGGCGAACGTTGTAAGTTTTTGAGTCGGGTCACCGCTTCTACCCGTTCCAACGCTTGGTTGAGGCGGCTGAGGTTGGTAACCAGCAAAATATTCTCAAAGGTGTGAAATTCCTCTACATCGACTAAGGAGCCAGCAATGATGTCTTCCACCCGGTTGTTCATAAATTCCTCGTTGATCATGGCGCGACCTTCCACCGCCTTGCGGATCATTTCCATAATGGGCAGCGATAAAGATTGTTCATAAGGCAACAAACCCAACAAGGGATAGCCCATCTGTTGCAATTTTTTTGACAACAGATAGCGGACTTCCTCCATTTTTTCGGTTTTTACCTTATTGACGATGACGCCAAGTATGGGCACTTTTTCCTCCCGAAACAGCGCGGTGCACATGTTGAGCATATCAATGGTGCTGCCAACTCCGCCTTCAACCACCATAATCACGCCCGCGTTTAGGATTTTGGCAACCCGCGCATTCGACAAATCAACGATGCTGCCTACGCCGGGATGACCGGTGCCTTCATACACAACAATGTCGTACATGGCATCCAATTTTTTTTCAGCAGCCACCAAACGCTCCGTAAAAGGGTATTTTTCAGGATGATTCATGAAGTCGGTGGTCACTCCGCGACCAATGATCACCGGGCTATGCAGTTCAGGTTGAATATCAAAACCAATTACTTCTGAAAAAAGAACTGCATCTTTGTCGGCAGTTACCCCGTTTATGGTAATGTGTTGTTGTCCTACAGGTTTGCAATAACCTGTTTTGTAACCTTTATGCAATAAATTGGACACTAAACCCAGCGTTGTCGTAGTTTTACCTACGTGTTGACTGGTAGCGGCAACATAGATATTTTTCATCAGATGTACTTTTTTACAATAAATCAACGTGCAAGTTCTAAAATTTTTACTTTTGCCTCGTCAAAACCATGAATTATGCCAAAGAATTTGCTCATTGTAGAGTCACCGGCAAAAGCCAAGACCATAGAGAAGTACCTCGGTAAGGACTTCACGGTGCGGTCGAGCTATGGCCACATCCGCGACTTGGACAAGGGCAACAAGGCGGTCGATGTCAACGACCACTTCCGCCCCAAATACGCCATCTCTCCAGAAAAAGTTAAAGTTGTCAAGGAATTAAAAGAATGGGTCAAGAAAGTGGACGAAGTATGGCTCGCCACGGACGAAGACCGGGAAGGTGAAGCCATCTCTTGGCACCTTTGCGAGGTATTGGGCTTAGACGCCAAATCTACCAAACGCATTGTGTTTCGAGAAATCACCAAACCGGCCATCGAAAAAGCCATTCTTAAACCTCGTAACGTTGACATCAATCTTGTCAATGCACAACAAGCGCGCCGCGTTTTGGATCGCTTGGTGGGATTTGAATTATCAGAAATACTTTGGAAAAAAGTAAGAGGTCGATTATCTGCCGGTCGGGTGCAATCTGTCGCCGTGAAGTTGGTGGTAGAGCGTGAGCGCGACATCCAGAAATTCGAATCCGACGCATTTTTCAAAATTGCGGCTCTGTTCAATGTTAAAAATAGCCAAAACAAAATGGTGGCGCTGCATGCCGAATCACCAGAGCGTTTTGAGCAGGAAACCAATGCGGAGCAATTTTTGCAACGTTGCATCGGCGCGGAATACAAAATTCGCGACATACAGGTCAAACCGGTAACGCGTAGACCAGCTGCTCCTTTTACAACTTCTACTTTGCAACAGGAAGCCAGCCGTAAACTCGGTTTTTCGGTGAATCGTACCATGGTGGCTGCCCAGCGTCTTTACGAAGCGGGTAACATCACCTATATGCGTACCGACTCAACGGTGTTGAGCGATACAGCCTTGGCGAGCATTGCCCAGGAAATCGAAACCCAATTTGGCAAGGAATACGTTGAAGTACGCCGCTACAAAAGCAAATCGGCCAATGCGCAGGAGGCGCATGAAGCCATTCGTCCTACCTACATCGATCGCCAAAAAGTAAGCGCAGATCGCGACGAACAACGGCTGTATGAGCTCATTTGGAAACGCACCATTGCTTCCCAAATGGCTGAAGCTGTTTTGGAAAAAACCATTGTTGACATCGGCATATCCACCATTCCAAGTTCTAAACTGGTAGCGGAAGGAGAAGTATTGAAGTTTGACGGATTTTTGAAGGTTTACATTGAGTCGAACGACGACGATGAAGAAGAAGAGGAAACCAAAGGTATGTTGCCGCCTTTGAAGGTAGGGCAAATATTGCCGCTGGAAACCCTTACTGCCACCGAGCGCTTCACCCGTACGCCTGCACGCTACACGGAAGCCAGTTTGGTAAAAAAACTGGAAGAACTCGGCATTGGTCGCCCTTCAACCTATGCGCCCACAATCAGCAAGATCATGGAAGAAAGCCGAGATTATGTGGTGCGCGAAACCCGCGAAGGCGTAACCCGTGAATACCGCGAACTTACCTTGGCTGGAAATACCATTGCCAAAGCCGTTAAAACTGAAAATACTGGCGCGGTCAAAAACCGCCTTTTTGCCACCGATATGGGCATTACGGTCAGCGAATTTTTGGAAAAACACTTCGAAAAAGTGATGGACTACAAATTCACTGCCGGTATCGAAAAGATTTTTGACGACATCGCAGCCGGCAGCCGGGAATGGACCCGCATGTTGGAAGATTTTTACTGGCCGTTTCATGCCTCGGTAGAAGAAACGCTGGCCTCTGCCGATCGACCCACCCGGGAACGCGAGTTGGGGAAAGATCCGAAATCTGGTCGCACTTTAATCACCCGTATGACCCGACTAGGGCCAGTGGTACAAATTGGTTTACCCGAAGAATTGGAAGAAACCGAAAAACCGTCCTACGCCAACCTCCGCGCTGGTCAATCCATCGATACCATCAATTTTGATGAGGCACTGAAATTGTTTGAGTTGCCAAAGGTATTGGGGGTTTATCAGGATATGGAAATCACCGTGGGTACGGGGCGTTATGGTCCGTATGTTAAGTATGGCGAAAAATATGCTTCTCTGCCCCGTGGTGTAGAGCCTTTGGATGTAGATTTTGATATGGCAGTGGCTTGTGTTGCTGAAAAAGAACGCGCCGATGCACCAGTGGGTACTTTTCAAGGCATGGGCATCACCAAAGGCGTTGGTCGTTTTGGTCCCTTCATCAAGTGGAATGGTTTGTTCATCAACGTGCCCAAGAAGTACGAATTGGATACTATTTCTACCAACGAAATGATTGAACTGATTCAAGCCAAACTGGAGAAAGAATCCAATCGCTACGTACAACAATGGGCTGAAGAAAACCTAGCCATCGAAAATGGTCGTTGGGGGCCGTTTATTCGCTTCAAAAAAGAGGTGATCAATTTGCCTAAGTTGGATGGTAAAAAAATGACTTCCGAAGATGCTGCCGAAATGACTTTGGAAGAAGTCAAAAAGCTGGTGGAAGAAGCCATTCCTGACGCTTTCCAGAAAAAAGCCAAGGCACCGGCTAAGAAAGCAGGAGCAGCTGGCGCCAAGAAAGCACCGGCCAAACGGAAAACAACGACGACGGCGAAAAAAGCGCCGGCCAAGAAGAAATAGTGGATTCCCTTTACGGGGACAAAAAACAATACAATGGACGATTCCAAAAAGAACCAAAACCAAATCAATATTGATTTGCCGGAAGACATTGCGGAAGGCATCTATTCCAATTTGGCGATCATTTCGCATTCCCATGCGGAATTTGTGATCGATTTTATCCGGATGGTACCAAATGTACCTAAGGCTAAGGTGAAATCGCGCATCATCGTTACACCAGAGCACGCCAAACGCTTGGTCACCGCTATGATGGACAACATCAAACGCTACGAAGCACAGTTTGGGGTAATTGTTGAAGGTGATGATACGCCGTTTCCGCCGATGAATTTTAGCACGCCCAAGGCGCAGGCATAGGAACTTGTTCAGGATTCTGGTTCGAAGGCGAAAATGAGCTAAAATTCACACTAATGAGGCGCAAAAAGCGTGGTACAGTTCCGATTAAATCGGAAAGAGTGTACCCCGACTTTGTCGGGGCAGGTCAGCGCTACATGAGCATTTTTGTAACGAAATTAGAGTGGATTTTGGCCATTTGTAGCTCGAAGTAGAATCCTGAACAAGCTCTAAATAATCATCCTAATACCTTCAAGTTCATTGAAGGTGGGGTAAGTAATGGGACAATAGGAGTCTACGGATTTTGTATTGTCCCATTTTTTTTAAGCTCAAAAAAACCAAGTTCAAAACTTTGGTTAAATTTGGAACTCAAAAACTCGATAAAACCATCTCGTTTTGACAAATAAAGAAATCGCCAAAACCTTCCAATTTTTAGGGGATATCATGGAACTCCATGGCGAAAACCCCTTTAAAATCCGTTCCTACCAAAACGCTTACCTTACCCTGCGTAAGCTGGATCAACCACTTACCGATCTAGCAGATCAAGACATTGCGGCTATTAAAGGCATTGGCGCAGCCATCAGCGCTAAAATTCGCGAGTTGTTGACGACTGGAAAAATGGGCACGCTGGAAGAATACCGCGCTAAAACTCCTGAAGGGGTGCAAGAAATGTTGCACATCAAAGGTTTTGGACCCAAGAAAATCAAAGTGATTTGGCAAGAATTGGGCATTGAGAGCATTGGAGAGTTGCTCTATGCTGTCAATGAAAACCGACTACTAGAATTAAAGGGTTTTGGGAAAAAGACCCAAGAAGAGCTTCGACTGCAATTGGAATACTTTCTTAAATCGCGGGATCAGTTTCATTTTGCAGCATTAGAGCAAGCGGGGCATAAGATTGTGACGGCTTTACAAAAAGCACTTCCTGGTGTAAAGGTTGAATTAACTGGAGCTATTCGGCGCAAAGTCAACGTGTTATCGAGTATTGAGGTACTTGTTGGATCAATGGCTTCCTTGGATGCTGTTTTGGAACAAGCTGGTTTGAAGTTGCAAAAAAACGAGTCGGGTATTTTTAAAGCTTTGAGCGCCGACGAGCTCCCGGTAACCATTTACACTTGCGAACCCGCGGCATTTGGATCCAAACAATTTCGCTATACCGCCGCTACGGAATTTCTGGCTGCTTTTTTGGAAAAAAATCCAGGTCAAGAATTTCGCGACATCGCGGAGGAAGCCGATGTTTTTGCCAAAGTACAATTGCCTTACCTAGAACCAGAACTACGAGAAACGGCTTGGGGATTTGAGCAAGCTTTGGAAGGTAAAACACCGATTTTGCTGGAGGAAAAAGACATCAAAGGCATTATTCATTCCCACTCTACTTATAGCGATGGATTAAATTCCCTGCGCGATATGGCCTCGTACACCCGTGCGCAAGGATTTGAATACCTGGTGATTACCGATCACTCTAAGGCAGCATTTTACGCCAATGGTCTTCAACCAGATCGAGTATGGCAACAAATGGCGGAAATCGATGTTCTGAATGAAGAAATGACGCCGTTTCGGATTTTCAAAGGCATTGAAAGCGATATCTTGAATGATGGCGCTTTGGATTATGACACCGATTTATTGGATGCTTTTGAGGTGATCATCGCCTCGGTACACACCAATTTGCGGATGGATCAAGAAAAGGCGACCGCTCGTTTGATCAAGGCCATTGAAAATCCTTACACCACCATTCTTGGTCACCCTACTGGTCGATTGTTACTTTCGCGAGAAGGTTATCCGATCGATCATCAAAAAGTGATTGACGCTTGTATTACCAACGGGGTAGTCATTGAGCTAAATGCTAGCCCTTATCGCTTAGATTTGGACTGGACTTGGATTCCCTACGTGCTGGAGCGGGGCGGAATGATTGCTGTAAACCCGGATGCCCATAGTCAGGAAGGCATTCATGATATCCATTTTGGAGTAGCATCGGCACGAAAAGGCGGTTTGGCGGCGGAACAATGTCTTAACACCCTTGGAGTTGATGCATTTACCGAATGGCTCAAACAGCGAAAAACCAAGGCTTTAACAACCCGTTAACACTAATTTGAACTTGATTTTCTAAATTTGCCGGAGCCAATTTGACAGCCCTTATTGGCCATGTTTTTAGCAGATTAACATCCAAACACACTCTAAAGATCAACCAAAATACTGTGATCATGTTGCAACAATTTAAAAAAGGCTTTTTTCTACTTGCAGTAGTTGCTGCATTTGCTAGCTGCCAAAACAGCAATTCCCGTGATGAGGCACGCCAAGCTGTTGAAAACGGCGGTGTTCAGCCCATTGAGGCTGCTCCTTCTCTGGCTCCAACTCCTGGTGTTCCATCGGGTCCGGCAGCTAAAATGACTTTCAAAGAAGTTCGTTACAACTTCGGCGAAGTGAAAGAAGGTTCGAAAGTTACCCATGTATTTAAATTTGTCAACGACAGCAAAGAGCCTTTGGTGATTGCTGATGCCAAAAGTACTTGCGGATGTACCGTGCCAGAATGGCCAAAATCGGCGATTGCTCCTGGTAAATCAGGCGAAGTCAAAGTGATTTTTGATTCTAGCCACAAAAATGGCGGTCAGAGCAAACGCGTTACCATCGTAGCAAATACCAACCCGCCAGAAACTTTTATCTACTTGGAAGGCGAAGTGAAAGGCAGTGAAAATGCAGCTGAGGCGGCCCACTAATGGGAATTGACAACTGCAATAGTTAATTGTCTGAAAAAAAGCTCGCGCGAAAAACTTTTTCGTGCGAGCTTTTTTGTTACACTTGTTGCTAACAAATACATCAATGAACAAATACCTTTCGCTGATTAAGTTTAGTCATACCATTTTTGCGATGCCCTTTGCTTTGTTGGGCTTTTCTTTGGGCTCGCTCAAAACAGGCAATATTTGGAGTTGGAAATTGTTGCTATTGGTAGTGTTGTGTATGGTTTTTGCCCGCAGCGCAGCCATGGCTTTTAACCGTTACCTCGATCGTGACATCGATGAATTGAACCCTCGCACGCGTACCCGTGAGATTCCCGCTGGCGTCATCAGTCCGCAGTCGGCTTTGTTTTTTGTGATTGCCAATTGTGCAATGTTTATGTTCACAGCGTGGATGATCAATTTTCTTTGTTTTGTATTGTCTCCGGTGGCCTTGTTGGTGATCTTGGGATATAGTTATACCAAACGATTTACTTTTTTGTGTCACTTTGTACTGGGGCTTGGTCTTTCCTTGGCGCCCATTGGCGCTTACTTGGCTGTTGCCAATCACTTCGATTGGTTGCCAGTGATGTACAGTTTTGCAGTGTTGTTATGGGTTTCGGGTTTTGATATCATCTATGCCCTGCAAGATGAAGAATTTGACCGCTCTTTAAATTTAAGTTCAGTGCCGGTGGCCCTAGGCAAACCGGGGGCCTTGCGTTTATCTTCAATCCTTCACTTTATTTGTGCGGTATTGATACTGAGCGCCTGTACTTTGCAAGCTCAATTGTATCCAAGTTTGGGTTGGCTGCACTGGGTTGGAGCAAGTGTCTTCTTGGGATTGCTTTTTTACCAACATACTCTGGTAAAACCCAATGATTTAAGCAAGGTCAATTTGGCATTTTTTACCACCAACGGTATTGCCAGCTTGATTTTTGGCATCTTGGTTATTGCTGATTTATTCTTTTGACTTATGATAAGCATACTAAACCTTCGAGGTTTAGTATGCTTGGGGTAATTACTAAGTATACTAAACCTCAAAGGTTTAGTATACTTAAGTTAAAGAAAAAGCTCATCTCCCAATTTGACCAAAGCTCCGCCTGCGTCTTGAAAATCCCAGCAAGCATTCAAGCCAAAAAGCACTTTGTTGCCTTGACGGCGGAAGGTTGCCAAAGTTTGTAATGGTTCTTTACCAACGGCCGCCGTTTGTGGATCAATGGTTATGACTTGACAACGTCCGCAAGGTTTCGTGGAATAAAAATGGGCATTTCCAAGGGTGAATGTTTTCCAGTTGTCCTCGTCCCAAGGAAGAGTATCCGAAACAACCAGATTGGGACGGAAACGCTCGATAACAACTGGAGTTTGCAAACGGGAATTTAGATCTTGTAAAGAGGATTCAGTAGCGATCAGGTAGGGGAAACCATCTGAAAAACTAGTAATGTCTGTTGGTTGTGCGTAATTCAAATCAACCTGGCGATGGGTAGATTCCGGCATAAAAACTAGTCGGCAAGGCATTTGTAAAGCTTCCGAAAACCAACGATCGACTTCAATACCGACCGGAACCGCGTCGCATTCATCATCCCAAACTTTTGTCCAGATGGTTGGTGCGTGACCCTTAGGCAAATTCAAAGGAATGGATACGAATGAACCAGGCATGGAACGATCTTCAACGATGAGGTGTTCTCCTTCGATTCGGGTTTGCAGCAGCGCCATTTTGGAATTCGACCGTTGGGTCAAAAACATGCCATCGGGGTCAACCAACATCCAGCGGCGGTCGTATTGCAGCCCTTGTCGAGTTAATTCCGACTCAGAAAGAGCGATTCCCCCCAGTGATTTGATGGGGTAAATAAATATTTTTGTGAGTAAAGGCATAATTTATCAACATTTTGATGCACGTTTACCAATCTTTTGCTATTTATCGTTTATTTTAGCAAATTAAATGAAATAACTCACCTATGAGGAATAACCTAGTAAAACACTTACTCCTATTGCTGGCGGTTTCTTCCGTCACGTTCGTTCAGGCACAAAATACGGTTTCAGGCCTATTGCGCAAAGCAAGACAGCAATATGATACCAAAAATTACAGCCAGGCCATTGAGACTTATAAAGAAGTACTGGTCAAACGAGCAGAAGAATCCGAAGCTTTAGGAAACATTGCCGAATGCTATCGAATGACCAATGATCTTGAGAATGCCTCAGATTCTTATTTGAAACTCATTCGTACCCGCAAAAACAACGACGCACAGTTGTTGAACTACGCGCATGTACTCAAAGGCTTGGGGAAATACGATGAAGCAAAAGTGTATTACCTCAATTACGCCAAAAGCAACCCTTCGGTTGGGAATCAATTTGCGCAAAGTTGTGATTTTGCCAAAAACAATTCCACCCTGCCCAACGGATTTACCGTTGTTAATGAACGATCGAATTCTCCGGCGTCTGATTTTGGACCGGCATTTAACAATGATCAAATCGTGTTTTCATCGGCGCGTACAGGATCCAATAATGTGCTATATACGGCAACCGTAGGCGCTGATGGATACTTGGGCGCAGCAAGTGCCTTGCGTGCAGGCGCGGGAGATTTTGGTCAAGGGCCAGCTTCTTTTACCGCTGATGGTCGATCCGTGGCTTACACTCGCAATAAATTTGTAAACGGCGTACGCCAGATACCAGAGACCATGACTGATTTAAGCCTGTTTTTAGGCGATGTCGGTTTTGGTGGCGCTTGGAGCAATGAACGCCCTTATCCCAACAACGATGCGCGCGGCAAAACGGCGTTCCCTGCCTTTACGCCTGATGGCAACGCCCTGTTTTTTGCCAGCGACCGCGAAGGCGGATTTGGTGGATGGGACTTGTACATTGCCTACAAAGAAGGCGGTTCCTGGACTAAACCCATCAACTTGGGTTCGGCGGTCAATACGCCAGGCGATGAGATTACGCCATTTTTTGATGGCACTAATCTTTTTTTCGCATCCGACTGGCAAATGGGTTTTGGCGGTTTTGACATCTTCATGGCGGAACAAGGGGATGGCAAATGGCTTAAATCAACCAACGTGGGTTCGCCAACCAACTCGCCACGCGACGATTATGGCTTTATTTATGATACCTTCCGCAACATCGGTTATTTTACCTCCAACCGTGCCGGTGGAAGAGGTTTGGAAGACATCTACCGGGTTTCTAAAGCCACCGATAATTTTCAATTGCGGGTAGTTAACGCAGCGGATGGAACGCCCTTAGCCAATGCAATTGTAGACCTGTCGAGCTGTATGCGCGGCGGGGTACGCAATTACACCCTCAATACCGACGCCCGCGGTGTTTTGATTTTTCCAGTTGGCGCAGGTACCGATTGCGAAATCAACGTTTCATTAGATGGCTACTTGAGCAATCGGGTAGCGCTGGCGCCACTGGTATCGCAAGGCGCAAGGGATGTTGAGATTGCCTTGACCCGCAGAGGCGAAGACTATTTTGGTAAAGTAATCAATGGGGATAATCGTGCGCCTTTGGAAAACGTAGCGGTAAGCGCCCGCAACAACGTCAATGGCTCCGTCACCAAAGTATTTTCTGACCGCAACGGAACCTATATTTTAGGCTTGAGTCGCAATACGTCTTATGCCATTACCTACTCGGCATCTGGTTTTCAAGATGTGGTACGCAATGTCTATACTCTAGATGGGGGAGATAAAACCATTTTGGGAAGTGTGCCGATGGTATCGATTAATTCTTTTCCAAATCCAAATCCGAATAATCCTTCAAACCCTTATCCTCCTTACACGCCGCCCAATACTAATCCTACTAGACCAACCGACATTTTGGGTACTGGTTTTGCAGTACAATTAGCTGCTTTAGGGGCACAACCCAATTTGAACAATTACAATAACTTGCGTTCTTTTGGTAGTGTTTATACGGTCAATGAAGGCGGGAAGGTGAAATTGCGTTTGGGCGTGTACCGCACGCGTGAAGAAGCCGCAAAACAGCTTGCGAACGTAAAACCTTTGGGTTATCCTTCGGCATTTATCGTTACGGAAACGGGATCTGGACAAGCGCCACAACCTAATCCCCCCGCTGTTAACCCTTATCCAAACCCCAATCCAAACCCCAATCCAAACTATCCTAGCACCAACAACTACGGGAAGTTCAAGATCCAGTTGGGCGCCTTCCGCAGTGCGGGATCGTTTAATAGCAGTAAGTTAGCTGGTTTGGGAACCATTGAAGACAGGCCTCGCGGCGATCTTACTGTGAAATTGTTGTGCTGTTTTAATTCTGCTGCAGAAGCTGGACAAACCCTGGTGCGTGTTAATCAGGCTGGTTTTCCTGGAGCTTTTGTGGTGCAAGATGTAAATGGGCAATTGGTAAGAGCGAAGTAATAACACTCAAATCATTTTCACTCCATAAAAAAAGGGATGGCTAAAAATGGCCATCCCTTTTTTTGCATATTTTTTGTTAAATCAACTAGCCCAAAAACTGATCCGCTGATTCGTAAGGTAATTGGAAGGCATCGGCTACGCCTTGGTACACCACTTTGCCATTTACGATGTTCAGTCCCGTTTTCAGTGCATGGTTTTCCCTACAAGCTTTTTGCCAACCCTTGGAAGCCAATTGAATGGCATAGGGTAGGGTAGCGTTGGTTAAAGCCAGGGTAGACGTTGCGGGTACTGCACCAGGCATATTCGCTACGGAATAATGCACTACATCGTCGATGATGTAAATTGGATTATCATGGGTAGTTGGCACTGTCGTTTCAAAACAACCGCCTTGATCTACCGCTACATCCACCATTACCGTACCTGGGCGCATGGTTTTTAGCATGTCGCGGGTGATCAATTTTGGTGCTTTGGCGCCAGGAATCAAAATAGCGCCAATGATCAAGTCATGATCCCGAATCAATTGACGGATGTTGTATTCATTGGAAAAAAGAGTGGTTACGTTGGCGGGCATCACTTCTGACAGATAACGCAAGCGCGGCAAGCTGATGTCCATAATGGTGACTTGCGCACCCAAGCCTGCCGCCATACGCGCAGCTTGAGTACCTACAATTCCGCCGCCGAGTACCATCACTTTGCCTGGAGGTACACCTGGTACGCCACCTAGCAATACGCCACGACCTTTCACCGGTTTTTCCAAATATTTTGCTCCTTCCTGGATGGCCATTCTGCCAGCTACTTCCGACATAGGGATCAACAAAGGAAGTGAACCATCGGGAAGCTCCACCGTTTCGTATGCCAAACAAACCGCGCCGCTTTTGATCATGGCATTGGTCAGTGGCTCGTAAGAAGCAAAGTGGAAATACGTGAACAGTAATTGATCTTTTTTGATCAAGGAATATTCCTGTTCAACCGGCTCCTTCACCTTGATGATCATCTCGGCAATAGCATAGGTTTCTTCAATGGTTGGGAGCATTTTTGCTCCAGCATTTTCATACTCTTCATTGGAAAAACCGCTGCTTTCGCCTGCTGTTGATTGTACATAAACCGTATGACCGCGTTTGGTGAGTTCCAACGCACCAGCGGGAGTGAGCGCTACTCGATTTTCGTTACTTTTGACCTCCTTAGGTACCCCAATGATCATGTTACTGTGTATTTTAATCTGGTTAGTAAATAGGAACGGTTAAATAATAAATTACCACTTTATCCTTGCTCTTTCGCCGCCACTCTTCCTATCTTTTTCGTTACAATGCCCCACATTGCGCCTCAAAAGATAGTCGATTGGCAGCAAAATAGCAGCGGCTAAAATGTCAATTGATTATACACCCGTTCCTTAGGGCAAAAATAAGAGAAAAAAAATCGAAGCCGCGATCATTTTCTAATCGGTCTATTTTTCACTGGTTCGCTGCTTCTCCTCAGAAGCTCCAGAACCATGGCGTTCGGCCTTTTTTAACGCTAAATTGCCGAAGTTGTAGGTGAAATTGACGTTAATGATCCTAGTTTCCCATGCCGATACTATACGGGCATTGAAATTGGCATGATTGACGCTAGAACGGAAATAACGAAACAATAAATCATCAGCACTGATGCTCAAAGTAGCTCGGTCTTTCCACATTTTTTTCTGCGCCCCAAGACTTACACTGTACAAATGCTTGGTAATCTGGATACCTTCTATCCCGGGGCCGTTGTACCAACCATTGGCTTCTAATTTCCAGCCTTTGGGTAATTGGTAGGTGGCTTGGATGAAAGCGACAATGTTCCAGCGGCCTTGATTATACAATTCATTAAATACCTGAGAGTTGTATTTGTTGTAGTAAGCCATTACCCCGCCATAACCCGATAGGTTTTTAACAAACTCCAATGGAAAAAACAAGCTACCGCCATACCGCTCAAAAGTTTTAAGGTTTTGCTCAATCCCAAAACCTACCCCGGTTTTGGGATCTTGGTCATAAATGGATTGTATGACATTGTTAGTGCGCGCATATTCCAGGTTGAAGAAAGGCTGTTTGTCGTAAGTGAGCGACAATTTATAGGTATGGGTATACTCTGGTCGCAGAAATGGGTTGCCTTTTTCGTAGGTATACGGGTCAAGAAAACGGACAAAGGGGTTGAGCGAGTTGTAACTTGGGCGATTGATGCGGTTGCTATAAGCTGCGGCCAATCCCAGTTTACCCGACAGGGGCGCAGTTAAGCTCAAACTTGGAAAGAAGCGAGAAATATGCCGCGTTTGGGTAGAATCAAGCGTAACGGAATACCCGGTTGATAGGGAGTTTTCATAGCGCAAACCTGCCTGGATTTCAAATTTGTTTTTGGTGAAAAAACCTGATAGATAGGCCGCGCTGATGTTTTCCGAAAAAATAAAGTGATTCGAAAAACCGGGGTCAACTACAAAGTTACCGTCTTTCCCGATCGTAGATTGCAAATCGTTGTCGATCCGTGCTTGGCTGTGTTTCAGGCCAGTTTCCAACTTCAGGGTTTTACCAAACGGCTTGGTATAATCCAATTTATAAGCTTGAATAAATGTATTGCCGGGCAGCATCTGAATGCGGTCTGGATAGGTTTGATCGCCTTTTAAAACTTCCGTATTAAGGCGGTAAGACATAGTGCGTGCATACTTGTTGTAGCTGACGTCGGCATTCAATTTTTGGCCACTAGTATCCAGTTTGAGTTCATAATAAGCATCGAGGTTGACAAAACCCCATTGGCGGTTGAGGGTATTGTCGGTCAATAGTTCTGCGCGAGAATTGACTAGCTCAGGATCGGTATAAATTACGGTGCGGTTTTTTTGCACATAGTGATTGGTGCTGCCCAAAACATTGAGGTTGACCCCGATTGTTTGGTTTTTGGTCAAATAATAGTCCAATCCGCTTTTTAAGTTCAGAGAGTAGGGGAGATTGGGTTGGAAATTGATTTGGCGATAGGTTTCTGTACCAATGATGCGATCCAGATTGAGTTGTTCGTAAGAAGTACGGTGGTTAAAAGCGATGGAATTGCTGAGGTTAATTTTTCCATTGCGGTAATTTAAGGTGCCTGAAGTGCGGTATTTGGCAAATCGCCCCATACCAGCACCTACTGTGATTGTACCGTTGACCCCCAATTTGAGGTTGCGTTTCAGGACGATGTTGATCACTGCTCCGGTTCCTTGTGCATCAAAACGCGCTCCCGGTTGACTGATGACCTCAATGTGGTCGATGTTGGCCGCCGGCATGTCGCGCAGGAGGGTTTGCACGTCCATGTACTGCGTTGGGCGACCATCAATCAAGATGTTTAGTCCTTTTTGCCCGGCCAAACTAATTTGGTTGTTGACCACGATCATACCGGGTACTTTGCGCAACACATCAATCACCGAGCCGCTGGTGCCGGTAATGCTATTGGCAACATTCACGATCATGGCGCCAGCTTTTTGCTCCAAAAAAGGTTTTTTAGCCACCACCACTGCGGTGTTGAGCGTTTGCGCTTCCGTGCGCATGCGGATGGGCGGAAAGATGGTTTTTTCGGCGCCCAAATGCACCGCAAAGAATTGATCTTGAAACCCTAAAATGGTGGCGCGCAAAAGGTATTTGCCCGTATCGACTTCGGAAAAAACGTAGGTCCCATCGTTTTCGCTGATGGCGGCCTTAATAATGATGGAATCGGCAGATTTGAGCAAAAGCAAGTTGGCGAAGGCAATAGGTTGCTGTTTGTCATCAAAGATTGATCCTTGAAATGTGGTTTTTTGCCCCAATAAGGTAAAGGTTAGCAGCAAGCTGCTAATGAGTGTGGTAAGTGTTTTCATAATTACAGTCGGATGAGTTGTAAAACTACTGAGATGCAAAAAGGTTTGAGTTACCCCTACGATTGTATTCTAGAAAAGTGATTTAGCTAACTTCTGTTTTTAAATTGAGGTTCCAAACAAGTTGAAAATTGGCGTAAATGGAGTAAATTTGAAGTTAAGCTATCGAAAAAACTTCCATGCACTACGTCAATTTGAACCAGATCGAGTTTTGTATTTAACTGTTTCAAAAGATGTGTTCGACGATTTTTTTAATAACTATTTATGATGGAAGTTATTGATCTGAAAGATGTTAAGATGTTGATTTTTAGTGTTAAAGTATAAGTTAAGCACGTCCATCTTCGATGGAGTGGTTTAAAAAATATAGCCACAAATTGCACAAATTTTCACAAATTAAAACACGAACTCCGTTCGTGAAGGGTGCACAAACGTCAGTTTGTGACCTAATTTGTGAAAATTTGTGCAATTTGTGGCTGAGAATTTGATTCTTTCATCGCCGAAGGCGAGGTGCTAAACTTTCACTTGTTAAAGAAGAAAGGATAATCAAATGGATAAAGTAGCACACTACAAAAAGCTGGTTCGAGGTTTGGTCGAAGAGGTTGCCGCAATGGGAGACCTTTCGGCAAAATCCATTCAGACTCAGTTGATCACTGACGATGAACACGGTCATTATCTGCTTTATTTAAGTGGGTGGAGAGACGAAGAAAGTAGGACTTATGGCTGCTTTTTACACATTGATGTGGCAGCGGATGGTAAAGTTTGGCTACAAAATGACGGAACCGATTTAATGATTGCTCAAATGCTCCAGCAAAAAGGCATTCCCAAAAATGAAATTGTACTGGGTTTTCAAGCCCCCTATAAACGTCCTATGATGGATTACGCATTAGGATAACTTCCCTTTCTGAATGATTTAAATTCCGCTAACACAACCATGAAATACACCCTCCTCCTAATAACCGTTTGCGGAATTATCTCCCTAAACGCCCAATCTACCATTGATCCAGCCGGCATCGACATTGTCAGGGATTCCTTTGGCGTACCCCATATTTTTGCCAATACCGATGCTCAGGTCGCATACGGGCTGGCCTGGGCGCATGCGGAAGACAATTTCAAAATCATTCAGCAGGGCGCTTTAGCCGGAAAAAAAATGCTGGGGCGCTATTCTGGGAAATCGGGCGCCGCAATTGATTACGTCGTGCACCTTATTCAGGCTGAGGAACTGGTCAAGGCGCGGTACGATTCGGATATTTCTGCCCCATTCAAGAAAGTACTAGAGGGCTATTGTGCGGGCATCAACGCTTATGCCGCCAAACACCCGGCTGAGGTTTTGCACAAAGACCTTTTTCCGCTGACCCCACAAAACATGTTGACCTATACCGCGCTGCAATTGTTCGTTTCCTGTGGCGGCGATGAAGCCTTGCAACAAATCGTGGCCGGTAAAACACCGGTTTTGGAACAATTGAAAATGGGCGGCAGTAATTCCCATGCCTTCAATTCCAAAAAAACTGCCGATGGCGCCGTGTACCTCAATATCAATTCCCACCAGCCGTTCGAAGGTCCAGTAAGCTGGTACGAAGCGCATTTACACAGCAATGAGGGGTGGAATGTTTTGGGCGCCATGTTTCCTGGCGGTCCTTCGGTATTTATTGGTTGTAATGAAAACTTGGGTTGGAGCCACACTGTCAATAATCCCGATAAACTGGATGTTTTTCAACTGCAAATCAATCCGCAAAATAAATTGCAATACCTATTTGATGGAAAATGGGAAACGCTGACCGAAAAAACCGTAAAACTCAAGGTGAAAGTGGCGGGCATCGTAATTGGGGTGAAAAAGAAGATCTATGAAAGCAAATACGGACCAACCTACATTGCAGCCAACGGTACTTTTAGCATTCGAACAGGAGCCTTGTTTTCAATCCGCGCCTTGGAACAATGGTACTGGATGAACAAAGCTTCTAATTTTTCGGAATTTTACAAAGCCCTGGAAATTCAAGGAATTCCGGGGTACAATGTGGTCTATGCCGATAAATTTGATACCATTTTCTATTTGAGCAATGGATTGATGCCTTTTCGCAATAAAAAATACAATTGGCAAGGTACCGTGGTTGGGAATACCAGCGAAACGCTATGGCAAGGTTTTCATCCCGTGAAGGATTTGCCGCAAGTGTTGAATCCGCCCTCAGGGTATGTTTTTAACAGCAACAACACCCCTTTTAATGCCACTGCTCCGGCAGATAACATCAAAAATGAAGCTTACGACCCCACCATGGGCTATGAAACGTATGACAACAACCGTAGTCTCCGTTTTATGGAACTCATTGCGGATAAAGAAAAGATTACCTACGCCGATTTCAAACGCGTCAAGTTTGATGTGCAGTTGCCCAAAAAGCTAGCCTACCGCATCAATTTGGATACTTTATTTTTGCTGAAGCCTGCGCAATACCCGCAGTTAGTGAACACGCTTCAAACTTTACAAACTTGGGATCGAAAAGGCAATATAGAAAGCAAAGGAGCCGCCGTTTTTTGCGTTTTGTACTATTATGTGGTGAGTAGGTTGCGGACGGATTGGAAAAATATAAAAACGCTCACCGTAACGCAAAGTCTTGAGGCATTTCGGCACGCTCAAGCCTACTTGAAAACCAATTTTGGCACCGAAGAAGTTACGCTCGGGCAGTACCAGGTTTTAGTGCGCGGCAAAAAAACACTGCCCTTATTTGGTATGCCCGATGTGATTGCTGCGATGTACAGCGGCGCTTATCAAAACGGGAAAGTAAAAGGCGAACAAGGCGAATCGTACATCGAGCTGGTTAAATTCACCAAAAATGGTCCCGAAATTGAGTCAATCAATTGCTACGGCGCCAGCAACCAGCCTGGTAACAAACACTACGACGACCAGATGGAGCGCTTTACCCAGCAACGGCCGCGAAAAATGAGTTTGGATAAAAAAACGGTCTACGATTCGGCAGAGCGGATTTATCATCCTCAATGATGTCCTAAGAGTGTGTTTGGATTTCTACTTCGCGCTGCAAATGGCAAAAATTAGCCCCAGTTTCGTTCTTCAAATGCTCATGTAGCGCTGACCTGTCCTCGACAAAGTCGGGATACACTCCGCTTTTCATGCCTCACTGGGCTAATTTTTGCTCATTTTCGCTTGCAAAATAGAAATCCAAACACACTCTAAAAAAACATGATCCATTTTATGATGATCAAGACAGCATTGTCCTTTTTTCTGATGGTCGGCGTAATCCAAAATGTACATGGGTTGGAAAATGCGGAAATATCCATTTGTCCTTCTCTGATGAGATTGGATACGCTCCCGTCAGCCAATAATTATGCCTTAAAACTATCCGACGCTGCGTTGAGTCTCACCAAAGACAAGGTAGTCTACGATCCCACCTATTTCAGCATTCCTTACCCCGGCGGCGATGTGCCTGCCGATCGGGGAGTTTGTACCGATGTCATTGTACGGGCCTATCGAAAAATGGGCGTAGATCTTCAAAAAGTGGTACATGAAGACATGGTTAAAAACTTTGCCCTTTACCCCAAAAAGTGGGGATTGAAAAAGACGGATACAAACATCGACCACCGTCGAGTACCGAATTTGATGGTCTTTTTTGCCAGACGTGGTATAGTGAAAAAAATATCCCCAAACCCCCAGGATTACCAACCAGGCGATATCGTTACTTGGAACTTGGGTGGCGGATTGACGCATATTGGACTAGTGGTGAACCGCAAATCAGCAGATAAACAGCGGTACTTGATTGTACACAACATCGGCAATGGGCAAGAGCTTGCCGATTGTTTGTTTTCGTTTACTTTAACGGGGCACTATGGGTATGTGGGGAGATGATAAATTTTAATTCCTTAATATCGAAAGATAAAAAGTTGTAAAAATAAAGATGTTATTGCATTTTTGTTTTAAAATTAAATTCTAATAATAATGTCAAAAATTAAGGAACTCATTCGATTCGATTGGTTTGTAAGGTTCATGCTGCGGGATAAAGTAGACTTCGAAATCTTGTCTGGATTTCTTTCTGAGTTGCTGAAATATGATGTGGAAGTAATTGCGATACTAGAAAGCGAGGGAAATAAAAAAGATAAAGACGATAAATTTAACCGAGTAGATATCTTGGTTAAAACGGCTAAAGATGAATTGATCATTGTGGAAATACAAAATGATTTCCAAATCGATTTCTTGCAGAGATTGCTTTATGGAGCCAGTAAAGCAGCTGTAGAATACATCAAAAAAGGCGAAGATTATGGGAATATCAAACGCATCATCAGCATTAGCATCGTTTATTTTGAAATAGGACAAGGCGTAGATTATGTATATTCAGGTGAAACCAACTTCATTGAGATGCATCAAAAAGATACTTTACAACTGTCCGCTAATCAAAAAGAAGAATTTCAACGTAATCGAATTTCCAATATTTTCCCGCTCTATTACCTCATCCGTACTGAATTTTTTAATGACGTCATCAAAGATGGACTAGACGAGTGGGTATATTTTTTCAAAAATGGTAAAGTAAAAGAAGAGTTTCATGCCAAAGGGCTGGATCAAGCAAAAAAAGTATTGGATTACCATAGCATGTTACCTGAAGAAAAGGAAAAATACGAAGCTTATTACAGCAATTTACGCGAAGAAAACTCTTGGGCCAGAACCCGTAAAGTAGAACTTAGAGATGCAGAAAAAAGGGCTAAGATCGAGATTGCCAAAGAAATGAAACTTAATGGCGAATCAACAGAAAAAATAAAACGCTACACTGGTTTAAGTGAAGCGGAGATAGAAATTTTATAGGTTTATGTTTTTGATAAATTGAATCACCCCTTCACGAATACTGTAGATATCGTCTAAAAATTCAAAACCAAAATCACTTCTGCTTAAATCAACTCCTATTTAATTTGGTAGATCACTATTTTTGCCAAAACTTTGTTAATTACCTGTACTTTCACTATCATTGTGTGTTTTGGACACAATACCATTTTCAGTTCTAAAATCTACATCATGCACACACACTTTCAGTCCCTGTTCCAACGAGCAGCGGCGCTGGTCACCCTCCTGTTGATTGCAGGAATAATCCATTCCCAAACACCGCGCATCCTGGTGTTTAGTAAAACGGCGGGTTTCCGCCACACTTCTATTGAACCGGGGCAAGCTGCACTTTTCAAAATGGCAACTACCCAAGGTTTTACCGTTGACACAACGGAAAACGCTACAAAATTTACCGAAAACAACTTGAAGAAGTACGCGGCAGTAATTTTTCTATGCACTACTGGCGATGTACTTGATAACTTACAGCAGAATGCTTTTGAGCGCTACATCCAAGCGGGCGGTGGCTACCTAGGTATTCACTCCGCTACCGATACCGAATACAATTGGGGCTGGTACGGTAAATTGGTTGGCGGCTACTTCACCAGCCACCCTAGTACGCCAAGCAACGTGCAAAAAGGTATTTTCCACGTGGAAGACAAAACCCATCCTTCCACCAGTTTCTTGCCTGATCCATGGGAGCGCACCGACGAGTTCTACGACTTCCGCGATGTCAATCCTGAAGTAAAGGTTTTGGTGAGCATCGATGAAAAATCTTACCAAGGCGCTAAAATGGGCGCTGCCAAACACCCCATGAGCTGGTACCACGACTACGATGGCGGTCGTGCTTTTTATACCGCAATGGGTCACACCAATGAAAGTTTTTCTGATCCGCTTTTCCTACGCCACTTGAGCGAAGGGCTGAAATACGTGATCAGCAGCAAGCCATTGGATTACACCAAGGCAACCATAAAGCAGATGCCTGAGGAAAATCGCTTTACCAAAGTGGTTTTGGAAGACAAACTGGAAGAACCGATGGAGTTGACCTTGTTAGACAACAACCGCGTACTGTTCATCCAGCGTCGGGGCACCGTGAAGTTGTACGATCCGAAAGTGGGTAAGTCGAAAACCATTGCTACCATTCCAGTAAGTAATAAGTATATGCCAGATGCCAAAGGCGTACAAGCCGAAGCAGAAGATGGTTTACTTGGTTTAGCTAAGGATCCCAATTTTGCGACCAACCATTGGATCTATTTGTATTATTCCCCAGCGGGATCAGAACCCAAAAATATCCTTACCCGCTACGAAATGCGGGGCGATGAACTGCTGATGGATTCCAAAAAAGTGTTATTGGAAATCCCGGTTCAGCGCGAACAATGTTGTCATACCGGCGGTTCTATCGCTTTTGATGGCTCCGGCAATTTGTTTTTATCTACCGGCGACAATACCAACCCGCACGGATCAGATGGGATGAACCCTATCGACGAGCGTCCAGGTCGTATGCCTTGGGATGCCCAAAAATCATCGGGTAACACCAACGACTTGCGCGGAAAAATCATCCGCATCAAGCCGCAACCCAATGGCACGTACACCATTCCAGAAGGCAACTTGTTTCCAGTGGGTACGGCAAAAACGCGTCCGGAAATTTACACCATGGGTCACCGCAACCCATTCCGTATTTCGGTCGACAAAAAAACGGGATTTGTGTACTGGGGTGATGTAGGCCCAGATGGTAATAAACCAATCGAAAACCGTGGTCCAGAAGGTTTTGATGAAGTGGGTCAGGCCCGCAAAGCAGGCAACTTCGGTTGGCCTTACTTCATTGGCGACAATAAAGCCTATTCCTACTACGATTTTGAAGCCAAAAAATCTGGCGCCATTTACGATCCAGCAGCGCCAATCAACAAATCGCCCAACAATACCGGTTTAAATCAATTGCCGCCTGCTCAGAAGGCCTTTGTTTGGTATCCTTATGCCGAATCAAAAGACTTCCCGCTCGTAGGCACGGGCGGACGCAACGCCATGGCAGGTCCGGTGTACTACGCTGCCGACTTCAAAAATGCCAAACGCGCTTTCCCCGATTATTACGATGGGAAATTCTTGGAATATGAGTGGATGCGTGGTTGGATCATGGCGGTAACAATGGATGCCGAAGGCAATTTCAAATCCATGGAGCGTTTTATGCCGAGCTACAAGTTCAGCAACCCGATGGATATGGAGTTCAATAGCGATGGCGATTTGTATATGTTGGAGTACGGTACCGGTTGGTTCCAAGGCAACGACGATGCTCGTTTGGTACGCATTGAATACAACGGCGGCAACCGCAAACCGGTTATCGAAGTAAGTGCCGACAAACCAGCTGGCTCAAAACCATTGACGGTTCAGCTCTCTTCAGCGGGCACCAAAGATTTTGACGGCGACCAATTGACTTATGCTTGGAAAGTTGCCCCTAAAGCAGGCGGCGGTGTTCCTCAGTTGTTCAAAGTGCCTAATCCTAAAGTTACCCTGGCAACGGCCGGCGTTTATACTGCTACCTTGACCGTAAGTGATGGAAAAGGACAAACTGCCACCCGTTCTATTGAACTTATTTCGGGTAACGAACCACCAAAATTGGACTTTACCTTGACCAAAGGCAACCGCAGTTTCTTTTTCCCGAACAAAGAAATTGCTTACAAAGTAGATGTTACGGATAAAGAAGACGGTACTCTAGCCAGCGGCAAAATTGACCCAACCGAAGTTGCGGTTAGCATTGACTACCTACCAGAAGGCTATGACAAAGTAACCATAGCCCAAGGTCACCGCAGTGCAGATTCCAATACCCGTTTTGCGCGCGCCATCAAATTGATCGATGGATCTGATTGCAAAGCTTGTCACAAATCAGCTGAGAAATCGATCGGACCAAGCTTCCGCGATATTGCTTTGAAATACCGCGGACAAACCGAGGCAACAGCGCTATTGGCTGGCCGTGTTATCAATGGTAGCACCGGAGTATGGGGACAAGCAGCCATGGCGGCGCACCCAGCCTTGAGCAAAGACGATTCCGAAGCCATTGTGCGCTACATCCTACGTCATGAAGATGCCTCAGCAGTTCCGATTTCGTTACCCGCGGAAGGTACCTTTACGACTACCATACCTACTCGCGACAAAGGCGTTGGGGTCTATTTGTTGCGCGCTGCTTACAAAGATCATGGGGTTAAAGGCATTCCTGGTTTGAGTTCAGAGCAAAACTACGTGTTACGCAACCCAACCATTGATTTGAGTGATGTAGATTACGATAAGGAAGTCAATAAAATGAAGTTCGGCGGCAGGGCATTAGTGATGCCGCAGGGAGATGGCAGTTATATCGGTTTCAAGCAGATCGATTTGACGGACGTGCTAGAAATTGGTGTTACCGTATCAGCGCCCACGCAATTGAATCCTGCTGGCGGTTATCTTGAAATTCACTTGGATAGTCCCACCGGGCCATTGGTGGGGAAATCAGATCCAGTCAAAGTAGGTGGAGAAGTCTCAACCGGCGGATTTGCACCGCCACCACCGCTGGCGATCAAGATAACGCCTACTTCGGGTTTCCACGATATTTATTATGTGGCCAAAAACGACAAAGGGGTAAAAGGACAATCGCTTTTTGTTTTGATCGGCATCAATTATCGATCTGAACTTTCAGCGCCCAAAACTGAAACCGCTCCCGCTACACCCAAAGGACTGGATCAATACGCTGGGAAATACAAAATGACCGGTTTGCCTTTTGATATGATTGGTATTAGTGTTAAAGACAACAAACTGGTCATCGAGGCGGGCGGTCAAGCGGGGCCTTTAACTCCACTAGCCGAACCCGACCAATTTGACGCGGCGGGTCAGGCTACCTTGCATTTCATACGCGATTCGCAGGGAAATATCAATCAAGTCAAGCTGATTGCTTCTGGTTTCTCCTTTGATGGGGAAAGAATGAAGCCGTAAATAGTTTGGAAATAGTTGAATTTAAAGAAGGTGCAAAGGGTGGGAAACTGCTTTTTGCACCTTTTTTAATATATCACCTTTTTAGGAATACTTGTTATTATGATTATTGCTCAGCATTATACCTATTTATTCAACTTGTCTATATCCTTCATTACATCCTCTATCTCCAAAGTTGAAATTGGTATCTTGTTCTCAGAAAGTGCTGTCTCGAACTGAAATCGTGATAGCTCTGCTATTTGTGCAGCTTTGCCAATAGTTACCTTTTGTTGGATATACAACTGAGTGGCTAACAAGAACTTTATCCGCTTCTTTAATTCGTGCTCGGTTTCGTTCAAAGTCAGTAGTATGTCAGAGGGTAGGTCTATGCTTATTGTATACAAAATCATGATATGAATTTTTCTCAAAGTAAACCTTTGCTATTGCTTTAAACTTGCTTTAATTTTTTCTTAGTGCCTACTCCTGTCTAAAATTAGCCAGTAATGAGATGATCCAAGCGGATTTTTGTATTTTTTATTCTAATTAATTGAAAATGAAATAAATAGATGTAGTGAAGTTGAAAAAAATGAAAAAGATAATTCCAAGTATGACTCTATACTTGGAATTATCTACCCCAAAAAGGCACATAATTCCAAGTATAAGTCTTGGTTTGAACCTTTGGGCGCTTGATTTTATCTTTATAGTGGAAACCGAGGGAACGTCAAACTAGCTAAAATAGGTAGTTGTCATCAATTCAAACTCCTATTCCACCTCCCACTCATGCACGCCCGCCGACACCCCATTTTGGAGCACCAACTCAATCCGGATGGCCGTAGTATTCACCCCCTCAAACGCCACCTCATTCCAGGTATCTTTTTGAATGGGGTAAGCTTGTAGGTTTTTGACCTGTTTCCACTCGCCATTGTCCAGGTAAGTAACGCGCCAAGATTTAGGGATCCGACAACCGCCGCCCGTTGCGCCATCATCAAACCAATAAACCTTCACTTTGCTGATTTTTTCCGACTTAGGAAAAGTGTATTGCAGCCACTCCTCGGTGCCAAAATGAGGCCACCAATGCACATAAGTACTTTCGCCATCGCCAGAGGTTTTGGGCGCAGATTGATCGCTGGTTGCAGTTAATGCGCCTTTCATCTCTGGCGACGCGCTGAAGGTACTCCGATTGGCCAAGGTAGGTTGAGCAATCGATTTGGTTACTTTGAGGTCATACGGCAACCAAACCAGCATATTGTCGCGACCGCGGTTGGCCCAGGAGTAGTAAGGAATGGCGGTGAGATCCAGTGGTTGCAATTCTGCACTTCTTTCCGCAGTTTTTTTGGTGACCAGATTGCCATTGAAATGGATGGTTTGTTGTCCACCTAAGAGCTTGGGATCGTACTGGAGGTTGAAAGGCGTTTCTTCCGACATGACCATGTTCAACACCCGGTCATCAGCTTGGTCTTTGCCTTCGATGCAATACACCAGCGGACCGCTTTTCAGGGCGTAACGCAGTTCATCAGCTTTGACGCGAGCATCGGCGGCAACTTTTTGAACCTCCATGGGCAATTCGAATTCAACTACATCGCCTTTTTGCCATTGGCGTTCCAACGTAGCGTATCCTGCATCGGTTTTTGCGGCAAAAACTTTACCATTGACCTTAAATACGATCGGTTTTACCTTGGGATTGACAAAACTGTACAGCCCCAAAGGAATTGCTTCTCCATTGGCCCAGCCCGGAATCCGCACTTTTAGAGCAAAAGTATTGGGCGAGGCGGGATTTACTTTCACTTTGATCTTTCCGCTCCAAGGATAATCGCTTTCTTGCTGAATGTCGACCTTTATTTTGTTTTTACCATTGGTGGTTTCGAAGCTTGTTTTGCTGGCCGCAAACAAATTCAAGTACAATTCGTTCCCTTTTTGGGCATAAAACAACCCGGCCATGGAGCTGTAAAAACGAGCCAAATTGGGCGGACAGCAAGCACAACTAAACCATTCGGTACGGGCTATATTTTTGCGACTTTCTAAAGGGTTAGGATAAAAAAAGTGATCGCCAGAAAGCGAGATACCGGCGTTGAGCGCGTTGTATAAGGTCAGCTCCAGCACATCGAGGTAGCGGCTGTCGCCAGTAAGTTGAAACATCTTTTGGGTCCAATTGACAAAGGCAATGGAAGAACAGGTCTCGCAATAGGCGCTGTAATTGGGCAAATCATAGGCTCCACCAAACCCTTCGTTGCTGCCTGTTGCCCCCACGCCGCCGGTAATGTAAATTTGTTTGCCCACGATGTCGTCCCAAACCGCTTTCAGGGCGGTACGATACTCGTCGGTGCCGGTCAAGGCAGTTACATCGGCCACAGCCGCGTAGAGGTAAGCCAAGCGCACGGCGTGCCCCTGCGCATCGCGCTGGTCTTTGACCTTCATATGGTTTTGACTGTAGGCCTCGCCATACCCGCGTACGTCGATGAAAAATTTGGCCAGATTGAGCCAGCGTTTTTCGCCCGTAGTTTGGTACAGTTTCACCAAACCCAGTTCAATTTCCTCGTGTCCAGGAGCTTTTTGCAATTTGCCAGGGCCAAAGGTTTTGTCAATCAATGCCGCATTTTTGAGGGCAATATCGAGCAGGTTGCGTTTTCCGGTAGCGTTGTACCAGGCTACAGCGGCCTCATAAAGGTGGCCGGCATTGTACAATTCATGACTAAGGTCGTCTTCTTTGGCCCAGCGCGGTCCCGACAACCAGTCCAGATTGGCGCCCTTGGTGTCGGTACTCAGCATGCCGGGATTGTTGCGACGTTCTACAATCGTTCGCCAGGTATAGAGGTAGCCATCGGGTTCTTGCGCGGCTTTGATGATGGTCACTAGGCTGTCGACGGTAGCTTCCAACTTGGCGTCACGCTTAGTTTGCACCGCATAAGCTGCGCCCTCAATGATTTTGTAAAGATCGCTGTCGTCAAAGGGGAAAATACTGCATACGGAACTAGGGGTAGGGGAGGCCGCAGCGATAAAGTTTTTTACCCGACCCGTTTCCAGATTTTTGCGAAAAGTATGCGGGATGGTGACTTTGCGCACGGTTTCAATTCGGGGCGCCCAAAATTTGTCTTGCAGCGTAACCTTTTGAAAAGGAATGGCTTGGATAGGGTAGTGTTGCTGCGCCATCAGGCTGGTGACGATGATCAGCATAATAAAAGTGGTTAAGATTCTCATGTGTTTGGTTTACGGATAGCGAATCCTTGAACTCTGGAAAGTTGAATATTAAAAGTACTAAAATCAGGGATTTTAATGGAGAAGTTGGGTGAGATTTTTTGACTGCGCTGTTTGAGGGGTGAGCGTTCTGGGGCTAATGCAGAACGATATTGGAATCAAAAAGAAAAATCATCTCGTCAGTTGAGCCAAAAGTTGTTCAATAGGTTCTTGTACATCCATTTCCTGGATAATGCGCATGACTTTGGCTTTATTATGCCCTACTCGAACCCGTCGTTGACGAATAGCGTCTGCATCGAATTTCTGACGAATCGGGTTGACCGATTTAGTGGCAGCTTTTGCTTCTTCGGTGATTTTTCGATAAGCTTCCATCAATGCCGCCAGCGTTTTTAAGTCTTCGATGTTGGAAACTTCCCGAATAAACTCCAATTTTTTTTCAGCTAATGCAGTCATAATTCTTAGGTTATTGAAAAAAAGGGACAAATTATCTCTCAAAAATAAGGCGCCTTTATTGCCTCAAACTGCATGTCATTAAAATCGTGCAGCATTTTTTCGTCTGTGAGGCCATTCTCATTCAACTGTCCGGCCCAAATTTGCCCTTTAGTTGCCCAAACTAATCGCGACCGGTCGACATCTGCCCATTCCCAATCGGGGAAGTGCAGCAACTTTCCTGTAGGGATGTGTAGCAGTGAATATTCGCTCCAGGTAATGGATTTGCCTAACTCCTTTGATTTTCCTTGATTTACCAGCGACCTTAGCAACCATTTGCGTTCAAATTTTTTCTCGAACGCATATTGGTTTTCCACTTCTTTAGAGGCAAGCGACCAACCATCGCGCTCCAATCGATTACAATACACGCCTAAGTCTCCGGCCATCGGGTATTTAGCATCCTGCATCGCCTTCTCCCAAGAAACTACCCGCGCTTTAGGGTTGGGTTTAGCCATAACAACCTCCTCCGATTCTCGAAGCGTGCGAAAAAATGGGCCGCCGTTCACGCTATAAGTTTTGTTATCGCGGAAAAGTCCGCCCCCGAGCCAGGTTTCTTCATCCCCGTACAAGGCAATGGCCCTCAGGTACGGCGCGCGCGAGATGGCAGTCCAGCAGCTAGGCCCTTTACGGGAGCGTCGGGCGTCCATGGCGAAATAGAGAAAATGTTTCCCGTCTGGTGACAGGTCGGAGCGGTGTTCGTAAATACGGCCTTTGAGCCATTGTCCCATGGTGAAGGTGTCGTTTTGCCGGTCCCACAACAAGGTACAATGCAGCTTGGAAGGACCGCGCCGGATCACGATTCCAACGGGCGCTTTGGTGGCGAGGATTACATGTAGGCGAGGAGGAAGCATATTGGTCATCTAAGGTTTATAAGTACTTAGCCAAAATTAATCGGCATTAAAATTTGAATAATTTATGGTCAAC
>JBBANM010000050.1:0-41964 GCA_040401995.1 Saprospiraceae bacterium
CTGTGTCTGTCATTGTATGGTAAAGATAACATACTTTGATCGCTTAGTACCTAAAAATTGACTGCGTCAAATGATTATCGACCACAGATACACAGATTCCAAAGATTCTTGTGATTGCATCACAAGCACGATTCCACAGATTGGGTAGACGCGATGAATCGTGTCTCTACTATCTGTGGAATCGTGCTTACGCCGAAGGCGGTAAGAATCTGTGCAATCTGAGCAATCTGTGGTGTATTTTAGAATGACAATAGATTCAGAGGTGAAAAACAGTTGTCCTTTTACGTAAACCGTATCGTTATTTTTCATGCTCGAAACTTGACGACGCGAAGTATAGTCTTTTAAAGCCTACACCTTTACTACATTTTTTAAAAAAAAAGGCGTAAATTGTATCTAAGGAACGGTTAAACAATAAGTGCTCACTTTTGCCTTGCTCTTTTACCGCCACTCTTCCTATCTTTTTCGTTTACTTCCCAGGGGATGGGAAGGTGAAATTTTGGCGAATTTATTTTTTTGACCTGCGAGGCGCAAAGCGCAGGCATAGCCAAAGCTACGACGAGCATTTGCAACGCGGCAGGACGAAAAAAGAAAGAGACAAAAATCACCTGGTCATCTCGTGGGAAGTAAAAAAATGCACCACATTGCGCCTCAAAAGATAGTTGATTGGCGGCAAAATAGCGGCGGCTAAGAGCTTGTTCAGATTTTGGATCTGAGGCGAAGGAGAGCAAATTTTATTTCAGACGAGGCAAAATTTGCAGCCGTATGTGGGCGATACGGCGAAAATTTTAACGAAGTACGAAATAAAATTTGCCTCATGGAGCCCAGAATCCAAAACCTGAACAAGCTCTAAAGCGATCACTTATTATTCACCCGTTCCTAATAGAGTATCAAGTCAAATTAAATGACCTGATGTTTTATAATATTTCTATGATGTAGGTTCGTAAAAGACTAAATATGAGACTATACATCAAATATATGGTCAGTTTACGCTGTAAACTGGTGGTCAAAGACGAGTTGGAGAGACTTGGACTTCAACACGGTGAAATTGACCTGGGTTATGTTGAAGTCATGGGCGATTTAGAGCCAGAAAAACGCGAAAAACTAGCTGCTAACTTGTTGAATTCTGGTCTGCAGCTCATGGACGATAAAAAAGCAGTGTTGATTGAAAAGATAAAAAATGTCATCATCGAAATGATTCATTACGCTGATGAATTGCCTAAAGTAAATTATTCAGAATACATCAGCGAAAAATTATGCTACGATTATACCTATCTCTCCAATATTTTTTCCGAAGTAAAAGGCATTACCATTCAGCAATTCATTATTGCCCATAAAATTGAAAAGGTTAAGGAGCTTCTTCTTTATGATGAAATGAGTTTGACTGAAATATCTTATCTTCTTCAATACAGCAGTGTTGCCCATTTATCGAATCAATTTAAAAAAGTGACGGGTCTTTCGCCTTCCTATTACAAACAACTGAAGCAAAAAAGGAACGGGAATTTGGAAAATCTGTGAAAGTTTAATACCTCGCCTTCGGCGATGCGGCATAACAAATTTTCAGCCACAAATTGCACAAATTTTCACAAATTAGGACACAAACTGGCGTTTGTGCTTTAATTTGTGCCTGCATTTATAAAACCATTACATCAAAGATGAAGGCGTGCTAATTAATTTTTACGAAAATCTTTAATGCTTAACGTACTTGGTATTATTGAGAATTTTCCATTTCTCAAAATTTACCTGCGGATCTAATTTATTGTTGCTGTATGCTGGCGCAGCTCGGTCTTTTTTTAAATGAAGATTGTCGGCTTCGAGCCAGCAAGCATAAAAAATGCAAACTACAAAAACTACAAAGGCAATTTTAATATCCAATAAGGTAGACCAATGCTTTAGATTAGTAATGGGATTTTTCATCAAAATAATTTTACAAAGCGTTCTAAAAGCTATTGCTAGCAGAATATATTCCTCATGCGAATTATTGAATTTTAGGTTGTTACGTTTACTAAACTTCAAAAGTTTAGTAAACGTAACAACCTAAAATACAGTAACTTATCAAGTATGCTTTTCCATAGTTAATCGGGCCAATAAATAGCTCAGTGTAGATTCTGCGCCTTGATTTAGGTTGACTTGTGTTTCTTCCAATCCATCGTAGCAGCCGCCAGTACAAGGGTTGTAAATGATCTGATGGAGGTGGTTCTTTCCTAAAAACCAATTAAAAGCCGTTTTCATTTTGTGCAAATAGCTTTCGTCTTGGAATGCTTCATAAAATTTACCCAAGGTCAGAATGGTATAAGCCACATCAATGGGTTGTTCGCCGTGTGGAGCCGCGGTTTGTCCTTTGAACAACCAAGTTTTGTTGGAAATGATTTTTATACCGTTGTGGTCGAATGTTTTGGAGAGTAAAAATTCAAAGGAAGCCAAAGCGGTTTCGCGGAACGCTACATTACCAGTTTCCAGCCAAGCGCATAAGAGTGCTTCAGGCAAAATACTATTGGCATATGTCAAATAACTTTCAAACCATTGCCAATCCAATTCTGCCTCATGGCGGTACATTTGCAACAATCGTTGTGCTAATGTTTTGAGTAACAAAGAATTTTTTGATGATTTGATATGTAAGTTGCTGTAGTAAATACCTTTGATGACAAAAGCCATGGAACGGGTAGAGTGCATTTTTTCGGCATGAACCAAGGCTCGGTTTAAAATTTTCGTAGCCTTGATTACAAGATCAGCAGGTAAAAATTCACTTTTCGATATCAAAAAACCCAAAGCCCAGATGGCTCTTCCGTTGGCGTCGGAGAGGTTGGTTTCGTAATTTTGATCGGTAAATTGGTGGTTGACATCCACATAGTTCAAAAAATTGCCAGCGGGTTGTAAGCAAAAACCGATAAAATTCAGGTAAATACCCAGATAAACTAAATCGTCTACATCTTTGGTAACTTCATAGTGCATACACAGAGCGATCATCGCTCGGGCGTTGTCGTCAATGGTGTAACCGGATTCAAAATCGGGCTGATTGATTTTAGAAAATTGGATCATCCCAAAATCGCTGGTCATTTTCTTTACATGTTCCAGATTAAATGCGGGCAACCGATAATTTAGAACAATTTTTTGTTGATTAAGCTGAGCAAGATCGAATGTAGGCGAATCCGACATACGCTGGTTTTTGTTGGCGGTTTTTTCGATCAAAAGAGCATGAGCGATGGCTGAATTTTCCCAAGCAGTAGGTGCTATCCGTTGCAAAGAATTGGATCTAAATGCAGCGCTCAAATCAGGATTTACCAGCAATTGATTGACGGCTTGTGCCAATTGTTGGATGTTTTGAAAATCGATGATGATACCGGTATCGGCATTCAGCACCTCGCGGGCATGAGGAATGGGGGTAGAAATGATCGGACAACCACAACTCATGGCGTAAGCAAAGGTTCCACTCACCGCCTGGTAGGGGTCTTTTGAAGTAAACAAGTAAATATCGGTGAGCTGAAGGTACTCTAGCAACTCGTTTAAGGGGATATAGTGGTTGACGAACTGTACATTGGCGCTGAGATCCAATTCCGTTACCAACGCTTCAAGGGATTCTCGGTATTTTTCACCTTCCTCATTCACCACGCTTGGATGCGTTTTGCCAATGATGAGAAAAGTAACCGTTGGATTTGTTTTTATGATCTCAGGCAGGGCTTGCAGGGTGGTTTCAATGCTTTTGCCCGAACTAAGTAAGCCAAAGGTAGACAATACTTTTCGGCCAGCTAAGCCATATTTTGCTTTCAATTCTTCGCGATCCAGGTGGGGTACTAAATGGGTACCGTGGGCAATAACTTCAATTTTTGCCTCGGGTACACCGTACTGAAATTCCAAAAGTTGAGCGGCATTTTTGGTCATCACGACTATCGACGCGCAAGCTGCTGCGATGTGCCGTACCCGAATGCGCATGGCTTCGTCGGGAGTAGGAAGCACCGTATGAAATACAATCACCACGGGTTTTGATATGCCGTAAATGAATTGTAAAAAGGCATCTTTTTGAGCGTTTTGAAATAGCCCAAATTCATGTTGAATCAAAACCAGTTGAATGGATTTGTCAAAATTGATGGTATAGGCTAGATCAAGATATTGGATCGAATCGGAAGTATTTAGCGTGTATTTTACTTCTTTTGGATAATCGCGGTGGATGTTTTTAGCGTCTAAAGCACAAACTTTCAAGGAGAAAGAATGATTAAACTTATTGTTCAGTGCTTTGAGTAAATCTTGAGAATAGGTAGCTATTCCACATTCATTGGGTGGATACGTGGTAATCATTAATATTCCTGGCAAGGTATTCAATGGCAAAATTTTTTTTGACGCCATTGATGAGGAAGGTAAAAATTTAGTAAAATATGGAGTAGGTAGAATGCTGATGTCGTTTTTCATTACTGGTGGTTTATTGATTTAGTAAAAAGAGGTATTTCGGGGTTGGGGCCCTATTGAGTCAATCATTCGAACCCAGGCGTAACCTCCACCAAAACATTTGGTATAATACTGTAGCGCATTAGTTCCTCGATTAAGTCGGAAATGATCAAAGAAGCACAGCCAATCCGCTCATCAGCAGCCCCGTAGTAGATATATAAAGTATCATCAAATGTAACCGAGCCCGTTGGAAAACAAACATTATTGACTTCGCCTTTTAATTCCCAAGGGTATTCGGGTTTAAAAAGAGGGTAGGGTAGTCGGGCAATTTCCTTACGGGGGTCTTCTAGATCCATCAAAGCGGCACAAGCAGAATAGACATAGCCCTTTAATGAATCCTGTACCCCGTGGTAAATCAACAACCAACCTGCAGCGGTTTCGATGGGTGGACAACCGCCGCCGATGTAGCTTACTTCGTGATCGTATTTTGGGGTAAGCATCACATTATCATTAAAATGCAAGAAATAATCCCGCCAAAACTCCGGGGTAAGTTCTTCGAGGGTGTTGACTGCTACTAGAATTTGAATATCGGGTTTAATGCGGTGCAGAAAGCAAAATTGATTCTTTATTTTTCGGGGAAAAAAGATCAAATTTTTATCCCATAAAAGCGCTTTAGCACCTTCGTTTTCAAAAATGCGTTCGTGTTCATTGTAGCGCAGGTATTTGGCGTTGAGCTTTCCTTTGGGGTTGGCAAGCTCGTTGAATTCTGCGTAAGTAAGTTGTGGTACGATCAGTCCTTGATGTTCAAAATGGATAAGATCGGTTGAAGTAGCTAGAGCGCCTAGAGCATTCACCCCATCATAAGCGGTATAAGTTAGGTAATAGAGGTCGTCGATTTTTACGATGCGCGGGTCTTCAATCCCATGTGATTCGTAGCCAAATTGAGGAATAATTACCGGCTCTACATCCCGACTTTCTATTGTCAAGGGGTCTTTTAATATGCAATGACCTACTGTTGAGAAATTGCCAGTGCTGACTGCGCGGTAAAAAAGATGAATTTTATCTCCTTCACGGATGGCGGCTGGGTTCAACACGCCTTCATTTTCAAAAACATGTGCTGTTTTTGAGAGGATAACCCCGTGTTTAATGATGTTTAGCATAAAAAGTTGGGGTTAGAAGTTTGAGGGATTAGACTTGTCTTCATAACAAATCTATTGAAGCAGTACGGATAAAAACTTGACCGCCAAGCCATTGCTGGCTCGGCAATCAGGTAATAAATGCTCGGTAATCATAAAATGCTAGATCCACTGTTATAGCTTTGGAAACTCTACGGCTTTCCGCTTCCTCCCTTAGAATTATTTTTGGGATTCAGCGCTTCGATATTGGTTTGAGGCGCGCTACCACTTTTGCCTTCCGACTTGTAATCAGATTTGGGTTTTAGCTTGCCAGTCGTCTTGTCAGCAGGCGCTTTTTTGTGGTTCTTAGTTCCTTTGTCTTTACTCATGACGTGTTTTTTTGGTTGTTGAAATCAAAAGAAATAATCGAGTAAAATAGGCTTTGATTTGGGCTGAAGTATTACACAATTCTTTGGAAGAGTTGCATAATTCACTCGTATCCGCTTTTAATGACGGTTAGGATCATTTTAAAACGGCCATTTGGCTTGATGAAATTAGCAGCATGTGCGGGAATAACAATGGATTGACCAGTGTACAATAAATGGGATTCGCCGCTGATGACAATTTCTGCTTTTCCTTCTATGATCTGCGCAAAGGTATCGAAAGGAGTGGTTCTTTCCGTTAATCCCTCGCCATTGTCAAACGACATGACGCTGATATTGCCGGTAGATTTTTTCAAAATAGTTTTAATAACTACAGCATTGGCTACATATTCAATGATTTCAACGGTGATGTAGGCTTTGGACTTTTCAATATCTGTAGTCTCTTTCATTTTTAGATTAGCATTGGTGATGGAAAAATGGAATGTTGGGGTTAACCAGGGGGTTGTTATTACGGGCTTTTCCAGCAGAATAGGGTTTAGAGCTTGTTAAAATTTTGGATTCTGGGCTCTATGAGGCAAATTTTATTTCATGCTTTGTTAAAATTTTCGCCGTATTGCCCACATACGGTTGCAAATTTTGCCTCGCCTGAAATAAATTTTGCTCCCCTTCGCCTCAGATCCAAAACATGAACAAGCTCTTGAACACTTTAAAAGGTCGGATCAAAAAAGACCCGACCAAATTAAAGTTGGTAGTTCAGATTACTTCTTGTTATTAACAGTCAGGTCTTTTAGCGCTTGTCCAAGCTCATCCATATCGTGGTTGAATTCGCGTTTGAATTCTGCCCAGTCACTTTGACCAGTGTGGTAAGCGGTCATTCTAGTTTCCAAAGCCTTATTTTTTTCTTCTTCAGCTACGATTCTTTTCTCGTAAGCTGCGTCCAATTTTTTTCCAGATTTTTTCATTTCTGCTTTTAGCTCGGTAATGCGGGTTTCGTTTTCTTTGATCCTCATTTCTGAAGCAGTTTTGAAGTCCATCCAGTCTTTTTCGTCAGCCATTCTTTGTTCTTCAGCCATGGCGTCTTTTTTGACATCCTTCAAATCCTGGTTGGCATTATCCACGTTGGTTTTGGCGTCATCTACTTTTTGGGCAGGCGTTTGACAACCAGTGAACAGCAGGGTAGAAGTTAAACAGACTAATAAGGCTAGATTGAAAATTGAATTTTTCATATTGTTTTGTTTTTTGTTAGGTTATTAAAAAATTTGTGAATTAACCTTGAAGTAAGGTTCATTGATGATTAATTGCTTACAATTCAGCAATGATTTTTTCTAGTTCTTCTTTTGACTTGCCCAGTTTGATTTGCAATCTGCCCATCATTTCCTCTTTTTTGCCTTCGGCAAACATTAGATCATTGTCGGTTAGGATGGCGAATTGTTGTTTGAGTTTGCCTTTTTGCTCATTCCATTTTCCAATCAGTTCTTTGGAGTTCATTGTTATACGTTTAGTTTGGTGAAGTAATTTTCACCATTCAAAGGTGGCAGTTTTGTGGGCGGGGATCGTTACATTATTAAAAGAAATAGTTACATGATTCACCTTTTCACGTACAAATCATTGGAGCGCACTTGGTTCAATCGGCATTTTATCCAGTTTGTGGTTTACTTTTACTGCTATGCACGCTGCCATAAACGGGTTTTAGGAATAGCATGCCTTTTGACACCAAATGCGCTTCAATGGTTTTATATCCGAATATTGGCAATGTTGTCCATTAACCCAAAAACCCTCAACAGCCAAAGCACAACCACGATAACAACCACGGCATTGAGGATATTTTTGATCTTGCGATCCATGGGAATGTAGGTGTTTACTAACCAAAGCAATACGCCTACAATGATTAAAGCTATGATAACATTCATTAATGGCATGTTCGAATTTTAAAGGTGATGTTTGCATGTTATGTGACGCCTACAAATTTAGCTCCGATAGCTAGCAATGGCGTTACAGAATCATGGCGATTAGTTGTAATATTCCTAACTTAAATCAATAGTAGGGCTTACAGGATACATCGGCAGCGTCGCGAAACGTCTGTGCTATAGTAAATGGTAACCGTTTCTAAGGGGCAGCGCCCCGTAACGGAGTTCCTAATTTATGTTACGGGGCGCTGCCCCTTCATCGCCTAATCTTAGCCATTTCTACAGACGTTTGGCGGCGCTGCCGCTATTCAAAATCCCCTAAATCAAGCGATAGATCGGTCAGTTTTTAACTGGGCGAACAGAAATTTAGCCTACAATACACCATCTATTTATTTTTTGCTCCTGCTGAAAACTTGGAAGTTTAAGGTATACCTGCCAAAGACCCCGACTACATCCGCTCCATGTACCAGTTCAATTCCTTTTCCATCTTGCGGTACTGAAAAACTGCAGTAATGATTTTTTTAAGCCGCACAAAAGCGGTTTCACTTTTCACCACATAATCATGAGCACGGTGGTGCATACAACTGATGGCTACGTCAATGCTGTCTTGACTCGAGAGCATGATGACTGGAATATCAGGACTGATGACCATGATTTTATCAAGGGTTTCAATGCCGTTCATGGCGTTTTTGTCGATACCATCTAAATGATAATCCAGAATGATCACATCCGGGTGTTCAGAAATATGGGCTAAACAAAGTTCGCCAGTAGCAAAGGTTTCTACCACAAAATCAGCATGTTGCAGAAACTCAATTTCTAACAATTTCAAAAAAACGGCGTCATCGTCGACGAGAAATAGCTTTATCTTACTCTTGGGAGTCATGATTGTAGGTCTTTTATGCGGATGAATTCAATTTCCAATTCTTTACAGGCTTGCCTGCAAACGTTTTCGATCTCTGTTACCAATTCGTGTATACCTTCGTTTTGTTGTTGTGAGCGGGCAAACGTTTGGATTTTTTTTGCTACAACTTCAAAATCTTTAGGAATGCCCATGATGGAAAACGAAGGAATGATCTTGTGGATGGCCGCTTGTAATAGATCCCAATTTTGTTCCTGTAATCCTTGTTTTATGGCATCAATTAGCGGCGGCGTTTGTTCTAAGAATGCCGTAATCATTTCCAACATCATTTCTGGGTTGTTTTTGGTACGTTGAATCAAATAATCCAAATCGGTGTACCTGATGTTTTTCCGTTGATCGCTTCCTTGTAGGTTTAAAACTTCGCGCGGATTATTTTTCTTCACCAAACCTAAAATTTTGCTGTACAACACGCGCTCGTCAATGGGTTTGGCAATGTAATCATTCATCCCTACGGCAGTGCATTTTGCCAAATCGGCGGTGGTGACATCGGCGGTCAAAGCAATGATTGGGATTTTTGAATTCATGGTAGTACGGATGTATTCAGTGGCTTCAAAACCGTTCATTTCGGGCATTTGTAAATCCATCAAAACGATATCGTAAGATTTTGCTTTTAGTTTTTCAATGGCAATTTTGCCATTGTCGGCGATATCCCTTTCAAAACCAAAATCATCGAGTAGGGTTTTCATCAACAATTGATTGAGCGCCATGTCTTCGGCCACCAGCACTTTGATGTTTTTGCTTTCCGTATCCAACTCGGTGAGGGGGGCCTCAAAAACTGCCTCGGCGTCGGTTTTAAATAAACTCAATACAAAACTAAACGTAGTGCCTTCACCAAGCGTGCTTTTAACCCAAATACTACCGCCTTGCGCTTCTACCAGTTGCTTAGCAATGGCCAAGCCAAGCCCAGTTCCGCCGTATAATCTTGAGGTATCGCTGGATGCTTGTTGAAAGTTTTCGAAAATTTTTGCCACCCTATCTGCCGGGATGCCAATTCCAGTATCAGCAATGGAAAATTCCAGTACCGTTTTTTCCGCATCTTCTCTTAAGGTTTGCACCTTTACCCCTACACGGCCTTTTGAGGTGAATTTCACTGCATTGCTCAATAAATTTAGCATGATCTGGTGTAAACGAACCGGATCGCCCAGCAGTACTTCGGGAATCATTGGATCGTAGGTAAACTCAAGCGCGAGGTTTTTTTCCTGCATTTTTGCTTCAAATAGGTGCAGCATAGCGGCGAGCGACAAGTTTAATTTGAAGGGCGTTTGTTCAAATTTCATCTTCCCGGCATCCACTTTTGCTAAATCCAGGATGTCGTTGATCAAAACAATTAGGGTGTCACCGCTCATTTTGATGGCCGTGAGGTATTCCTTTTGTTTGGCGCTCAGGTCGGTTTTTAGCACCACCTTGGTAAAGCCAATGATGGCGTTCATGGGCGTGCGAATTTCGTGGCTCATGTTGGATAAAAACTGTTGTTTGGCTTTCATGGCATCTTGGGCTTTGCTTTTTTCCTCTTCGGCTACCACCCGCGCTTCGCTTAATTCTGCTTCCACCCTTTTTTGTTCGGTAATGTCGGTACGGATGGCCACGTATTGGTAAGGTATTCCATGTTCATCCAAAAAAGGTACAATGGTGGTCAATACCCAATAATAATTACCGTCCTTGGAGCGATTTTTTATCTCATCGCGCCATATTTTTCCACTACTGATGATTTTCCACATGTCAGCCATGAATGCCTTAGTGTGAAAATCGGAGTTGATTAAGTGATGAGTGTTGCCAATTAATTCCTCGGGGCTGTATTGGGAAATGTTACAGAAGTTGGCATTTACAAATTTGATGATGCCTTTTTCATCCGTAACATCAACAATAGAAGAGGCGTCGAGGGCATATTTGTAATCAGAAATTTCCTTCAAACTTTGGGTTAGGGCTTTTTCGATTTTTTTCTGTTCGGTGAGGTCGCGCGCTACCACTACTGCGCCGAGTACATTTCCTTGGCCATCTTTGTAAGTAGACCCATTGAAAAGCACATCGGTTAATTTACCATCTTTTATGGTGAGCGGATAATCTACCACAAAGCCTTTTAAAAACACTTCCTGATATACCTCCTTGGCCTTTTGGGGGTCGGTGAAATGGTCAAAAAAATTGGCGCCAGTTAGCGTTTCTCGGGTTTTATCGGTAACATCCAACATCGCTTTGTTCATGTCCATGATTTTACCTTCAATACTGATGGTAACCAATGGATCATGGCTGGCTTCAATCAGGCTGCGCGAATAATCGGTTATTATTTTCTCTTTAGCTGCTATGGCCTCTAGTTCTTTTTGTTTGAGCTCTTGGTTGACTTCATAAGTGCGCAAAGAGACTTTTGATTCCAATTCAATTGCTGTTTGGGATATGATTTTTTGTTTTTGTAGTAAAATGAACGTTCTAGCAAAAAGACCAAAAAGAACGATCAGCAGCAGTAGAAATGTAACTCCGGCATTGCGGATGCTATTTTCATTTTCTGCTTTTCTACTATTAAAAATACTTAGCGTTTTAGTATTTATTACATCAATTGCTTTTTGGATGGAGTCGGTTAAGGTTTTTCCTTTTTCGATAATGGCTTTCTTCGAAATGTTGTTTTGAATTTTTAATTGACTCATCGCAACGATTTCTCGGGATAAAACCAATCTTTGAGCAATGCTATGTTTTAGTGCTTGCACTCTGATTTTTTGTGTAGCATCTGCCTCAATTAGTGCATTTAATGTCTTAATATTCTGCTGTACGGAAAGCAAAGCTTGATTAAATGGGGTTAAAAAAACCTTGTTTTCAGTCAAAAAATATCCCCGTGAATTGGTTTCAAGACGCAGAACATCTATCAGAATACGGTTGTTAGCCTGTAACACCTTTTGAGTATGATCCAACAAATTGCTGTTGGCTTCATTTTTTTTATTGTTGTAATAAAAAGTCAGTAACACTACTATCAACAACATAAAAGCAAAGAGGAAATAAAATAAATTTTTCTTCATTGTTTCAATTTATTTCGGGTCGGGTAAGTGTATTTCCTTGGTCTACATACCAGTGCAATTGTTTGTGCATTTTATTGAACTGAAAAATAGAGCTGATGATGTTTTGCAGTCGAAAAAATGCCGAGTCGTTTTTAACCACATAATTCAATGCCCGGTGGTGAATACAATTGATGGCTATTTCAATTTTATTCTGTCCGGAAAGCATCACTACGGGAATATCGGCATTGAAGGCTTTGATTTTATCGAGGCATTCTAGGCCATTCATTGCGGTATCATCGATCCCATTGAGACAATAATCCAGAATGATGACGTCGGGGTCATGGGATAGATTATTGACACAAAGCTCGCCAGTGGCATGGGTTTCAATGACCAAATCAGCGTGTTGCAGAAATTCTATTTTCAGCAACTGAATAAAAACTACATCGTCGTCAACCAAGAAAATCTTGATCTTATTCTTATTTTTCACAATCTCATGTTTTCAATTCTTGAATATTCTAGCTCCAATTCCTGGTAGGCTTGTGTACAAATCAATTCCAATTCTATGGTCAGCTCCAAAGCGCGTTCAGCAAGCAATTGGTTGCGGGCAAAATCCTGTATTTTTTTTGCCATACCTTCCACCTCGCTACTAAAACCCATGATAGAAAAAGAAGGTATTATTTTGTGGATATCGGCATTCAAAGCGTGCCAATCTTGAGAGGCAAAACTATGTTTCATGTCTTTGATCACCAGCGGCGTTTGCTCCAAATAAGCCGCAATCATTTCCAACATTAAGTCAGGATTGTTGTTGGTGCAATGTTTCAGATACGCGAAGTCGGTGTAAGTGAATTTTTTGTTCTCCTTAGTGATCACAGTTTTTTTAGTGCTTTTGGGCAGTGGTTTGCGCACCAAACCTACAATTTTACTGTACAGCACCCGTTCATCCACGGGTTTGGCAATGTAATCATTCATGCCCACGGCTTTGCATTTGGCCAAATCAACGGTAGTAACATCGGCAGTGAGGGCAATGATGGGGATGTTGGAATGCAGGACATTGCGGATATAGTCGGTGGCTTCAAATCCATTCATTTCGGGCATTTGTAAATCCATCAAAATGATATCGTAAGTTTTGAGGGCAATTTTTTCGATGGCAATTTTTCCGTTGGAGGCTATGTCGCGCTCAAAACCGAAATCGTCGAGCAAGGTTTTCATCAACAGTTGGTTGAGGGCAATGTCTTCTACTACCAGGACTTTGATGTTTTTTACCTCAGGATCCTCATCAGAAATTACGATCACCAACTCTGCTTCTGCATCGGTTTTTTTGAAATTCAAAACAAAACTAAAGGTAGAGCCTTCGTCAATTTTACTGACTACCCGAATGGAGCCGCCTTGCGGTTCTACCAATTGTTTGACAATGGCTAAGCCCAATCCGGTACCGCCAAATACTCGGGAGGTACTACTGGAAGCTTGCTGGAAATTGTCAAATATCTTTTCCAGTTTATTTTCGGTAATGCCGATTCCGGTATCCGAAACTGCGAATTCAATGGTTACATTTTCCACATCTTGGTACACCAATCGAACACTGACGGTGATTTGGCCATAGGTAGTGAATTTCACGGCATTGCTTACCAAGTTCAATATAATCTGGTGCAGGCGAACGGGATCGCCGATCAATACCTCGGGGATGTTTTTGTCGTAAATCTTGACCAGTTCTAGGTTTTTTTCCTGAATTTTAGTTTCAAAAAGGTGCAACATGGCCGAAATAGAAGCCGAGAGCTTGAAAGGCGTTTGCTCAAAGGTCATTTTTCCGGCATCTACCTTGGCCAGGTCGAGTATGTCATTGATGAGTACAATCAGAGAGTCGCCGCTAGTTTTGATGGCAGAAAGGTATTCCGTTTGTTTGGCGGATAGTTCGGTTTTTAATACCACTTTGGTAAAACCGATGATGGCGTTCATGGGCGTGCGGATTTCGTGGCTCATGTTGGATAAAAACTGTTGTTTGGCTTTTACGGCATTTTCGGCAATCAAGGTAGCCTCTTCGGCAACATGGGTAGCATTTTCGGCTTTGGCTTTGGCTTCTTCGGCAATGGCTGTTGCTTGTTCTGCGGATATTCGAGCTTCAATCAGTTCTTTTTCAATTCTTTTTTGGTCGGTTATGTCGCGCGCTACCACCACGGCGCCGAGCACATTGCCCCGGTCGTCTTTGTACACCGCTCCGTTGAAGAGCACGTCGGTGAGTTTACCGTCCATGATGGTGAGCGGGTAATCAGCCACAAAACCCTTGGAAAAGACTTGGTGGTAACCCTCCCGTGCTTTATCGGGTTTGGTGAAGTAATTAAAAAAATCGGTGCCAATTAGCTTTTCTCGCGATAAGCCAGTTGCCTTTATCGATGCTTGGTTCATATCGGTAATTTTGCCTTCCGGACTAATCGCGAAAAGCGGGTCACGGCTAGCTTCGATCAAACTCAAGGAATATTTGGACAACAGTTTTTGTGCGGTTACATCTCGTGCCACAATGACTACGCCGAGCACATTGCCTTGGTCGTCTTTGTACACCGAGCCATTGAACAGTACATCGGTCAATTTTCCGTTTTTGTGGCGCAAGGTGAGGGGCGAGTCGGCTACCGAACCTTTGGCAAATACCTCCTGGTACACTTCCCGCGCCATTTGCTGTTCAGTGAAGTAATCAAAAAAATCGGAGCCGATGAGTTGCGCACGGTCAATACCGGTGATGTTGACAGTGGCTTCATTCATGTCGGTAATTTTTCCTTCCGGACTGATCGTTACCAAAGGATCACGGCTGGCTTCAATCAAACTCAAAGAGTATTTTGACAAGAGCTTCTGTGCGGTCACGTCGCGGGCAACGATCACTACGCCAAGTACGTTACCTTGATCGTCTTTGTATACCGAGCCATTGAATAAAACATCAGTTAATTTTCCGTCTTTGTGGCGCAAAGTGAGGGGCGAGTCGGCTACCGAGCCTTTGGCAAATACTTCCTGGTACACTTCCCGCGCCATTTGCTGTTCAGTGAAGTAATCAAAAAAATCCGAGCCGATTAGTTGCGCACGGTCAATACCGGTGATGTTTACAGTGGCTTCATTCATGTCGGTAATTTTTCCTTCCGGACTGATGGTTACCAAAGGATCACGGCTGGCTTCAATCAAACTCAAGGAGTATTTGGACAAGAGCTTTTGTGCGGTCACGTCGCGGGCAACGATCACTACGCCAAGTACATTGCCTTGATCGTCTTTGTAAACCGAACCATTGAATAAAACATCGGTCAATTTTCCGTCTTTGTGGCGCAAGGTGAGGGGTGAGTCGGCTACCGAACCTTTGGCAAATACCTCCTGGTACACTTCCCGCGCCATTTGCTGATCGGTGAAGTAATCAAAAAAATCGGAGTCAATAAGTTTAGCACGGTCAATGCCGGTGATGTTGACGGTGGCTTCATTCATGTCCGTGATTTTTCCTTCCGGACTGATGGTTACCAAGGGATCCAGACTGGCTTCGATTAAACTACGAGAGTATTTGGACAAGAGCTTTTGTGCGGTCACGTCGCGGGCAACGATCACTACGCCAAGTACATTGCCTTGATCGTCTTTGTAAACCGAACCATTGAATAAAACATCGGTCAATTTTCCGTCTTTGTGGCGCAAGGTGAGGGGTGAGTCGGCTACCGAACCTTTGGCAAATACCTCCTGGTACACTTCCCGCGCCATTTGCTGATCGGTGAAGTAATCAAAAAAATCGGAGTCAATAAGTTTAGCACGGTCAATGCCGGTGATGTTGACGGTGGCTTCATTCATGTCCGTGATTTTTCCTTCCGGACTGATGGTTACCAAGGGATCCAGACTGGCTTCGATTAAACTACGGGCGTATTGCGATTCTTTGGTGTTCGTCTGATGCATGGTATTATTTTTTGCTCATCCCAATTTCTTCAATAGGGCTGCGGCGGTGATCTTTCAATTTTCTAAAATGTGAAGGCGATAAACCGGTCATTTTTTTGAATTGATTCGATAAATGCGCAACGCTGCTATAATTCATTTTCCAGGCAATCTCGGTGATGTTGAGTTCGTCATAAATGATTAATTCCTTGATGCGTTCTATTTTGTGAGAAATGATGAACTGCTCTATGGTGATTCCCTGTACTTCGGAAAACAAATTAGCCATATACGTATAGCCATAATCTAATTTCTCAGCCAGGTAAATGGAAAAATTCACTTTGGGCAATTCATCGGCATAGTGCACCATTTCAATAATAATGCTTTTGATTTTTTCAATCAGGATCCCCTTTTTGTCGTCCATCAGTTCCAAACCAGATAAGAGCAGACCGGTTTTGAGCTTCTGACGTTGATCGGCGGTGATGTCTTCCATGATCTCAATCTCCCCCAAATCGACGATAACATAGTGCAGACCAAGCTTGCGGAGCTCGTCTTTCACCATCATTTTGCAGCGAATGCTGACCATGTATTTGATGTATAATTTCACGTTGATCTTTCTTTGCGCATGTCATCAAAAAATGGCGTACTTTTTTCCTCTACACAGGTAACGGCATACAAATAGAGTGCAGCACTCCAAGTTTGCCAGTCTTGCCCCTTGGGTTTGCCGTCTTGTGCTTTAATCCACTCATTGAACCCGTATTCCACCGACTCGTGATTTGATATTTTCACACATTGGGTCAGGGCTATCAATTTCTCTTTGGCCAGCGCATATTTTTTGGCAGCCACCAAAGCCGCAATGTAAATGCCACAGATGAAAGGCCAGATGCCGCCATTGTGGTAATCGCCAGGTTGGTTGTAGATGGCATAGCGGGCATGCCAATCGGGGTCTTCCGGGTTGGTGAAGGGAAAAAAATTGGGAGGTAAATCGATTGCCAATTCGCCTTTTTTCTTTAAGGCGTCGCATTCCGCTTCAATCCAGGTAATCATCTCGTCGGCACGGGTAGGGGAGGCAATTCCCGAGAGAATGGCCAGGCTATTGCCCAGCAGATCGAAGCGTTCGCTGCTGTGAATTTTATAGGACCAAAATGCGTAATAAGGTTTGTGTTTAACCACCAAACCTTCATGAACATGGTGGTGCATGACGCCGCCAGTAATGGTGAATCGCCCCATTTCCTTGCGCATCAACTCCGCTCTTTTGTCTTGTCCCAGTAACTTAAGGTAGCTGTACACCACCGTATTGACAAAAAGCCCATAACCGAATACCCATTGCTCATCGCGCCAATCGCTGGTGGGTTGCTGGGAAATTAGGTAGCGATCGGAGGGGCTTTGGTATTCCATCCAAGTGAGGCCTTTAACTACTGCTGATTCTAGGAAATGGGCATCTCCTGTTTTTTTTCTATAAATGCCTACTCCTAATAGAAAAAGCGGCGTGGAATCGCTGGAACCGCGGTCTTCGCGATCGTGCACAAGCGAAGGGATGTGCCCGCGAGTAGTCTGGTTTTGAGCCAGTGTTTCCAATACCTTGCGGATGGATTCCAGCAGTACGGGGTTATCCGTAACAGCGATACCCAGGATAGAAAACATCAAATCCCGGGTATAAGGCTCGGGATAGCCCCAACCGGCGGTGCGCGGGAGCCCATGAAAGGGTCCGTGCGCATTGTGAAGCAGCACTTCAATGGCAGCTGCTTTGGTTTTTCCTATTTCTTGATCATTCGCGGATTGCATGTTTTGGATTAAAAAAAATGAGTCATTGTTTAGGGTTTTGTTTGGCACTCGATCCATTCATCCCTATAAGAGCTTGTTCAGGTTTTGGATTCTGGGCTCCATGAGGCAAATTTTATTTCATGCTTCGTTAAAATTTTCGCCGTATTGCCCACATATGGCTGCAAATTTTGCCTCGCCTGAAATTAAATTTGCTCTCCTTCGCCTCAGACCCAAAACCTGAACAAGCTCTAAAATATCTAACTTATCCCCAATCGCTCGCTTACAACTTCAACAAATTGTTTGGCCACTACCCGGTAATCAAATTTTTCAACCACTCTTTGGCGGGCGGCTTTGCCCATTTGGAGGCGCAATTCGGGGTTTTCCATCAATTCCAATAAGTATTTGGCGATGTCCTGAACATTGGCGCGATAATCCACGGTGCGGGGTTCGGTAAAGATGATGCGGTGGAGGTCTTCGTAGCCCGATTCTTGACCAAGGGTCACTTCGTTGACCACAATTTTATGCGCCACCTCAGCTAGGTAGGCCGTTTCGCCATGAATGAGGGTATCCAACATGCCCATGGCTTTGATGCCCAGAACGGGTTTTTCGCAAGCTCCTGCTTCTACCTGGGGCATGCCAAAACCCTCCAATCGCGAAGGCGCCGCGTAGATGTCGCAAGCGCCGATGAGATAGGGTACAAAGTTGCGGGAAATGGTATTGGTGGCGTAGGTGACGTTTTTTTCAATACCCAATTGAGTGGCCAATTCCAGATCTAATAAATTTTGGATTTTGGTGCGCTCTTGCGGCCAAACTTTGCATACATATTTCCAATCAGGCGCTTTATTGTCGATGATTGCCAGCGCTTGCATCACCTCTTGAGCGCCTTTGGAAGCGGCATCCCCGCCAACGGTAAGGATCATGAGTTGATCGGGAGCAATCCCTAAAGATTCGCGTACGGCCAGTATTTTTGGATCATTTTTGTCGAAAGGTGAAAAAGCGTCGGTATCACAACCCACAGGAAGCACCACAATATTATCGCCTTTGATGCCATCGCGGACGTACATTTCTTTTACCCAGTTGGAAGTAACTAAAATAAGAGGGAGTTCATTGAGTACTTCTTGGTAATTAGCGATGTAGCCATCGGCCACCAACCAGGGTACGGGTTGAACGCCATACCGCTGGGGGTGTAACACCAATTGGGGCGTGTGCCCCCAATAACCAACGCCGACCACCACATCGGGCTCAAACCAACGGTAGTACCATTCTTTTTCCTGGGCGGATTCAAAATGAACGGCGTGCGCATCAATACCCATTTCAAAGAGTCCGCGGTAAAGTAGATCTCCTTGAGTTGCCAATCCGCCGGGGGAAGGCGGGTAATCATAAAGAACGAGTACTTTCATCGGCCAGTGATTAGATTTGTCAAATGGTTCAATCAATTAATTAGGGTCGTCAAATCGTATAAACTGTCACCCGGCAGGGGCTTCATAACTCAAAACCCCTTTATTTTCAAGCCATTTATAAGCATCGCGCGCATCATTAAACTCCCAAAATGCCTCTGCCCGCGGGGTGGTTTTGGCCTCCCAGCTGGTATTTTCGAATCCATAAACTTTGGTAATAAGCGCATACTTTTGTAGCCAAATCTGATAAGTGAGTTGACGATAAGCGGTGGCTGTTTCCATGGCTTTAGGTAGGTAATTTTTATGGCCGTCTTCGTAAGCAAAAGTCCACAACTCCTTGGTGCGAATTTTTTGCTTTTGCCATAAATTAATCACTGCTTTACTGGTTTCCTCGTGGCGGATATGTTTGGTGTATTCGCCAGTAGGGTTGTGGGTGATGACGAGGTCAAAATGGAGAGGCGGTATTAAATGTAGAATGGTTTGTTCTACTAAATTTGGATTCAAAGGCGTTTGGGCAGGGCCGTCATCCAGATCGCCCATTACACCTTTGGCGTGGAGTGTTTTTAAAACTCTATAAAAACGAGTGGCGCGTTCTTGATCACTTTTCCGACAAAGGCAAATAACATGCCAGTGCCAAGTTGGATGCCGCAACATGATGCCGCCAGCCCATAACGTTTCATCATCGGGGTGAGCAACAATGATTGCCACAATTTTATTCATATTTCGTGAGTCTCTGCTGAGGCTATTTCCGTTTGACGAGTATTAGCGATTAGGTTGATTAGCCCTTTGGCCAAAAACTTAATCACCTCAGGGTTTTTAGCTACGGCGTTGGTAATACCTATTTGGAGCGCAATACCAAAAAGCCGCTTCAAAGGACTTTTTGTTTTGCCATCAAACATGATTTTGGCGAGGTAGCCAGCCGTCATGCCAATGGTTAGACCAACAAGGTCATCCAATAATTCACGTGAAACGGCGGCTTCGTGAACGGTTTGCTTAAGTAGATTAATAGGTTTGACGCTTTCAACAGTTAAGAACAATTGTTTTTTTAGCATTTCTCCTTCTTTAGCGCGTTGTTCTTCCAATTCGAGGATGGCCATTCTTAAATCAGAATCAGAATTAATTTTCGGCATTGTAATACCATTATTTGAGCGCTTGAACAATGATCAATTCACTAATGGGTTTTTTAATCCATTTGTAGAGATAAGCATTCATGATTATTCCAGCGATGAGATAAAAAATAGCCACAATAAAAAAACCGTAATAAGTTTTCCCAAATACTTCGCCCAGCAACAGTGCGATTCCAATGTTAAAAACCAGCACAAACATAGAAATCATAATGACGACGCTAACTCGAGTAATCATAGAGGTAAAAACCTCCGTGATGGTTTCGAGTGCAATCAGTTTAGAAAGCTCAAAAGTGGTTTTACCATATTTTTCAGCACTTTCCATTAAAGTTTCTATCAATATTACTGGTGTCTCCATGGCTGTTTTGTGTAATTGCTGGATTAAAAATTAAAAGCCTGCTTGGATTTTTAATACTTGTTTTAGAACGCTCAATATTGCTGGCGCTTTGCCATCAATATAATTCTCGAAACTCCTACAAATCATCCAAACAGACCTTTAACAAGTTACTAATCACAAATCAAGGAAAAAAACTATTTTACAGCGTTCATCACTTTATTTTCAACGGCATCCACTTTGGCTTTACCGTTCTCAACTACGTGCATTGCTTCTGCTTTGAGGACTTCATATTTTTTGGACATGTTATCGACAAATTCATTGAACTGATCAACCAAATCTTCCGCGTATGCATCGCTTTTGTCGTAAATCATTTTCCGGGTTCTGGTTCCTTTGTGGGGAGCGAATAAAACACCTATTGTAGCGCCAATGCTAATGCCTGCTAATACACCCAATAATACTTTACCTGTGGTCATGTTGATAGTTTTATAGTTGTGAATTGATTTCCTTCACACTACAAATTTACTTTATTTGCGATGGAAGGTCGTTACATAGTTCGTGTGAAGAGTTACATGATTCACTGATTTTGGTAATCAGTGAATCGATTAGGTCTGTTGTGTTGGTGTTCTAATAACTCAACAAACCCGTAGGAAAAACGAGCTGCAAAAATCTAAACCCTTGTAAATAGAGGATCAATGCCTCCCTCCGCCGCCTCTTGAACCGCCGCCTTGCATACCGCGCGCACCCCCGCCATGAAAACCGCCATTGCCGCCAAAGTTGCCGCCGTTTCCGCCAAATGATCCCCACGATTGAGCATGATAGGTATTGGCATTGGTATGGGTAGCATTTATTCCTGGGCGGTAATTTTCACCACGTGGGCGATAGTAGTTATTGGGCGAGGTGAGGTAGTTCATATGGTTGCCGGTATTGGGGCTGTAGTGGTTGTGAGCAACGCCCATAAACCCGTTGTTGACGGATCCTAAAACCCGATTGCCATTGGTGTTGCCGTGATAATAATTGCCAAATTGGTGGTACAAATTGGGATAATGGTTGAAATTGCCGCTATTGAAAAACCAGTTGGAGAATCCATAAGAAGGGAACCCATATAATCCAAAGCCGCCAACGCCATTGTAAAACCCTGAATTGTAGCCAAAACTTCCAGGATACCAAAGTGGAGAAGTATACCAGGTAGGGTAGCCAAACCAATAAGAATAAGGGTTTCCGAAATTGTTGTAATTGCTGTTGTAATTGTAATTTTGTTGATTGGGCAAATTGTATCCACTATTGCTTGCATAGCTTTTAGCAGCTTGTTTCAACTCCTGTATGGCCTTAGGATTATTGTCTATTTGACTTTTCAAGGTAGCAACTTCGTACTGATTTTGAACACTTAAACTGTCGTGTAATGCGGTCAATAAATTGGTTAACCGATCCGGATTATCGGCATAGTGGGCACCCAATCGGCTGGTAAATTCAATGTTACTGGTCAGCAAAGCCAACACATCTGGCGATTCGCTCAATTTCTGAAATGCCGCTTTAATGTGCGGATCGAGGTTCTCTAAATAATGATCAAAATCGCGTTGAGCTGAAAAAGCGATGTTATCCACTTGAATAAGATCGTTTTTTTCTTTGTTGTACAAATTCCAAGCAGCTGTCTGTAAATCAGGATCCTTGCTGGGCAACAATTGCAGTACCGCATCTTTGTTTTTTCCATTGGGTAGGGTTGCCAAGGTATGCATCAAATTTGGATAGCGGGTAAGATCATAAAACCAGCCTTGCTTTTTTTGTCCAAACTTTTTAATCAGCTGTTGAAAAGAAGCAATGGTTTTACTTTGAGCTTCTTGCAGCTGGGTTAATATTTCTGGATGCATGCTGCTCAGCAAAATGGCTTCCCTAATTTCCGAGCTGTAAGGAGCAATGGAGGCTGCAATCCCTTTATCAGTCTCCAATTGAGAGGATTGACCCGCAATGAATGAGTTGGCAAAAAACAAAATTAACAAAAATAACTTTCCATGAAAAATCCCCAGGTTGGAAGCAGAATTTTTTCTTATTCTAACTTGAGCATTTAATGTTATTAACATGATGTTGATGTGTTTTAGAGTGTGTTTGGATTTTTAGTTCGCAAGCGTAGTGAGTTAAAATTTGCACCAACGAGGCATGAAAAACGTTGAAAAGTTCCGATGATATCGGAAAGCGTGTATCCCGACTTTGTCGAGGACAGGTCAGCGCTACATGAGTATTTTCGCAACGAAGTTGGGGTGAATTTTGACCATTTGGAGCGCGAATAAAAAACCCAAACATACTCTTAATGGAAAATAAAAATGAGTCCGTTAAAATCTATACCTTATTAGGTCGATTTCACCGGACTCAATTCATAGCCTATGATTTACTTAAGCGAAAAATTATTAATCACTTCAGCATGGGTAACCAAGTTGGAAATTAATTCTACATTGAGGGTGCAATGTTCAAATTGTAGGGCAATATTTTGTTGTTCAAAACTGCGACTTAGGCTGGATTTTGGTAAAACCCGTCGGGCAACAAGTTTGCCCACTTCGGCCTGAAAAGTATCCATCATCCCCTCTACTTTCTTAAGCGCTTGTCCGGTCTCTTGATTCATTATTCCAACCGAAAGAGCAAGTTTTACTTTTCTAAAATTCATGATCCTTAATTAAACCGTCATAGGAGATTCAATACCCAACACTTCGCGTGCTCTTACTACTTCTGTACTGGAGCCATGAGCAAGCAGCATGAATTTGCCTGCTTTGATTTCTGACTCATATTCCAATACGCTGTTTGCTGGGATACCCATACTTACCAATGCAGCGCTTAAGGCACTGAGTCCTCCAACCGTTACTGCGCCTTCAAGGGCTCCAACCAAAGCTGCTACAAAGGGGCCAGCAATGAGCAAGGGCCCAACTCCAGGAATGATAAAAAATGCCGAACCTAAGAAAAGTCCCCAGATGCTTCCCCAGAAGGCGCCCATACCGCCCCATTCCAGCATTCGATCTCCTAGATTATAGTATCCCACCACGTTTTCTTCGGTGTGGTAGTCTTGTCCTACAATCGAGAGTTGCTTCATGTTGTAGCCAGCTTTTTGCAATTCTTTTACTGCTGCTTCAGCCTCGTTGTGGGTGTCATAAATTGCCACCATTGATTTATCGGTCGCCATAGTTGTTGTGTTTGTTGGGTTATTATTGATTTGGTTACTGTGTCAAGAAATTGTGATAAAGTAGCTGGTGAAATTAAGAGCTTGTTCAGGATTTTGGTTCGGTGGCGAAAATGAGCTAAAATTTACACCAATGAGGCTCAAAAAGCGGAGTGTAGCAGCGCTACATGAGCATTTTTGTAACGAAATTGGGGTGAATTTTGGCCATTTGCAGCTCGAATCAGAATCCTGAACAAGCTCTAACATCCCAACCAACTACTTTACGGTTTTTAGCCAGCTACTAGCGCTGGCCTTTTTCTTCAGTGGATTTGTGTTCCAGTTCAGCTTTTTCAACATGGGCATGAAGTTGCATCGCATGTTCTTTTACCCGCACTTGGCTGGGTTTAGCTTTAGCCATTTCTACTACCAATGCTTTTTGGTGTACTGAAGCTTCTGCCTGATGCTTTCTCATTTCTTCATACTTGGCATGGTTGGCAGGTTCGCTTTTTTCCAATTCATTCAAATTGGTTTTCGCATAAGCTAGGTTTTCGCCAATCTGACGTACACACATCCGCTTTTCAGCTTTTGTAGTGAGCTTACCATTTTCCAAAGCTGTGGCTTTTTTCATTGCTTTGTTGTAATGCTCAGAAATTTTGTAATCGTGCGATTCTTCTTTTTCTTGGCTGTAAGCTTGATAGGGGAGTATCGCAAATGCAGCAAAAATAAAAGCAATCAACAGCGTAAAAAATCCTTGTGAGGTTTGGTAATTACGTTTACCGAAAAAAACTAAACTATTTGACATGGTCTTTTAGTTAGATTTGCAATTGAATTATCGCCTTACAAAAGTGATTGAATTCCAGATGATATGGATTGTACAATCCTATCTTTATATTGCAATATTCACCGTTATTCGAATGGGTTTAAAATATTATTGTGGAATGAAATCGTTTATTCACCCCGATCTTCATCCAGATCATTGTGCTCATCGCCGCCTAAGCTGTAGTAATTGTTTTCTTCATCTTCGCTGCCGATGTTTTCTTGGGCATCATCCAATTCCGAGCCGGGAACGTCTAGGTCGGAGCCAGAATAGTCGTCGTTAAAATCCTTTTCATTGTTGGGTTCAATTAGATCTTCCTCGTCAAATTCTTTTGGGTGAACAACTCGCCCTAGATTGACCTCCAGCGATTTGTTGGGGTATACATCCTCATTAGTAGGATACAGCGGGTAACCAGGTAAATCATTGACTAATGTTTTTTGGATGGTCTTTTTGTTGCTTTTGCTCATAATTGGTTTTGTTTTGAGAGTGTGTTTGGATTTTTTATTCGCGCTGCAAATGGCCAAAATTCACCCCAACTTCGTTGCGAAAATACTCATATAGCGCTGTCCTGTCCCGACAAAGTCGGGATACACTCTTTCCGATATGATCGGAACTGTACCACGTTTTTCGCGCCTCGTTGGTGCAAATTTTGTCTCACTACGCTTGCGAACTAAAAATCCAAACACACTCTTATGCACCCTAATATGAGCTACTTTGGCGGGATAGGGATTACACAACTATTGAAAAATCTTACATGATTTAACACAAAAGAAGAAGGAACTTCACTGCAATCTATTTCAAAACAGTGGAATCGCGTTTGGCATTTTTGGCTTTTTTCTTGAAAAATCCGCGTAGTAAAAAATTGTGTTGCACGGCTTCCAAGTCATCGTCCAATTTAATCGAACTGCTTTCCAAATTCTTAATCATTGCCTTCAATCGGTTGCCGGCATCTTCATCGTGGATCAGAACGCCCATGGTGGTTTTGGGATTATTGGTTGCGGTTTTTAGGTCGACCACCATAGCATTAGCTTTATTAGCCACTTGTTGTAATTGCAAAACGGATGCTTTTACGGATATAAAAACGGTGGTATCGTTGACCAATTCGTTGGCCAAAGAACCTTTCTTTTTAAGTCCGGCACTAAATTCGGCAAGCGAATTGGCGATTTGCCCAGCCCTCAGCGCAGTAAGGTGTAGCGAAGCGGTAGCGGCATTGATATTGTTGTATACGACCTTGTCATTCAATAACATACCAATGGTTCCTTCGCCAGCGATCAATTTTCCGCTGATGGTTTTTAAATCGGTAGTGACCACCAATAGATTTTTATTGTTTTCCTGCAACATGTTCATCATGTCTTCGGTAGACAAGGTTTTTTCAGGCATCAGCACATCGCCATCTTTAATTTGGGCAGCATTTTCCGATCCGCCGTAAATGACCAGCATTTTATTGCCTACTAGTCCGTCACTGACAATTTTCACTTTGGCATCTTTGCGGATGTACTTTTGAGTTTTCTTATCAACGTTGAGTATCACCACCACCTTTGCTTTTCCGTAAAATTTTAAATCCTTGACGATGCCAATTTTCACCCCCAAAAAAGTAATGTTATTGCCTTTATTTAGGCCTTTGACGTCATCAAAAAGGGAGGTAATTTGAATTTTTTTATTAAATGCATCGCGCAAACTCCCTACCATGAAAATTCCGCCAGCTAAAAAGATCAGGCCAAAAAATAAAAAAATGCCAACGATAATTGCTCTTGTATTTTGAATTTCTTTCATGATCAGTGGATGAAATTGTAATTGAAAAAACCTTTAATCCGTTCGTCGGTGGTTTTTGAAACCTCTTCAAACGTTCCAGTTTGTAAAAATTGACCATCAATCAGCATCGCAATGCGACTACAGGTGTTTCTGGCACAGGTAAGATCGTGGGTAATGATGATCGAACTTGTATTGTATTTTTCTTGAACTTCATTGATCAGTTCATTGATTTCGGCGCAGGTAATGGGGTCGAGTCCGGAGGTAGGCTCGTCGTACAGCATGATTTCTGGTTTTAGAATCAAAGTACGAGCTATGCCAATTCGCTTGCGTTGGCCACCCGAAAGTTCGGCAGGCATCTCGTGGATTTTATCTTGTAAACCCACTGCTTCCAAGGCTTCCTCCACTGCAGCGTCCACTTCTTTTTTGCTTAATTTTTTGGAATTCATGGTCAAAGGGAAAGCGAGATTTTGATACACATCCATACTGTCGTACAAGGCGCTGCTTTGAAATGAAAATCCGATACGTAAGCGCAAAGCATCCAATTCTTTAGGTTTTAGGCCATTGATTTGTTTTCCGAGCACGGTTACTTCCCCGGCGTCGGGCATCAATAAACCCACAATGATTTTGATTAAAACCGATTTTCCTGATCCCGACCGACCCAATATGGCCACGTTTTCACTTTTGAATAATTCCAAATCAATGCCTTGCAAAACATTTAATTCGTCAAATGATTTGTGGAGCCCTTTGATAGAGATGACTGGTTCCGCTTTTACTTCGCTGTTTTTTTCCATGGTTAAATATCTCGAACCCAGTTGGAAATTTGTACAATGACGATCTCTTCCAAGAACACCAAAAACATGGCGAGTACCACCGTTTGATTGGCTGCCTTGCCCACTCCGCGGGTTCCCTGGGTAGCATTAAACCCTTTAAAGCAACCAATAATCCCAATGGTGAAGCCATAAATAAATGATTTGATTACCGCAGAAAAAAGATCAAGAAAAGAGATTTGGGAAAAGGCCTTTTTGACAAAAATGATCAAACTAGTGGTCTCATTGGAATGAACGTTTAAGTAGGAGCCCACCAAGCCAATAAAACTGCAATAAAATGCCAGTAATGGGATGGTCAGCGTAGTAGCTATTACCCGCGTAACCACCAAATACTTAAAAGGGTTAATGGCTGAAACCTCCATGGCTTCGATCTGCTCGGTCACCTTCATAGAGCTTAACTCTGCTCCAATGCTTGATCCTACCTTCCCGGCACAAATCAGCGCCGTCAACAATGGCCCTAAAGCCCGTACGATGGCGATACCCATTAAGGAAGGCAACCAAGCTGTAGCGCCAAAGTTTTCTAATGGCGGCCTTGATTGTTTGGTAAACACCACACCGATGATGAAACCAGTAACCGATATTAAAGACAGCGATTTTATACCAATTTCATAGGATTGGTTGATGATTTCCCGAAAGTGAAATGGCGGAGTTAGACTGGCGCCAAAAAAACGCAGAATAAAGGCATAGAACTTAAAAATGCCTTCAAAGTATTGGTCAATCCCCTTTGATATTAAGTATTTTCTCTCTCCAATTTCGTTCATTGCTTGGGGTACTTGGATTGTAAAAATTATTCATTGCGCAAAGCATCAATGGGGCTGAGAACTTGTTCGGAATGGCAATAGGGAGCTCAAGTATGTTTTGAAAAAAAAATTAACTGGGGCGAAAAGAAAACTAAGGATGCCAGTACAATTTTATTTGAATTTTATTTTGTATCGCTATGAAAAAAATACAATGAAAAAGCCCAAACAAAACCGTAAGCAAAAATGGCTTTGTTTGGGCTTAAATTTATTACACAATTCCAAAAAGAAGTTACATCTTTTACATAAATACTTCCCTTGAGATGGAAAGTAGATCAACTTGGTTTTTCATGCTGTCTGATTTCTTCTCTGATCTCTTCTTCCTTGACAGCCAAAACAGCTAATTCGGCATATTCTTTGGAAAGTTCAATGATTTCATGTTCGGTTTTTACCTCTATATTAATCAAAGCATTGCTAGCAGGCTCATGCGAGGCAACCAACTCGTTGACTTTTAAATGCAGTGAAGCAGAAAACCTATTGAATGATTTTTGAATGATGAATAAACTCAAAAAAGTGACTCCCAGAATGACATCGCCAATCTGCTTGTGAATATCTTGATTGTAAAATTGTGTGTTGCTGAGCCAAAAAATGACCACACAAAATGCGAACACAAATGTGAAGGGATTTCCAAGAATACTGGTAGCTAACGAAGTTAATTTTTCAAATAACTTATCGATTTTCCAATAGGTAGCGTGCATGAGGTTGATTTTGCGAAATGAAAAAATAAGCACGTCCTATTTTACTTCCCAATCCACCTTCACAATGACCTCGTTTCTACGGCCAAAAAGTTGGAATGGCGGATTGTACCCCAAAAAACGAAAATGACCATCATGGGAAATGCCATTGGTTTTTAAAGCCGCAGCTAATTTCTCGGTATTGAGTTTGATGTCGTTATCGGAAGCAAAACCGCCAAATTTAATCGCTGCTACATATTCGTCAGGGATGTTTTTGATTTGAACTTCAGCATCACTTGGTTGAGGCAAGTTTTCTTTGTTGAAATTGGAAGGCATCACAAAACTCATGGTAGAAAGCGTATCGTTTATGTCCATATGTACCGGCGTGGTCATGGCGATTTGGCGTTTTTCTTGATTGCCGCCAAAAATATAATGCGCCAGTTTCTGAAAACCTGACTTGCCCAATTCCTTGTAGGATTTAGCGGTTGAAGCAATGGTGGCAATAGTTACCCCTGGGTAGAATCGAATTTCAAAATCTACGCCCGTGCGGATTACCTTGTACGTTTGTGTTTCCGTTTTATTGGTTGACATAACTACGTAAGTTTGAACAGCTACAAATACAACGCCCAATGATAGGGCTACGATCGAAAATGGTTTCATGTTATATCAATTAACTTGGTAAAAATAGGCAATAATTTTCAGTAATGAAATGGGCCGAAACACACACTAATTCTTCTTTCTACCACCCGTTTGCGGTTTTACTGGTTGATTTTGTTGAACTGGTCTTTCCACCCGCTGCGGTTGATTGTTGCGCCCAGGGTTATTGTGTGGTCTGGGTTGCCCGGGTCTTTGTTCATTATTAGGCCGTTGCGGGCGATTCTGATTGTTAGGCGGCAGATTATTGGGTTGATTGCTGCGTTGGGGGACTGTTTCGTGGTCGCCTGATTGTGACGGCCGATTTGGGTGAGGTTGCATAGAAGGGTTATTCCTATTTTGATTGGTTCTTTGGTTTGGGAAATTTCCTTCATTTCTGTCCCGAAATTGATTCAGTACCGGAGCTCTCCCTTGAGCGTTATTTCGCTGTATCTGGGGACGGTAAGTTTGAAACTGATTGTTCTCCATTCGTTGACCAGGTAGGTTTCGCTCACGGATATCGATAGGCGAAATGCGATTGCCGATCCGTCCTTCCACTTCACGTCGATCAGGACCATTGTAGTAATTGCCGCCGCCCCGAATATTGTTGATCACCACCGTATGTTTGATGATATTGCGGTTGTTGGAATGATTGAGGTAGAAGTTGTTCATATTCGCTGTTCCAAAACGGTTCCCGCGTATGAATGTCCAGTGGTTATAAGGAATAGAGTAGGGGCGGCCATACCCAATGCCTACGCTTGGCCCCACGGGTGCCCAACCATAGTAGTTGTCCGAACTTCGCCAAGATACCCAGCCAGGCCCCCATACCGTGTCAGGGATCCACATAGGACCATAATTGGAGTCATTGAACCAGCGGCCGTAGTGGAAAGGCGCCCAACCCCAAGCGTAATCAGAAAGCCAGGTCCAGCCCGCATCGGTATAAATCCAATGCCCATTGGTAGCGTAAGGTACAAAACCTGGGCCTACATTGGGCGACCAAACATAGCCATAATCGGGATTGTCAACCCAAGTGCCGTAAGGGCTTAGTTCGTCGTAAAAAACTTGAAAACTAACCGCTGGGTTTTGTGCGAAAATATTTTGTTGAGAAAAACAATTGCTTAGCCAAAGGGAGGGAATCAGTGCAAATAATAGGATGCAGTTTTTCATTTTCTTGGGATTAAGAGTATGTCAAATGGTTAAATTTAGCCTTGCATTGCTCTCCTAACGGTATGATCAGAAGTTTAAAAAGAGGCTGCTCTTTATTCAAGCAGCCTCATATCCAATCCAATCCAATCCATAAATAATAAAAGTGCTTAAGAGCTAATTCAGATTTTGGATCTGAGGCAAAGGAGAGCAAATTTTATTTCAGGCGAGGCAAAATTTGCAGTCATATGTGGGCAATACGGCGAAAATTTTAACGAAGCCAGGAATAAAATTTGCCTCATGGAGCCCAGAATCCGAAATCTGAATTAGCTCTATTGTTTTGGGATAATATCTAAGATTACCGTGCGGTTGTAAAAACGTTCTTCCGGGTAGTTGTTGTCAAAAGGCGATAAAGTCTCGTCTTCACCAACACCAGTTGGAACCAGTGTAACATCGGTTCTACCTATTTTGAGAAGACCCTTTTCTAAAATATTTTTTACATCCATGGCGCGAGCCAGTGACAATTTTAGATTGTAGGCTGCATCGCCAATAATGTCGGTATGACCGTGAATAATCACCATGCCATCTTTCGGGATTTTTGGAATCACTACTGTCAACAAGTATTTTTCATAGAGCGCATTGGTCTTTGATTCGTTGAATTCGTAGATGATGCTGTAGCGCATGCCTTCTTCATTTTTAGGAGGCGTCCAAAGTACCATGTTTACGGTATTGTCTTTTTTGATTATCGCCCCGTCTTTTTGCTGACCAATCATCGTCATTACGTAGCGGCCACTTGGGCGATCCCCTAAAATTGTTTTGCCCGCGATGTTCACACGCTCTTGCATAAAAGGACCAAAAGTCTGCACTTTTCCTTGCTCGTCTTTTGTTTCCAACGACCATGAAGTAAGCGCAGCATCGCCGCCTTTTACGTAAAACGAAACATAGCTGTCAAAAGGAGCCTCCTGTGTATTAGTGATTTCGATGGGTCGGAGGAACAATTCAGGCCCGGTTTGAAACTCCATCAACAACGCTGGAGACGTACTTTCAATCGTCACTCGTCGGTCTCCTTCGCGTAGGAGGTTGAGTTCTTTGGTGCCGCCAGGTTGTTCAGAAGGCACTTCAGGTTTGTTGCGACCTTCAATACTAATACGGGTTTCATCGATGCCAAAAACACCAACCAAGTATTTCTTAATGGATTCGGCCATGGCGCGTCCATCTAATGATCCTTTTTCCGAAGAACCTACCAAGGTGATGGTTGTAGCAGGGTTTTTATCCATTCGATCACCCAAGATGTTCAACAAGTTGTAATAAACGACCATACCGCGATCAGAGCGACCGGTTAATTTTTTAGGCGCAAAAACTTCCAGTTGATCTTCTTTAAAATCCTTCACCTGGTTTTTGGCTAACAATACATAGCGACCAGGTATTTCAGTAGATCCCAAATCGAAGAAAACGTAGTTGCGCAGTGGGAAGGTCTCTCTAACACGTCTTTCGATGGGGATGTTTTTGGGAGAAGTAACGTAAAACTGTACCTCCGGGGCATTTTGAGCTATTTTATTGGGTACTAACTCGACGTTGCTTGGTTCCCCCATGATTTTTTTCCCAACTCCAAACTTAAGTGCAGCACCCACCCTTAGCGTGGTGATGTTCCAGGTTTCGATGGAACGTGGCGCCTGACCGAAATAAGGTTGATAGGACACAAAAGGCGATAGCACCGTTTGGAAGCGATTGGTTTTAGCACTCAAAGGGATGTCGTATCCAGCGCCAATTTGCATCGAGATAACCCCTTTGCGGATATTGCTTAAATCGCCTTTTACTGCGGGAGAAGCGGCTTGATTAGGATAAGCTGGGTTGATGCCCAATTGATAATTGAATGATTTTTGGACATTGAACGCCATACGCGGCCCGCCATACAAATAGAAGTTGGATTTAAATGGCGCCAAACGCAAGCTGGGTTCCACCGTAATGTAGCTCAACTTCATGGATAAATCAGCAGGGCAATTACAAGGGGTTTTTACCTGATTGTATTCGCTGTGGCGACCATCGTAACCTACCTGAAGCATGATACCCCAACCTGATTTAGGATCAATGACTTCAATCAACGGTGCTACGTACAAGCCCGCGCCATTGCCTTTGGTAAATACGGCAGGAGCAGTGAAGGATGAATTCAACTGCTGCGTGGAGCCGCGATAATAGTTGAGATTGGCGCCAGCGGCCGCTCCAAACCAAAAAGTAGGTTTGTCATAAGCACTTGGTTGGGCTTGTGCCAAAACTTGTAGCCCCAACAGAAATAGCGCACTCAATAAGAGGCGAGTTAGGTTCTTTTTCATCGAGATAGGGTGTAAACCCATTATAAAAAAGGTGGTGTGATTCATTTGTCTAAAATTTAAAAACGGTTACTTTATCTGCTTTTACTAAGAGTGTGTTTTGATTTTTAGTTTGCAGGCATAGTGAGTCAAAATTTGCACCAACGAGGCGTGAAAAACGGAGTGTATCCCGACTTTGTCGAGGACAGGTCAGCGCTACATGAGTATTTTCACAACGAAGTTGGGGTGAATTTTGGCCATTTGCAGCGCGAATAAAAAATCAAAATACACTCTAAATTAATTTCAAAACAAAACTCCATACATAGTTGTACCCCAAAGGCGTACCAGCCAAGTTTTTTGCTCCAGTTGTTATGGTTGCCGTATAAGTAATGCCTGCCGATAGGCCGTTCGTTGGTGTAAATGATGCTGTTGAACCCGTGTAGGCAACAGTACCAGCAACGGGAGTCAATCCTTGCATCAAAGTAAAAGTGCTGGTAGAAATCGTTGCGGGATCCATGGGAATGCTAAAAGTAGCCGTAACAGCTGCATTGGCCGCCGCTGTAGTGCTATTGGTAGGATTGGTAGCGATTACTGTTGGAGCTAGCGTTGTTCCGGTGCTGAAGCTTGACAAGTAATCTGTTTGCAAAGCGTTTCCTCTTGCCGATTTCACCGCTGTGCTCAACCTAACTGTATAGGTAGTATTGGGCAACAATGCTGTTGTTGGCAAAAAGGTAGCAGTGGTGTCAACATAAGAAATTACACCGTTTACTGGCGTAGGTCCTTGCAAAGTAAAGGTAATTGGGTTAATCGTAGAAGGCTCTATTTTGTCATTGAAGCGCAAAGCAACGATGGTGTTCAAAGGTACATTGGTTGCGCCATTGGCAGGAATAGAGGAGACTACTACTGGACAAAGTCCTACGATAGGGACATAGTCGTCTTTTTTACAACCAGCCATGAAAAACACAGCCAATAGTACAAGACTGGGGAACAGTTTTCTCTTTTTCAATTGCATAAACTTTAACGGTGAAAGAATTTTCACAACGCAAAATTGCTGTTATTGCTAGCGTGAAGCATTACGCAATTATGATTTAGAGTTGTATGATTCACGGGTTGGGATTATGAACCGATGCTTTTTTTCTTCTTTTTAATGGGGATATAAGATGGGGCAATTTTTTTGTTATATCTCGAAAATTGAATTTTAATCTTACCATTGGGGGGAGCGTATCACCCAATAAAAAACCCCAGGGTTTGGTAACATCAATCCGATCAAGAACGAGTTTGATAATAGCGGTAAGGGGAATGGAAAGAAACATGCCTGGAATACCCCAGAGTGCCGATCCTAATATTACAGTAATTATGGAAATTAAGGCATTGAGTTTTACTTTTGAACCAATAATTTTCGGAACGATGTAGTTGTTATCAATCAATTGAATAACCGTATACATTACAACCACATAAAAAACATAAATCAGGGGTTTGGTTAGCAGGGCAATCACCATAAAAATAACAATCAGAATTGCTCCCCCGATGTAGGGGATAACATTAAGCATTGCTCCGACAATACCAAGAAGAACGGCATATTCGATCCCCAAAATCAATAATCCAACGGAATTCATAATGGAGATAATCACAAATTCAGTAAAAAGCCCAGCCAAATAGCTTTGAATAATGGTTTTTGTTTCAAAAAGTATTTCACTTACTCTGCTGTTATTGCTCGTTCCAAAAATCTTATGGGTGAATTCGATGAGGTGAGGTTGATAAAATAAAATCATGAACACATAAACTGGAGTTAAAACCGCTGCTCCCAAAAAACCGCTCATGGTATTCAAGGTAACGCCAATCACTGAACTGCTGTTGTTAACTAATTCTGCTTGCGTATGAGCGATCCAGTCGTGAATAGATTGTGGATTGATATTAAAATAGCTTGCCGACCAAGTAATGGATTGTAGTAGTAAATTTTGAAACTTTTGAGAAAGCTGAGGCCATTCCTTGCTCAATAGTGTAGCTTGTAATGACAACAGCACAACGATTAAGCTAACCAGCACAAAACTTATGCTGATGATTAATGTGATGGAAATGGTACGGCTGACCTTCTTTTTTACCAAATAATTTACTGCCGGATTAATAGCAATGGCTATGATGCCTGCATAGACAAGGGGAAGAATGATGCCTTGAAGAATGGACAAAATGCTGATGAAGACATAAGCGCCAATTAAAAAGAGGGCCGCTTGAATGTAAAAAGGCAACTTAAGTTCCGTTTTCATGACGGATTTCTTGATTTTCTGAATGTATACCTGACTTATCTTTTAACAATAAAAATTCTTTACGCAGCTTTTTTATTACTACGGTTTTATCTATTTGAGTTTTTTTACAATAATCGGTAAGGTTAATTTGTGATCCAATGAGTTCTCCGATCAAAGGGGTCTTGTCAAATATTTTCAACTTGAAAGTATAATCAAATTGTTCTTGATATTTTTGTTCGCGGGCAGTTTGTAAGGTTAAATGAAGGAGGGTAACCACAAACGAAGGACTTTTTGAGGGGTTAATTTTTTGGAGGTTAATTTTTTGAAAGGTTTGTAGCAAAATAACTTTAGCGATAGCTGTATTTGGTGCTATTTCTAAAGCTATTCCATAGACCATAGGACTATAGACATCAATGATACGCTCGAATTTAAAGTTGGATGTAGGCATAGTTGTTGATTTAATAAGGGCTTGTTGCGAAGGGGGAACTTCCTGCGCAACAAGTTTATAACCCTAAAAATTTAGATCAACGCCATTGCCCTCTTTTCCAATAATTACCCCGGGGATTGGAATTCCATCTACCTTCTTGGTAGGTGCGCCCACGGCGAGGTAGGTCCCAGTAACCATTTTGTTGTGTATACGCGTGCGATCGCCGACCATAAGTCCAATTACCGCCAATCCAAACGTGATTATTGCTCGGTTGAGCTGGGCGGTAACCCTGATTGTAAGTTGGAACAGTGCTTACATAACCTGGCGCGCAAGACTGGAAACATAAAACAACGGCCATAAAAAATAATAACAATAGGAGTTTTTTCATTTGGTTTAGTTTTTTTGCAATTACAAACACAATGGGGATATCAATAGCGTATTGAAGATTTAGAGTGTGTTTGGATTTTTTATTCGCGCTGCAAATGGCCAAAATTCACCCCAACTTCGTTGCGAAAATACTCATGTAGCGCTGACCTGCCCCCGATGAATCGGGGGTACACTCTTTCCGATAAAATCGGAACTGTACCACGTTTTTCGCGCCTCGTTGGTGTAAATTTTGACTCATTTTCGCTTGCGAACTAAAAATCCAAACACACTCTAAAAAAGACGAGAAGAAAGTTCTTCCCGTCCTTGATCCATCCGCTAATTTAAATATTCTACAACTATTTCGTTATCAACTGTGTGAACTCCTGGTGCATTCCAAGCAATTCTTCCAGCTTCGTTTTTTTGGTACAAAGAAGCCACTGAGCCATTTAGGGTTACATTACTGCCCACTACCTTGACTTGAATGTTTTTGTCTTCGATCGACCAGTTGCGCACGAGCGCACGCTCGATGTCTTTTTGCTCAACTTTATCACGGATCTCCGATTTGATTTTAATGTTGTTAGCTACACCACGAACACCCGCGATGTTTTTTACCACTTTTTGAGCCGTTTCTTTTTGGTAATGCCATTCCAATTCGCCATCCAAAGTGATCCAGCCTTTTTCGACTTTTACCATTACTTTGTCGTTGGGCAATTCCCAATTCCATTTCAGGGCATTCAGCGCTTCGGTAGCAATTTCATTATCAGTTTTATTGCCAATTCCGCTGTAATGAATTTCAATTTGTTCCACTACTCCTTTAACACCAGCTACATTTCTAGTAGCATGCTCTGCTTCTAATTTCTTAGCATAACTGTCTACAAGCCCAGTTAATGTTATTATTCCATCTTTTGCAATAACGCCAATTTCGGCTGCGTGCAATAGGGGTTCCCATTTAATGGCATCTTGAACGTCTTTTTGCAAATCTTCATTCCTTTTCATGCTGGGGTTTTTATTTGTGTGGATCAATCATTTGAACACTACAAATATCGCTTACTTGAAGGGAAAGAATGTTACATAACTCTAGAAACATGTTACATTATTCAAGTACTTAATTTGTCATTTAAAAAACCCCAAACAAACTCTTACTTAAATAGCGAGCAACTCCTTTTTATAAGCTTCGATGTATTGATCAAAAGAGGTGGCAGGTTTTTCGCTTATTTTTTCCACCCAATCAGTAATGGCAGGCGTTTGCTGGAATCGTGGAAAATAATGCAGCATGATCATGACCAAGATCAGCATAGTCGGTACTTTTTCTCTCTTTTTTTGCCAATAAAAATGCAGTAGAGTAGGGGATTGGTAGGTAATTTTTGTTTTTAGCCCTATACTCAAATGATCGGCCATCTCTTGAAAAGTCAACTGTTGCTGATTGGTTAATTCGTAAGATTGGTTGACATGTTTTTTTGGCTCAATGATTATTTTAGCGGCTACCAGACCCACATCACGTACATCTACCAAAGTGAACTTTGCCTTTCCAGCGGGCAAGAAAATTAGCCTTTTAATAACCAAATCCTGGTGCAAAGTAGTGTTGAAATTTTGCATAAAATAGGCTGGTCGTAGAAAAGTATACGGAATGCCGCTATCAACAATGAGTTTTTCGATTTTGTGGTGGGGAATGATGCTACTTTTTTCTACTCCTTGTACCGATAAAAATACAATGTGTACTATCCCAATCACTTTTGCTTTTGCAATGAGCGGTTCAAAATATTTCGCTACTTCAGCAATTGCTGGAGGACGCAATAGAAACAGTACGTTGCATTGGCGTAAGGCGGCATCATAGGTTTCGGTATCGGTAAAATCAAATTTAGTTAAGCGAATATTGAAATTTGTCAATTTGGATGCGTCGCTCTCCAGATTTCTAACTCCCGCGATCAACTTTAAGTCATGCTGAATTTCAGTCAACGATTGTATGACTTGTAGGCCAACATTGCCTGTTGCACCAGTGATAAGAATGGTATTCATTGCCTTAATTTTTTGCATCTATGAAAACGCTTGATCTTTAATTGATCATCCCCACCTCTTGATTCCTTTCACGATTTCAAACCAGATAACCCCTACAAAACCAACACCAACCGCTATGGATACTTGTGTAATATTCAAATGTTCAAATTTAAAAAATGCGGTCAATGGATCTACGTAAAGCAACAAACCAGTTAAGGATAAAGTGATGCCAATGATCATTAATACCATGTTGTTTTTATACTTCAGCGTAGTTAAAATAGAATAATAGAATGAACGGTTGACCAAAGTTAAAAAAACATTGGCGGCTATCAGTGAAGTAAAAACCATAGCGCGGGTAAGGTTTTCATTATATCCTTGTTGAACTGCATATTGATAAATAAATAAAACTCCTATCGTGATCATCAATCCTTGAATAATGCTGGTGGCAAGTTCTTTGGCATTAAAAAAAGTATTGGTAAACGGCCGCGGTTTTTGGCGCATGGTGTTCTTCTCCATAGGCTCATTTTCAAAAATGATGGAACAGGTAGGCCCCATGATCAATTCTAAAAAAATGATATGCACCGCCGAAAAAATATTGGGGTATTTCCAACCCAACGCCAAGGGCAGCGTCACAGTTAATACAATGGGTATGTGGATAGAAATGATATACTGTATGGCTTTTTTGAGATTGGTGTAGATTCTTCTTCCCATCGCCACCGCCACTGCCATTTTTGACAAATCATCTTTTAGTAAAATCAAAGACGCCGCCTGTTTGGCTATCTCCGTTCCTTTTTTGCCCATGGCGATCCCAATATGTGCCGCTTTGAGGGCTGGGCCGTCATTTACGCCGTCGCCCGTCATGGCCACAATGTCGCCATTGGCTTTTAAGGCGGTAATGATCCTCAGTTTGGCATCGGGAAACATGCGGGTAAATAAGTTGGTTTCAGCCACACAGGTTTGTAATTCCGCATCTGATAATTTCATCAAATCATTGCCGCTGATGTGTTTTTCGGCGCCTGTAAATCCTATTTGTTTAGCTATCGCAGTGGTAGTTGCGGCATTATCGCCGGTAATTATTTTCACTGCAATCCCTGCTTTGTAAAATTTCTTTAAAACAGTATGGATGTTTTTCTTTGGCGGATCATAAAAAGCGACTAAACCCTTGAAATGAAATGGGAATGCTTGTTGTTTTTCCGGAAAATTATTTCCCTCGAATTTGGCCTCGCCTACGCCCAATAAACGATAACCCTCCGCAGCCAGGTTGTGAATAGCGGTTTCGATGGCTTTTTTTTCAGGTTCACTTAGTTTTGACAAGTGTATCAGCGCCTCGGGAGCTCCTTTGGCGGCGATGATGCGCTTTCCCGCGCTGTTTTCGTGGATGTGCGTCATCATGGGCGGACGACCGCCCAATGGATATTCGTGAATCAGTTTAAAGTGTTCTCTTTCGTCTTTAGAGGTGGAAATTTCATAGGCTTTGTGCAAGGCAATTTCCATAGGATCAAACGGAATTGGCTCGCTGGCCCACATGGAGAGTTCGATGAGTTCTTTTTCATCTTCAGACAGTGTTTTTTTTTCTAAACTAATAATTTGTTGAGTTGAAAAGACAAATAACTTCGCTAAACTCATTTTGTTTTGGGTGATGGTGCCCGTTTTATCGGTGCAAATGACGGTTGCGCTACCCAAGGTTTCTACAGTTTTCATTTGTTTCACCACAATGCCTTGTTTCATCAATCGCCAGGCGCCTAAGGCCATAAAAGTGGTAAAAGCCATGGGGATTTCTTCTGGTATGATGCTCATAGCCAGCGTAAGCGCCTTGAGGAAACTGTCCAATACCAAGTAGGTATGAAAATAATTGAGCACCCACACCAAGACAAAAACCACCGCGCCAATCAGCATCATTTTGATTACAAAATTGCCAATTTGCAATTCAAGTGGCGTTTTCTCTTCCTTGATACTCTCCAAACTTTTGCCTATTTTTCCCAACCGGGTTTCGTTACCAATGGCTACCACTGTGGCAATTGCCAATCCGCTTACCACTGTAGTACCCCGATAAATGGTGTGGTCATCGGAGGCTGGATCTTTGGTAACGGAAAAGGATTCGCCAGTTAAAATGGATTCGTTTACCGTAAAGTCATTGGACTGCACGATATCAGCGTCGGCGGCTATGGATCCGCCTTCTTCAACGATCAAACTATCACCTACTACCAACTCTTCGCTAGGTACTTCGATGGTTTTTCCTTCGCGTATGACCTTGTAAGCAGGCTGAGAAAAGTTTTTCAATTGCTCCAAGGCATTCCTACTCCGGGAATCTTGATACAATGCAATGGCCGATACCAATACAATAGCCGATGCCAAAAAAATACCATCTCCAAGGTCGCCAATAATGAAATAGATTGAAGAAGAAGCCAATAACAAAATGATCATCGGCTCTTTGATCAAGCTTTTGAAGGCATCAAGGAGTCCATTTTCTTTTTTGTACTCCAAGGCATTGGATCCAAATTGTGCTCGGGAATCAAGAACTTGCTTGGACGTTAGACCGGTTATTGCGTGGTTTTTTGTTGACATGGATTGGGTGTTTTAGCTGGGGAATCCTTTTGAATAGATTTGTTGCGCAACAAGTTTACTATTTATCTGGCGATATAAGAATGATTAAAATAATCCAAAAAGGTGCTTTTTCTTACTATACTTCGCGTCGTCAAGTTTCGAGCATGAAAAATAACGATCCGGTTCAGGTAAAGGACAACTTTTTTTCAAATCTAAATCTCTTGTCATCCTAAAATTCACCACAGAAAATCGACCACAGATTCACAGATTCTTATCGCCTTCGGCGTAAGCGAGATTCCACAGATTGAACGAATCCCCAATCTGTGCAATCGTGCTTGTGATGCAATCACAAGAATCTGTGGAATCTGTGTATCTGTGGTCGATAATCATTTGACGCAGTCAATTTTTAAGCGTTAACAAAGATAAAACTCCAAATTTTAATATTTTCCATGCTCAAAACTTGACAGCGTTAAGTATATCTGGATATAAACCTAAAAAAGCCTGCTCCAAAATTGGAACAGGCCTTTGAAATATATTGCTAGTTAATAGGTTTATTGTATTAAAATAAAATCGACAATCCGATATAGGCTGCGTTAGTTTTTATCTTCGACTTATCAAGCAAATAGTAAGAGTTGGTTTCGATGCTATTGCTGCGATCGCTGATGTCAACCAAACCCATTACGCCACGGTAGCCAATACCCAAGCGGACTGTGCGTGAAGAATTCAAACCAAAGTCAACTCCGGCGCCGTATGCAAAACCAAGATCTCCTTTTTTAACCGACAACACTGGACTCATAGCTGTTCCGTTGCTGTTGTTGTTGCCAATGCTGCTACCGACACTCAAGCCAATTTGCGGTCCAACTACCAAGTTCAAGTTAACTGCTTTGCGTTTTGAAGTGTTCAGAGACAACAAAACCGGAATATTGATGTATTTCAAGTTGATTTGACGTTCAACATCCAGCTCTTTGTATTTTTGGGCAATGGCACTGTACATAAATTCGCCTTGAATTCCAATATGGTCTGTAAAATTGATGCCTACAAATCCGCCAAATCCATAGCCAATGGAGTAATTACCTACCACTCTGCCAGTACTTGGTGTAGAAACATTAAAAGAAGCAAATGTAGGCATAAAACGTGCGCCAATTTCAACCGATTGTGCAGATATTTTTGTAGTGCCAATCATCAAAAGCACTGCCATAAGCGAGCCGGTGATGATTTTGTAAATTGAATTTTTCATTGTTTTATTTTAATGTGAATGATGATGCAAACTTCCGAGAAATACAACTGATGTGTATTACATAATCCGATTTGAATATTACATCATTCTCACCTACACTTTATATTATGGTGTCTTATTTTGTAAAATATAGAATTATGAAATTAGAGGTTTTCAAAACAGTCGGAATAATGCAACTTAAATCGGGAATTGTGTAATGTGAATAAAATAAAACAACCCCATCTTTGTGGAGCGAAAAGAGAATTTCACTCGCATAGACGCTTCAACAACTTTTAAATAAATACCATGGGAAATCTACTTTATCTTATTGCAGTTATTTTAGTTATTGGATGGGCTGTTGGATTTATAGGCTTCCATGCGGGAGGACTCATCCACATACTACTCGTCATCGCACTGATATCAATCATTTTGCGGGTCATACAAGGAAATAGAGCCATATAATAGGTATGGATCTTCGATAAGCATTGAACAACTATGAGGGAACTTTAAAAACCACCAGTTAATAAGAGCCCCAGCTTAATGTCGTTTTTTAAAGTGTATGTCTTTTAGAGGGTTGAGCTTTACCCCAAGTTAATGTATTAGCTTTCCTTTCAGAGATCGTAGTCATGGAGTTATAGACGAAAGTTTATAACTCCTTTTTTTGTTGGGGGTATTGTAAAGGCGCGATTAATCGCGTCTGAATTGGAAACGCGATTAATCGCGTCTCTACAATACCCCGATTCCAAGACAGCCTCTTCTTTCTTTTAGAGCGGAAAACGAGACTCGAACTCGCGACCCCCAGCTTGGGAAGCTAGTGCTCTACCAACTGAGCTATTTCCGCAAGAGTTATACTTCGCGTCGTCAAGTTTCGAGCATGAAAAATAACGATCCGGTTCAGGTAA
>JBBANM010000051.1:0-40936 GCA_040401995.1 Saprospiraceae bacterium
CTGCTACACTCCGCTTTTTGCGCCTCATTGGTGCGAATTTTAGCTCATTTTCGCCTTCGAACCAGAATCCTGAACAAGCTCTTGGATTAGAGTGTGTTCAAAACTAGTGAGAAATTTGCAGTTTACCGCAATAACGTTAATTTCGCAAAATACAATTTTCCTAATTCAAGGCACAATTCTCCAAACACTTATCGAAAAAATTGAGGAATGTTTCTCGAACCACATTTTAAAGGACACCGCAACGGTTGGATCGAGGTCATTTGCGGCTCGATGTTTTCAGGAAAAACGGAAGAATTGATCCGTCGCCTAAAAAGAGCCAAAATCGCCAACCTGAATGTCGAAATATTTAAACCAAAGGTAGATACCCGTTACGATAATTCCAAAGTTGTATCGCACGATGCCAATTCTATTCTTTCAACAGCCATTGAACACTCTGCTGAATTGCTCGCGCTGGCCGAAGGGGTGAGTGTTGTGGGTATTGACGAAGCCCAGTTTTTTGACAGTGATTTGCCCATCAACGCTCAAAAATTGGCAATGCGGGGAACCCGGGTGATCATTGCCGGCTTGGATATGGATTTTCGCGGACAGCCCTTTGGACCCATCCCCAATTTGTTGGCGGTAGCGGAATACATTACCAAAGTACATGCCATTTGCCCGCATTGCGGCAATTTGGCTACTCATTCTTACCGTCGCGGGGAGCAAGAGGAGACGGTGGTTTTAGGGGAAAAAGAACTGTACGAACCCCGCTGTCGTACTTGCTATCACTTAGGTAAAGTATTGGATGAGCATTAGTTGGTGGGTTTTGACCGCAAAATCTTTGACAGATTCAAAACAGCCTTCATCGTTCATCCCGATATTTTTCTATCTTTGCGTTCGCTTAAAAAAACCGTATGTCTAATAAAAAGATCCAGTCGGCTCTGGTGTCTGTGTATTATAAAGATGGACTAGCGCCGATTATTCAAGAATTGCATCGCCAAGGAGTGGTACTTTACTCTACCGGCGGTACGCAAACATTTATTGAATCATTGGGTATCCCCGTGATTCCAGTAGAAACGCTTACGTCATACCCTTCTATTTTGGATGGACGGGTAAAAACCTTGCACCCTAAAGTGTTTGGCGGGATCTTGGCACGTAGAGAACCTGATCATTTGTCGCAGTTGTCGACTTACGATATCCCGGAATTGGATTTGGTCATTGTGGATCTCTATCCCTTTGAAGAGACCCTGGCCAGCACCAACGATGAAGCGGCAATCATCGAAAAAATCGATATTGGCGGAATTTCATTGATCCGTGCTGCGGCAAAAAATTTCCAAGATGTTGCCGTTGTTCCATCTCGCGAAGACTATGCCTTCTTTTTACGCGTATTGCAGGAAAACAATGGCGCCACCACTTTAGCTGCTCGTCAAACTTTGGCGCGCCGGGCTTTCCAAGTATCATCTCAATACGATACTGCCATCTTTACCTACTTTAACCATGGCCACCAAGAGACCTTGCGTTACGGAGAAAACCCGCACCAGCAAGCCGTTTTCCGAGGGCATTTGGATGATATGTTTGAAAAACTGGCTGGAAAAGCCATTTCTTTCAATAACCTGGTAGACATTGATGCGGCAGTTGGTTTGATGCGCGAGTTTATCGCTGATGGTCCTACTTTTGCTATTCTTAAACACACCAATGCTTGTGGTGTTGCTACCCGATCTACCATTTTGGAAGCTTGGCACGCGGCATTGGCTGCTGATAACCTATCAGCCTTTGGCGGTATTTTGATCGCCAATGCGCCTTTGGATTTGGCCACCGCCCAGGCGGTAGACGAAATTTTTTACGAAGTATTGATCGCGCCTAGTTTTTCACCGGAAGCGGTTGAGCTGCTTTCCAAAAAGAAAAACCGGATCTTGCTGCGCATCAAACACTTCCAGTACCACGAACGCAGTTTCCGCAGTTTGCTCAACGGCGTCATCGAGCAGGATACCGACCTTACCATCGAAACGCCAGCTGATTTCAAAGTTGCTACCAAAAAAGCGCCAACAGAAGTAGAAATTAGCGACTTGGTGTTTGCCAATAAATGTGTAAAACATTTGAAATCCAACGCGATAGCGCTAGCTCACAACAAGCAATTGATTGGGATTGGTTGTGGACAAACTTCACGCGTGGATTCCATGCGTCACGCCATCGAAAAAGCCAAGCGATTTGGGTTTGACCCCAAAGGATCGGTAATGGCTTCTGATGCTTTTTTCCCGTTTCCCGATAGTCTTGAATTGGCGCACCAAGCGGGAGTTACTGCGGTGGTTCAGCCAGGGGGATCCATTCGTGATCAAGACAGCATCGATGTTTGCGATGCCAATGGCATGGCAATGGTCGTTACTGGAGTTCGCCACTTTAAGCATTAATTGGCCTAATACTTGGAATGCAATTAGCAATCGATGTTGGCAATTCCCGTACCAAAGTAGGGCTGTTTTCAGGAGCAACCTTAGTAGATACGCTGGTATGGAATACCTGGGGAATTGATGAGATTGTAGTTTTAGCAACCAACCATCCGATCGATAAGGTAATCTTATCTTCGGTTGTTCAAGATCTTCCGCCAGAAGTGGCGGAATACCTAGGGCAAAATTTTTACTTTTTGCGCTTAGACGCCTTTACACCCTTGCCTTTTACCAATGCTTATCAAACGCCACAAACTTTGGGGCGTGATAGGATAGCTGCGGTAGCGGGCGCTTTGACGTTGCACCCGGAGGAATTTTGTCTGGTAGTAGATGCAGGTACTTGTATTACTTACGATCTACTAACCGCGGATAAAGTTTACTTAGGCGGAAATATTGCGCCGGGGATTTCAATGCGTTTGAGGGCGATGCATGAATTTACCGCACGATTGCCAGAAGTGGTGATTGATCAAGAGGAATGCTGGATCGGTTCAACAACCGTTTCCGCCATGCGATTAGGCGCTCTATTGGGAGCGGTAATGGAAATTGAAGGGCACGCCATGCGTAGCAGGGTCTTATATAGCTCCATAAAAATCATCCTTACTGGCGGCGACGCGGGTTGGATCAATACAAAAGTGAACGAAAAACTGGACATAGAGCCAAATTTGGTCTTAATCGGCCTTAATAAAATATTGAATTATAATGTGGAGCGCTTCATGTAAGCTGAGTTTGCGGTGGTTGTGCATCATTGGGTTAGGAATGCCGCTGCTATTGAATGCACAAAATTTTAAGATCCAGCCAAAAACCAATTCGCCATTTTCACGATTTGGACTCGGTGACCCCAATCCGACTTACTTTGTAGCTCAAGATGGGATGGGAGGCATTGGCGTAGCGCATCGAGACGATGCAAGTGCCAACTGGGTAAACCCTGCTAGTTTTACTTCGCTTGATGCAACGGCATTGGAATTGGGCATCAGAATCCGCAACACTTCGCTCAATGACGGGCAAAAAACCACCAATGTTGTAAGTGGCAACTTAGGTTATTTTTCGCTGGCTTTTCCTTTGAACAACCGCATCAATCAAGCTTTGGAAAGGAAACGCAGCAAAATTGACTGGGGTATGGGATTTGGGTTGGTACCTTTGAACTCAATTGGTTACAACATCCAAGCAAGTCAAAATCTGGGTGAAGTTGGAATCGCAAAAAATACCTTTAAAGGAGCTGGCGGGATCTACAATGTTAAATGGGCCAACAGCATTCGCATCAAAAACTTGTCTTTGGGCTTAGAGCTTGCTTCTTTGTTTGGTAAATCCATCAGCAATACCTTGGTGAATTTAGATAGTCTACGCCAATCTTATGCAGTAGAGATACAAAATGACTTGATTTATAATGGAATCACCACTAAGCTTGGCGTGCAATATGTTCTTGATATCGATAAGAAGAATGCCTTAGGCGAACAAGAACTGGGAGGTAGATCCATCACTTTTGGTGCGTATTTTTCTCCACAAGCCAATTTCAGAACCTTGGGGAACACGCTTGATGTGAGGGTGAACTCGGTAACCTCAACCAGCTCATATGTGGATACCGTATCTTATAAAACGGACATCCGCAAAACGGGTGTACTCCCTTCTCAATTTGGGATTGGCATCTCTTACCAGCGGCTGGCTAAATTTAAAATTAGTGCAGAATATACGGGCGGTAAGTGGAGCAATTTCCGCAACGATGCCAAACCACAGATCCTGTTGGACAATTGGCGTACTGCCGTTGGATTTGAATACATCCCCGATGTGCTTTCTTACAATCGTTATTTGCGCAAAGCACGTTATCGGGCAGGGATGTTTTATGGAACCGATCCGCGTTCGCTCAATGGCCAGCAGCTTTCATCTTATGGCGTGACCGTAGGTGTTGGCTTGCCGATCATCCGCCCGCGTCAAACAACTTCTTATGTCAATATGGCCTTAGAGTTAGGTCGTTTTGGCGCACAAGGGAGTATTCAAAGTACCTATGTTCAGTTTTCATTTGGCATCAGCTTGAACGATAACTCTTGGTTCTTCAAACGGAAATTCAACTAGAAGTTCCATATTGAGGTTTTCGGTAACTATCCAGGTGCTATTTTATTCCTGAAGGGAATGTATATTTATAGCACGATCTAGGGTGTTTTTTCCAAATCCCGAAGGGATTATATGTTTATATGCCAAGGATAAACATATAATCCCTTCGGGATTTGGACAATACTTTTGCTATAGGCTATAAACATACATTCCCTTCGGGAATCTTAAGGGCGGCTGGATAGTTATGGGTTTCGGTATTATACTTCTGTGTTTTACTCCTGAAGTTTGACGCCATAAGCCAGATCTCCGGCATCACCTAATCCTGGAACGATATAGGATTTGGCCGTAAGTTCTTCATCCAAAGCGCCCATCCAAATATGTGCTTTGGGATAAAGCCTTTCGATATATTCCAATCCTGGAGTAGAGGCAATTGCGGTCACCAAATGAATGCTCTTAGGCGTGCCGTGTTCAAGTAATGCTTTTATGGCACGATCCATGGAAGCGCCAGTAGCCAGCATGGGATCGGCTAAAATCAATACTTTGCCAGTTAAGGGCGGACAAGAAACGTACTCTAAACTGATTTCAAAAGCACCGTCTTTGTGGTGTTTCCGATAGGCCGAAACAAAGGCATTCTCGGCATTATCAAAATAGTTGAGCAAACCTTGGTGCAGAGGAAGGCCTGCCCTTAGAATACCGCCTAGTACAATGGAGTGCCGATTGCTATGGTATTCTGCTATACCCAGCGGGGTTTCCACCTCTTTTTTATCATATTCCAACACTTTGCTGATCTCGTAGGCTATGATTTCCCCGAGGCGCTCCATGTTGCGCCGAAAACGCATGCTATCCTGTTGTTGGGAAACATCGCGCATTTGAGCGATGATGCGATCAGCAAGACTGGGGGTACGACTAAGATTAACGACCATAGCGATTGACTTTTGTACAATATAAGTTTTTCCAATGGAAATATTTGCTGCTCTAAATGGATTCATCTTCACTTACCGCAGCAACAAGAATGGCTTCATAAACAGCCTGCCAGCCAGCCCATCCTTCATGGGGCGCAAAAGAACTATTGTGCCAGAGGATCCCCGCCACTCCATTTATCTCTTTTACGCTAGCAATTAATTTTTGGACACGTTCTATCGCTTCGTTTGGGGCTAAACCCAAATATTTTTTCAACGTGACGTCCATTGCCAAAAAAGGATGGATGATTAACGCTGTTTTTGACTCTTTTTCTAAATCGTACCAAGGATAAGGCTGCGAAATACTGGCTCGGAAGCCAACGGCATCGGCATAGCCCATGGTATAATCGTGTTCAATACCCGCTTCAAGCAGTTGACGGTAGGTATCGGGGAAACGCAGCAACAAAAAATGCTGTCGGCTGATAGTGACGGAGGTTTGAAGGATATCTTCCAGGCGTTTTTTTTCTATTTGAACCTTCTCTGGCGCTTGGTTGGAAGCCAAAGAGGGGTGAATCCCACAAACATATCCCCAAGCGGCAATCTGTTGAATGAGCCGCCGAAAAACCGGATTGCGATGAGAAATATTGGGATCATGACGCCTTCTATTCGCTAACAAGAAAAAATAGCAGGGATTCAAAGCATATTGCTGATGCAGCTTTTCAAGATAATCAAAACTGTAAAACGGATCTTTTTGCTGGCGCGTCCAAGTACGCCACCGAGCCTGTAAGCTGCTCCAACGCCCCAATGCCAAATCTTTCAAACTACCAGCAATGTGTAAAAAAAGCGGTCGATGCTGAAAAGCCCAGGCAATGTCAATATCATAAGTGGGTTCAAAACGGTATTTTTTTGCTTGGACTTCCAATGCTGGAAACTTAGCTTGTAAGGCTTCGGTCAAGCGCATCATCCAGCATTCGGCCAATGGAAAATCCAAAAAACCACCTTTGGCAGCGCAACTTTCATGCGCTGTAAAACGCCCCCATTGATCTGCAGTAAACGGTAAATACTCTTCATAACGAGTAGCTAGGTAAAAAATCAGTCCTGGCAGATCAAATGAAAAATCGGCACTTATTTGCGGGTGTTCAAAAAACGCAGCAAGCCCTTGGGTAGAAAAAAATTGAACAGACTGGGGAATGATGTTTTTTTCAAATAATATCGTACCCGAAGGGATGAAGATTTCGTTTGGGGTAAGTTGGGCTGGCCCATAGTTGAGTTTTGGGCCTTCGTAGTCAAGAAATGCTGTTTTTGAAAAAACCAATTCATAAGGTATGGCCGTCAAGAACCGAAACATCAAATCAAACGTATATTGAATACGAGGGCAATCTTCCGGACAATAGACAACTAAATTGGACACAAAGGTTGATTTTCGTTATTTTTTCATTAAATTTATTCCAGCGCCAGTATAAACAAAACCAGCGCTATTATAAACAAAATTTAGCTGTCAGTCCTTCTAGTAAGTACAAAACCGTTCGAGGTACTGGACAAAAAACATACAATCAATGAAAAATATGGCCATGTTGCGTTTTACGTTATTGTTTTTGGCATTTGCGCCTTTGCTGGCGTTGGCTCAACAAACACTTTCGATTGGGCAGAACAACTACGAAAACAAAAAAGGCATCATCTACAACAAAGAGACCGCCTTCAACCTCAAGCTGCACACCAACGGAATAGCCGCCGGGATGCAGTTTGGTACCATCAAGTCTTACAACCGTACTCGTTATTGGGGAGTTGAATTTGGTGAGCTCAAAAATACCCGCGAAACCCGCCAAAACCGGAACAATCAGATCATCAACATCGACGGTTCATTCCGAGGTTTTGTATATGGTAAACAGAATAACTTCTATGCGCTGCGTGCCACGTTTGGTGAGAAGCACTATCTATCTGAGAAAGCGCGCCGTAAAGGTTTAGCGGTAGGTATTTCCTATTCAGCAGGCCCGTCGTTAGGGCTTTTAAAGCCTTATTATTTGGTGTTGCGGTATGTAGAAAATCCCGCCTTCAACAACTACCGCAGTGAAAAATTCTCTTCGGCCAATGAAGCCCGTTTTCTCGACATCGACAACATTTACGGCGCTGATAGCTTTGCGAAAGGATTGGGCGAGTTAAAATTCTTGCCAGGAGCACATGCCAAATTTGCCATGCACTTCGACTGGGGGGCTTTTGACGAGTTTGTAAAAGCCTTTGAAGTAGGGGTGATGGCCGATTATTACATCAAAAAAGTGCCCATTTTGGTAGAATCGCCATTGATCAATCACTCTGGGAATCATTCGCTGTTTTTGAACCTATTCATCAATTTTCAGTTGGGTAAGAGATCTTAATCTTGGTGTGTTTGAACCCACCGATTTAAATTTTACTCAGGGCTTACAAAATAGACAAGGCTAATTCTCGAAGAATTGCCAATTTTGTTGGATCATTGTATCCACTAAGGAGATAACATGCTTGAACTACCAATTGTCCAAAAAACGACGGAAGAACCGGTAAAACGCAAACCAGATTGGTTGCGTGTTAAATTGCCGATGGGCGAGAATTACCGGAAAGTACGTTCGCTAGTGGACGAATATAAACTGCATACCATTTGCCAAAGCGGGAATTGCCCCAACATGGGTGAATGCTGGGGCGCCGGAACGGCTACTTTTATGATCTTGGGCAATACTTGCACTCGGTCTTGTTCCTTTTGTGCGGTAAAAACGGGGCGACCCAATGAATACGACGAAGATGAACCGCGCCGTGTTGCTGAAGCCATTTTGTTGATGGGGGTAAAACACGCGGTGATTACTTCCGTTAACCGCGACGAGTTGGCGGATCGAGGCGCCCAAATTTGGCATGAAACGGTTCGCTTGATCAAAGAAAGCTCGCCTTCCACCACCATTGAAACACTAATTCCAGATGTACGCGCCACCTGGTCGGCACTGGAAACCATGATCAGCGCAGGTCAAGAGGTGGTTTCGCACAACATGGAAACTGTTGAGCGTTTGTACAAAAAAATACGCCCACAAGCGAAATACGATCGTAGTTTGGAGCAGATCAAACGCACCAAAGCTTTTGGCAAACGCACCAAATCTGGGATCATGGTTGGATTGGGGGAAACCAAAGAGGAAGTCTTTAAAATTATGGACGACCTATTGGATCACGGTTGTGATGTACTCACCATCGGACAATACCTGCAACCTACCAAAATGCATGTGGAAGTGGCTTCATTTGTACATCCCGATGTTTTTGCGGAATATAAAGAAGTGGGTACGGCCAAGGGTTTTCCGTTTGTAGAAAGCGGCCCTTTGGTGCGCTCTTCATATCATGCCGAAAGACATTTGTAAGATCGCAACAGCATAAATAAGAAGAAGCCCAATTTTCTGGTTACCGGAAAATTGGGCTTCTGCGTTTATAGTCGACTTGGCTTGAGCCAGAAATATTCGGAGTACCTATTTATTCTCAAACCCCAGCGCCTTGCGCATCCGCCAGTAGATATCAGTGTTTTCATACGTACCGTAGAAAAGCTCGGATCCAGGGCCATAAGCAAAAACGGGGATCAACTGAGCGGTATGTCCAGCCGTAGTGAACCCAGCAGTCATTTTTCCAAATTCAGAGCCTGGATTGAGGGCATAACCACCCGTTTCGTGATCTGCCGTTACAACAACCAAGGTTTCGCCATCAACTTTGGCAAAATCAAGGATCAGCCCAATGGCTTTGTCAAAATCGATGGTTTCGGAGACGATGTACTCCGAATTGTTGCCATGACCGCCCCAGTCGATTTGCGATCCTTCAATCATTAAAAAGAATCCTTTATCGCTGTGTACCTTGAGGAAATCGGCAGCCATTTTGCTGGCTGGCGCTAGATAAGTACGCCCGCTACTTACCGGCAAGGGATTTTCGGTAGCGCTGAAGTAGGCAAAATTTTGTTTAGGATCAGGGCTAAGATCGGTCAAATTGCCTTTTGAAAAATCAGCAACTTGGTAACCTTTTTTGGTCAATTCGTCACTCAGGTTGCGTTGATCGATGGTACGTTGGTTAAAGAATTTTTCTCCGCCGCCGACAAAAAAATCGATTTCGGTTTTCAAAAATGCTTCGGCGATCTCTTCCTCCGACTTCCGCGATTTGACATGGGCGATGAATGCCGCAGGAGTAGCATGGGTGATTGTTGAGGTAACAACCATGCCGGTGGCCAAACCCTTGGCTTCGGCTTCTTCCAAAATGGATGGAACCGGCATCGAATCTCGATCTATCCCAATTGCGCCATTATTGGTTTTGACTCCGCAGGCAAATGAAGTGGCGCTGGCGGCAGAATCGGTGATCAAATCATTGGCGGCATAAGATTTTTGCAAACCGGCTACCGGGAAACGTTCAAGGTTCAATTTATTACCATTGGAGTAGAGCGCTCCGCTGATTTGGGTCAAACCCATGCCGTCGCCAATCAATAAAATGACATTTTTTGCCTGTTTCAAAGGCTTTGGCAACGTGGGTTGCGTAGGCGTATAAGCAGCGCTAGTGGCGGTTTTTTTTTGAGCCAAGATGAATGTTGGCGCTAGTAGGAGTATAAAAAAAAAGAACCTTCTATACATCGTTTGCTATTTATATCGTCCCGTTACTTATCGCTTTGGGCACAAATTTTATGGATTTAACAGATAGCGCTTGCCGGGTAAAGCGCGCACTACTCCTTTGAACTCCAATTGCAGCAACAGAGCGGCAATTTCGCTGTGGGATTTGCGGGCTTCAATGGTCAATGCATCAATTCCTTTCTCATCACAATGGTGGAGTAAATCTACAATATTTTTTTCTTCTGTGTCGAGTTCTCTGAATAGCTCTTGTTGAATGCCTTGCGGGGGAATGCCGGCATCCCACCGCAACATTGCTACTAACTCGGCAGCAGATTCAATCAAGTGGGCTTGGTGGTTTTTGATCAGTTCATTACAACCAGCAGACAGTTGATCCTTAGGGCGGCCGGGGACGGCAAAGACGTCTTTGTTGTAGTCGTTAGCAAATTGAGCGGTAATCATAGACCCTCCGTAAGTATTGGTTTCTACCACCAGGAGGGCATCGCAAAGCCCGGCAATGATCCGATTGCGCATCGGAAAAAACTCTTTTTCGGCGGTTGTGGAATAGCCATATTCGGTAAGCACTCCACCTTGGGTTTTCATTTTTTGGGCATAGCTGCGGTGGCTTGGCGGATACAAATGCTCAAGGCCATGCGCTACAACGCCTAGGGTAGGCAAACCCACTTCAAGCGCTTTGCGGTGCGCGCATATGTCGATCCCGTACGCCAAGCCGCTAACGATGAGCGGTTGGTAATCTTTTAATTGGGCAATGAACTCTTCACAAAAGGCCAAGCCATGTGACGAAGGTTGGCGCGTACCAACAATGGAGACAATCTTTTCGGTATTCAAATCGGCATTGCCTTGTAGATAGAGCAACAAAGGGCTATCCGGGAACGCCCGCAGCCGAGTGGGGTAGTTGTCGTCCAAAAAAAACAAAACCTGAATTTGATTTTTGTTGAGCTGGTTGATTTCTGCTTCAGCAAGTCGTAAGGGATCAGGAGAATGAACATAGCGCGCCAATTGTTCGCCAATGCCGGGTATCTTGCGTAGTTCCTTAGGCGGTGTTTTGAAAACTGCTTCCACACTTCCGCAATAACTGATGAGGTTGCGCGCCGTAACCGGCCCTACTTTGGGGATTTTGGTCAACGCTATTTTTTGGAGTAAAGAATCGTTGTGCACGTGATTGATTTTTTTCCTTTCTTTTTGCGAACTTCGTTGCAGTAACAGGATCTTTGGCCTGGACCTAAGCTGCTGGTCAAAAAAGTCAGATTCAAGTGTTCTAACTCAAGTTGTGAGGTCGCTACTTGGGTTATTCTATCGTCAACAAGACCAACCATCTATCCAAAAAACTCAAAACATGAGCGAAAAAGATAAATCCATGTTGCCCAGAGTTGAGCTGTTGTTGCTCTTCGGTTTTGTTCTTTTTCTTCTTTTTTGGGCTACCTCGCAATGCAATTCTACCCGTCAATCCTATCGACAAAAAGAAGAAAAAGACCGCATTCACTTGTTGGAAGACAGCCTAGGCGAACTGGCGGCTCAGCCCCGCAAGGATACCCTGAAAAACAAACCCGTAACGGTCAAACCAGAAACCAAAGTTGCTGAACTTTCTCGCTTATACGTCACCATCAAAGGTTTGAAGATGCGCAACAAACCGGGTTTGAACGGTGAATTGGTTGCCGAGCTCGCGCTGCATGACGAGGTATATTTCATGAATGAAGTTACCAAATACACGCAGGAGATCAACCTGGGCAAACAAGTTGTGAAAGAACCTTGGGTAAAGATCCAGACCCAAAAAGGACAAGTTGGATGGGTGTTTGGCGCTGGAGTGAGTTATTATAAAACGGTTCACCCTGGCGCGGAGTAAAGATGTATAACGGATGTGGTATGCAAATATAAGGGTGTCACTATAAAATTACAAGTTTATAATCCTGTCACCCCTTCGGGGTTCAAATACATCTTCATACCATTTTCTATAATCGTGTCACCCCTTCGGGGTTTGGATGAAGCTGCGTTGTTATAACAGGGGGCATAAAGCGGCACAACCTGTTCAATATCAAACGAAAAACGCTGTGCGCTAATCGTAGTCTATTGCAAGAACTTATTGGCTGCCAGAGAACCTTTGGTCCTTACCGCTTATCCCAATCAGTCAATTTATAATACTCAATGACGTCGACTACGGCTTTGGCATCAGAGGCCTTATTGTAAAAACCGATTTTTTGCAAAGCGGCAATCCACGCCAAATAATCTTGCTGCCGCATTTGGCGGGTAGGCGAAAACTTACCTGTAGTGACGAACAAGCTGTGATCGCGAAAACTCATCCATGCAGTTTCATAATTGCGGTAGCATTGGCCATTGAGTGGGGTAGTGGCGCCCCGCCAATCAGGCGTGCACATCAACTGAAAAAAGTTGTTGCCATTAGAAGCGATGGGGCTCTCGCCAGCCTGACTCATCAACAAGGCATGACCCAAGGTGACGGAAGGCGGGATGCCAAATTTCCCTTTCTCATTTACAGCCACGAGCGCGAAGCGTTTTACAAAAATCTTGATTTTTTCTTGCTCTATGCTGTTGAGGGAATTGACTCCCGCACTGCTGTTGCCCAAAGAGAATGGCTGAATTTCAAAATGATTGGCCCGCGTATCGGCTGTAAGCAAGGTTTCCTTCTGGGTGTATTGCTCGCGCTGTTTGGCATTCGACACCGGTGAAGCAGGCGGTTTTACGGCAGGCTCCTCCGATTGCGTCGGCGTATTCATGTTGATGTTGAAGCTCAAATCCTTTTTGGTCGCAATGTAGAGCAGCAGCACTGCAATTGCGATTTTGAACCAATTTTTGCGGATGTAAGTAGTCATACCGTTCATGATCTTGCAATTTAGAGTGTGTTTGGATTTTTTATTCGCCCTGCAAATGGCCAAAATTCACCCCAACTTCGTTGTGAAAATACTCATGTAGCGCTGTTCTGCCCCGACAAAGTCGGGATACACTCTTTCCGATATGATCGGAACTATACCACGTTTTTCACGCCTCGTTGGTGCAAATTTTGCCTCATTTTCGCCTGCGAACTAAAAATCCAAACACACTCTTAGTCCCCAGTTAAAAATGTTTTATGCTGGTGTAAAAATAAATTTATTGTTTTAAATTAACAAGAAAAATCAAAAAAATCTTACAAAAAGTTGGTAAAGGTGGTAAGTAACGGGTTGTCAGGCCTTATGCGCCTTGTTCTTGACTGCATATAGTTTTTCCATCCATGGGTTCAAAATATATTCAAACATTTAGTTCTTTTTTAGTTAGTTCTTGTTTTAATTTGCTTCAGTTTGTTTTGAAAAGTAACAAGCTGCAACTAAAATTGGAATCACCATGAGCACAAAAACCGATGGCACATTGAAAGTGCCCGTTATCCCCATCGAGCGTATCCGTACGCATCTGCCTTATTTTGAATCTGTTTCCGCCGGTTTCCCTTCCCCTGCCGACGATTACATTGAAGAAAAATTGAACCTTGACCGGTACCTCATCAAAAACCCGGCGGCTACCTTTTTTGTCCGGGTATCGGGTACTTCAATGACCGGCGCCGGAATCTACCCCAACGACATTCTAATCGTGGATCGATCCCTCGAACCCAAAAACAAAGATGTGGTGATTGCCTTGTTGAATGGAGAACTCACCGTTAAACGCTTCATAAAAACCCATAACAAGCTGTTTCTAAAGCCAGAAAACCCGGAATACAAACCTATCGAAATCTTAGAAGGAGAAGGATTGGTGGTTTGGGGAGTAGTGACCAACGTCATCCACAAACCCTACGAGTTATGAAGTTTTTTGGCTTAGTGGATTGCAACAATTTTTATGCGAGCTGTGAACGGGTTTTTAACCCCAAACTCCTCCACCGCCCCGTCATTGTGCTTTCCAACAACGATGGCTGCGTGGTGGCCCGAAGCAATGAAGCCAAGGCGCTAGGCATTGGCATGGGGGAACCCTTTTTTAAAGTGAAAGAATTGGTCTGGAAAAACCAAGTAGCTGTTTTTTCCAGCAATTACGCGCTGTACGGCGATATGTCGGCTAGGGTGATGGACATCCTCCAGCACCACTGCGCGGAGCTTGAGGTATACTCGATCGATGAGGCTTTTATGCGCTTGGATTTTTACAAGCATACCGAAGCAGACTATGCCGCTTATGGCGCCAAAGTGCGCCACCAAGTGCTCAAAAGTACTGGGATTCCCGTTTCGGTAGGGATAGCGCCCACCAAAACCCTGGCCAAACTGGCCAATCACATTGCCAAAAAACAAACCCAAGACGGCGTATACCTGCTACACCCCAATGATCCCAAGCTAAGGGAATTGCCCATCGACGAGCTTTGGGGCGTGGGGGCGGCCTATCAAAGAAAACTCAACGCGGTGGGGATCAACACCATCGCTGAGTTGGCGCTCGCTCCGGAAGGCTGGATGCGCAAAGAATTTGGCGTAGTGGGTTTGCGCTTGCTGAAAGAGATCAAAGGTTTCGCCTGTTATGACCTCGAAGCCCCCGTGGAAAGTCGGAAAAATATGATCGTTTCCCGTTCTTTTTCCAAAGATGTGTACCAGCTCTCGGAATTGACCGAAGCCGTTGCCGCCTACGCCACGCGACTGGGTGAAAAACTCCGCCACTACCGGCAACAAACCCAGGTCATCACGGTGTTTTTGTTGGCCAATCGTTTTAAGAAAAAACACCCCGAGGGGCAAATGGCTTTTTCCCGAACCGTGGAACTGCCGCATGCCACTTCCAACAACAATGAGCTGATTGCCTGGGCCATTGCCGCCGCCAGCGCGATGTTTGAGGAGGGTACGAATTACAAAAAAGCGGGGATTATGGCGACGGAGTTAACCCCCGAACACCAATTGCAAACCAACCTCTTTGTAGCCGAAACCAAAACGCTGCAATCGGCGCAACTGATGAAATCCATTGACGCCATCAATAAAAAAATGGGGAAGAACACGGTGTTCTTTCTGGCCTGTGGCACGCAACAGGATTGGAAGTTGAAATCGGATCATAAGTCGAAACGTTTTACTACTTGCTGGGAGGAGTTGTTGGTAGTACGGTGATTGTTATAAGTTTATAGGAGTTATTGCTTTTTCTGCAGAGGTGGGTACTGTTTTTCGAAGAAGTGAGTTTGCAATTTTTTGATTGTCAATTTAATATGATTTTTTATCTCATAAAAAGCCCATTTTTTACCTCAAAAAAACTTCGACAAATGGTTAAAGAGGCGTTTTTGCCCTGGTTTTTGCGGCGCTGAGTTGCCGTGACTTCGGTGTTGGGAGGGGATACATTTGTAATCATAAGCGATTTTAATCAAACCCTAAAAAATTAAAGCTATGATTACATTGATTGTTACCCTTTTGATCCAATTTGGTTATTTGTCGAACGCTGCTGACTGGAATGGTATGAATGCTGCCGAGCAGCAGGAGATGCGGGGGAAGGTGGTTGTAAAGGACCTAATGCTCTAATCTTTACCTTCACAATTATAAAGTTGCAAGCAATTTTACTTTGCTTGCAACTTTATTTATAGTAATATCTCAATTATCCAAGAGTATAAAACTTCGTACGAAACAAGTTCTACCTCATGTCTCTGTAACGCTTTACTTAGGGGCATTTCAGATAGGGCTTTCAAATAAGGAGAAGAATATTTCATGAATAATTCTTTTCTAAAATCGGCTTTGATTAAGGTTTGTAAGGCTTTAATGAAGCAGTCGGATCTGAAGTTTTCTTTGTTAAAGAGATGTCTCACTCGATATTTTCTCAAAGCTTCTATTCTTTCTTCTATTTTCTCAAATTCTTTTTGTTGAATTAAAAACACAATTTGTAAAACCAATATAGGTATATTTAAACCTTGTTTGTCTTGAGAAAAAACTGGTAAATCATTTAGGAATTTTGACAATCTAAATTTATTTTTCTCATTTATTTCATTGGCTTCAATTTTAAGTTTTCCTAAGTTAATAGCCAAAGATAGATAGGCAAAATAAAGCTGCCACACCTCTTTTTGTAATGGCAGTAATATGTCGTATTCTTTTAGATTTACAGCTGTTTTATAAATATTCCATGCTTTATTAAAGTCAGAAGCCTGGAATGCTGCGTATATGTACATTTCATTTCCTCTGTACCAGAAATTATTTCCAATAGTTTCAAATTTAAGTACTTCATCGACTACCTCCTCTGCTTCAGTATATTTTCCAAGTCTAGTTAAACAAAGTACTTTATAATCAAGAATTATTGATAGTATCCTATTGGAATAGTTTTTTTTCTTTTTTAATTGTTCAATTGCTATATTACAGAGAACTAAGCTTTCTTCCCATTCGTACCTAAACATCTTAGACATACAGCTAAATGCAAAATACGCACCCAAGAAAAGTTGAGTATCGCATCCTGCTTGATAATATGGTTCTAACTGATTTTTATAGTTTTCAGCGTCTGTGGCCTGACTTTCTTGATAAGATTTTGTTTTCATAACCGGCATTAACAACAACTGATACAACTCTGCCGCCTTATTCTCCGCCCAAAAATACAGCTCATACTTTTTGGCCGCCGCCTGATAACGTTGGTATTTTTCCCGATCCACCTCGTGCAGCGCGTAGTGTTTTTTCAAAAAAGTAGCCGTTTCCAAGCCAGCCAAAGGGAAATTGTATTCATCCGCTACCTCAAATAGGCGGTGCGCAATGGCGGTTGCGTTTTTGATGGCGCCCCGGTGCAACAGCGTTTTGAAAAGCGCCAGCTGTTTCCAGCACCACATGTGTTGTTGCTGGGTTTCGTTGAGCGTTTCCACTTCATGATCGATGAATAAAACAGGCAAGTACAAACGCTTCAAAAACTCGAATTTAAACCGGCGGAACGGACGCCCCTCCATTTCTAACTCCAGGAGTTCAGCCAATTCTTCTTCGGTTTCCCATTTACCGGCTTTATACGTTTCGTAGGCTTGGCGGTACCGCGTAGGGTTGGGCGTATTCGAAGGATTGGTCAGTACCTCCAAATTCCGCAATTTATACCCGTCTAATAATTTGCTGAGTTCGCGTATCCGTTCCATGCGTGTTAAGTTGGGCTAGAAAACTGTTTGATCCAATGCCATTGGGTCTCAAAAGGAATGATTTCCAAATCCATTTGCGGACTGCTGAAGTTTTTGGGTAATGCCTCAAGGCGACTTAAAATCACCGTTTCTTCAGCATCTAAATTTTCGGGAATCTCTCCATTTTTTTTCCATAAATACAGCAGTGCTAAAAAACAATTGAACCGCTGATAATCGGCTTCTTGCAAAGGGAAAAACCGCTCGAGCGCCGCAAAATCATCCCAACAACGCTGGATCAAACGCTGATTTTTTTGTTTAATGAATAAAACAAATTGCACCAAGAGCAGCACCAATTGCACCAGCGGTTTGGGATCCCTAAAATTAGGCAGGCGCTCCATCCAAGTGTTTTTGAATACCGCAAATTCTCCTTTTTCTCGGGGCGACAACGTCAATTGATTTAAATCCGGTAAAGCAGTCAACCACAAACGGATGGCGACTAAAATATTTTGCTGACGAAGCGTTTGGAGGTGTAGTTTTTGATTTTTCCACACGCCTTTTAATCGCTGCCAAGCCTCTGGATATGCTGCCTGGTGTAGCAATAAGGTAATGCTAAATTCCTGCAATCGAAACCAGTTTACCGAGCCGTCGGCTTCCAATTGGAGGGCGGTTTGCAAGGCCTCGTTGGCGAGGGCGAGCTGTTGTAAATTGGCCAAAGACAATGCTTTGTTGAAATAAAAAGGAATCAAATGCGGAGAGGTTGCCGCTTTTTTGACCTTTATTTCCAATAGCGCTTTTTCGCTCTGTTGTAGCAAAAACTGCCAGTGCTGGGCGATAGCGTACTTCTGGATTTGAAAAAAGTAATAGGCAAAAAGAAAATCTACGGTTTGCTGGGGCTGATACAAAGGCGATAATTGCTGGAGACACGTTTCGATTTGCTCCAGCAGTCTAGTTGCGTTGCCATTCAATTCTTGTTGATGGATGGAAAAATCCTCCAGACAATCTTGCGCGATGTGTTCCGCCCTACCCAATTGCTCGTAGCGATCGATCAACTTGCAAAGTTCATTGTAGCGTTTTCGATCGCCCTTGTGTAAGGCATAATACTGTCGGAGGTGCATGGCAGTTTCCACCACCACCGGAACCAACTCAAACTGCTCGGCCATTTCCAGCAGCATTTTACCCATCTGCATCACTGCCGAATTGGCGCCTAGGCTCAGCAAATAACGCAAAACGGCCAGTCGTTGCCAGCACAGATAAATTGCCCGTTCGGGATCATCCAGCTCAGGTAAATTGATATCAGCAAATAAAATAGCGTGGTAAAGCCGGGTAGTAAATTCTTCTTTGAACTCCAAATAAGCGGTTGATCCTTCTTCCAGATTCAGAAAAGCGGCCGCTTTGGCGTCTGTTTTTATTTCTTCGTTGACCAGGGCTTGAAAAAAACGATCATACAATTCTAGTTCATCTCCAGTTGGCGCGTCTGGGTCAGTTAGGGTGGGTATTTTGTTTAAATCGTTGATAATTAGCGTGTTGATAAGCACGAGGATAGCATCCATAAGCTTTGGGTTGAGTCGCTTGAGTAAACATACTACTTTATTTTTGGTTTTTTAAGAGTGTGTTTGGATTTTTAGTTCGCAAGCGAAAATGAGTCAAAATTTGCACCAACGAGGCGTGAAAAACGTTGAAAATCCCGACAAAGTCGGGAGAGTGTACCCCGACTTTGTCGGGGCAGGTCAGCGCTACATGAGTATTTTCGCAACGAAGTTGGGGTGAATTTTGGCCATTTGTAGCGCGAACTAAAAAATCCAAACACACTCTATACTTAACGTTGTCAAGTTTTGAGCATGGGAAAATATTAAAACTTGGAGTTTTATCTTGATTAACGCTTAAAAATTGACTCCGTCAAATGATTATCGACCACAGATACACAGATTCCACAGATTCTTGTGATTGCATCACAAGCACGATTCCACAGATTGGGGATTTGCTCTATCTGTGGAATCGTGCTTACGCCGAAGGCGATAAGAATCTGTGCAATCTGTGAATCTGTGGTGAATTTAATCAAAGTTAAAATAGACCCACGATGGTTCTTTTATGCGCAAAACTTGACGACGCACAGTATAGAAATCCTCAAAACATAAATCCCAAAAATTTGGGGTGGTCATAAAGGGACAAAATTGGCTGGCTATAAAAAATGAATTCCCGCAACTTTGAATTGTGAAAAGAAAACAATTAACAAGAGCTTGATCGGGATTCTGCTTCGAGCTACAAATGGCTAAAATTCACCTCAATTTCGTTTCGAAAATGCTCATGTAGCGCTGCTACACTCCGCTTTTCGAGCCTCATTGAGGCAAATTTAAGCTCATTTTCGCCATCGAATCAGAATCCCGCTCAAGCTCTAACAAAACTAAACCCCAGTAACCTAACAACACAGCGAATATGATTGCCAACATCCACCACCACAGCGATAATCGACCTCAGCCCGAACCAGCCGCAGGAGGCCGCCCGATGAAAATAAGGGCATTGGTTCATGTTACTTTAGGTCGCTTGGATCGACATTGTGAAGGATTGGGCATCTGCAAAGTGACCTTAGCTGAAGAAAGCCCCAAATTGAGTCAGGCCTGTTGTAGCGGTTTAGCCGTCATCAGCATCGGGCACAGCGACGAATGGGAAATCAGTTTCATCAAAAGGGGTTTAACGGAGCAGCAACGAAATAAATATTTTATTGAGAACCAGTTTGTTGTGGAGCGTTCTTTTTATCTCCCGCCGGGATTGTGCGAAAAACTAGGATACGAAGAATTGTGTATCCCGGCGGGCTGGTATCCAGTTGAGAATGAGTTGTCTTTTTACACCATCAAGCTGAAACTTTGAATAGATTAATAGATCTTAAAAAATAACAACGATGAACACGGAATTGACCTTAAAAAAAGTGATTGATATGGTAGCCGATGTAGCCGAATGCCCAACTGAGACCATCACCCCTGATTCCAGCTTACCCAATGAATTGGGCGTTGATTCGCTCATGGGCTTAGAGATTCTAGTGCGCGTAGAACGTGAATTTGGGATTAAACTCGGGGAAGAGCAAATTTTGCAAATGGACACGCCGGCCCATATTGTATCCTTGATTGCTGGACAGACTGCGGTAGCGGTTGGTTAGCAAAATCCAACAACATGAATTTGGTAGATGACAAAGTATATTTAGTGACCGGAGGCAGTAGGGGATTGGGAAAAGCAATTGTACTAAAGCTGGCGTCGATGGGTGCAAAAGTGGCGTTCACTTTCCTTTCCAATCGGGAGAAAGCCGATCAAGTAGCGGAAGAAGTGAACCACCAAGGCATTGGACATGCGACACCCTTTGCCATCGATGCTACCAATCCCCTAGCCTCCGAACTTTTAGTAAGTCAGGTAATTGAAGCATATGGAAAGCTGCATGGGGTGGTTAATAATGCGGGGATATTGCGGGATAACCCGTTTTTTAAAATGACCAACGCCGATTGGGATCTGGTGATGCACACCAATTTGAATTCAGTGTTTTATCTCAGTAGGGAGTACTTGAAATATGCAGTACGTCAAGGAGGTGGGAAAATAGTGAATATGGCTTCTGTTGCTGGGGTGCGCGGACTAAAAGGACAAGCCAATTATTGTGCGTCAAAGGGAGGAATGCTTGCCCTGACCCGCAGCTTGGCCATAGAGTATGCCCGATTTAATGTGCAAATCAATGCCATTGCGCCAGGGTATATTGAAACGGAAATGTTTTCCGATATGGACGATGGCGTAAAAGGCAAACTCCGGCAAACCATACCCATGAAACGCCTGGGACAGCCAGACGAGATTGCCAATATGACGGCGTTTATGCTTTCCGATGCGTGTAATTACATGACAGGACAAACGATTCTTATCGATGGCGGGATAACCGTTTAAAGCAGTTTAAATCATTTTTATGAACCGAGTAGTCATTACTGGAATGGGAGTGGTGTCTCCATTGGGCAACACTTTGGAGGGGTTTTGGGATGCGCTAATACAAGGAAAAAGCGGCATCCAAACCTTAACAAAATTACCGGCGGAGCAATACAAAGGCAATATGTTGGCGGCAGAAGCAAGCCTAACTTACGCTTCCGAGCACCCAGAAGAAAGCTTTGCTTTTCAATATGCTTTAGAAGCTGCCCAGCAATGTTTGGCGCAGGCCGGTTGGCAGATTGACCCTGAAACCGCTAATCAGCATGCAGTGGTTATTGGGACTACCAGTGGGAATCAAGATATTTTGGAGCGTACGCTAGATCAATTTAACATTAATTCTATGGAGTGTGGGTTTTCTCCAGCCGCGGCAAAAATGTTGGCCAAAGTACGGCCATTAAGACTGAGTTCACTATTGGCGCAGCGACTCTACTTTGGCGGAATCAATATGGTAATCCCTACGGCATGTGCTGCCGGTAATTATGCACTGGGAACGGCTTTTTCGCTGATAAAATCTGGGAAAACTTCGCTGGCTTTAGCGGGAGGATCCGACTCGTTTACCCGCTCTTGTTACACCATTTTTTACCGATTGGGCGGTATGACGCATACCGATTGTCGACCTTTTGATAAAGATCGTTCGGGGATGGTGGTGGGCGAAGGCGCAGGTATGCTGATGCTCGAAGAACTGGAGCATGCCAAAGCCAGAAACGCAACTATACTGGCGGAGGTCAAAGGATATGGACTCGCTTGTGATGCCTATCATCGCGTAGCGCCAGATCCCTTGGGCAAAGGTGCTACACTGGCTATGGAAAATGCCCTACGCCACAGTGGGATTCAAAAAGAAGAGATTGATGTGATTAGCGCCCACGGAACGGGAACTCCAGCCAACGACCTGCAAGAGGCGCGCGCACTGGCGGCAGTTTTTGAAGACCAATTGCCGGAAATTCCTATCAGTGGGTTGAAATCAATGCTAGGTCATTGTATGGGCGCCGCCAGCGCTTTTGAAGCCATAGCGGGAGTTATGAGCATCCAAACGCAACTTTTACCGCCAACCATCAATACGGAGGAAATAGACCCCCATTTTCCTACGCCCATTGATGTGATTCCAATGCAATATAGGAAAGCAAAAATCAATCACGTACTGACCAATGCATTTGGATTTGGTGGAAACATCTGTAGCGTGGTATTGGGCAAATACAACGGCAATTAAACAAGAAACACTATGGAAACGGTCATCATTGGAGTCGGTTTTTTGTCGCCAAGCGGCGTTGGACTGGAAGGGTTTCAAAAGCACCTTGAAAACCCTGCCGACACAGGTAAACTCAATAATTGTGATCCTCAAGGGTATCTGGGCAATACCGGCTTAAAATTCGTAGGGAGTTCTACTTTGATGTACAGCAATTTGGCCTATCAGTGCCTAGCAGAAGCGACGTTATTGAATCGCATAGATCAAGTTGCATCGCGGATTGGGTTGTATGATGGTTCGGAATTGGCCAATATAGAAGAGGCGCTCTTATTTGATCTAACGGCAAAAGTTGAAGGCTCAGATTATGTGAGTCCAATGAAAGCGCCAAATACCTTGGCCAACGCTTCGGCAAGTTTTATGGGGATCAAAGCAGGGATAACTGGCGTCAATATGTCGGTTTCGGGTGGGAGTACTGGTTTTTTTCAAGCTTTGGATATAGCTGATTTGCACCTCAATATGGGGATTACGGATTTTGCTTTGGTAGCCAGCGTTGATTCCAGTTCAATTTATCAAGAAGCCATCTATCGGGGGATGGGTATGAATGAGGAGGATCAAAAAATCAATTCGGTAGGTGTTGGGGTGTTGATCGCTAAAAAAGATAAAGCCCAAGAATTAGAATTAGCAATCTATGGCCGGTTGAACGGAGCATGGGCTTTGCAAAAAACAGGAAATAAATCAAGTAGCGATCTAATCTTCGACATATTAGGGGAGCTGAAGAAGGTACATCCTTTTTCAATAGACAAAATGGTCATTACCGGATTAGGCGCAAGTACCGAAAAAGCGATTATTCAAAAAATAAAAAACGGTTTTCCAGAAGTACTGAATGTTACTTTTTTTCGTGAAGAAATGGAGATCTGTGATAGTACTTCAGGAGGTTTAGCGCTGCTCCAAGCGCTGTTACAACGCCAAAAAATGCCAACTGGCAAAAGCGAAAAATACCTACTTGTTGCTATTGATCCACTGGGTTATGTGTATTCATTTTTAGTCACCATCTAACATCATGCGCATGAAAAAGCTATTGCTTCAAGAAGACATTAGGAAACTCATTCCACATCGCTACCCCATTTTATTGATTGAAGAGATTCATGAGTACGAGCCACAAAAAGAAATTTTAGGATATGCTTATGTAGGAAGTGAGGATGCTGTTTTTAGAGGTCATTTCCCTGATTTTCCGATCATGCCTGGGGTGTACTTAGTGGAGGCTTTGGCTCAAGTCAGCGCTATCTTAATGGAATTAGATAAGCGGCAATGGCAGCCCAATGAAGAAATAGACACCCAGATTAATGAGCCGCTATTGGGCGTGTTGGGGCATTCTGATGTTCGGTTTCGATACCCGGTTTTTCCTGGTACTCAACTGTACTTGCAAGCCAGCATTGAAAAACAATTCTCCAACGCCCTTTTTTTAAAGGTCAAAGCATTCAATGAAGATAAAGTATTTCTAACCGGCGCGATTTCCGTAACCAGTGTATCGCGTAAAAAACTAAGCAGAGAAACCAGCTATGGACGGGTATATGAAGGCTTTTGAGATCGCTAAATCTAAACTGGAAAAAGACATTGAGGAAAACATTGCTCATGCTTTTAATACCCAGCGCTTATTTAGATTTCACACTACGCAAGCAAGTTTGAAACACCTGCTCCCCGGAGTTTTAGAAAACAGAATATTTAGATCAGTCTATACCCAACTGCTGTACAATCAAGCATTAGCGCCATTAGATCAGTGTTTTTCTGAAAAAATTGTAGATATAAAATACAGTGGCGCTTACTGGCAAGAATTTGAAAATGATCCTCAGCCTAAGATTTATTGTACGTTCCATCTGGGGTCTTATCGAGCTATTATTGGCCATCTGGCTCGATTTGGGAAGCATTTTACCTTGGCTGTAGACGAAAATGTCTTTAACGAGCAAGCTGAGGGAATCAAAGCAACGGTAGATCGCATCAATCAATTTTTTGGAACGCGATCGCATTTTGAAATCATGCATGTTGAAAGGTTTGATGCTGCCTTACAACTCTATCAGCAGCTGAGGAAAGGGCAATCTTTGGTGCTTTTTATGGATGGCAATACGGGATCGGGCGGGGTGTTTCGACAAGATGATAAAATGCAGCTGATTGATTTTTTGGGTAAAAAAATCTTTGCCCGCAAAGGAATAGCGGGTATCAGCTTACTCAGTAAAGCGCCCATTGTACCGGTTATTTCTTTTCGAGAAGCGAAAACAGACGTTGTGCTCCATTTTTTTGATTCCATACTACCGCCAAACAATGCAAATGAATCAGAAAAATTTATTTCCGATACGACGCAATGCTTATTTGGCTTATTAGAAGAGAAAATAAAAATGTATCCATTGCAATGGGAAGGTTGGCTTTATGTACACAAATATTTGGATCCCGCACAATTTAAAGAAGCAGTAAAAAGGGAAATAAAATGGACATGGCCTTGGCAAAAGACGACATTTAACAAAGCAAGATTTGGTCTTTTTAAAATAATAAACGACACCTTTTTATTTGATTATTCCAATTTTAATTCATTTGAAATCCCTAGTGATCTATTTAAAATATTAGAAAATAGGATTGATGAAAAAGGAAGTAGGAAAAAACAAACTAGCGTAGAAAGGAAAAATGAAAAGGAATTGCGGCTTAATGGCGTACTGGTATAATTTGAAATAAAACTACATGACAAACGATTATCAATTACAAGCAACGGAAATTGCCAAAGGCATTCGATCTATGGCCGCAAAAGCGAAGGCTAACCTTCATCTAAGGCAGTTTTGGATCACTATAGCCAATATGCGCAATTTACTTCCGGAATGGATGGATCAACATGATCGGGAAACTGTTTTTCTGGACTATATGTGTGAAAAAACCTTAGCGGCATTGGATCAGCAGGTTTTGGAACGCATTGAGGATGTAAGGATTTCCGGTTCTTTTCTGGCGCCTTTAGTGGAAAAGGAGTCACCCAAAATCTTTTGTGGCTATCACTTAGGATCATTTCGCGCGATTATTGGGTACTTGGCCTATTTGGGTTTTGATTTTTCTGTCGTTGTCAACAAAGACGTCTATCAAAACCAGGCCAAAGAAATACAACAGACGGTAAGCAGCTTGAATGCCAAAGCAGGTAAATCATCCCAGCTAAATATCATTTGTGCCGATGATTTGGATGCAGCGTACCAAATGGTTAGAGCGGTGAGAAATGGGCATTCCCTGATCGTATATGCGGATGGAAACACTGGGGTAGGCGGCGCTTTTCGCCAGGATGAAAAAATGCAACAGGTAAGTTTCCTGAATCGGGAAATAGCGGTACGCCAAGGGATTCCTTATCTGGCACAGTTACTAAAAATACCCATTATCCCTGTTATTTCTTTTCGAGATGCAGCTTATGAGATCGTATTACACTTTTTGCCGCCGATAAGAGCAAAGGAAGGGGAGTCCAAACAAGATTTTTGCAGGTCTACCATGCAAACCCTATTTGCTTATCTCGAACAATGGCTAAAACGATATCCGTTGCAATGGGAAGGCTGGGGCTACATTCACCGGCAGCTCAAAATACGAGTAAAAGAATACGATGAACTACCAAAGCGAAATCTCCATCACATGGATTTAAGATTCAATGATCAGGAATTTGGACTTTTTATCTACGGAGAAGATCGCTGTTTGATGGATTTACAAACTTACCAAACGCATTTATTGGATCAAGAAGCTTTCGGACTGCTTCGATCTTACTGGAACATGGATGGAAAAGGCGTCATTCAAAAGCAAGCGCTTTCATCCGAGATGGTTGAGTATTTGTGTAATCAGCGGTATTTAATAGCTTAAAAAATAAAACTTATGAAAAATGTATTCATTGGCTTAGCAATTAGCTTATTGTTGAGTAATTGCTCGGGCGCCATATTTGGAATCCCTGGAGAGGGTGTCACAAGTGCACATGACTTGAAGTTACCAGATATCAATACCCTGCAATTGGACATGCCTGCAACTGTATTGTTAAAAAACGGACCCATCCAAAGCATTTCTATCGAAGCGCAAGACAATATTTTTGGATTACTCAATAAAACAGTCAGCAATGGATTATGGGTAATCAAACCCAACTCCAGTATCAAAAAATTTGACAACGTTGTCATTCACATCACGGCTCCAAATGTCAATCAATTGATCAATTCGAGTACTGGGAACATCGTCACCGAAGAAAACCTTACCGGAAGAAGCACTTTTCGAATCATTGCCAATGGTACGGGAAATGTGAGGGTAGGAGGCGCCTTTCCAGTTGTTGAACTCATCAACCAAAGCAATGGCAGCATCAGTTTGGAAGGAGCTTGCTCTAAACTCTCGATCATTATGAACGGGATTGGCGACGTCCATACTTTCCAAACCAAAGCAGATCAAGTGGTGGTGAAAACCAGTTCCATTGGCGACTGTGAAGTGGCGCCCGCGCAAACGTTGGAGGCTACAGTGACCGGAATGGGCGATGTATTCTACCGCGGTACGCCTAAGATCACTGCAACTTTGACCGGAATGGGGAAATTGATTCCTGTAAATTAATCTTCTTTTTTGATCAAAAAAACCAAGATGAAAACATTAATGATCAGTTGTAGCCTACTTCTGGGCTTTTGTATGAGCCTTTCTGCCCAAACGGCTACCTCGACACTTAATCTTGAAGTTGTCATTCAAAACTTGTCCAGTAATAAAGGTTTATCTGGTATTCAAGTAATGAACGAGCAAAAAAAAGTAGTGGTCAGCGCTTACGTCAACATTTTTAACAACGATAGCAAGGTGACTTTCTTTAACCTCCCACAAGGAAAATACGCCATTCGCTTCTTTCATGATGAAAATGCCAACGGCAAAATGGACACGAATATGATGGGCGTTCCAATTGAAAGCTACGGTTTTTCCAACAACGCAAAAGGCTTATTTGGGTCGCCACCGGAGTTTAGTAAAATGATTTTCGATGCATCAAAAAATACCACGGTTACCATTGATGCCATCAATTAGGAACGGGTGAATAACAAGTGGTCATTTTAGCCGCCGCTATTTTGCTGCCAATCAACTATCTTTTGAGGCGCAATGTGGGGCATTGTAACGAGAAAGATAGGAAGAGTGGCGGTAAAAGAGCAAGGCAAAAGTGAGCACTTATTGTTTAACCGTTCCTTAAATGCTAAGTACTTAGTTTTCATAATCACATTTTTTCACTTAAATCTTTTCAAACATGAAAAACGAAATGTTCAACATGGAGGCTGGGCTTTCCATCCGCGAATTGGAAGAACGCCAGGAAATGTCCATTCTTCTTCCTACCGATGAAGTGCAGGACAAAAGCACCAAAATTGATCGCTGCAACAACAATGGCGTATCTACTACACCAAGTACAGGCGGCGGTACCAGTGGCACTTTTGTTCCTGACAATCCTTAGTAGTTCCATACTACGGGTAATTGAGTTGGTTTAATGATTTGTAAACCCCAAATTTAACTTCATGCAAAACAATCTTTTTAACTTAGAAAATGGACTTTCCATCCGCGAATTGGAAGAGCGCCAAGAACTCTCCATCCTGACCCCAATTGAAGAAGTTGATCAAAAAACGACAACGATTTCAAGATGTAACGACAACCGCTATAGCCCCGCCTCAACCCCTACAACTGGTAGCACAGGCGCCGGTAGCACGGGCGGAGACAGTGGTACTTTTATCAATCCGTAACCCCTAGGCATGTATTTGGCTTGAATAGCCATTCAGGTGCCAATTTTTCAAGGATCGCGCTGCTGCTTAGCTCAGCGCAATGTTAAAATTCATTAACCTTAAAACAATTCGCAACAATGCAAAATCAATTGTTCAAACTGGAAGATGGTCTAACCATCAGCGAGCTAGAAAGCCGCCACGAATTGTCTGTTATTCTTCCTTCTGACGAAGTAGAAGCAGATACCAAAACCACCGAAATTCGTCGCTGTAGTGGCAATAAGGTAGATGTGCCGGCTGTTCCTGCTGGCGGATCGGGCGATCAAAGCTTCGTTCCTAATCCGTAATGGAGGAATAATTATCGAGGATCGGCATTTCCTCCGACGAAAATGAAAGAGGATTTGCCGATTCCACTTAGTAGCATTAGCAATCATTATAACCATTTAATTACTGCTCTAAATCATGGGAAAAGTAGCTATTCAACCTTCATTTGAAAACAATTGGCAAATCATTCGCCAAGCATCTTTCGATCTTAGGGCAGTGATCGAAGAGCATAAATTTTTATTGCAATTGCATGGAAAATCCTATTTCATTGGATCTTATTTGTATTGCATTCTAAAAGGGATAAAAGAAAATCAACAACCTCAGGAGCTATTGGAAGACTTAAATCAACAGCTAGGGAACGACTATTTTACCGAAGAAGGTTTGTCGGAGATAATCGATCAGCAAATCATGCCCTTATTGAACCAATCAGCAGAGCCTAAAAAACAAGCAGTTAAAAATTTATTCCAAATCGTACATCCCCAAAAAATTGAAGGATTACTTAAAAAACTGTCATTTTTATTTGACGAACGGTATTTTTTTATCTCTTTTTTTGGTTTTTCCCTTTTAAGCTTGTCTTATCTTACTGGCATCAGAAGTGGTTTATTTGTTTTACCAAAATCAAGTTATGTTGGAATGGGGGCTAATGTAATTTATTTTGCATCCATTATTTTTTTGTTGATTTTACATGAAATCGGTCATGCAACTGCTTCAACGGCAATGGGCGTAAAACCTGGGAAAATCGGCTTTGGGATTTACTTTATTTTCCCAGCTTTCTATACCGATTTAAGCAATGCTTGGGGCGTGAGTCGGAAAAAAAGAATCATCATCAATTTAGGCGGAATTTATTTTCAACTGATTTTAAATGCCTTATTTCTAGCCCTTCTGGTTTTAAATTTGAAAAATACGGATGTAGTAACCTTTCTGCGCCGATGTATCTCCTTTAATATTGGCATTAGTTTGTATAACCTCAACCCTTTTTTCAGATTTGATGGCTATTGGATCTACAGCGATTGGTTTGATGTTCCCAACTTAAGACAGCAATCCAACGAGTTGACTTACAATTGGATAAAAAGGATTAAACGTTTTTTATTTTCCCAGCTAAACCAAATAATTACTCCTGTAAAACCCAAAATTGCTTTATCGATTTACACCATTGGATACTTGACATTTATGGGTTTTGTGTGGTATTTATTGATCCGATTTGCCCTATTTGCGCATGTCGCTTTTTATCAATCTTGGGCAGTGATTGATCAATTTAATGTGCGCAGTCTTGGAGATTGGACGAGCATTCTTTTTGGAACGGGAATGGTAATCTCGGTATGGTTTATCCTGTATTTTAGAATTAAAGCCACCCTAAAAAAAGTATACCATGAAATCTAATACAATACTTACGCTTTCCAAATCTGGCTATCTGAAGACCCAGCGGGAAAAGGAACATTACAAAATAACGCATCTCATTAGCGGGCGGCAATATCAGGTTTGCGAGGATACGGTGAATGTGTTGAACTATTTTGGTTCGCCAAGCGCTATCCAAACTGCAGACCTTTCTGAAGCCATGCAAAAATCGGTTCAATATTTGCTTGAAAACGGCTTACTTATTGATCAAGAAAGCAAATTCAAAGATACTTTCTTGACCCATCTCCCGAGCAAAACTATTTTTAATGTACCGGTTTATGATTCTCAAAAAACAGGACAGCTGGTGTTTTTAGGGGTTCCATTTGGCGGAGGGAACCCCAGTTCTCCGGATCCCAAACGTTTCCCTGGCTTCCTGCGCAGCTTTGTTGAGAATTACCAAATCAACTTGAATGAGGGCGCCATAAACTATCAATGCCTGGGAAATGATCAAAAGCTCCATCACCTAGTAAATTGGGTTAAACAGCAACTGATTGCAGATGGCGGAGATGTTTTTATCCATCATTTTGAGCCGCGCCGGAAAATCTATGAAAAGATCCGTTACATTTTTGATCAGGTAATTGCTCAGGGCAACATTCCATTTGGTATTGGTGGGGATCATTCCATTACTTACCCCATCCTACAGGCTATTTCCGAACACCACAACCCTTTCAGCATACTCCATTTTGATGCCCATACAGATCTTTATGATTCGGCCTATGAACCGATTTTAGAAGAAGACGGACTGCATCATCATGGCAATTTTGTGAAAAAATGTTTGCAATTACCGGGTCTTCAACACTACTATCAGTTTGGCATCAGAGGCATCAATAACATTGGGCATACAGCTGGGCATCCCAAGCTTAAAATCGCCTGGGTGGATCAGGTTCGCCAACAATTGCAGGATAATTCTTTGCCGGAATTACCTCGCAATTGCAAATATTATATAACTTTCGATATTGATGTTTTTGATCCATCAATTGCCTCCGCCACCGGTACGCCAGTACCCAACGGACTGTTATGGCATGAAATGATGGCGCTGTTTTCAGCACTTAAAATACACGAACGACAAGTCATTGGACTTGATTTGGTAGAAATAAATAGCAAAAAAGACGAATTCAATTTAACGACTTCGTTGGCAGTACAACTGATTTTGAATCTTATAAATTTAGTTCAACCAATACTTTAGATTCCTCCAAAAAAAGATGTCGCTCGCTTGCGAGGTCTGGAATTATTGTTCATGAATTAATACAATGCATATGACAACTCAATTGCTAAAGGGTGTCCTGGTACTCGTTTGTCTGTTGATGAACGCTCCGGTATGGGCACAAACCTTTACCCAAAAAATTAAAGGTACCGTTACCGATCGTCAAACAGGCATTCCCTTGGTTGGCGCGCACATCGAATTGGTAAAAGCAACAGACCATTTGGGAGCTTATACCGATGAAAATGGTCGATTTGAATTGGCTGCGCCAACGGGGTATCAAGAGCTGCGTATTTCTTATCTCGGCTACGACGTCAGCACCTTACCCAACCTACAAGTTATTGCAGGTAAAGAAACGGTGCTTGATGTGGCAATGGATGAAAGCGTTGTGAATATAAAAGAAGTGGTGGTCAGTTCGCGCAAAGATCGTTTTGAACCCATCAATGAAATCGCTACCGTATCCAATCAAGTTTTGGCCATCAACGAAGTAACCCGTTTTTCTGGCAGTCGGAATGATGTAAGTCGGATGGCCGCTAATTTCGCTGGTGTTATGATTTTGGATCACCGCCGAAACGATCTCGTCATTCGCGGCAATGCGCCTAGCGGCGTTTTATATCGGTTTGAAGGCGTTCCAGTGGCCAATCCCAATCACTTTTCTACACTTGGCACCACCGGCGGCCCAGTAAGCGCCATCAATCCCAATTTGTTAAAAAACTCCGACTTCCTCACCGGCGCCTTCCCCGCCGAATATGGAAACAGCTACGCCGGGGTAATGGATTTTGGATTTAGAAGCGGCAACAAAGACCGCTTTGAAACCAACCTGCAAATGTCGATGTGGTCGGGTTTGGAAGCAACAGTAGAAGGGCCAATGCTGCAAAAAAATGGCGGGAGCTTTATACTCGGTTTTCGCAATTCTTTGACGCAAATCGGCGAAGCGCTAAAGCTTACTTTTGGTTTTCCTGTTCCCAAGTACCGTGATTTATCCTTCAAATTGGATTTTGGCAATAGCAAACTAGGGCATTTTGAAGCTTTCGGGATTGGCGGTAGCGCCCTCATTTTTGTGCCTTCTACTACAGACGTCAATTGGACGGCCACCTCTCACTTGGGTGTGCTGGGGATCAACCATCGATTGTTGCTGAGCAAAAATGGCTATCTGAAAACAACACTTTCCTACAACGGCGCTAAAAATCGTTACTTCGAACAATACCCCAACAATACTGAAAAACCCTTGCGTTTTGACAATACTGATATGGATCAGCGATTGGTTTTTTCCTCTTATTACCACCAAAAATTGAATAAAAACCAAAACCTGAGAATCGGAGTATTGGCAGAAAATTTTCACTTGAATGCTTATTCACAAGGTTTTGAAGATGAAATCAATCAGGTTGTCAAATACCGTGATTTTAAAGGCGCCTTTACTTTACTGCAAGCTTATGCCCAAACACAATATAAACTGAGTAAGCAACTGAGCTTAGCCGGCGGACTCCATTTTCAAACGCTAACTTTTAATGGCGTTTCGGCGCTTGAACCCCGCGTTTCTATTGACTGGAAACCCTTACCCAAACACCAATTCAGTTTTGGTTATGGATTGCACAATCAGATGCAGCCTTTGCCCATTTATTTTTATGAAACGCCGGTTGGAAAACCTGCCGTCAATGTTCGCACTAATCAAAACTTGAAGTTTACCCAGAGCAATCATTTGGTTTTTGGGTATACTTTCCGACCTGCCGATGATTGGTTGATCAAAACCAACTTGTATTATCAATTCATCAGCCAGGCGCCGATCCAACAACGACCTACTTTTTTCTCCATGCTCAATGCTGGCGCTGATTTTTCTTTCCCTTTTGTGGATTCGTTGGTGAATAAAGGTAAAGGAAAAAACAAAGGCATCGAATTGACGGTCGAAAAATCATTTAGCAAAAATTATTACGGGTTACTTTCGGTAAGTCTTTTTGATGCCCAATACTTGGCCAGCGACGCAGTTTGGCGCAGCAATACTTTTAACAATCGACACATTGTCAACTTATTGCTGGGCAAAGAATTTGCAGTAAGCAAAAAGAAAACCCTTACACTGGATACCAAAATTGCTTTTGCTGGCGGAAGGCCTTACGTGCCCATCTTATTGAACGCATCCAAAGCGGCCAATCAAGTGGTATATGACTATAAAAATGCCTACAGCGTGCATTATCCCGCGTTTTTCAAATGGGATTTCAAAATTGGCTATCGTTTCAATAGCGATCAACGCAAGTTTTCGCAACAGTTCTTTTTTGATTTCCAAAACATTACGTTTCACCGCAACATCTTTCGACAATATTATAGCAGCACCAATAAGAAAATTGAAACAGTATACCAGCCTGGATTTTTGCCCGATTTCATGTGGCGGATTCAGTTTTAACACGGATTAAGTAAAGGATTAAACTTACGCTTAGGCGAATCATTAATGCCTCCATTGGATTAAGCTCCAAGCGGAATAGGAGTGTGTTTGGATTTCTACTTCGCGCTGCAAATGGCCAAAATCCGCACCAATTTCGTTGCGAAAATGCTCATGTAGTGCTGCTACACTCCGCTTTTCGCACCTCATTGGTACAAATTTTGACTCACTACGCCTGCGAATTATAAATCCAAACACACTCCGAGGCGATGCATGCTCAAATCAAAACCATCAAACATGAAAAAGTTAGTGCTTTTGTTGTTTTCGTTCCTAGGTTTAAGTCATGCATATGGCCAAATCAGCGGGCAGCTTCAAAATGAAAAAAAAGAACCAGTAGTGGGCGCAACCATTATGGTCATGAATTATGCAGATTCGTCTTTTGTGAAAGGCGCCGTTTCAAATGAAAAAGGCATTTTTCAAGTAGATCAATTGGCGGATGGACGTTATGTATTGACCTTTTCAGCGCTTAGTTATGACCAAAAATCGATCGGGCCCATTGAGTTTTCTGCCCAAGTACCAGCAATCAATATTGGCGTTATTACCCTTGAAACAGAATCGGTTTTCCTGGAAGAAGTAACGGTTACTTCCAAGCCGCCCTTTTTGGAGCAGAAAGTAGACCGTCTGATTGTCAATGTGGAAAGCAGTATTGTGGCCAGCGGTAGCACCGCCCTGGAGGTATTACAAAAAGTGCCGGGTATCATCGTCATCAACGACGAAATCAAGATGAATGGACGCAACGGCGTAGTCATTTATGTGGATGGGCGACCCAGCATGTACACCGATATGGCTTTGTTTTTAAAAGACATGCCCAGCAACAACATTTCAAAAATTGAAGTTATCACCAATCCAGGTGCAAAATTTGATGCCGCAGGGAGCAATGGCATCATCAACATCATTTTGAAAAAAAACGCCAATCTGGGCACCAACGGCAATTATTCCCTAGGTACGGGTTATGGGCGGTATGAAAAAGGCAATTTGGGATTGTCGATAAATCATCGGAATGCCAAAACCAATCTTTTTGGCAATATCGGCGGCAATTATCGGCACAGTTTTGAAAACAACATCATTACCCGATTGGTAGAGGAAGTGCGTTTCGACCAAAACGGAAGTCGGCCTTGGCGCAGTTGGAATGGCAATTTTCGCACCGGTTTAGATGTTTTTTTGAACCCCAAACACACCATCGGTTTTTTGGTAAGCGGTTCGCAAGGAGTATCTTCCAGCGCACAGAATACCTTGACTTCCGTTTTTAAAAATACCGAACAACCCTATTTGCAATTCACAACCATCAATCAAGCCAATCGGCATTGGGGCAACCTCAATACCAATTTTAATTACAAACTAGCCATTGATACCAGTGGTCAGGAACTCAGTTTCGATTTGGAATATGCACAGTATCAAATTGGAGCGGTAGGGAATCAATACTCTACCGCGCAGTTGGGGCAATTGTCGGATCTGGCGGCTGTTCCCTTGCGCAATCAGCAACCCACAGCTACGCGAATTTTCGCAGCGAGACTGGACTACGTCAAAAATTTTGGCAAAGAAACAACGCTTGAGTTGGGTGGAAAACTGAGTCAAGCATATATCGATAGTGATCTACAATTTGAGCAAAAAACGGATGGCAACTGGGTTGCGGATCTGCGGCGCTCCAATCATTTTTTGTACCAAGAACACATTCAAGCGGCCTATGCCAATTGGAAGCACCAGTTTCCTTTTTTTGATTTTCAAATTGGATTACGCGCCGAACGCACTGCTTTAACCGGAATCAGTCAAACCAACAATAAGCAGGTGAATAAACGCGAGTATGTCAATTTGTTTCCCAGTGTCTTTTTATCCCGGAAATTGGTTTCGGAATTGGTGGCGCACCTATCGTATAGCCGCAGAATTGATCGCCCATCGTATCAGGATCTCAACCCCTTTGTTTTCTATCTTGATCCCTACACTTTTAAGCGAGGCAATGTGTTTTTACAACCCCAATACACCGATTCCTACAAATTCCGTTTGACCTTTGCCAATCAACCTTTTTTTAGTTTAGGCTACAACCTCATCCACAATCCCATCAGTTTTGTCACCGAACAAAACGATAGCACCCAGGCTACCTTTGCCTACAATACCAATTTGCAATTGCGCCGCAACGTGGATATCAGCATTTATTTTCCCATCAAAATGGGCAAAAAGGTATCCGGCGTAGGCGGGGTGAATGCCTTTTACAATGAATTTCAGTCGGTATTTTTGAATCGGCCTTACAATGCCAAACGCTGGTCGGCCAATTACTTTCTACAGCTCAGCGCCACGCTTCCCCATAACCTCAGCCTAGAAGCCATGGGCTGGTTTCAAATGCCCGGCCTTGATGGCTTGATGCGCCACCAAAGCCTATGCGGCGGCAGTTTAGGGCTGCAAAAATCATTTCAAGACGGGAAAACCAAGCTTAAATTTGTATGGAGCGATCCCCTCTACAAGTACTTCACTGGCATCACCCGTTTTGCCAATGTAGACCTCAAAGTCAACAACCAATGGGAAACCAGCATCATCCGCTTGAATTTGACCCATTCATTTGGCAATGCCACTTTAAAGGAGGTGCGCAAACGCAACACCAGCACCGAGGAGGAGCGCAGAAGGGTAAAGGCGGAGGGGAATTGATGTTGAGGTGATGTTCCTTGAACTGTGTCTATAGTTTTTTCAATTATTGACACAGTTCACAGAATATTACCTGTTTTCCAGGTTCAGCACGTTCTTTTCCGTGTTGCTCTACTTTGTCTCAGAACCAAAATCTGAACAAGCACTTAAGCTACAACTAGGATTTCAGCCTGAACATCAATTCTTACTTGGTGTTTTCTAAAAAATGCCAGATTCAATTCGTTATCTACTTCTTGAAAATGACGGTGTTGTTTATTGCAGGCAAATGCCTTTTTATGTCTGAATTGATTTATATCGTGATTTTCTTTAAAAAACGCTACTGTAGAATCTAGTTGATCAATCGCTTTAGATATCCAGTTTTTTGCTTGGTCTTTTAATTCCACAAAGTATAAATGTTGATTTGAAGTCAGTATACCATCGCATCTCCCTCTACCGGGGTATTCGTTGTCTTTAATTAAACATTTATCAACTGGTGTAAAAGTTAAGTCAATGCCATTGTCATTTATTACAGTGGCAATCCATGTGTCAGGATCAGCGGAATCACTGTATGCATTTGGAGCATCTTGATTATCGCACAAACCAAAAAGAGTGTCTTGTCTTGTGTTCTCTTTGCAATGATTATTCAAAAAATCCAGACTCATAATTCTTCTTCTAATTCAAGTAGGGAGTCAAATATTTCGTTGCCTTTTTTGATAAACTGATTCAGGTAGTTCTTATCTGATGGAATGCCATATGGATTGGGCAGATTTGAAATAGTGCCAGTGTTTTCGTCTAATTCATACACTTGAACATCATCTGATTCTACTTGTGAACTTTCCTGAACAATGGCGTATAGTTTATCCAATAAATCATTTTTACCTTTTTCTATAATTTGGTTCTTTAAGTATGCTGCTTGTATGGATATGCTTAAGAATGTTATGATGTATGGACTATGCGTAGTCATTATCAATGTATTGCCTTCTTTTTTTGCGTGGCTCAGCAATTCAAACAACAAACTTCTTTGCGATGAAGGGAACAAATTTTGTTCGGGTTCTTCAACTATATTGATAAAACAAGCTCGTTTTCTCTTGGCGCTTAATTGTCGCAAATAGGCCTGACGGATTTCTGGAGTGAGTTGCGGGTCGTTTAGTATGGTTTTTATCTCCTTATCCAATTTTTTTTGTTCTTCTAAGGAGTTTTCTTTGATAGAGGGGTCTTCCTCGGCCGATAAGCTGTCGGAAAGATATTTGGTAACCAGAAACAAAGGAACGGTTGATTGAAAGCCGCTTGACGCTTCTGAAAGTCTAAGTTCGTAATTTCGGTTTTCGCCTACAATATGAGCTAACTTGTTTAACTTGTCATATTCGAATCTTACCTTGTTAATAGGTAATTCTATACCCGTAGCAAACAGGTTTTTTGCCGCATCAAATTCATCGTTGAAGGTGTAGAGGGTGCTTGGTAAATTTTTGAGCTTGTCAGGGCGGTCAACGGAGCTCAGAAAGTTTCGTTCAGCAGGGGCATACATGATTTTTGGAAGCAGATAACCGTTTTCTGGTGATTTTTCTGCTTCAAATCTTCCTTCAATATAGCTTAGTTTAAAGGCTTTGCCCTCATACTCAATGCTTGTTTCGGGGGTTGCGTATTTTTCAATTCTTTGATAGGCCAATTGTTTCAAAAAACGATTGTTTGTATTCAACTCATCTTGTCGGATGGTTCCCATTACCATCGCCTTTTCTATCCAACTCATGGTTGATATCAACTTCGCCACTGTACTCTTACCACTCCCCTGATTACCGATAAATACGGTGACCTTCCTTACATCAAGCCAGCCATCCTTTTCCAGATAGCCTTCTTTGATGGGGCCGAAGTTTTTTATTCGGATTCTGCTCATTGTATTTGAGTATTAATGCTTTGACAAAAGTAACGCTTTAATTCTGTTCCAAATAGGCCTCCAGCCATTTGACTGAATTTTTATAGCTTTTGAACATACTTGCTTGCCGTATTCAGCGCGTTCTTTTCCGTGTTGCTCATCTTCTACAATCATGCGCCCTGTGTAAACCATTGTACTGTTGGTTGGTGTTGCATCGATCTTTGCAGTGGGCTTTGAGTTTTATGTTGGATTGGCGTTTGATTTTTGCCACTACGACACCAACCATCCGCCAACTCCCCCCGCCAAAATCCACACCCAAGATCCAATTTTTGGGAAATAAAACAACAAAGCAAAAGCAACTACGGCAAAACATAAACTCGGAACATCTACAATCACCTGCCGCCCCAGTTGTAGCGTTATCGCCAGCATCACCGCCACCGAGGCAATATTCACCGCATCCATAAACGCGGCTTGCCAGGGTGTTTGGCGCAGGCGCGGCACCAGCGGATTCAGCAAACCTACAAATACAAAGGCGGGCAAAAAGATCCCCACGGTAGCCAATAGCGCGCCGCTAGCGCCTCCCAATTGATACCCAATAAAGGTAGCGGTGGAAAAAAGCGGTCCGGGAGTGATTTGACCTACGGCTACGGCGTCAATCAGTTGCTGACTGCTCAACCAGCCGCGTTGGGTTACCAGCTCATCTTCAAGGTAAGCGATCAAGGCGTAACCACTGCCATAGAGCAAAGCGCCAATTTTGAGAAAAACCCAAAACAGACCCCAGTGGGTGAGGGGCGCGGCGATCCCTATTTTTTGCAAAAAAATCCAGGGGAAGTAGATCCCGACCTTTTTCCGGCCCAACCATAAAACGCCGATTCCGCCGGCAATAAGGATCAGCCAAATCTCGCTCGCACCGGCCAGCGTAGCGCCCAATACCACCAGCCCAATTAGCCCCAATGGCCAGTTTTTTAGCGCTTTTTGTCCTAGTTGATAGGCGGCGACTAGCACGATGGCCAACACCACTGGTTTTATGCCGTACAAAATCGGCGCTACGAAGGGCAGTCGGCCATATTGTTGGTAAAAATAGGCGATGAAGGCGGTTAGGGTGGCGCCAGGGGTAATAAAACCGAGAGCCGCCGCTACCAGTCCGGGCCAGCCCGCGCGCTCGTACCCGCAATGCATGACCATCTCAGTGGAGTTGGGGCCGGGGATGAGGTTGGTGGCGCCCAGTAAATCGAGGAAATGCTGGCGCGTCATCCAGCCTTTGCGGCGCACTACCAGCTCTTCGAGCATGGCGATATGCGCCGCCGGACCGCCAAAGGCGATACACCCCATTTTGAAAAATAAGCCAAAGAGCTGGAGCATGGTTAGCCCTTTTTGACGAGTTTGACTTTAAAGGCTTCCACGCGCAATTTGTTGCCGATGGTTCCGGCAATTTCTTCGTCGGTATACCAGCGGGTCCAGCCTACGTTTTGGACGTGGGCTTGGTACATCAGCCCATAGTTCGAACTGTTGACCAAACGCATTTGGAAGGCTTCCAGGCGTTTTTTCTCGCCCGAAGTGCCGGATAGCTCGCCGTCGGCTACCCAAGGCATCCAGCCAATTTCCTTGACGTGGGCGCGGTATTCAATTTTTGCACCCGGCAATCCGTATAGTTTTACCCGGATGGCTTCAATCTGTTTGGATTGTCCGCTTGTACCGGATACGGCGCCGTTGCTCATCCAATCTTGCCAACCAATCAAGGCAATGTGGGATTGGTATTTCACGCCGGGCTCAGATTGGCTGAACCCAGTAAACGCAATATGGAGCAAAAAAAATAACACAGCCATTTTTGTCGCAAAAAGAGGAGTTTTTTGCGACAAAAAATGACCTGCTTCAAGTTGGGAAATCGTGTCCATACCTAGCGTTGTTTCAAAAATTGACCAAACAAAGTGCCGCGTTCAAACCAGGGTTTTTCATCGGGCAAACTGGTGTTTTTGATGTTCCACAGCGCCAGGGTGTCTCTTCTTAAGGTCCAACCCATCGCCGTCGAATTGCCATCGACTGCATTGAAATAGACGATGTTGCCATTGTAAGCTTGCAGATCGCCGCCAACGGGGATCTCAAAGGTGGCGGCATTTTTCATGCCTTTGATATTGCCGTTGGCTTGCAGCAAAATGGGGTTGGCCATGTCCAAAACGCCGCCCGCTTTCACCGGTACATAGTTGCCGGCAATTTTTTGGGCAATCATATGGAAAATAGGATTCTCAATGGAATCGGGAATATTAGGAACGGCTACAAACTTCAAGGGCTCAAAAGGGCCGCCGCTTAAGGTGGCGCTGCCATCGGCATTGAGGTGAAACGTGGCGGTGTCTCCTTCACCCAATCCGCTGGTGAGCAGGATAGTTTTGGAATCTTTACCTACATAGGCGCATAGCCCAGCATCGCTATCGCAACTGATCATCAACACAGAATCACCTTGACTGGGTGAAAAACGCAATTCCATACAATTGCCAGTAAAAAGGCTGTCGCTCATCCCGCTGAGGGCATCCATAAACGACGCCGTTACCCAATGTTGATGGCGGGTAATTTGGCTAACGTCGGGCCCAGCGTCGGGGGCTTTGGGCGTGTTTTGACAGGCGCTGATCAAAAAACCAACCCAGGCGGCGGCAAAAAATGCCCAAGGGTTGAATTGGCGAAAGGATGTGGACATGCAATGGTGTTTTGATGATGTTAAAGGTTCAAGTAGCGTTCCCGGATGACGTTCCAGTGGTGCATTTCGTGGCCAACCACCACAAAACCGAGCGCTAGCACGGAAATTTCATTTTTAGATGCTACACCGCGGCGTTGAAACATCTCAGGCGTGAAACTTTGGAACAAACCCAAACTGGCTTGGCGCAGTAAAGTAAGTTCCTGGCGCAAATCGCTCAAGGTGCGGTGGTGGGCATCGGCGTTGGCAGCGTAGTGGTCTTCTTCAAAACCGGGCAATACCGTGGCGTCATTTCTGGAAAAACGCAGGGCGCGGTAGGTAATGATCCTTTCGGTATCGATCATGTGCTGAACGATGTCTTTGATGGTCCACTTACCAGGGGCGTAGACTTTATCGCCCAGTGCTTCTAATTGATCCCAAGGATGGTGATTTTGTCCGGCTAGTGATTGCTCAAGGGCTTTGAGCAGGTCGTCTTCTTGAACCAGGTTGATGTACCGGTCAAAAAAATCAGGCATGGGAACAATGGCAGATTTGTTCATTTGTTTGGCGTTTTAGAGTGTGTTTGGATTTTTAGTTCGCAGGCGAAAATGAGTCAAAATTTGCAC
>JBBANM010000052.1:0-40868 GCA_040401995.1 Saprospiraceae bacterium
TTTTTTGACTTGCTTGTTTTTGCTACTCGATTTTGCTATTTTTGACATGGACAAAAAATAACGCTTCACTGTAGGAGGGGTGCTTTTGCTTCCCTTCACTTTGAAGAAATATTTGGATTTTTATCATTTATCAATTAACAAATCACCTTTTTACTGTCCAATCTTTGGGGTACACTTCATTTAAAGAGGGTAAACATGTAATTTATAGCTGCTATTGTGTAATAATTTGTTCTTATAAAGTGTTTACATTTGCGGTCTGACAATGTAGTCAGAGTTAATAAAGCACAAAATGAAAAAGTATATTTTATCTCTTATGGCAATTGCAATATTTTGTAGTTCCATGGTTGCATTGACACCGCCAATGGCAGTTAAATCTGCTTTTGACAAAAAATTTCCTACCGCAACAAAAATCACTTGGGGTAAGGAAGCTGCCAAAGAATGGGAAGCGGAATTTACTTATGAAGGAAGTACAATATCTGCCAATTTTTATGAAGACGGAACTTGGCTTGAAACAGAGACAGAAATAAAAGCCGCAAGCTTACCTTCTGCTGTTGCCTCAGCAATCAAAAAAAATTACCCTGGGTATGCTATTATTGAAGCCGACAAAACGGAAACGTCTAAACACGGAACCATTTATGAAGCTGACCTAAGAAAGGGTAAGTCAAAAAGAGCTGTTGCGTATAAGGAAGACGGAACGTATGTTAAAGAGTAAAAAGTCCTAAACGGCTCTCAATAGTCGTATAAGGGGGAATAGCGTATCGTTATTTCCCCTTTTTTTTAAGTAGGGTGTCATTTTTAGTTGTTATACCTGAATTTATTCTATTTTTGCTTAGAGTGTGTTTGGATTTTTAGTTCGCAAGCGAAAATGAGTCAAAATTTGCACCAACGAGGCGCGAAAAACGGAGTGTAGCAGCGCTACATGAGTATTTTCGTAACGAAGTTGGGGTGAATTTTGGCCATTTGCAGCGCGAATAAAAAATCCAAACACACTCTTAGACTACAGCTTATCGCTTACTCTTCTTACCAATCCTTTCCACACACCCATTTGTAATTACTTTCTTGACTAGAGGATTGCTGCTACCCTTAGGTCACAAAAATACCTATTTGCTATGAGCAAACTGCCGCAGATTACCGTTTCTTTCTGGATCATGAAGATATGCGCCACCACCTTGGGTGAAACCGCCGGCGATCTGATGTCGATGACGCTCAATGTGGGTTATGCAGTTAGCTCAGCGATTTTGCTCAGCTTTTTTTTTGCCGCGCTTGCGGTTCAACTTTTTTCAAAAAAACCGCACCCCATTATCTACTGGACGGTAATTTTAGCTACCAGTACGGCTGGAACCACCATGTCTGATTTTATGGATCGGACCATGGGTTTGGGCTATGCGGTGGGATCCTTGATTTTAGTTACTTTATTGATCGTTACCCTTGCCATCTGGAGGGCTACTGAAAAATCATTATCCGTTACCGATATCAAAACTAGGCGTGGCGAGCTATTTTATTGGACGGCCATCCTTTTTTCCAATACGCTTGGAACGGCTTTAGGCGATTTTTTAGCAGACAGTTCGGGACTTGGGTTTATAGGAGGTGCTATACTGATAGGGAGTTTGTTGCTACTTATAATATTGGCCTACCGCTTCACCACTATTTCTCAGGTGGTACTTTTTTGGTTAGCGTTTGTTTTGACCCGTCCGTTTGGGGCAACATTTGGCGATTTATTGACCAAACCCATTGCCAAGGGCGGGCTTAATTTTGGGACCATTGGGTCTTCTTTGATTCTTTTTGGAATTTTGGTTGTTTTGGTAACGATTTCGATCGTTCAGCTCAATGCAGCAGAAAAGAAGAAGATCGCTTGATGGAAGCCTTAAAATCATTCTACCGACTCCTGCTGCTATTGTTGCTACTACTTGGACAACAATTGTTGAGTGCCCAACATGATTTGGGTTATTTTGTTGCCAGCGCACAGCAAAACAGCCCTTTGATCAAAGACAATGCAAACCTCGTTATGGCGAATGGGTTAGAGGCCGAACGTTTGAGGGCCTTGTACATAAAGCCACAAATATCCGCTACCGCAGCCTATTTATTTGCGCCCATCATTTCCAGTGATAATGGCAGGACAAGGCTGGATTTAAATTCATCAGGCGCTGAAAAGTATGTAGGTTATGATATTGCCACTTCAAACGGTGGCACCTATCAGGCTTTACTCAATTTAACCCAACCGCTTTTCAATGAACAGCGCTTCAAAACCATTGAAGAGCAGCTGCTTATCGGCTCACAGGTTATCCGCAATAATGCCCAATTAACGGCGCATGACATCGAAAAAATCGTAACTGACCAATACATTTTATGCCTGCAAGATTACAAGCAAGTAAGCTATGTGGAAAACATGGTGAAATTGCTGAATGAACAAAGAGACCTCTTCAAAAAACTGGTAGAAGGTAGCATTTACAAACAATCGGATCTTAGCTTGCTGAACATCGAATACCAAAACTTCCTGGCGCAGCTGGCGCAAATCAAAGCCAATACCCGTCGTGATTTCTTGGATTTAAACATACTCTGCGGCATCAATGATACCACCTATTTTCAAGTACCCAATGTGGTGCTTACGCTGAATACTAGCCCGGGTCGTTCTGCTTATTTAGAAAAATACCATCTGGATAGTTTGAACCTCTCCGCACAGCAAAAAATATTTGAGCTAAAGTACAAACCCCAGCTCAATTGGTTTGCCAATACGGGGTTCAATGGGGTATATGCGCCCAATGTTTATCGTCGTTTTGGTTTGAGTGCGGGGTTGAATTTGACTTACAATTTATCTGATGGCCATCAAAAAAACTTCAACCGGGATAGAATTCTGGTGCTGCAAAAATCCATTTCGTTTTACCGAGAAAATTTTATCAGCCAGAATACCGTACGCAAAACCAAGATCCTGAACGAGCTCCAATCTTATACCGAACGCCTTGCCATTGCCGAACAACAAATGAAGGATTATGATGCGTTGTTGAATGCCTACAAAAAGGAGATAATCTCCGGTCAGTTGACCATTGTAAATTACTTGAATACCTTGAAAAATCGGGCAATCATTCAGCGCGATTATACCTTGCTTTCGTCCCAACAGCAATTGCTCATCAACGCCTATAATTACTGGAACTGGTAAACCCCTTATGAGATGAAGAATAACCGTTTGTTTGTCTTTTTCGTCGCTTTTACTTGCGCCTCATGCCAACCCAAAACCGAAACAACGGCAGAAATCGTTGAATCCGTCCCAAAGACGCCAGTGGAGATTGTAACGTTTGGCAGCGGGGCTATCAACGATGAGTTGACTTTGTTCGGAACCACCATTTATTTAAAACGCAACTTGGTAACAGCTTCTATTCCGGCCTTCATTACTCAAGTCAATATCAAATTAGGGGATAAAGTCAGCAAAGGGCAGCTGTTGTATGTGTTGCAATCAAAAGAAAGTAAGGCATTGGGCAATGACATCGTCAAAATGGACAGCACCCTGACCAACTTCGGCATCATCAAAGTAAGGGCTCCGGCTACCGGCGTCATCAGCACTCTCGATAAACAGCAGCCCGGCGATTATGTATTGGAAGGAAGCCAATTGTGTACCATTGCCGAAAGCAATGATTTAGTGTTTCAAGTCAATGTACCCTTTGAGTTTGCTTCTTTTGCTCAGGTGGGGAAAACTTGTAGCCTCACTTTGCCCGACAACAGCGTTCACCGGGCTACGTTTACCCGCGCTTTGACTGCCATGAACGTCACTGCGCAAACCCAAACGATTCTTGCCAAATGCAGTGAAAATCTTTTTTTGCCCGAAAACATGATTGTAAAAGTGGGCATTACCAAAAATAGTGGTGTCAATAAGCAATTACTGCCAAAAACTTGTGTGCTGAGTGATGAGATGTTGAAAGAATTCTGGGTGATGAAACTCATTGACGATAGCACGGCCATCAAAATTCCAGTGACGGTTGGCAATAAGAACGCACAAAGTATTGAAATTTTAGCTCCTCAATTTGACCTCTACGATCGGATCATCAGCGTTGGAAACTATGGCTTACCGGATACCGCTTTGATTACGGTTGTAAATCGGGAAAAATAATGGGTCAAAATAACTTCTACATCACGTTTAAAAAACCTATTTTATTTGTGGGTTTGCTGTTTGTTTTGGCGGGTGGTTATTCGTACTCCCAAATGCAAACCAACCTTTTCCCGGAAGTGCTTTTTCCGCGTATTACCCTGATTGCTGATGCTGGTCAGCAACCCATTGATCGGATGATGATCACCGTTACCAAGCCGTTAGAAAGTGCGGTGAAAAAAGTAAAAGGCGTTCAAGTTGTTAGAAGTAGTACCAGCAGGGGTAGCTGCGTAATTGACGTTTTTTTTACTTGGGGAACGGATGTGTATAATGCAAAAACACAGGTAGAAAGCAGGATCAATGAGATCAAAAACTTCCTTCCCGCCGGCGTAAATATCGCCGCCGAAGCCATGAATCAATCTACTTTTCCGGTATATGGCTTTACGGTAGAAAGTAATAAACATAGCTTAGTAGCGCTTAGAGATAAAGCCAATCTGGTCATTCGGCCTCTGTTTTCACAAGTAAGCGGTATTTCAAATGTGGTAGTTCGCGGAGGTAAGAACAAAGAATTCGTCGTTATCCCGGATGCCATAAAGATGTCGTCGTTAGGCATTACGCCCAATTCCATCATTACCGTTTTTAACAACAACAACTTTGTACTATCCAACGGCAACATTGCAAATTACAACCGGCTTTATCTCTCTTTAACCGATACGCGTTTCTTAGATTTAGATGAAATGGCGGAGCTAATCATCAAGAATGATGGGGTTCGTTTGGTTCGCTTAAAAGAAATTGCCAAAATTGAAATTCGGGAACAAGTAGAATTTGTAGCGGTTAACGCTAATGGTCATGATGCAGTGTTGATCGATTTGGTGAAGCAACCGGGAGTGAATCTGCTTGATTTTGCAAAAGACTGCGAACTCAAAGCGGCCGAAATTCAAAAGCAATTACCACAAGGTATGGTGTTGAAATCCTACTACAATCAATCGGCATTTGTAGGTGACAGCATCCGAAGCGTAATTGAAACGATTTACGAAGGACTCTTTTTGGCGATCCTGGTTATGATCGTATTCTTACGGTCGTGGCGAGCCAGTTTGGCGGTTATGCTGACCATCCCAGTTACTTTGGCGTTCACCGTACTGGTATTGTCCATTGCCGGTATAAGCATCAACATTATGTCGCTTGGAGCCATCGCTGCTTCCATTGGTCTGATCATTGATGACGCCATAGTAATCATCGAACAAATTTACCGCAAACACGAGGACGAGCCTACAAAAAATCGGTTTGATGTAGTAAAGGAAGCCATTCATGATCTTTTTCCAGCCATGATCGGGTCATCAATGGCTACGATCGTTATCCATTTTCCTTTTCGATTGATGAGTGGATTAGCAGGAAGTTTTTTTAAAGAACTTTCGGATACGATGCAGCTCACCATGGTCACTTCTTTTTTGGTTACCTGGTTGTTACTACCGATTTTTCACATCATGATAGGGTTTAAAATTCCCAAAAAATCACATCATAAGACCGAGGAGCAAAGCATAAAAAGCCTTCGATGGCTCACCTGGTTTTTCAATAAACCCATTTTTGCCCTGTTGCTTGTCGGGGTTTTTGCATTTAGCGCCTGGGATAGTTTTGGCAAATTGGAAACGGGATTCCTGCCTGATCTTGATGAAGGTACCATCGTATTGGATTATTTTATGCCGCCAGGAACCTCGTTGAAGGAGACGGATCGCGTTTTGCGGGAAGCTGAAAAAATTATTACTGCCCATCCGGATGTAGAAACCTATAGCCGCAGAACGGGAATTATCATGTCGTTTAATACCGCGCCTCAGAATTTTGGTGATTATTCCATACAGCTCAAACTGAACCGCAGTAAAAAAACAGTTGACGTCATTAGCGATCTTAGACAAGCCATTGCTCGTCAACAACCGGTTTTGGATATTTCCTTCGGACAACGCATTGCCGATTTATTAGGCGATCTGATGAGTACTCCACAGCCCATCGAAATTAAGTTTTTTGGAGATAATTATGCCCAACTGCAAAAAATATCAACCCAAGCAGAAGCCATTATTTCCAAAATTCCAGGGGTAGCCGATGTCAATAATGGACTGCGTATAGCTGGGCCTTCTTTGATCTATATCCCAAAACAAGATTTGCTGAGTCAGTACAAGATTTCATTAATCGATTTCCAAACCCAATTGTCGGCCTATACGAGCGGGGTTACTTTGGGGATCAATGCCAATCAACCAGTTCCTTCTCCTGCGCAGGCAGCCATGACCGCAGGGATCCAGGTTGGTCAGATGCAGGAAGGTGAACAGATGCGCAGAACCATCATGCGGTTTGTTGATTTTGACATCAACGATGTAGAACGCATCAAGCGACAACTCATTTTTTTGCCAGATGGAACTACCAGACCGCTTACCTTTTTTTGCGATCTCGAAATTGTACCTGGGGAAACGGAGCAACGCCGCGAAAATTTAAAATCAGCCGTGGTATTGACTGCCCGCTTGGACAACCGAGACTTAGGCAGCGCCATAGCGGAAATACAACAAAAACTCAAAACACAGCTTCCGCTCCCCAAGGGCTATATCATTGCCTATGGCGGCGCATATGCCCAACAACAACAATCCTTCAAAGAATTGCTACTGATCCTGATGTTGGCTTCATTGTTGGTTTTTGGCGTTTTTATGTTTCTGTTTAAGGAATGGCTTTTGTCCTTGTTACTGCTTTTTATTTCGGTGATGGGCATCTGTGGGTGTGTTGTAGCGCTATATCTTACCGGCACGCCACTGAATGTAAGCAGTTACACCGGAATCATCATGATCGTAGGGATTTTAGCTGAAAACGCCATTTTTACGGTCAGCCAATACCGCTTTAATTTACTCGAAACCGGTGATGTAGACCAATCTATCAAATATGCTATCGCTCTGCGAATTCGTCCAAAATTGATGACAGCAATTGGAGCTATACTTGCTTTGACGCCTTTAGCGCTAGGAATTGGCCTAGGTGCGCAAATGCAACAGCCACTGGCCATAGCCGTCATTGGTGGTTTTGTGGCCGGTTTGCCGATGTTGCTTTTGGTTTTTCCAAGCTTAATGCGACTGTTGTATTGGAGGAAACAGAAAAAGACCCCGCTCGTTTAGGGGTATTCAGAGGTGTAGTGCAGCATTAAATATAGCCCGTTCTTCCGTCAATTGAAGACCAGGATGCCTTGCTTCAAGTTGGTTGATCAAGGCCAATTGTCGCTGGATAAATTGCTGATGTGCGGCGCTGGCCGGTTGAAAAGGCCGGTGTTTAGCGGCTTGCCCAATCGCGGCAATTTCGGTCAATAATTGCTGGGTAGCTGGAGTAAAAAATACCTGCCCAAAGTTTTTCCAAATATAATTCACGGCAGTATTGCTAGGATGTACAAGGTCTTCGCCATAAAACCGATAATCCCGCAAGTCATCCATCAGCAATTCATATGCTGGAAAATATTGAATTGGCGGCAATCGCTGCCGCAGTTGTTCACAAGCCAGTAGCAAAGTCGCTTTGCTCAATTGATTTTCCACAAAGCCATCGCGCAAATACCGCACCGGACTCACCGTGAGGATGATTTGCAAATGCGGGTACTGTTGCCCTAGTGCTGCAAAAACGGGATACAAAGCTTCCGTCGTTTCTTCCACGCTCAAACGCCGTCGAGTAAAATCCTTAGCGGGGAGTTTATGGCAATTGGCCACGATGCGGTTTTGCGGCAGATAAGTCCATACATGCGCCGAGCCTAAGGTAATCAGCAAAAAATTGGCATTGGCAAGCTGTTCTTGCCCTATTTGGATGGTGGAATTTATTTTTTCAAGGGTAGTTTCGGCGCTAGGAGTTGAAAAACGACTGTGGTGATCAAGACTATGCCAGAGGTCGCGGTGATTGAAGAGCTCATCTTTTTCATATCGTTTGCCAGTGAGAAGATGCTGAATCGACAAGGTAATGGAAACGGGGTTGAATAAGATCCCAAACGGATTCAGTACCACCTTGAACTTGCTTTCCGTCAAACGAGCCCCCATCGATTCCGCAAAACAGGAACCGATACTCAACAAACAATCCTGATGTGAAATGGACTGTTTTGAAGCGACTAAAGAAAGCTGAGTGCGGAAAGAATCCATCAAGTAGGTAGAATTTGACGCAAGTTGTTTTTTTAATTCACCAAAAATAGTATTTTTATTTTTTGAAAAATGAAAAGCTAGAAACAAGCAATTTCAAAATTGGCAACGAAAAAGTGTTGAAGGTAAAAGTGCAGTTGGCAGCAACCAATTTTGAGGTCGTTTTGAATCCAGCAAACTGCTGAGCAAACGAAGGTTATTTATGGGCTTACTTGACCGATTGTTTAAACCGAACTCCGAAAATCAAGCGTTTCCTAGCATAAAGTTTGGCCGCTATACCGATTCGTACAAGAAACCTGCCAACTACGAAGCATGGGATCGCTCGCTGGAAAGGTTTGAAGAAGAAGCTTACCTGGAATCTTTCCGCCAATTTTTTCTTTACCTAAGGGATGAGGATGAAGATAATGTACGCTTTTGGGAAGAAGAAGGCGGGATCAGGTTTGAGATTTTTCAAGGCTCCAAAAAGATCATTGGCTTTGCCGATGGCAAAAAATTAAAAGCGGAAGCAAAAATTGCCCACTCTGAAACCCTCAACGTAGGGTTCATGCGCCGCTTGATCGAAAAAAACTTTGGTTTACAGTACAGTCGTTTTGCCCTTGATAACGACAACAACATTGCCATCGTTTTTGATACCTTCACCCTCGACGGCTCTCCTTACAAATTATACTACGCCCTCAAAGAGTTGGCTACCAATGCCGATAAACAGGACGATTTGCTGCTGGATGAATTTAAAATCTTAGAGCAGGTTGATAACCAGCATATTGAATCTATTCCTGATCCGGAAAAAGAAATAAAATACCAGTTCATCCGCTCTGAGATCGATAAAGTGATGACGGAAATCAACAGCGGGAAATTATCGAAAGAGCAATACCCGGGCGGTTTTGGTTATCTGCTGTTGAACTTGATTTACAAACTCGACTACCTGACTAAGCCCGAAGGCTTTATGATGGAAACCTTGGAACGCATGCATCGCCTGTATTTCGCTCAAGAAGCCAAATCCCCTTTGGAAAAAAACCAAAACTTAATCAAAGAACTGGTCAAGCTTTTGGATCGCCCTAAGGAAGAGTTTTTCAAAGAGATGTACAAAGTGAAATCAACCTTTGGCATCACTACACCGGTTAACCACGATCGCATTCTTACTTTTGTCGATGCAGAGCTGAACAACATGGATTGGTACGCAGATAATGGTTATGATGCCATTGCGCTTTCCGTTCCGGGTTACATTATCGGATATTCTTTGTTCAATTATGCCATCCCCAAACCGGATCGCGACTTGTTCCACCTTTTTTACCAGATTACCCAAACCCACTTTTTTCAACAATTGGGTTTCAATTATGATTATTACGACGCTACCACCGGACAACTCAACAAACGCTCCATCAAAAAAGCCATTGAAGAGATTGTCGACCACAATAAAGCAAAATTCACCAAACTCAACCCGGCCTACACCTCGCTGAATTACCGAACCTTGCCTGAGTTTGCTAAGTCTTACTTACTCATGGTCCGGAATTCGGATTTGACCAAGGTAGATTGATCTGGCCGCAAATACGCCAGCTATGAAGGGGAACTTACCAATGGTAGATCTTGCCAACATTTACGCCATTCTTGCCGAAGCGCCGGATCCGGAAATTCCAGTCCTCAACGTTTTGGATTTGGGCATCGTTCGCGATGTTCATCTTGGTTCTGACAATGCCCTAGAAATAATCATCACACCTACTTATTCGGGCTGTCCGGCCATGGACGTCATTGCGGTCAACATTCGCGCTGTTTTGCAGGCACAAGGCTACGAAAATGTAAAAATCACCACGGTTTTAGACCCTGCTTGGACCACCGATTGGATTACCGAGGAGGGGAGATCAAAACTTTTGGCTTATGGCATTGCCCCGCCAATGCAAAGTAGCATAGATAAAAACGCGCTTTTTTTTGAAGAAAAACACGTCCCTTGCCCCCGCTGTAGCAGCACACATACCGAAATGATCAGTCAATTTGGTTCTACCGCCTGTAAAGCGCTTTACAAATGCCTAGATTGTTTGGAACCTTTTGATTATTTTAAGTGCCATTAGGAACGGATAAAAAACCATCATGGAATCAGTTTTATACGAAAAAATCGATGCGGTTGCTAAAATTACCCTCAACCGACCCACGGTTTACAACAGTTTTAACCGAGAAATGGCACTGCGGTTACAAGCGCATTTGGATGAAGCCCAACGCGATCCAGCCATCCGAGCCGTCTACTTGACTGGCGCTGGTAAAGCATTTTCCGCCGGACAAGACCTCAACGAAGTCATTACCGGTGATGAATCCTTATTGATCAACGCATTAGAAAAACAATACAATCCGATCGTGCAACGGATTCGCCAAATGGAAAAACCAGTCGTTGCAGCAGTTAATGGCGTTGCCGCAGGGGCTGGCGCAAACATTGCTTTGGTATGTGACGTGGTGGTGGCCACCACTTCAGCCAGTTTCATTCAGGCATTCAGCAAAATAGGGCTGATTCCCGATTGTGCGGGGACTTATTTTTTGCCCCGCCTGATCGGTTGGCAACGCGCCAGTGCGTTGATGCTCTTGGGCGATAAAGTAAGTGCAGCAGAAGCTTTGGCCATGGGCATGTTGTATACGGTTTACGAAGATGAAAACTTTGCCGCAGCAGCTTGGGCGCTGGCAGTCAAATTATCCGCCATGCCCACCCGCGGTCTGGCTTTGACCAAACAAGCACTTCAACAATCTTTTACCAACGATCTCGACCAGCAATTGGCGGTGGAGGCAGCACTCCAGGCACAGGCTGGCGCTACCGAGGATTACGCAGAAGGCGTGAAAGCATTTATTGAAAAACGCCCCCCCAGCTTTAAAGGCCAGTAATCACAGCATGGGTAGAAAACAACACAAGGATATCAGTTACTACACCGAAGGCATATTAGCCGGTAATCGGGTGGTTTTAAGTCAGGCCATCACCTTGGTAGAGAGTAGATTGTCCCAACATCAAGTTTTGGCTCAAACCATCATTGAAACCTGTTTGCCTTATACCGGAAAATCCATCCGGGTAGGCATTACTGGCGTGCCCGGGGTAGGAAAGAGCACTTTTATTGAAGCTTTTGGGATGAAAATCCTGGAAGAAGGTCGCAAAATGGCCATCTTAGCGGTAGATCCCAGTAGCCAAATCAGCAAAGGCAGTATTTTGGGCGATAAAACCAGGATGGCGCAATTGTCGGTAGCGCCTCATGCCTACATCCGCCCTTCTCCAGCTGGCGATTCATTAGGCGGGGTAACGCGCAAAACCCGTGAAACCATTCTACTCTGTGAAGCCGCTGGATTTAATTTGGTCTTAGTAGAAACCGTTGGGGTTGGGCAGTCAGAGGTTGCCGTACATTCGATGGTTGATTTTTTTTTACTACTACTGTTGCCAGGCGCCGGCGACGAGCTCCAAGGCATCAAACGCGGCATCGTGGAAATGGCCGATCTAATCGCGGTCAATAAATCAGATGGTGATAATGCGCAAAAAGCTTTACACAGCGCTGCGGATTACCGCAATGCCTTACATCTTTTTCCATCCAAAGAAAGCAATTGGATCCCCCCGGTAGTGACTTGCTCGGCCATCAACGGGGCAGGATTGGATAGTATTTGGCAAAAAATCCTAGACTACCAAGTTTTTACCCAAGACAATGGTTTTTTTGCGTACCAAAGACAGCAACAAACCAAAAATTGGTTCCATGATAGCATTGGGCAATTGCTGACTAGCCAGTTCTATCAATCGTCAGGCCTTCAAGATGAATTAAGTAGCATGGAGCAAAAAGTGCTGAACCAAGAACTTTCACCCGCCCATGCCGCGCGCATGCTTTTACAATCATTTTGGAAAGTCCAAGCCAAGCTTTTGGCTAAGGGGGAGCATTAAATCAAGGCCAAATAATAATTTTGGCACGAAAAAGCCTACGTTTAACGATATTTTCAAGAAATTGAGGAGAAATATTTTTCAGCGGCATTTAACGCACCTAATATTGCAATAATTTTTAAAACTAAAATTGCTCAAACATGAGGTCTCTAACGCTCTCGGTAGTCCTGATTCTGCTCGGTTTAATCGTATTTGCTACGGGTTGCAACACCTACAACTCTTTGGTAAGCAATGAAGAAGATGTAGAAAACGCATGGAGTAAAGTCCAAACTGCGTATCAGCGTCGCGCCGATCTGATTCCCAACTTGGTCAATACGGTAAAAGGCGCCGCTAATTTTGAACAGAAAACCTTGCAAGGGGTAATCGAAGCACGTTCAAAAGCAACGGCCATTACCATTGACCCTGCCAACGCTACGCCAGAACAGTTGATGGCTTATCAAAATGCTCAGTCTGGTTTGTCACAAGCGTTAGGTCGTTTGATGTCGATAACCGAAAATTACCCAACGTTGCAAGCCAACAAAGGGTTTCTCGATCTGCAAGCTCAATTGGAAGGTACTGAAAACCGCATCAAGAAAGCACGCGACGATTACAACGACTCTGCTACCAATTACAACAAAAAGGTACGCCGTTTTCCAGCTAGTGTTTTTGCCAGTATGTTTGGTTTCAAGCAAAAAGCGCAATTCCAAGCTGCCGAAAATGCTCAAAATTCACCTACGGTCAACTTTAACTAAGTCGATACCGTTGGTGTTAAAATGAGTTAGTTGTTCTGGTTGTCTTCGGTTCTACATTCGATGATCATCAATTAAGTAATCGAAGACAACCTCTATCCATTCCCTGAAACCAATTATCATGGTTAAATTTCTTACTCCTGAGGAAGAGCAGCGTGTGATCCAGGCCATTCAAGAAGCGGAACGGCAAACTACCGGTGAAATTCGTATTCACCTGCAAAGCAAATTGCGGAGAACGGCTTGGGAAGATGCCTTGAAAGTATTTAACCAACTCAATATGCGGAGCACCGAATCCCGCAATGCCGTACTGCTTTTTATCGCCCCGCAAAATCACCAATTGGTCATCATTGGCGATCAAGGCATCCACGATCTGGTGTTGTCTAATTTTTGGATCGAAGTACGGGATCATGTGTTGGAATTTTTTAAACGCAGCGAATACGCCGACGGCATCTGTTTAGGTGTACGACTGATTGGCGAAAAACTAAAATACCATTTTCCCGCAACTGCCGACCAAAAAAACGAAAACGAACTTCCTGACGATATTTCTTACGAATAGACTTGTTTAATAGATCTATTCAAACACTCGACTTTCTATAAAATTGCTAAAGCTAAAAAATGAAAATCAGATCCTTGTTTCTCTTGTTGGCGGTTTCTTGTATAGGAATTACCCTCGCTGCAAAGGAAATACCGCCGCGGCCGGATCAACTTGTCAATGACTATGCCGGCATCTTGAGTAGAGATGAGTGGCAAAAATTGGAAGGCAAGCTCCGCGCCTACAATGATTCTTCTTCCACCCAAATTGCCATCGTTATCGACAAAACTTTGGAGGATGAAGATGCTTACGAATATGCCCTCAAATTAGCGGAAGCTTGGGGTATTGGGCGCAAAGGCAAAGACAATGGCGTATTGATTTACATCGCCATGCAGGAACACAAAATTCAAGTCATTACCGGTACAGGAGTACAGGGTTTTTTACCAGATATCGAGGCCAATCACCTGATCACCGATATCATGCGCCCCATGTTCAAGCAAAATATGTACTACCAAGGCTTGGACATGGCCACTACCCGCATCATCCAGTTGGGAAAAGGGGAATTTAAAAACGATAAAAACAAAGCCTCAGGCGAACTGCCCTTGATATTAGTCTTGATCATCATTGGCGGAGTGTTTTTGATCTTCTACCTGCTTGGGCGCTCCAACTTTGGCGGCGGTCGGGGAATCTCCAGCAATGGCGGTTACGATTACCGGGGCAGACGCATACGGCGCGATGAATACGATAACCGCACTGGCGGTGGTGGCTGGTTCTTTTTTCCACCCGGTGGCGGCGGCTCCAATTGGAACAACAGCGACAGCGGCGGCGGCTCCGACTTTGGTGGATTCGATGGCTTTGGCGGTGGCGGATTCGATGGCGGCGGTGCGGGAGGCGATTGGTAAGATTTTTAATTTCTGCTCCGAATTGATTGTTTTTTAATTTTGGAAAAACAATTCACCATGGCGCAGCGCTTTGACCGCATTTTTAAGCAAAACTACACTCGGCTTTTTGTCGAAAAAAAGCATAATACAACACCCTTTAGTGATCAATGGCCGCTTATTCAATTGGGTCTAATCGCTAAAGGGTGTTCTTTTTTTCTACTCTTCCTCTTTTGCGCCGGATCGCTAAGCGCGCAACCCTGGCTCAAAGCCAAAAAAATCATTCGCGCCACTGTGCCTACCGCCGTTACTCCTACCCGTGAAGGATTTTTAATTCCACCCAGTGGCTGTCAAGATGCTTTGAATTATACGCCTGACCCCAAACACCCCGAACATACTCCAATGCGCTTGGTACGGGTTAATGTCCACTTCGTCAATACTACCTCCGGCAAATACAATTATCAGGGCGATGCGGGTATCGCTTATGCCCAAGACCTCATCCGTGAAGCCAATAAAAGCCTCGCCGATAACAAACACGTTTGGTTGCCACATGGCAACAGCATCGCGGTGCTACCAACCCGTTATCAGTTGGTACTGTTTCCGCAAGCCAATCGCTCCAATGATAAAGGCGTATATTTTCATGCCGATGATGAATGTGCCTTTTACGTCCACAAAGGGCGCGATGAAAACCTGTTCGACCACCGCGTGGTGGATCGTTATGCGGTAGGGAAGGATTCAATCATCAATTTATTCATCATGCCGCATAACCCGGATAGCATGCGCTCGCCACATTACAGTCGTACTGCTAATGGGGTAGGGGTGATGATCTATGATGCCATCAAAATGGCTGGAGTATTTGAAACCAAATGGCCTGCCTCCAGTTACAAAGGCGTCTTCAACCACGAATTGGGACATTTTTTTGGCCTCCAACATGCTTGGTATTACGACAATTGCGATGATACCCCCGATCACAACAACCCTTGCTGGGACTGGACACCCAACGCCCCCTGCGATCTTTTGGCTTCGAACAACGTAATGGACAACAATGCCCAACAAAATGCCTGGACGCCTTGCCAAATTGGCCAAATCCATTTCCGCATGTCGACCGAAAGCAATGTGGAGCGGCAATACCTGGTGCACAATTGGTGTACTTTACAACCCGGTCAAGATATCGTCATTACTGATACCGTAGCTTGGCGGGGCGCCAAAGATCTGCTGGGTAACATCACCATTGCTCCAGGCGGGCAATTGACCATTGCTTGTCGGGTTTCCTTGCCCGAGGGTGCGCGCATCACCGTGCAACCGGGCGCTAAACTCATTTTGGATCAAGCCCGCTTACACAATGCCTGTGGAAAACAATGGGAAGGTATTGAAACGCCTGGTAGTCTTTTCCAGAAAAAAGGGCAGGTGATTTTCCAAGGCGAGGTGAAAATCGAGCATGCTCGACGATTAAATTGATGAATAGCTGCTTATCTTAAAAAAAAATCAAAAACAAACAAATTTATTTAATCGTACTGTTGGGAAAATGTTAGTGTTTTTATTTCCACCTTTTTGTTTGAATCCTCAAATTGTTGCAACTTGAGAGTTCGAACACGTATTCTGTACAATTCAATATCCCAATGGTAAATTCACAACTCCAAACCTACACTTTTGAGGAAGCGCTAAAAGCCTCTTCTGAATATTTCAAAGGCGATGATCTTGCCGCCAACGTCTGGGTGAATAAATACGCCTTAAAAGACTCTTTTGGAAATATTTATGAAAAATCGCCCGACGATATGCACCGGCGGATCGCTGCCGAAATTGCACGGATCGAATCCAAATACCCCAATCCGATATCGGAGGAAAGAGCTTACGAGCTGCTAAAGAACTTCAAGTACATCATTCCCCAGGGGAGTCCGATGTCGGGTATTGGCAATAACTTTCAAGTTTCTTCCCTGTCGAATTGTTTTGTCATCGGCAACCCTGCTGATTCCTATGGCGGTATCATCCGCACCGATGAAGAACAGGTTCAATTGATGAAACGTCGCGGCGGGGTAGGTCACGACTTATCGCACATTCGCCCTAAGGGTAGCCCGGTGATGAACTCGGCGCTTACCTCTACGGGAATCGTTCCGTTTATGGAGCGCTATTCCAACTCCACCCGCGAAGTAGCCCAAGATGGCCGGCGGGGTGCTTTGATGCTTACCGTTTCCATCAAACACCCCGATGCTGAAGATTTTGTCAACGCCAAATTGGAACAAGGAAAAGTAACCGGCGCCAACGTTTCGGTGCGCATCGACGATGAGTTCATGCGTGCTGCGCTAAGCGATCAGCCTTACCGTCAGCAGTTTCCTATTGATTCAGCTAACCCTACCACAGTAAAAGAAATTGACGCTGCTAAGCTTTGGGAAAAAATCGTCTACAATGCCTGGAAATCAGCTGAACCCGGCGTACTGTTTTGGGATACCGTAATCCGCGAATCAGTGCCGGATTGCTATGCCGATCTGGGGTATCGCACCATTTCAACCAACCCTTGCGGCGAGATTCCACTTTGTCCTTATGATAGCTGTCGCTTGTTGGCCATCAATTTATACAGCTATGTAGATCAGCCATTCACGCCGAAAGCGACTTTCAATTTTGCCAAATTCGCCGAACACGCACAATTGGCTCAACGGATCATGGACGACATCATCGACATGGAGTTGGAAAAAATTGAGCGGATCATCGAAAAAATCGGCATTGATCCTGAACCAGACGGTTTAAAAGATGTGGAATTGCACCTTTGGCAAAAAGTGCGCAAAGCCTGTGTGGAAGGTCGTAGAACCGGTGTTGGTATCACCGCCGAAGGGGACACTTTAGCTGCTTTGGGTATTCGTTATGGCACCGAAGAGGCTACAAAAGTAGCTACTGAAATTCACAAGACTTTGGCCATTAATGCTTACCGTTCATCGGTAGACTTGGCAAAAGAACGCGGTCCCTTCTTGATTTTTGACGCCAAACGCGAAGAAAATAATCCTTTCATCAACCGCTTGCGCGATGCAGATCCTGATTTGTATGAAGATATGCTGCGTTATGGACGCCGCAACATCGCCTTGTTGACGATTGCGCCTACCGGAACAACCAGCTTGATGAGTCAAACGACTTCCGGCATCGAACCGGTGTTTATGGTGAGCTACAAACGCCGCCGCAAAGTAAACCCCAACGACAAGGATGTCAATGTATCTTTTGTTGATGAGGTAGGTGATCACTGGGAAGAATACCATGTTTTTCACCACAAGTTTATGGACTGGTTGAGCGCCAATGGTTACAACGTAAGTCAAGTAACCAAAATGAATGCCGAGGAGTTGCAACCCATCATCGAGCAATCGCCTTACTTCAAGGCTACGGCTAATGATGTGGATTGGGTGCAAAAAGTAAAAATGCAAGGTTCTATCCAGAAATGGGTGGATCACTCCATCAGTGTTACGGTGAACGTACCCAACGAAACACCAGTGGAAATGGTGGCCAAAATCTACCAAACCGCTTGGGAAGAAGGTTGCAAGGGTTGTACCATTTACCGCGATGGCTCGCGTTCTGGTGTTTTGATTGCTGACGATAGCGACAAAAAGGATAAAAAATCATCGAACGGTAAGTCGAATGGCAACGGCAAATTTATGGAGACCAATTCTCCACAACGCCCCGATCGCCTCGATGCCAGTATTGTTCGGTTTATGAACAACGATAAACAATGGATTGCGGTAATTGGCGTATACCAAGGACGTCCTTACGAAATCTTTACCGGCGCCGCCGTTGATACCTTCCGTCTTCCTGAATATGTGGAGACTGGCTGGGTAATGAAAGCAAAAGACGAGGCTAGCGGCAAAAAACGCTACGATTTCCAATTCATGGATCGCGACGGATATAGGGTGACAATTGAAGGTTTGTCGCGTTCTTTCAGCAAAGAATACTGGAACTATGCCAAACTGATTTCGGGCGTTCTGCGTCACGGAATGCCTTTGCAGCGGGTTGTCGACTTGGTAGACGGCCTTAACGCTGAACAGGATTACATCAACAACTGGAAAAACGGTGTCGTTCGGGCATTGAAACAATTCATCCCCGACGGTACACAAGCGGTAAAATCAGCTTGTCCGGAGTGCAAAGACCCACAAGGCTTGCAGTACAAGGAAGGTTGTTTGATGTGCAAAAGCTGCGGGTATACTGAATGTAATTAATCACACTATAGTTTATTGGTCAGTCATATCAATGGCCGAGTGGAAATCACAGCGATTTTGCTCGGCCATTGTTTTTGTGGATGAACCACACACTAATTGATACGTTGATCTTAAAAAGATCGCCCCGAGAATAGATATTTTTATTTATTTTGGATCGATTATCACTTGTTGATTGAATCCACACGTATAATTCATTTTTAAAAACTTTTGAATTTAACCTGAACACATGATTCGATATTATACCATCAACGGGGAGCGAGTTCCAGCGGAAACTGCCTCGATAAAAGTTACCGATATTGGCTTATTGCGCGGCTATGGTATTTTTGATTTTTTCCTCGCGCGTGAAGGTCATCCCTTATTTTTGGACGATTACATGAACCGGTTCTATACTTCAGCCGATTTGGTATACCTACCTGTGCCGTTTCCTAGGGAACAACTGAAAGCTCAAATTTATGACCTTTTGGAAGCCAATGAAATAACCGATGCAGGTGTAAAATTAGTCATGACGGGCGGCTATTCTTTAGATGGCTATGTACCTGCCGATCCCAACTTAATCGTGATGATTTATCCGTTGCCACCAAATGCGTGGGAAGTCTCTACTACCGGTATCAAGTTGATGAGCGTGAAGTTTCAGCGTGAGGTGCCGGAAGTAAAAACCACCAACTACACCACAGGTATTCGTTTGCTAGGCGAAATGCGCGCTGTAGAGGCACAAGATTTGCTTTACATCGATGGCGAATCGGTAAGGGAATCAGTGCGTTCTAATTTCTTTATTGTCAAAGAAGACGGAACAGTAGTAACGCCCGCTGAAAAAATCCTGATAGGCATTACCCGGAAACGAGTGATTGAAGTAGCAGCGGAATTGGGCAAAATTGAAATTCGGGATGTACATGTGAGTGAATTGGCCACTGCCAAAGAAGCTTTTTTAACCAGTTCTACCAAGGGCGTGATGGCCGTTACCCGTATCGACGATATCGTTATTGGCGATGGCAAACCCGGCCCAATTGGCCAGGCGCTACAACAAGGCTTTTTGGATAAAGTACACGCTTACTTGGAAAGTGTAAAGGTGGAGGCATTGGCCCACTAATAATCAACTATAAATCGTGGATCGCAAGCAAAACTTACAACGACTTCAACAAGAAGCATTTGATATTTGCATCATCGGAAGCGGCGCCTCGGGAGCAGGCGCTGCTTTGGATGCCGTATTGCGGGGACTCAAAGTAGCCTTGATTGAAAAAGAGGATTTTGCGGCAGCGACCTCCTCCAAATCTACCAAACTCATTCATGGTGGCGTTCGCTACTTGGAGCAAGCTTTCAGCAAGCTTGATTTCGGCCAGCTCCGACAAGTAAAGCATGGCCTGGAAGAACGCTACACGGTAATCAAAAACGCGCCATTTTTGGCCCACCCATTGGCGCTTCTGACGCCTTGTAATTCCTGGTTTGAGGGACTGTATTTTGCTATTGGCTTGAAAATCTACGATTGGTTTGCCAAAGGTGATCCGCTCCCCAAAAGTCGTTGGATTAGCAAAAAAACAGCTTTAGCCCGGGTAAAGGGGTTGAACCCCGACTTACACAGTGCGGTGTTGTACTATGATGGCCAATTGGATGATGCCCGCTATTGTTTGTTATTGGCAAAAACAGCGGCGGAATTGGGCGCAGTGGTAGTCAATCATACCAGCGTTCAATCTTTTGAAAAAACGGATACCGGCTACCTTTCCGGGGCTGTTTTGCTTGATGAACTCAGTGGAGCTACTTTTTCCATTGTAGCCAAGAAATTTATCAATTGTACTGGCTCTGCTGCGGATACCATACGCCATTTGGTCAATCCTCAATTGCCGGCTCGTATCACCCAAAGCAAAGGCGTTCATGCGATTTTGCCGTTGTCTACCCTCGATTCTCCGGAAACAGCACTTTTGATTCCAAAAACTACCGATGGTCGAGTTATTTTTGCTATTCCTTGGGAAGGTAAACTGCTTCTAGGAACCACCGATACGCCCTATACCGACTCGCAAGAACCGCTTTTGGAAACCGCGGAAACAGATTTTTTACTCGAAAACCTCAATAGGTATTTGGCCCAACCAGTAACCCGCGAGGCCGTTAGTGCTGGTTTTGGCGGTATCCGACCGCTCATCGCTGCCGATACCAGCAAAGCGACAAAATCCTTGCTCCGTGATCATGTGGTAGAAGTGGATCATCAATCGGGCTTGATCAGTTTGATGGGTGGAAAGTGGACGACCTATCGATTGATGGCAATGGATGTGGTAGATGAGGTATGTACCCAGTTGGAGGTGCGGCAAGAAAATGCTACTAAAAATCAATTGCTGGCGGGCGCAGAAGATTACCATCCTGAGCAATGGCAGCATTTACTGCAGGAGTATGGTCTAGAGGAAGCTGTTTGCCGGTATTTGGTTGAAAAATATGGCTCGCGCAGCGAAAAAGTAGCACAATTAATCCAATCCGAACCAGCGCTAGCTCAGGTTGTAACGCCAGGTTATCCTTTTATCCAAGCGGAAGTGGCTTATGCGGTACGTGAAGAAATGGCTTGCACCATTCGCGATGTATTAGCGCGCCGGATACGATTGGAATTCATGGATTGGCAAGCTACTTTGAATTCCATTCCAGTGGTGGGTAACTTGCTGGCGCGTGAATTGGGCTGGGATGAGTCCTATCTGCAAAACGAGATTCAGGATTATCAAAATAAAATACAAGGGTTCATTCAACTGGCAACCCATTAGACTTTAGCCGACCCCGGTAGTGATCGCAAGTAAAAAAAATCAGACTATGAAATACATCGCTGCCATTGATCAAGGTACTACTTCTACGCGTTGCATCATTTTTGATCGACAAGGAAACATTGTTTCGGTTAGTCAAAAAGAGCACCAACAGATCTATCCCAAGCCGGGTTGGGTAGAACATGATCCCGACGAAATTTGGAACAACACCCTGGAAGTGATTGAAAAAGCCTTGACCAGCCGCTACCTCAAAGCGGCGGATGTGGCAGCAGTAGGCATCACCAACCAACGGGAAACAACCGTGGTTTGGGATAAAAATACCGGCAAACCTTTTTACAACGCCTTGGTTTGGCAAGATACCCGGGTAGGTCAAACAGTCAATGAGCTCGAAAAAACATTGGGCTCGGATTGGTTTCGTACCCGTACAGGATTGCCTTTGGCGACTTATTTCAGCGGCCTAAAAATAAAATGGATACTCGATAATGTGCCAGCTGCGGCGGCGGCGGCAGCCAAAGGCGACGCCCTCTTTGGCAACATCGATACTTTTTTGATGTGGCGTTTGCTCGGCGGCCCGCATGGCCATACCCACCTCACGGATGTAACCAACGCCTCGCGTACCCAATTGATGAACCTCCATACCCTCAATTGGGACGATGAGATTCTGCAACAATTGGGTATACCCCGTACTTTGTTACCGACGATTGTTCCCAGCAGTAAGGTTTATGGCGAGATCAAAGTAAGCGCTTTGGCTGGCGTACCCTTAGCCGGCGATTTAGGCGATCAACAAGCTGCATTGGTGGGGCAAACCTGTTTTCAACCCGGCGAGGCAAAAAACACCTACGGAACGGGTTGTTTTATGCTCATGAATACGGGTAAAGAAATCATACCTTCTAAATTTGGCTTGCTGACTACCCTAGCTTACCAATTTGGCGACGAGCCAGCACATTTTGCCCTTGAAGGCTCGGTTGCGATTACCGGCGCCTTGGTGCAATGGTTGCGCGATAACCTGGGTATCATTCAAAACAGTGCAGATATTGAACCTTTGGCCCAAACAGTACCCGATAATGGCGGCGCTTATTTTGTACCGGCGTTTTCTGGTTTGTACGCGCCGTATTGGAAAAACAATGCCCGCGGAGTGATCGCCGGGTTGACGCGCTTTGTCAACAAAGGCCATATTGCACGCGCCGTGTTGGAAGCAACTGCTTACCAAACCAAAGAAGTACTCGATGCCATGGAAAAAGACAGTGGCATCAAAGTCGCCTCCCTGCGCGTAGACGGGGGCATGACGGTCAATGAGCTATTGATGCAATTCCAGGCCGACATCTTGAATACCAAGGTGATCCGCCCCAAAATGATTGAAACGACCGCTTTGGGTGCTGCGTATGCAGCTGGTCTAGCCGTCGGTTACTGGCAAAGTGTAGACGACCTGTTGAGCAATTGGGGGGTTGATAAAACCTGGAAACCTGCTATGAAAGCCGCAGATCGAAAGAAATATGTCACCAACTGGAAAAAGGCAGTAAAACGCTCTTTTGACTGGGAGAAATAGTCCTTTTTTATTGTCCGTTTGCATAATTTTAGTACCCCATCTTCGATGGAGTGGTTTAAAAATGTAGCCACAAATTGCACAAATTTTCACAAATTAAAGCACGAACTCCGTTCGTGAAGGGTGCACAAACGTCAGTTTGTGTCCTAATTTGTGAAAATTTGTGAAATTTGTAGTTGAAAATTTGATTGCCTCATCGCCGAAGGCGAGGTGCTAAATTTTCAAGTCCTTTTAAACACCGAAAAACTCTGCTATGTTAACTTCACCTTTCCTCGGAGAACTTATTGGCACCATGGTGCTGATTTTATTGGGCAATGGCGTGGTGGCCAACGTATTGCTGCAGCGCACCAAAGGGCACAATGGCGGCTTGATCGTGATCACTGCCGGTTGGGCTTTTGCCGTAACCATTGGAATATTTGTGGCGCAAAAATTTGGCAGCCCAGGCGCCCATCTCAATCCGGCGGTAACGCTTGGGATGGCCATTAAGTCCAACGATTTTAGTCAAGTCGGTACGTTTGTGTTGGCACAAATGTTGGGCGCAATCATCGGCGCCACCTTGGTATGGTTGCACCATTTGCCACATTGGGCCGAAACCATGGATCAAGAAGCCAAATTGGCGGCTTTTGCAACAGGTCCGGCTATTCGTCAACCTTTTAGCAACATTTTTAGCGAAATAATTGGCACTTTGGTGCTGGTAGTAGGCGGCGGCGCGCTGGTATCCGTTGACAAAACCGGTATTGGCCCGCTGTTGGTAGGCGTTTTGGTTTGGTCGATTGGTTTGTCGTTGGGTGGTCCTACCGGTTATGCCATCAACCCTGCTCGCGATCTGGGGCCGCGTATTGCCCATGCAATATTACCCATAGCCGGAAAAGGAGGCAGCGATTGGGGTTATGCCTGGGTTCCAGTGGTTGGTCCGCTTATTGGTGGTATTATTGGGGGCTTTATTTTGGGTATGCTGTAGGTTTTTTATAATATATTTGTATTGTATCTTCGTAAATCCTTCACATCATGCGTTGTTTTTTGATCTGCTGTTTGTTTTTGCCGGTATTTGGTTTTGGCCAATCAATCAAAACCTATCTTTTGTTGCCTTCGCGGATTTTTGACGGCGAGGTCATGCAAGAAAATTGGGCGGTCATTGTGGAAGGCGAGCGGATCAAAGCCGTTGGCCCTACCGCAACATTGGATAAAACGCCTGGTGTAGAAGTGGTACGTTTACCTGGAGTTACTTTACTTCCTGGACTAATTGAGGCGCATTCCCATCTTTTTTTACATCCCTACAATGAAACCACTTGGAACGACCAAGTACTACGTGAATCATTGGCCGAAAGGGTGGCTCGGGCAACGGTACATGCGCGCAAGACCCTAGAAGCTGGGTTTACCACCGTACGCGACCTGGGCACCGAAGGCGCAGGCTATGCAGATGTAGGGTTGAAAGCCGCCATTGACAAAGGAATTGTGCCTGGGCCGCGCATGTTGGTGGTTGGTCCGGCCATTGTAGCGACCGGAAGTTACGGACCCAAAGGTTTTGCGGCGCACGTTGACGTACCACAGGGTGCTGACGAAGCCAGCGGTCGGGAAGAGATCATTCGGGTGGTGCGCAACCAAATTGGCAAAGGAGTTGACTTGATAAAAGTATACGCCGATTACCACTGGGGGCCAAAAAATGAATCGCATGCCACTTTTTCACTTGAGGAATTACAAGTGATGGTAGAAACCGCCAAAAGTAGCGGTCGGGCAGTGGTAGCTCATGCCAGCACGCCCGAGGGCATGCGTCGGGCGATCTTGGCAGGTGTAGAAACCATTGAACACGGTGACGAAGGCACGCCAGAAGTGTTCAAGTTAATGGCTGAAAAAGGAGTAGCTTATTGCCCCACATTAGCTGCTGGCGATGCAATTTTACAATACCGCGGCTGGAAAAAAGGGACAGACCCCGAGCCGGAAGCGATTCGCCAAAAACGGAGTACGTTTTCCCAATCCCTCAAAGCTGGTGTGGTCATTGCTGCCGGCGGAGATGTAGGCGTATACAGTCATGGTGACAATGTACGCGAACTAGAATTGATGGTTGATTACGGCATGACGCCGCTGGCGGTTTTGCGCAGTGCTACCTCGGTTAATGCCCGCGTTTTTCATTTGTACAAAGAATTCGGTCACCTGCGTCCCGGCTTTTTTGCTGATATAGTAGGCGTACAAGGTAATCCTGAACAAAACATCAGCGATCTGCGCAAAGTGAAAATGGTGATGAAAGGCGGTGCTTGGGTAGTTAAGCCTTAATGGAGTTGGTATCGCTTAAATACTGCTGTGCAGTAGCGGCAATGGTTTGTTCTATTGGCGTGTAGGAGAATCCCAAAACATCAATCGATTTTTTATTGGAAAAATAAAAAGTCAGTGCCGATTGGCGGGCTGTTTCCTGAGTGACAAGTGGGCGATCACCGGAAATTCTGGCTTGAAGCCAAGCCATTCGCCACGACAAACCCTTCAAAAAAGCATTGAGCCGCACCGATGGAGGCGTCACATTTAACGCTTGAGCAATAAGGCGAAAAAATTCGGAATAAGGGAGGTTGCCTGCATTGGCAATAAACCGTTCTTCGGTATAAGGGCCATCCATCAATTGGATCATCATGGCGGCCACATCTTGAACGTCTACAATGCCAGTTGTGCCAGCAGGATAATACTTAAAGCCTTTGTGAATCAAAGGAAAAAACTTAGCCGGACCCTCATACCAACGCCCAGTGCCTAAGATAATTGAAGGATTGATGATTACCGCAGAGAGTCCTTCTGCCATGCCGCGCCATATTTCCTGCTCGGCTAAAAATTTGGTAACGCCGTACTGAGAATTGTAGGGACTTGTTTGCCAAGAGCTTTTTTCATTTAATTCAGTTCCGGGTTTGATGCGCCCTAAGGCTGCCACTGAGCTGACGTGCAGCAGTTTTTCTATACCCAAATCTAGGCATAGATTCACCACATTGGCAGTACCTTCCACATTGATCAAGTGCATTTGTTCTTGGTCACGGGCATCAAAAGAAACCACCGCTGCGCAATGGTACACTTTACGGATCCCAACCAAAGCATCTTCCAAAGAAAAAATATCAAGCACGTCGCCTTCAATCCACTCAATTCGGTTGGCGATATCAGCTACCAGATCCATTTTGCTGTTGGCGCGACGTAAAGCTCTGATCTCTGTTTGGCCTGCTTGGAGCAATTGTCGCAGCAGATGAGAGCCCAAAAAGCCGGTTCCGCCGGTAACAAGGATGGTTGGCTGCATGGGAATGAAGAGATGAGGATGAAGAGAAACAGAGAGGAAAAAATGAAACGACGAACTGATTTCAACCCGTCGTTTCATTGACGAGCTTATTTCTTAAGAGTCATGGTATATTTTGCCACCTCTTTGATCTTGTTTTTGTCCAGCAAAGCTTTGAAGCTGGTCATAACATTACGGCCATTGGTGATAACGTTGATACGCTCATCCAATTTGAGTGCAGACTTGGTCAGGTCAAAAGCGCCATTGGTGCCCATATCGCCATACAATCCATGGCAGGTTACGCAATACTGCTTGTAAATCTTCTGACCTTCACTGTTCTTTCCATTTTGCATCGGCTCCACATCAGCATAAGTAGCGGCGCCAGCCAAAACGACGATTACAACTAAAGCAAACGCCATGAAATTTTTCATCGAAAAAAAGTTTTTTTGGGTGATAAAAGCATGTTAAAAGTAGCAAAAAATGGCTATTCCTACATGGTTATAAAAAAAAACTTGACAAACGTTAACGCTTGGGCTCATCGATTATATTAAGAAACTCGCCGAATTAACTTAATTTTAAAGTCATTAAAGGTTTAGATTGTTTCAAAATCGATAGAAATAAAAAAAACTTCGCATTTATAACCAAATTACCAACTATGAGTTCAGAACCAAGTGGCAACCGATTTGTACCAGGCAAAAATCCAGGTCGCTGGATCAGCACCCTGGTGATTGGGTTTGTCATTCTTATTGTTGTGATCATTTTTTCTAATGCTACTTTTATGACCGTTGAAGCCGGGGAGCGCGGTGTGTTATTTCGCCGTTTTTCAGGTGGATTGGAAAAGAATAAAGTCTTTTCTCCCGGGTTTCATGTAGTAGCACCTTGGAATAGCATGTACATTTACGATGTGCGGGAGCAGCAAATGGAAGAACAAATGGAAGTGCTCTCGAACAATGGTTTGAACATTCAGCTCGACATCACCGTACGGGTGAATCCACAGTACAACAAAATCGGCGATCTGCACGAGAATTTTGGTAAGGAATATTTGGCCACTCTGGTTCGCCCAGAGGTACGCTCTTCCGTTCGCAAAATCATCGGCCGTTACACGCCGGAAGAACTGTACAGCACCAAGCGCGACGAAGTACAACAGTTGATTCAAAAAGACTTGGAAGCTACGCTAAACAAAAATTACGTACAACTCAAAGCTACTTTGATTCGCGGTATCAGTTTGCCTGAAAAAGTAAAAACTGCCATCGAAGAAAAGATCCAAGCAGAGCAATTATCGCTTAAGTACGAGTACATTTTGGATCAAGAACGCCAAGAAGCACAACGCAAAATCATCGAGGCCAAAGCCAAAGCAGATGCCAACCAAATCCTCAATGCTAGTTTGACAGATAAGATCTTGAAAGACAAAGGCATTGAAGCTACCTTGCAATTGGCCAATTCGCCTAACTCCAAGATCATTATCGTTGGATCTGGAAAAGATGGTTTGCCCTTGATTTTGGGCGGCAATCAGTAAGGGTGTGTTTGGATTTTTAGTTCGCAGGCGTAGTGAGACAAAATTTGCAACAACGAGGCGCGAAAAATGTGGTACAGTTCCGATCATATCGGAAAGAGTGTACCCCGATTTCATCGGGACAGGTCAGCGCTACATGAGTATTTTCGCAACGAAGTTGGGGTAAATTTTGGCCATTTGCAGCGCGAATAAAAAATCCAAACACACTCTAAATTGAATAGTCGAGCCAAAAAAAGAGAGGTCAAAAGCAACCCAATGCTTTTGACCTCTCTTTTTTTGGCAAGGGTATAAAATTTATCTTTTATCCCCTTGTTCTAGGTGTTCTTCCAACAAAGGACAAGTGGCAATGATTTCTTCAAAAGCTAAGGTTTTGCTGTATTTATCTTTCAACAATTGGTAATACGGCGAAAAATAAGGTACAGTTTCGCGAATACGATTGCGTTCATTTTTGGCCATTTGACGCATTTCATCACAACGTGCCAGCATATAGGTAATGCGGGTGGCCAAGTCGTTATCGGGTTTTGCCGCCAATGCTTTTTTATAACAAGCAATGGCTCTACTCATCTCGTAATAGGCTTCTAGGCTTTCTGTGTTATTGGCAAGGGTATTTTGCTGATAACTGGGGTACGCTAGATCAGAACTGGATTTGCCATAATAGGTCATCATCCAGTTAGCGCCCCAATAAGAGGTGTTAAAGTAAACATTGCCCAAAAGATAGAGCGCAGGTGCTTGTTGTGAACCAGGGTTTTCTGCTTCTTTTTGTATTGCCAGCATACGTTCTAAAACCTTAGTTTTGTTGACACCTTCACCTATTTCGCCTTCAGTAGCCAGTAAGTTTGCTTCCGAGAAAGGATCTTGGCGCAAATAGTATTTAAAGGCATAGTTCGTATTCCAGTAATCTTCGGGTATATGGGCATAAGCATCCTTTGTGACTTGAAGATTATTTTGCCGAAAAGCAATCACCCCTTTCAGATCCCACAATTGGTTGATGCTGGGCAAAGGCATATCTTTCGGGAAATAGGTTGCAATAGGGGCGGGCGGTGACAGATTAAAAGGATATTTGAAGGACACTCTGAAAGCTGTCTTTTCCAAGTTGTTCAAAGGCTCGGTTAGGAACATTTCAAACCGATTTTTATCTTTTTTATTGATCAAAGCCATCAGTTGATCAATATCGGTCAAACTTGCATAGCGATCAAAATATCCCAAGGGAAGGTAGTATTGAGATCCTTGATAGGTATTACTGGGAACAACAATGCTGCGGTTGTACAGCAAACCAGCTATAACTGTATCACCCTTGCGCTGAAATAGCCGGGAAAAATACAACAGCAATTTTGGGTACAAGCGGAGTGACTCAGGGATGTTGCTACTCAATGCTGCGATTTGGCTAAACAGATTGACCATGCTTGTTTTGGCTGCTTCGCTTTGGAGGTCCATTAAATTGGGTAGGTTGAGCAGTCGTTCCACTTGCACTTGCAATTGTATTTTGGGGTTGGAACGATTGGCCACAGCGGCCAGGTTTTTTTCCACCATTGCCGCTTGCTCTCCTTCCACAAGGTATAAATGGGCAATCGCTAAGTGTAAAAAATCCTGTTGTGCGTCGGAGTTTCCTTTAATATACTGCTCCAACATGGTTCTAAAGGAGCGGAGGTATTGGCGGTCTTTGGTTTGATTCTTTTTGAAAAACGCAAAATCAGCGGTTAAAAGACTATTGACTTCGTTAAGGTTTTGGAATATCGGAGAATTGTAGGAGAAAAAGGTCACTTGGGGGGTAAGGATCCAATCTTCTATTTTGTTGACCTCCCTGCCGATGAGCATCGGCAGCAATACGTTGCATTGCGGGTCAAGCTGAAGCATGGTATTGATTCCTTCCTGAGCAGGGCCATTGTTGTTCAAAATTTGTAAGGCCCAAATCACTGCCTTTTCGTGGTTATTTTTTGCAAAATCCAATGTTGCATTCAGATGTTTGCGATCAAAAATACGCGAGCAACGGATTTTTTTAGAAGAACTTTGGTCAAAAACCCGCGATAAATAATAAGAGGATTGCGCGGTATCGCCTTCTTGTTCAAGCGAGTAGGCATAGTGAATCATGGACCAAGGCGCTAAAATGCTTTTCTTTTCGGCAGCAAAAAATTGGCGGTAATATTTTTGGCAATCTTCGTAATTGTCGAGATATCTATTCTGAACCACCAATTGATAAGCGTAGCGTTGGAGCAAAAAAGAATCTTGGAGCGAGTTGATCTTTTTTTCCGCTGTATCTACCACTTTTTGTAGAATCATTTTGCGGTAATCAATGTCTTCATCAATTTCCCAGGGATCGTTTTTTGCTGAAAAGTGAGCAAATTCTGCTCTGAAAACCAAAAGCAGATAACTCAATACCTCGCTGCGCTCAGGACGCAAAACGGCGCGAATAAATGAATTGTCGGCGTAATAATCGCCCAATTTTCCATCGGCATAGGTGTCTATAAGCCGGTCTTTAGGCGTGCGATACAGGATGGTCATAACATCCTCTAATTTGACATCGGTACCAAGATACTGGATCCATTCCTGGCAATTTTGACGATAATCCAACTCCTTCAGATCTGTAAAATCGTATGAGGAGTAGTACCGGTTATAAAAAAAAGGTTCCAAATCAGTTGCTGCCTCCAGCGCTGGATTGAACCAGGCAATCCGAGATTCATCATACTCAGTTCCCTCATAGCAGCCGTTTACCAAAAAATAGGGGTAAACGACGGCTAATAAGCTAATGCAACATTTGGCGAATGTTTTGTATAAAGGATGCATAGGCTTTTAGTTTTTTGACGTCCCAATCGATCAAGATGACCTGGCGATTGGCAACAGCGTTCTTTTGATTGAGCGTAGTAAAAAAAGATTTCATGGCCATAGTATCCGTTGGGTATTTGACCAAGCGATCGTTTTTAAGTAGGAAATGGCCATCAACTACGGTATCGCGCAAAATACGAAAACCGGTGCTGTCGATTGAGGAAAATTGGTTGTTGACACCGGGTTCAAAATTACCGTATTCGGGATCGAATGACGATGTTGCATTCCAAGGCAATGGGCCTAAAAATTGTTCGTTACGGAACCATTGCACCCAGTTCCAGAGGGGTAAGAGTACATCGAGCGGAAGTGGATAGGGTTTTCCTTTGAACATGCGGCGTAATTCAGGTACTGTTCGATTCGGGTTTTCATAAAGGAAAGTAGCCCGTTTTACCGGAGGAATCCCCAACTTCCGGCGCTCGACATAGTGTTTGGGGCGGATGGTGCAATTGATGGAAATGCCAGGGAAATATTTTTGGAGTAATTCTACAAATTGAAAATAAGCAGTTCGGGTGTGCTGATCCCAATCGCAATCGATTTGGATTTCCTTGATGCCGGTTCGCCAGCTTGGATCGCTAGGGCTTTTCTTTTTTTCTTCGACAGAGTAGTAATTGAAATCCTTGGGTTGGGTGGCAGACCAAATTTTTTCGGAAATAATATTGATTTTTTCACTGGTACGGCGCGCTAATTCTGGGATTTCACTGGCTGGCGTATACTGAAATACCCGATTGGTGATGGCAATACGGGGCGTATAGTTTAGTCCCGACAGGTTAATGTAGTAATACTCATTTTTTCGAGAAAAATAGGGATAAGCACTGCCGTAGGCTGCACTCCAATCGAGTTTAAAGTTGGTGATTAGTAAATCTTTAAGCTGAATTTGATCGAGTTGCGCGCGATTCTTTTCGCTGACATAGAGGTTTAAATTATCAGGAAAGAATAAAACAACTTTAGCGGTGTCGGTGGTCTGGGCATGGTTTTTAAGCCACATGCTTAGGAATAAAAACAGCAAAAGTTGAAATTTCAAGACCCCTATTCGCATAATAACCGATTGAAAGCATGGTAAAGATACCATACGTAAGTGATGGGACAATATAATGAAAATTTCAGTAGTGACTTTGCTCATTTTGGAAACCAATACTGCTTAGGAACGCAGAAAAATTAACTTCCCGATTTTGGCTTTTGAATAGGAAGTCGAACGATTCATTTCAAGTGAGCTTCCTATTCAAAAGCCTCCCAAAAAATCGGGAGGTAATTTTTTGCGTCAAACTTAATGTGTCATTTAGGCAGATAATCACTGGGAATCTGCTTTTTTGGCGGGTGTTTTGCTTCGGCACAATTTTCGAAAGTCGTTCATTGCATGACCTCAATTCCCCTTTTGAAAACGGTTTTCAGCATTTGATAAACCTAGCTACTTTTTTGTAGTAGCCCTTAAATCATCCAGATCATGGTATCATTTTTAAGCGATGAAGTACCATCGCCACAACTATCTGCTTTACCTGCTGAAGTGCATCAAGATTTAGACTTATTGGATGCCTACTCCCGTACGGTGGTGCAAGTTGCCCAGCGGGTCAGCGATGCCGTTGTACAAATCAAAGTCAGCAAACGCGAGCGCAACCGTGGGCAAAACCGTCCTTTTGGCGGCGGTTCAGGCTTCATCATATCTTCCGATGGTTTCATTGTTACCAATAGCCACGTGGTGCACGACGCGGAGGCCATTGAGGTCAATTTGCCAGATGGTCGGCTTTTTACCGCCAAACTTATTGGTGAAGACCAAGCCACCGATATTGCCGTAATCCAAATCGATGCCGCTCAATTGGCCACCATCGCTTTTGGCGACTCCGATAAACTGATGGTAGGACAATTGGCCATCGCTATTGGCAATCCTTATGGGTTTCAGTATTCTCTCACGGCGGGGGTGGTCAGCGCATTGGGGCGCACCTTGCGCTCTGAAAGTAACCGCCTCATTGACGGCGTTATCCAAACCGATGCCGCGCTCAATCCCGGCAACTCCGGCGGCCCTTTAGTTGATTCCAAAGGTTTGGTAATTGGCGTCAATACGGCGGTGATTTTACCGGCGCAAGGTATCTGTTTTGCGGTGGGCGCCAATGTGGCCAAGTATGTTGTCGGCAAGCTGATCATGCATGGCAAAGTGAGTCGCGGTTACATCGGCATCAGCGGCCAAGTGATGCGCCTCAATCCACGGCAAGTAAGCAATTGGCAGCTTCAGCACGACAGCGCTGTTTTTGTTCACCAAATTGAACCAGACGGCCCCGCGTACAATTCCGAACTCCGTGCAGGCGACTTGGTCATTGCTTTTGAAGACCGCGCCGTAACCTCGATTGATGACCTCCATCGGTTTTTGGACGAAACATCCATCAATCGCCCCATTCAACTTACGGTGATGCGGAATGGATTTCGGAGAGCAATAAAAGTTATTCCAACGGAAATGAAATAGTGTATATTTTTGAGTTAACTATTTCACAATCAAAATATAAGGATGGAGTGGGTGTTTGTTCAAATCCCCCTTCATCCTTATTTTTTTGTCGGTATCGAGTGAATTCCAATGTTAAGTTTTACCTATTTACGCATTTTCGTCGAAAGAAATCTATGCAATGCCATTTTTTTTCTCTTACCTTTGTGTTAATTTAATGTAAACTATTTCTTAACTCTGAGTAAATTTATTTTTATAATGGCGAAAAAGCAGTTGACTACGCGTGATTCAAAAAAGACCGCTCAAGATCAAGAAGTCAAAGCACCATCTACAAAAGTGGTGAAAAAAGCACCGGTAGCAACCAAATCGAAGCGAACGACCAGCACTAAAGGAACTGAATCAACTCCGGTCGTTGAGGCGCCTACTGCGCCCGTGAAAGCGAGTAAAATCGCAGCATCAAAAACCAAGAAGTTGGAAAATAAAGCGAGCAAAGATCAGGCAAAAACAGAGAAGGTTGCCAAAAAAGCAAATCCTTTGAAGGAAAAACTGAGCGCGCTGCGCAAACAATTTAAAAGCGCGGAAAAGGCGTTGGAAAAATTGAAAAAGACTTACCGCAAGATGAAAACCAAGGAAGGCAAAGAAAAAGCCAAATTGGAATTCAACGATGCGCTGTTGGCTGCAAAAACGGAACGCAAAACGCTGAAAAAAGCGGTAAAAACGGTCAAAGAAGAGCTTAATGCGGCTTAACGCACAGGGTTTTTGGGTAAAGTCGGCGTAGCTTATGCTTGCGCCGACTTTCTTTGTATCAGATTTTTTAAGTAATGACCCCAAATAAATCGACATTCTTAACTTGATCTTTTGGATTTCAGCTTCCTTATTTTTTCGTTACAATGCACCACATTGCTCCTCAAAAATAAGTTGCTGAAATCCAAAATCTCGGCGTTAATTTCTGCCGATTTATTCGGGGTCATTACTTAGCTATATTGATTCATAATGGTTGGTTAGAACGGCAGCCGGGGCAATAGCTCCGCGCTGCCATTTCTGATTCATAGCCATTTCTTAAATTATAGATCAGCATCTTGTTTTTACTTAACTTTGTAGAAAAAGATTAAAAGTATGGCAATCGCTCGATTAGATAATGAGGTCTTTTTCAAAAAAGCATTTACCGATGAAATTGTATTCAAGGCATTTGTGAAAGATATTATCGGCATTGATGTTGACCCTGATAAAATTGAAACAGAGAAAGCATTCCAACCCAAACTAGGAAACATCAACTTTAAATATGACATTTTTGCAGAGGATACCAAAAAGAGAATAGTAATTGAGATGCAAAAAGTGGAATACGATCACAATTTTGACCGGTTTCTCCATTACCATTTACAAGCCATTACTGAACAGCAGCGCAACAGTGAAGATTATACGGTGGAAAAAACGGTTTACACAATCGTAGTGATGACCGCGCCATACAAAATCAATGACAAAACCAGAGAATTTTATCGTGATGAAGTCTTGATTTCTACGCTTAACCCTAAAAATTTAAAAGGTGTAGAAAGAAAAATTTTCAATCATGAGCTCATTTATTTGAATCCCAACTATAAAGGAGAAGATACACCACCAAACTACCGTGATTGGTTGGAATTGATTTACGAAAGTATTCACAACCCTGAAAACCCGAAGGTAAATACTGAAAATAAGGGCGTAAAGCGAGCAACAGAAATTGTACGCTACGAAAACATTAGCCCTGAAGAGTGGGAAGAAGCGAAAATCGAGGCTGCTAAACGGAAAGTCATTCAACTCAGCATTGAAGAAGAATTAATCAAAGTTGCAGAAAAAGCAATTGCTAAAGGGCTAGATGACGAAACAATTGAATCTCTTACTGGACTAGATATTGATCAGATTCAAGTATTGCGGAATAGCTGATGGCTAAACTAGCTCAATTTGTGACCATTTGCAGCGCGAATAAAAAATCAAAATACACTCTTATAATGGAAATGGAACAGGCTGCCGAGCTCATCTCGTCCAATCAACCCAAAGGCAAAAGCAAACACCCCGGATTTGGTTATTTCAGTGCCGAAGAGTGGTTCCAATTTGCAGAAATGCATTTTCGACATAATTTAAAACAAAAAAAAATTAATTGACAATAATTTAAAACAAATGTATCTTTGAATGGATTTAGAAAATACGGTTTAGCACTTTTTTTCGATACACCTAAAACTAAAAAAATGAAAAGCTCAGTTTTCATCGCCCTCGCACTGGCGACTTCCTTTGGCATGGGTTTCTTTAGTAATGCAATCTTTTCCCCCAAGCCCATCAAACATTTCAGCCCAACAGTACAAGTCAACGATGAGCCCCTGAAAAGAGTGACTGGGGTAGCTGGCGTTTTTTTCAAATGCAAAAACCCCGAAAAAGTCAGAGCGTGGTACAAAACGCATTTGGGTTTTGAGACGAATCAATACGGTGCCACTTTTGAATGGCAAGAAGGCCCTGATCCAGCCAAGAAAGGCTTGCTGCAGTGGAGTCCATTTTCCGAAAAAGCACCTATTTTGCCCCTTCCACCAAGCCATTCATGATCAACTACCGGGTTGAAAACATCGTTGCGCTGGTGGAACAACTCAAAAAAGAAGGGGTAACCATTCTCGACAAAATCGAGACCTATGATTATGGCAAATTCGTCCACATCATGGACATCGAAGGAAATAAAATCGAGCTTTTTGAACCCATCTATCCCGTAAGCGACAAAACACCAACCGCTACCAATCCAGTGGTACATTTTGAAATTGGTTGCAAAGACCTCGCCAAAACGAGTACTTTCTATTCCTCCCTTTTTGGATGGGCCACCACTATTTCCGGTCCTTCGGCCACCATCAACACCAATACCACCGAGGGAATTCAGGGGCATCTTACCGCCTTGGGGCACGAGCCATTTAACTACGTGTCCGTTTACATTCAAGTAGACGACATAGAGCAATACCTCCAAAAAATACAAACTGCCGGCGGGCAAAAAGTAGTAGGACCTATCAAACTCCCCACCGGGCAGCAATTCGCCTGGTTTAAAGACTTGGAAGGCAATGTGCTCGGGTTATTGACAAAACCGAGGAGTTGATTTTTTTACGTAAAATTCTGATTATAAATATTTTAGATTAAAAAATTAAACTTGTGCTTGTGTCATTTTAACCCCACAAACTATGGCTAAACCCATTGACTACGATGCGCTATTTAAAGACTTCATTTCTGATTTCTTTCCAGATTTTATTGCCTTCGTCAATCCAGAATTGTACGAAGCGATTGATTGGGAAAAGGAGTACGCTTTTTTGGAACAAGAGTTAATCAATGCCCTTAGAGGAAAATTCAAAGTTCGAGGCAAACGAAATTATACCGACAAACTAATCAAAGTACCGCTCAAAATAGGAGCAGATCAGTATGTGTTTGTACATGGAGAGTTTCAGCATGAGATAAAACCTGGCTTTAGCCTACGGATGTACAATTACCGAGCCTTAATTGGCCTACGTTATGGGGTGGAAAACATCACTGCTATCGCTGTATTTACGGGTGCAGCTCCAACTGAATCGGAAAGGCGGTACCAGATTACCACCTTTGGAACGACTATAGACTATTCTTTCAGAAGCATTGTAGCAGTTGAGTGTTTAGAAGAAGATTTAATCGATAGATCAGACAACCCTTTTGCGGTAGCTATGCTGGCCGCCATGTATGTTTACCGTAGTCGCAGTAATCCTAAAGAGCGCTTGCAGTTGAAAATCAAACTTTTTGCGCTGGTTCGCGCCAAAAGAATAGAGATTGATAAGATCGTCAAGATGCTTATCTTTGTAAGAGAGTTTATGAATTTACCGCCAAAGTTTGAAAACGAATTTCAAGAAACCCAATTTTCGTTAACGTTTCCAAATCAATCATCCATGACCATTTCTCAAGGAACAAAAGAATTTGCCAGCGGATTGTATGAGCGGGTATTTGGCTATGACCCTGAAGCCAAGTTGGCAGAAGAGAACAAAAGAAACCAGGAAATATTGACCAAAGAGCGCCAACGTTTAGACAACGCGATTCGATATTTGTATCATGAAATGAACATGTCAGTTCTTGATATATCCAATATTGTGAACAAAGATACTGGGTACATTGAGTCCTTACTTATTTCAAACAAGGAAGAAAATCAGGAGTAAGTAAGTCTATTGAATAAGCTTGATTACACAAATTGGAAGCTATTTTTTGAAAAAAATGCGGGCTCAATGGTAGAATATACAAGTGCCTATGAAAGATTAACAGAACGAATGTGGATTTTCACTGCCTTCTTTTTAATTACCACGTTACTCAGTTGTAATAAAATAACCATTGAAAATATCCCTGCCGCCCAGGCAGTAAGCGGTATTTTTGCCGCTAAGACCTACCAAAGTTTTGGAAGCCCTATTCCTTACCCCATCAATGGACAAACCATTCAACTGCAAATTGATCCTGTTGCAAAAGATACCGTACGGGTACAAGTAAATTCAACGCAAAACGGTATTTATTCACCTGGCGAGTTTGCCGTTTATCCCAAAGTATATGTCCAAGAAAAACCGTGTACCAATTGCGGCGGGGTGATTTTATATACCTTGAGTTTGGCGCCTCCTCTAGATGCGGGTACTCTTGAAAATTCCATCTGGTTTGATGCGCAGCGAAATGCTTACTACACTTATATTCCTCCAGGGTATAACAAGGGCGCCGTTCAAACGGTGTTTGTGAAGTTGAAGTAAAAATTTGTTTTTCAAGAAAGAGGAGTATTTTCATTGAAAAATTACCATGCCCAATTTCTACTCTACCGCTATCCTTAAAATCAATGAAGGCGTAGACACCCAAGAAGCCCTAACTGCCATCAAACAATTGGAAACCGCAACTCTTCAGGAAGCGGGAAACATCACCTTTACCGTTTTGCAACAAAAAGACAACCCCCAGAAAATCATCGTTTGGGAGTGTTTTGTCGATAAAGATGCCTTTGAGCTGCATTTGGCCAGCGCTCACTTAAAGTCGTTTATCGAAAAAGGTTTATTTGGTATGGAAGCTGCTTTTGAAGGTGAACTGATTTAACCCAATTCCATCAAAAACTCAATTTTTCAAGCGTTTTAAATGGATGGCTTGTCCGCCGCCGCTAACCATATTCACCTCCAACATATCGGCTTGCGTAACTTTACGGGTGCTTTTTGTCAATTTATTGGGATACTGTTCCCCGTCTGGGGTATCCTGGAAGATCTCGGCTTCGTATTGACCAGGAGGCAAAAAATCTAATTTGAGTTGAAGCTGGTGCGGCGTCCAATCGGTCATCGCCCCAATGTACCAATCATCGCCCTTGCGCCGTGCGGTGGCGATGTAGTTGCCAACATCAGCCGCCAAGATCTTGGTTTCGTCCCAACTGGTAGGCACCTGTTGGATAAACTCAAAACCTACCTGACCGTCGTACGCCTGCGGATAGTCGGATACCAAATGCAAATAACTTTCAAACACCACATACAATGCCAAATGATGACAGCGCGTGCCCATCACATTGGGTTCTAGGTATTTGGGTTGGAATTGATCGCGTGGTACCGACCGAAACCCACCGGCGTGGTAATCGGTGGCACCGGCAATCAAGCGGGTAAAAGGAATCATTAGCGTATGCTCGGGGTCGCATTCTTTGCTCCACTTGAGGTTTTCGAGGTTAAGTACGCCCTCTTTGGTAAATTCATTGGGGTAGGTACGCTGGAGTCCAGTGGGTTTGTAAGCGCCGTGAAACTGCACGTGCAATTGATATTTAGCGGCCGTTTTCAATACTTTTTCTACCCAATTGACCATCTCTTGATCGTCGCGATCCATGAAATCAACCATTAGTCCTTTGATGTTCCATTTTTGGTATTGGGCAAAAGCTGCTTCCAATTGCTCCGCTAAGGGTTTCCAATGCACCCATACTCGTAAACCCACTCCCTTTGCCCGCGAGTAAGCGGCCAAACGATCAATTTCTAAGCTATCAACGGGCTTGAGTACATCAGCGCCTGGCGGCGGCGGATCAAACCCCTCGCCATTAGCATAGTACCAGGAATGATTGCCGTGTTCGATGATCGAATGGTACTCAATATGGTTGGCAGCGCACCAATCAATGTAGTACTGATGAGAAGCAAAATTTTGTCCTACCGGAAAGTTTACCCCCTTGATGATATCGCCGTTCCACCAAGTCCAAGTGGCCTTCCCGGGTTTGATCCACGAGACGTCCTTAATGGCACAAGGTTCATTCAAACTGTTCAAAATATTGGATTCTAAAATCGTGCCTACCCTTGAGCCAATAAACATTACCCGCCACGGAGAACGGTGGGGGAGGGTCGCTTTTACTTTAATTTCGGTTTGTCCGGGCAGCGGCGATAATCGATTCTCCAATACTCCCGCAGCATTTTTTTGCAAATACATGCCCGCAAAATCGCGTAAAGCTGCTTCGGATATCGCTACAAAAACAGCATTTGGAAATTTGAAAAGCGTAGGCATATCCATCAACTGACCTACCGGCAATTGCTGCAAATCGGTGGAGGTGTATACGCCTTCGTGTGAGGTTTTGTAATTGGGCAAAAACAAAGTGTAAGTTTTGGGATTGCCAGTCAAAGGAAAAGAAGTCAACTCCTCCGTCAATTCATAGCTCGACCAGTTTTTTTGTTTTGGAAAATCATAGCGAAAAGCAACGCCATCATTAAAAACCTTTACAATGAGGTTTACGTGTCGCTGCGAAGTGGTGCTGTACAGTGGAATAACCGCCATTCGGCAATATTGGCGCACCGTTTTTGTTTTTCCTACCACCAAATCATAGGATTCGTCAATGATTCGGGTATGGATTTTTCCGATACGCAGGTGGCTAGAAAAATCTCCATCCTTAAACTTCATACCCAATTGCCCTTGCTTCAATAGGGCTTGCTGGTTGAAATATACCGAATAAAACGGTGTGCCATCTTGCATGCTCAGTTCAAAGCGGATACTGTCATTGGGAGACGCGAGCTGCCAATTTTTTTGACCCCATAAAACATTGCAAAAAAAGAGAAAAAATAGGATGCGCATGAGTGGTAGGTTTTAAATTTTAGAGTGTGTTTAGATTTCTAGTTTACATCCACATCAGCGTAAAAACCGTCACCAATTGGCGGTACAGCACAATGCAAACGATCACCGAAAACAACATACCAGCGAATCGCAAAACGGATGGAACGATCCCCATCCGCCCATACACCCGCCGCATCGCCAAACACAGATATAATCCATACCCAATAAACAAGGGAAAATATTGCCAACCGCCAATGCTGTGCGCTTGAAAAATAACGGTCATGACTTTTAAAAAAAGCAAATCAAAAATCATGAAAAAGGCAAAACTGTGTACGGCAAAAATCAGGTGCGGCAAGTAATAGCGGTATTGTCGGTAAAAAAATAGCCAAATAGGAAATGCCCAAAATGGGGCAATGACAAACAAATAGAACTTAGAATTTTCGTAGCAGGTTTTAAAGGCCAACTCGTAAAATTGTGCTTCGCTGATCCCGTGTTTTTTCATTTGGGTATGCACAACCGCCGCTGCATCAAAACCAAAGGTGTTTTGCAGTCGGTTTCCGCTAGCGTAGCCGCTGCGAATTTCATCCACCACATCAAAATAAATGTTGCTGTTGGGAAGAAAAAAATGCACAATGACCGCAACAGTTAAAAACAAGTTGAGCGGTTTCATGTAGGTTTTGCGCCGCCCCTCGATCCAGGCCGCCGTCAATCCGCCGGGTTGTAGAAAAAACTGCTGGATGGTGCGCAATACCTTGGAATCGAACTTGATGTAATGTTCTACGGTTTCCTGAATAAACGAAAAAAGATTGTAATCCTTCTCAGGGACAATGCGTTTTTCCCCGCATTTGTGGCAGAATTTACCTTTCATCTTAGCGCCGCAAGACACACAGACTGCAACTTCATTTTTGGCGGGTAGCGGTTCTTGAATCATAGCGCCGGTATTTACGAATAAATTTACCCCATTTTTTTATATTTGTTTTCAACCAAGGCAATCACATGAATTTATCAAAAACAAGATTGCTTCAAAAATATAAGGCGTAACCCTAAGGAATTAGGCTAAAGCTTCGATCTAGTATCTCAGGGGCTATGGCTCGGGCCTTATTGAAATCCCGATTTTGCGAAATCGAAGGC
>JBBANM010000053.1:0-40520 GCA_040401995.1 Saprospiraceae bacterium
CTACATGTCAAATAATAATCTTCTAGAGCATTAGCCCAACCCATTATTCGCATGAGTTATAGAAAAAGGGAGTCTGGGAAACTGGACTCCCTTTTTGTGTATATGACTTTTCAGGGAGGGGTATGTCTTGGATTTGTGGTTTAAAAGATGGTATCTAGGAATTTAAATTAACCGCACATAGGTCTTGAACAACTCCTTTTTTATACCTAAATTAACGAGAATTCTCGAGTCGTGCCGCCGCCACACGTGGCAACGTATCATCACACCAACTGAACTAACAGGTTATGGAAACTAAGATTTCAGAAGCACAAATTTCCGTTTGGGAATGGAAAGACAAGGCATATGAGGAAATAAAACATCTGTCAATTCAAGAACAACTGCAAATCATTCATGAGCAGACAAAACAAACTATTGAGCAGATCAATATAAATAAGGAACGGGCGAATAATAAAGGTACATTTTAGCCGCCGCTATTTTGCTGCCAATCGACTATCTTTTGAGGCGCAATGTGGGGCATTACAACGAAAAAGATAGGAAGAGTGGCGGTGAAAGAGCAAGGCGAAAGTGTACTTTTATTGTTTGACCGTTCCTAAGGCCAATAACAAGGCTTCCTTGCCAACTACCAACTAGTCATGTTGGTTAGATATGCTCCAACTCATTTCCCCGACTCACACCCCACAATTTTATACACTTTACCATCCGCTTTGGTGAAAAAGAACAATTCTTGATTCAGACCAACTCCCAATCTTAATTCCGGTTTGACGCCCTTGGTCAATCCCAAAAAAGTGACCTGTTGCCCACCCAAATTAAGATCCAACTCTTTAATTGTAGCCTGGCTGCCCATTTTCAAATCCGCCAATTCGACAAAAAAGACCCTACCGTTGTTGATGTCGCCAAAAATATACTTACCGTGAAGTTGCGGAACCGCGGTGCCCGTATACGCGAAGCCGCCTTCTATGGCTTTGCCCTCATCGTGGTCGTATTGGACGACTGGGTAGCGGTAGTGGAAGGTACTATCGTTTGTTGGTAAGGCATATACCCGATCCATTTTTCCTTTCGGGTTGATGACAAAGGTTCCTTCGCGATTCGGCCAGCCATAATCGCCGCCAGGAAAGCCCAGGTTGAGCTCTTCGAGGTTGGTTTGACCAATATCGGCAATAAACAAGCGACCATCGGGCGCCCAGGTAAAGCGGTTAGGATTGCGAAAACCGCGACAAAAAACCTCCCGACAAGCGACAGCATCACTCAAGCCGGCGTAGGGATTGGTAGCGGGGATGCCATACCGCACATTTTTGCTGTTGTTGCCACTGGGATCGATCCGCAACAAGGAACCCCAAATACGGCTTTTGTCTTGGCTGATAAACGGATAACCGGCCTCGCTAGCTCCGCCGTCGCCTACCCCGATGTACAGCAATCCGTAATCGGGATCGCCTTTTTTTGCGCCGGGGTTAAATCCGCACTCTTGCACCCCGTGAATGACCGAAACAAAGTTGATGCGCAAGAGAGTTCGACTGGTTCCGGCAAAAGGGCGGGCAAGCGGATCTTTGATCTTCCATTCCGTAAGTACCCATTGTAAATCCACGCGGATGGAATCGGCATAAGCAAAATCGGCCGGTTCAGTACCTGTTGGTTCGGTATGCGTAGTATAAAAAAGTCCATTGTTGTAAAAATTAGGATGAAAGGCAAAACTACCAAAACCACTACCCATGCCGGGCTGCTGAATAAAATGAGGCCGCTCTTTGCTCATGTCTAACACAACTTGCCACTCATTTTCAAGCAATTCGTATAGTTTTCCGCGCAAATCGTGGATGAAAAGGCGGTCTTTCGCCCCTGGCAAAACCCGCATTTGATTGATGCGGGCAATGGGCGCTTTATCAGCGGTAGGCGGAGCGGTGGCAACATGTTCCAACTGCAACTGCAAACCACTTTTGGGAATTTTTTGAGGAATGGGGTCGGTTATCGCAATTCCAAGATCAGGCTGAGCCGGCGTTGGCGTTTTGTATTGGCTATGGATATAAGAAACAATGGCGTCCAGATCCCCTTCCTTGAGGTTGGTAAAAGGCGGCATCAATTGTTTGTATTCCTTAAAAAGCTGGGTAGCACGCGCATCGCCCTGCTCAATCATTGCCGGTGCATTGGTGATGAATTTTTTCAGCCAAACTGCGGACGCCGTTGCGGTTGCTTGCTCTAAACTTGGACCAATTCCTTTTTGCAAAAAATTATGACATGGCGAGCAATAGGCTTGAAACAGTTGCTGTCCTTTGGCGAGTACTTTTTCGTCTTGGCTGTATGCCTGATTCGTAACAGAACCTGAAGTAGCAACCGCTTTTTTCCCATTGATGCAGGCGGAGCAACCCAGCAAAAGACTGCAATAAATAGCCTTACTCAGCAGATGCCAGTAACGAGCGGAGATACCCATATTGATTTGGTTTTCATTTTGCGATTAGGCTACAAATAAGCTAAATAAATGCGTATTCTACCCGCATTTATTTTAATTTTAGTCAAAATTGACCAATTTAATTCTATAATCTATCTACTATGTCATTGAAGATGTTTCGCTTATTTTCTTTTACCATCTTAATGCTGGCTTTTCTATCCGTAAAAGCTGCAGTTGTAGATAGTATTAATGTGCCCAGTAAAGCCATGAATAAAACGTACAAAGCGGCGGTGGTTCTCCCTGCTGCTTATGCCAATAGCAAAAAATCTTTTCCGGTATTGTACCTATTGCATGGCGGCGGTGGGCATTTCAATGATTGGCTCAATAAAACGCCTGACAAGTTGTTGGTTAAAAATTTGGCGGATCAATACAACATCATCATCGTGATGCCTGAAGGAGAAACATTTAGCTGGTATTTGGATAGTCCGGTTGATCCCAATAGCAAGTTTGAAACCTATATTTCCAAAGAGGTGGTTCAAAAAATTGACAAGACGTATCGAACTGTTCAAAATAGCAAAGGAAGAGCCATCACCGGACTTTCAATGGGCGGACATGGTGCGATGTATTTGTCTAGCCGTCATCCCGATGTTTTTGGGGCGGCGGGATCCATGAGTGGCGCCTTGGACTTGAACTACAACAAATTCATTATCAACGAAGATTTCAAAAAACTACTCAAAGAGGGTTTTCAGAAAATACTAGGAAATACAGATGCTACATCGGAGGTTTTTGTCAATAATTCGGTAGTATTTATGGCCGCCGCCATCCAAAAAAATAAGCTACCAATCATTATCGATTGTGGGGTGGATGATTTCCTTATCGAGATCAATAGAGAATTACATCGGTGTTTGGTATACAATAATACCCCGCATGATTATACCGAAAGACCCGGGGGGCATAGCTGGGAATATTGGCAAAATTCCTTGCCTTATCACCTGTTGTTTTTTAGTAAAATATTAAAAAGCAATGGAGTAGCGGTAGAGTAGGGGATGTCGATAAGTGCTGTAAAATATTAGTACTTCTCGTCTCCGGCGATGAACAATAATTTTTTTTGCCACAAATTGCACAAATTATCACAAATTAGGGGAAGAACGCTGTTCGTGGAGGGCACCCTACAAATATGTTTAAAACGAAGAAAAGTGAGCCAGGAATAGCTCACTTTTCTTTTTTTCATTTAGGTAAATGTTACTGCGACCAAGAAGTAGGAACCCGATCCCAGCGGTGCTGTTTCAGCGCATTTTGCAACTCGAGGGGTAGGCCTGAACCATCGCTGGTAGCCATGTTCATGCGTACATTGCGCTCGCGTCGCATACCCGGGATGGTGGTATGTACATCCGGATTGCAAAGAATAAAACGCAGCGCCATTTCGGCCATCGTCATGCCTTCTGGAACCAATGGTTTTAAGGCATCCGCATGATCGACCGATGAATTCAAGTTTTCAGGTACAAAGTAGGTACTCCGCCAGTCGTTGGCAGGGAACACTGTCTCTTTTGTCAACATCCCCGTTAAAGTACCTTCATCAAAAGGAACCCGGGAAATAACCCCAATATCCAATTTGCGACACAAAGGGAAAAGTTGATCCTCGGGGTTTTGGTCAAAAATATTGTAAATCACCTGTACGGCATCGATGTGTCCAGTTTCCAGGGTCCGCAAACTGTTGTCGGGTTCCCAGCGATTGATACTGATGCCCCAATGGCGCACTTTACCCGCTTTGGTTAGTCGAGTACACACCTCTTTCCACTCGTCGCGGTCAGCCCAGGCATCCTCCCACACGTGGAATTGCATTAAATCGATGGTTTCCACGCCGATGTTTTTCAAGCTGTGGTTTACGTACTCCTCAATATAATCCGCAGGGAATACCTCATCGATCGTAAAGGTAGGTTTGGAAGGCCATTTGCGGTTTTTGGGTGGAATTTTGGTCGCGGTGTACAAGCGCTTTTCCGGAAACTGTTTGATCAATTTACCCAAAATCTCTTCGCTGATCCCGTCGGCATAGGCCCAGGCGGTATCAAAAAAGTTGCAGCCCAGTTCAACCGATAGCATCAAAGAGTTAAAGACCTCCTCTTGCTCGGAACCACTCCAGCCAGCAAGTCCCCACATGCCGTAGCCAATTTCACTGACTTGCATGTCCGTGCGTCCAAAACGACGGTATTCCATATTTTTGTAGTTGTGTTGATGTAAGTAAATGCATTATGTATGAGCGAAAGTAGTGGATTTTTTTGAATCGTATAGGTTCGGATTGGGAATGAATGGTCGGTGATTCAAGTTTTGGAAATTTACCCGTTACATCATTTACCGCATGTTATTGTTGTTAAAATCTTTCAAAAATTGTAATTTTAGTTGAAAACCAAATCACATGTCTTCTTCAAATGCCGCGCCAATTACACTCTTGGAACAACTTGATCCTAATGGGTTCTACACTTATACAGACTATCTCAACTGGCAGTTTAAAGAGCGGGTGGAGCTATTCCGTGGTCGTTTGTTTCCGATGGGACCAGCTCCTGGTACGCTACATCAGCAAGTCTCGGGAGCATTGGGTTTTCAACTTTACCGCTTTTTTGAGGGCAAAGGTTGTGAGGTGTTTTATGCGCCATTTGATGTTCGTTTGCCAGTTGCCATGCAACAGGGACAATCAACGACAGTTGTACAACCTGATCTATGTGTAGTTTGTGATCCAGAAAAATTAGATGAAAAAGGATGTTTTGGAGCCCCTGATTTGATAGTAGAAATCCTTTCGCCAGGCAATAGCAAAAAGGAGATGAGCGTGAAATACCGAATTTATGAAGAAGCAGGCGTGAAAGAATATTGGTTGGTGCATCCCTTGGAGCGTGAAGTTAGGGTATACGTTTTGAATGAAGCTGGAGTTTTTGTAGGACTGGCGCCAGTTGTTGAGGATGATGTCCTTACTTCGACAATTTTTCCCGGATTGGAGATTGATTTGAAAGCAGTTTTTGGACACTAAAGTTGAATATATACTTAACACTGTCAAGTTTAGAGCATAGAAAATTATTGAAATTTGTAGTTTCATCTGGATTAATGCTTAAAAATTGACTACGTCAAATGATGATCGACCACAGATTCACAGATTCCACAGATTCTTGTGATGCATCACAAGCACGATTCCACAGATTGTGGATTAGCCCCATCTGTGGAATCGTGCTTACGCCGAAGGCGATAAGAATCTGTGAATCTGTGGTGGATTTTCTGTGGTAAATTTTAGAATGACAAAAGATTTAGATTTGAAAAAAAGTTGTCCTTTATCTGAACCGGATCGTTATTTTTCATGCTCGAAACTTGACGACGCGAAGTATAAGTACCACGCGTCTTCAAAAGTACGTAGAATAAAAACGCGCACTCCGACTTAACGGAGTGCGCGTTTTTTTTGAGTTTCGGAAATTTAAACAAGTCTTTTCCTACCCCACAATCTTCGTCAGCGCCTCGCCCGTAATCCCCACAACTACAGATCTGGGTATGCCGCCATCTGGAAAACGACTGGTCAACTGATCGATTGCCGGACTACTATCACCCGGGTGTTGAACACAGAGAAACAACGTATCATAATTCGGTGAAAAACAAGGGCCGGTAAACTCTGCTCCCATCGGCGCAGAAGCCACCTGAAATGCTTTCCCCGCATTAGGGCCGTCAATCGGTACAAAGAACAGACCGTTATTGTGGAAAGACAAATAGAAATCCTTGTTCATCAAAGCATCTGACATGTCAGAAGTGAACCAAAGATTGCCTTTGCGGTCAAAAACCATATTGTCGGGGCAAGCGAAGCCAGTATCTTTGCCGCCAGCAAGAAAAGTACTGGATTTGAATTTCATGCCTTCTCGGCCTTCCAATTCGGTGAGGCGCAAAATGGAGCCAAACAAGTCACGGCGCGCCGCATTATTGGTTAGGCAAACGTATACATCGCCAGTGATGGGGTGGATTTCCACATCTTCTGGGCGATTGAGCGGAGTAGCTTGCACTACTTTAGCAGCTTCTCGACAACGCACCAACATCTCGGTTTGAGTGCCAAATTTTTCCTTTAGCTTAGGATTTTCGTTTACATCCAGCAAACGCCATTCGCCTTTGGCTAAATTGGCAACGTATAGTTTGCCTGTATCTAGGGAACCTGGGGTGTCGGCAATAAACTTGTAAAAATGCTCATCACCAGTATCATCGCCCATGTAAACCACGCAGCGTTTGTCGGGCAATTCGTCCACCGCGGCGGCTTCATGGCAAAAACGCCCCAGGGCCACCAATTTTTTGGCTGCCCCAGTCAATGGATTGATCTCAACTACCCAGCCATAATGTTCAGGCGGATAATCGTAAAAACGCTCCCAGCCAAAACTGCTTTCTTTTAATTTGGGCAATTCTGGTTTGGAAAAATCGCGTTCTCCCCAAAACATGTCGTAATTTTCTTCACAAGTGAGTACGGAACCCCAGGGTGTTTTTCCGCCGGCACAGTTCGCCAAGGTGCCAATGGCTTTGGTCGCGCCCTTCACCGGTTCTGGCCAAGCAAAAGGAATTTCCGTACGTGCCGTCAAACGGCGATTGATGGGGTCTTTTTTATCAACTTTCCAGCGGCCTTTTTTGTCTTTGCGAACCCGCAAAATGCTACCGCCCACATTGTCCATCTCGTCGTGCACCTGTGAAAGTGTTTTCCGATTGTTGTCCAATTGTCCGTGGATGAACAAGGGATTCAGGTATTCATGGTTGACCCACAGGATCCCTTCTTCGGGAGTGGCGCCTTCCACAAAAGCGATGAAATCGTTGTGGGTGCCAAAATTCTCTTTGGCATTGATGGATTCCCCCCATTTGATGAGAATATCGTAGTGGAATCCTTTGGCCAGTACCAAATCATCTAAATCCGTAGCGGCAATAGGCGTAAAATGTAGCCCTTCAGGGTGAAAGACATCCGATAGCGATTTGAGATCTACTACTGAAAAGCCATAGGTGGCAATGGATGTGCGCCCCAAAAATTTGATAAAATCACGTCGATTATTCATGCTGTATGCTAAAGGTGGTGACGGCTGGTCTGGTAGATCCAATTGCGTGTAAAATGGAGCACCAAACAACCCATAAATTTTACCTTAAAACTAACCCCAAGATATTATGATTGTTTATGAAAAAAAATTTTAAAATTTAATTCTGACGGGAGTAACCTTTTGTTTTTTTTGACGTATTGGAATAAATATAATACAGCAGCAACAAAAAGCATTCTAGCCTACCTGGACTCGGCCTCATTTCTAAGGTCGACGATACCACCATTAAGACAGCAATCTGGCCTGGTAATTTTAGTTTTTGCAATCAAGAGTTATACTTCCCTCGGGATGGGAAGGTGAAATTTTGACGAATTTATTTTTTTGACCTGCGAGGCGCAAAGCGCAGGCATAGCCAAAGCTACGACGAGCATTTGCAACGCGGCAGGGCGAAAAAAGAAAGAGACAAAAATCACCTGGTCATCCCGAGTGAAGTATTAGACTTTAAAATTTTAAGATTTCCTTAAATGTCTAGAGCGGACATTAACGATTCTTTAAAACACTAGTCTACAACAACCTGATTCTAATTCGAGTTATACAGGGGAAACAAGCAATTGATTGAACCAGAACCCATAAACATATCCTAACATGAACATTAGAAAAATCAAACTTGCCCTCTCCGTAGGGCTGATGAACCAAGAGGCTGGAAATGCGGTCAACAAAATTGAGCGCATGATGGACAATTTTCGCGAAGATGTAGGTGATTTGATCGGTCGTCGCGAATTGGGCAAATCAAACCTCAATCGCAGCCATGTACAACAAACTTATGCACTGCAATTTGAACGTTGCACGCTAAAAGTTGATTTAGTTTCCAATTTGGCGACTAATACTCAGGTAGTAAATACTTTTTCGTTTAGCTAGTTAAATACTGCGTTGGATTCAATCCGCAGAATTTTTATTTGAAATTGTGTTGCATTGACCCTCAGTATTTTAAAATCCATGATCATATTCAAAATTTCAAGCGCCATCCATTCGGGTGGCGCTTTTTTATTTTGCAATTAATTAACACTGACTATAGCAAATGTTGCTGATTTATAGCTAATTTTGCGCCCTGAATGACGTTTAGGGTGTACCAGTTGGAAAAGTGAAAGTCAGTGCTGATGACTTTGCTTATTCAAAATCCGCTCTAAACCCTAAACAAAGAAGGATCTATTTTATGGAATTACGGAACATTGCCATTATCGCCCACGTTGACCACGGTAAAACTACCTTGGTTGACAAAATGATCCACGCCGGACACCTGTTCAAGGATCACGAAACGCCCGGCGAATTAATCATGGACTCCAACGATCTGGAACGTGAACGCGGGATTACCATCCTAGCGAAGAACGTTTCGATCCGCTACAAGAATTATAAAATCAACATCATTGATACTCCTGGTCACTCCGATTTCGGTGGTGAGGTAGAGCGAGTACTCAATATGGCCGACGGTGTGCTGTTGTTGGTTGATGCTTTTGAAGGCCCCATGCCTCAAACCCGTTTCGTGCTCCAAAAAGCATTAGAAATTGGTTTGAAGCCAATTGTGGTGGTCAACAAAGTGGACAAAGAAAACTGTACACCTGACGAAGTACACGAAGCTGTTTTTGATTTGATGTTGAGCTTAGATGCCAACGACGAGCAATTGGAGTTCCCAACTTTGTTTGGTTCGGGTAAAGGTGGCTGGTTTAGTCTTGACTGGCGCAACAAAACTTCGGATATCACGCCTCTTTTGGATACCATCATTGATTACGTTCCAGCGCCTAAGGTAACGGAAGGTAACACTCAATTGTTGATCACCTCTTTGGATTATTCCAACTTCATCGGTCGGATTGCCATCGGGCGTTTGAACCGCGGTACGTTGAAAGACAACCAAATGGTGGCCTTGGTTAAAAAAGATGGTACCATCATCAAAAGCCGTCTGCGCGGGTTGTACGTATTCGAAGGCTTTGATAAATTAAAAGCTGAGGAAGTTACCGCCGGTGAAATTTGCGGTATGGCTGGTATTGAAGGTTTTGAAATTGGCGATACCATCGCTGATGCTGAAAACCCAGAAGCATTACCACCAATTGCCATCGATGAGCCTACGATGAGTATGATGTTCACCATCAACGACTCCCCGTTTTTCGGTCAGGAAGGCAAGTATGTAACTTCACGTCACGTACGCGAGCGTTTGGAAAAAGAATTGGAGAAAAACCTAGCCATGCGCTTGGAAGATACCGAATCTGCTGACTCATGGCGGGTATACGGCCGCGGGGTATTGCACTTGGCGGTATTGATTGAAACAATGCGTCGGGAAGGCTACGAACTTCAAATTGGTCAACCACAGGTAATCATGAAACGCGTCAGTGGCGAGTTGCAAGAACCAGTGGAAGAAATGACCATCGACCTTCCAGACGATGTATCAGGAAAAGCCATTGAGATGGTAACTCGTCGTAAGGGTATGATGCAATCAATGGATCCCAAAAGAGATCGCATGATTTTGCGTTTTGAGATTCCTTCACGCGGTATCATCGGTTTGCGTAGTTTGATGTTGACTCAGACTGCTGGCGAAGCCATCATGACGCACCGTTTCAAAGAATTCCAACCACACCGTGGCTCTATCCCTGGTCGGGTAAATGGTTCTTTGATCAGCATGGAAAACGGAAAATCGATTCCTTATTCTATCGATAACTTACAAGATCGCGGAACCTTTTTCATCGGTTCTAACGAAGATATCTACGAAGGCCAAGTAGTGGGCGAAAACAACCGCCCTGGTGATATGATCATCAACTTGACCAAAACCAAAAAATTAACCAACGTACGTGCATCTGGATCTGACGATAAGATTCGTTTGATTCCACCTCGCCGTTTCTCGTTGGAAGAAGCTTTGGAATACATCCAAGAAGATGAATATGTAGAGGTAACGCCGCAAAACTTGCGGATCCGCAAAATCTACTTGAAAGAACACGAGCGTAAACGCTACGGCAACACCAAAGCGAGCGCAATCGTAATGGAAGAATAAAAAAAAGATCCTTGGGGCAACTCAAGGATCTTTTTTTTTGACTATCCTGGTGCTATTTAATTCCTGAAGGGAATGTATATTTATAGCACGGTCTAGGATCTTTTTTACAAATCCCGAAGGGATTATATGTTTATATGCCAAGGATAAACATATAATCCCTTCGGGATTTGGACTCTACTGGTCTTTTATGCTATAAACATACTTTCCCTTCGGGAATCTTAAGGGTGGGTGGATAGTTACCTTTTTTTTGATAAAATCTGAAAATTAGCTTACCCTCAATGTTGCAATATTCCCAACTCTCCATTTTTTGCTACCTTAGGGCTGGTCAATAATACATTTGAAAAAAATCAGGTTGATGTCCAGCACTTTCGTTTCTATCAATCCTTTTACACTGCAAGCCATTGGCGAGTACCCCGCCGTAACTTGGGATGCTGCAGAAAAAAAACTATCAAAAGCTTCCGTAGTTCAAGCTGCTTGGGCGGCCTTGTCTTTTGAAGATCGAGGAGCATGCTTTCTACGTCTAGCCCAATATTTGCGAACCCATCAACAAACATTAGCGGAAACCATGACCGCCGAGATGGGTAAAATCTTGTCGGAAGCGCGAGCTGAAATAGAAAAATGTGCCGGACACTGTGCGTTTTTTGCCCAATCTGCAGCAGACATGTTGCAACCTGAGGTTATACCAACTGATGCCAGCGACAGCCGAGTGGTTTATGAGCCAGTTGGCGTGATATTGGCCATCATGCCTTGGAATTTTCCCTATTGGCAAGTTTTTCGTTATGCCGCTCCGGCGCTCATGGCGGGTAATGTGACCTTGTTAAAACATGCCCCTAATGTTTTTGGCTGCGCGCTGGCCATTGAAAAGGCATTCCGTGAATCTGGGTTTCCCGAAGGCGTTTTCCAAACCTTGATTGCCGATATAGATGTAATTCAACCCCTGGTACAAGACGATCGCGTGGCTATGGTGACCCTCACTGGGAGCGAGCGTGCCGGCGCGGCAGTAGCACAACTTGCTGGCGCCAATATCAAAAAATCACTACTGGAACTGGGTGGGAGCGATCCTTTTATTGTATGTGCGGATGCCGACTTAGAGCTTGCAGCCGCCGCCGCCATCCAATCCCGCATGATGAATGCCGGACAGGTTTGCATTGCCGCCAAACGTTTTTTGGTGGATCAATCCATCAAAGCGGAATTTGTAGAGCGGATGAAAGCCGGAATTGAAAAACTGGTACAAGGTGATCCACTTGATCCTGCTACGCATTTGGGGCCTTTAGCGCGCTTGGATCTGGCAGTCCAACTGGAGAACCAACTGAACGAAGCCATCCGACAAGGCGCGGTATTGGTCAGTGGTGGAAAACGCGACAACTGTAATTTTCAACCTACGCTTTTGGATCAGGTAACGCCTGATTCGGTGGTGTTTCAAAGCGAAACCTTTGGTCCTTTAGCGCCGATCATCACGGTTCAAAACCAGGAAGAGGCGCTGCGCTTGGCCAACCAATCCCGCTATGGATTGAGTGCTGCCGTTTGGACGAAAGATATGGATAGCGCCCAGCATTTGGCGCGTCACTTGCAGGTAGGTAGCGTGTTTGTCAATGCGGTGGTGCGTTCTGATTCCCGATTGCCGTTGGGGGGAGTGAAAAAATCGGGTTATGGCCGGGAATTATCAGAGGCTGGTATCAAAGAGTTTTGTCAAATCAAAACCCTTTATTTTCGCTAATTAATGGATTGAAATTCTGTAACTATCCAGGCACTATTTTATTCCCGAAGGGAATGTATATTTATAGCAGGGTCTAGGGTCTTTTTTCCAAATCCCGAAGGGATTATATGTTTATATGCCAATGATAAACATATAATCCCTTCGGGATTTGGAGAATACTTGGGCTATATTCTATCAACATATATTCCCTTCGGGAATTTTAAGGGCGGATAAATAGTTACGAAATTCTATAAAGCATAAAACTAATAACTGCAATGACTTCCGAAGAATTGCTAGCACGCCGCAATCGGGTGGTGCCAAAAGCGCTGGTGAGCACCAGTACCATAAATGCCGCCAAAGCGCAAGGGGCTTATTTTTATGATCAAGAAGGAAAAGCGTACATCGATTTTTCCGGCGGTATTGGCGTGCTCAACGCCGGGCATTGTCCGCCGGCAGTTTCCAGGGCCATTGCCAAACAAGCGGGGACATTGATGCACACGTTTTTCAACCTGCTTACCCACGAGCCCTATGTTTTATTGGCGGAAAAACTGGTTGAAATCTTACCGCATGGCGAATCTACCAAGGTGCTTTTTGTAAATTCTGGCGCTGAGGCGGTTGAAAATGCCATCAAAATTGCCCGCCAGGCTACTGGTCGCTCGGCAATAATTTGCTATACGGGCGGGTTTCATGGGCGCACCAACCTGGGCATGGCGCTTACCTCTAAAGTGAGTTATAAAACGGGTTGCGGCCCGTTTGCTCCCGAAGTGTACCGCATCCCATTCCCCGATTTTTACCACCGCGGCGCGGGTCAGCGGTTTGATGATTTTGTAGCGCAAGAGTTGCAAGACTTTGAAAAATACTTGAGCTCAGTTGTCGCACCGGAAAGTGTCGCGGCGGTCATCATCGAACCCGTACAAGGGGAAGGCGGATTTTACGTAACCCCAAAAAAATACCTGCAAGGTTTGCGCGCCATTTGCGACAAATATGGGATGTTGCTTATTCTTGACGAAGTACAATCGGGTTTTGGACGCACTGGCAAATGGGCCGCCTACGAGCACTACGATGTATTACCTGATATTTCTACCTGGGCCAAATCAATGGGGTCTGGGATTCCAATAGCCTGTGTGATGGGCAAGGGCGAAGTGATGGATAAAGCGTTGCCTGGCACCTTAGGCGGCACTTATGCCGGCAACCCTGTTGCTTGTGCTGGTTCATTGGCTACCATCGAGTACATGCAAAAAATCAACATTAACCAAAAGGGCGAACAGGTTGGGAAGATTGTGCAGCGTTTTTTTGCGGGATTGAAAAAAGAATGCCCAGCCATCGGTGAAGTAAGAGGATTGGGAGCAATGATGGCCATTGAATTGGTCAAAAACCAAGACCCCAATCAACCGGATGCCGATCTGACCAAAAAACTGATCGCCGCCTGTGCTGATCGCGGATTGTTTTTAATCGGCGCTGGTTTGTATGGCAACGTGATCCGTATTTTGAGTCCATTAGTGATTACCCAAAAAACGCTGAGAACCGGTTTGGCTATACTCCGGGAGGAGCTATTGAAATTGACCAACTTAGCCTAGTCTTCAGAAACCATGCAAACAAACTACATCAACGGCGAATGGGTGACGGCGGCCAATGATGCCACCTGGACGGTAGTTAACCCCGCTACCGAGGAACCGATTGCTACTGTTGCTTTTGGCGGCGTTGTGGATGCACAAGCTGCTGTAACGGCTGCCGTAAGTGCTTTTCCGGGATGGCGCAATATCAATCCTTGGCAGCGCGCAGAAGTGATGAAAAAAATAGCCGATTTGATGCGGTTGCGTGCTAAGGAATTGGCGGCAATTACGGTGAGCGAAGCAGGCAAACCCTTGGCGGAAGCAACGGGGGAATGGATTGTAGCCGCCCAATTTTTTGAATGGTTTGCCGAAGAAGGCAAACGCGCCTATGGCCGCACCATACCAGCCAGTCGCAACAACAAGCGGATGTCGGTGATCTCGCAACCTATTGGGGTTGTCGGAATCATCACCGCCTGGAATTTTCCGGTGTGGAACCTCGCCCGGGTGTGGGCGGCCGCGCTGGCGGCAGGTTGTACTTTTGTCGCCAAACCTTCTGAATACACGCCACTGACCGCTATTGCACTGATGGAGCTTTTGATAGAGGCCGGTGTTCCAGCAGGTGCTGCCAATTTAGTTTTGGGAGATGCCGCGGCCATTTCTTCCGAATGGATGGAACACCCCGCTGTGCGCAAAGTGCATTTTGTGGGCAGTACTCGGGTAGGGAAGCTGTTGCTTTCGGCAGCAGCCGTTACTAATACCCAACTTTCCTTGGAATTGGGCGGGAATGCACCTTGTTTGATTTTCCCAGATGTTGATGTAGAAAAACTGGCGTTTTCGGCTGCATTGGCGAAGTCGCGTAATGCTGGGCAGGTGTGCGTATCCCCACAGCGGTTTATCGTACACGAAAGCATTTATGAGCAATTCTGTAAGCTGACAGCGCATCACCTAAGCCAATTTCAATTGGGGGAAGGTCAACAATCGGACGTACAAATGGGACCGTTGATCAACGCCAAACAAAGACAGCATGTGGCTGATGTAGTCCATAACAGCATAAAACAAGGCGCTACGTTGGTTACAGGTGGAAAAACTCCCAGTCAGTTGACCCGTGGTTTTTTTTACGAACCTACCTTATTGAAAAATGTAAAACCGGGGCAAGCCATTTTTGAACAAGAAATTTTTGGTCCGGTGATGGGAGTGACCTCTTTCCGCACTACTGAGGAGGCGATTGCCTTGGCCAATGCCACCGAGTACGGACTTGCAGCTTATCTTTGGACCGATCGCCTGCGCGAAGCCATTCAGGTTTCTGAAGCGCTTGAATTTGGAATTGTGGGCGTAAACGAATGGGCCGCACATGCTACCGAAGCGCCCTTTGGTGGATGGAAACAAAGCGGCGTAGGCTATGAATGCGGCGCAGAGGGATTGCAAGAATACCTGGAAAAGAAGTTGATCAGTTTTGGCGATTTGTAACGCTTAATGAAGTGCACCTAAAAACACAACCACTATGACCATATCTGCATTGTGTCTTGTTCCGCCATTGGTAGTAGTTTCGCTGGCCATTGTAATTCGCCGTGCCTTTGAGCCCTTGCTGATTGGATGTTTGGTTGGGTTTGTGCTGATCAATCCAGCGGCTTTTCCCGGAAATTTTGTCAAAGCATTGACCGAAACCTTGCAAGAAGAAGACATGGTTTGGGTGATTTTGGTATGTGGATTTTATGGATCGCTGATTCACCTGATCATTCAATCGGGAGGTGTATTCGCTTTTGGAACCTATGTATTGAAGTTTGTAAAAACTCGTAGACAGGCGCTGTTGGCCACCTGGCTTTTGGGGATTTTTATTTTTATCGACGATTACATGAGTGCCTTGGCTACTGGCGTTACGATGCGAAAAATCACCGACAACTACCGCATTTCCCGCATTATGTTGGCTTTTTTAGTGAATGCAACCGCTGCACCAGTCTGTTTGTTGATTCCAATGAGCACCTGGAGTATCTATGCGGGTAAGTTATTGGAAAGCAATCATGTAGTGGCAAAAAATGGTGGATTTAACGGTTTTTTGCACACCTTGCCTTTTATGTTTTATCCCTGGATTGTGGTTCTGATGGCCTTGTTGGTAGCTTCAGGGGCGATTCCGCTTTTCCCGAAACTCAAAAAAGCAGAATTAAAGGCCGCTGGAGGTGATCTGGGGATTCAAGCGGTGGCGAAGCACACGGACCCGGAGGAAGAGGCGCTTACCGAGCGCAAAGGAAAACCGGTGTATTTTTTCCTACCCTTGGCTTTTTTGATCGGTGCTACCTTGTGGCTGGATAAAGATGCATTGCTAGGAGTTTTGGCGGGTCTGGCCTTTACTTTTTTCTATTATTGGTTTTCCCGGATCATGCCCTTTACAGCATTGACCGACGGTATTTTTGAAGGATTCAAAACGATGGTGTTTGCTTTGGCCATTCTTACCATGTCATATGTTCTTAAAAGGGTAGGGGATGAAATGGGACTTACACCGTTTGTAATTGCCAGTGTAAAAGACTTTTTATCGAGGGGTGCATTGCCTGCTGTCATTTTTGTTGTTTTGAGTTTTATCTCTTACACTACGGCTTCTTCTTGGGGTTTGTACGCAGTAGCGATCCCGATTGTTATTCCCTTGGCGCAGGCTTTGCAGGCCAACATTTGGGTGACTTTAGCGGCGGTGTTGTCGTCAGGCGGTTTTGGATCACACGCCAGTTTTTATTCGGATGTTACCATTTTGACGGCAAGTAGCACCGAAGCGGATAATATGGAATTGTCGTTTGCGGCATTACCTTTTAATCTTTTGGCCTTAGTTTTGGCAGCTTTGCTATTTTTATTGGCAGGTATATATCTGTAACCATGTACTACAAAAAACTGAGCAACGGTTTGGTGTTGCAAAATACCCAAGCAGCGCATGCGGCACAACTCCATGACTTGCAGCGCTTGATTTTTCCAACCTTGGCTGAAGAGGAACGGATGTCGGCTCGGCACTATTTGCATCATTTGACCCTCTTTCCCGAAGGTCAGTTTGTACTGTTGGATGGCGATGCTGTTGTTGCTATGAGTTCCTGCATCCGGTACCATTTGGTAGAGGAAGATCACACTTTTTTGGAAATATCCGACAACCTGTGGTTTAACACCCATCAGCCAGCGGGGCAATGGCTTTACGGAATGGATATGGGCGTACATCCCGATTATCGGGGCAAAGGATTGGCGCGGGAGATGTATCGGGCAAGACAAGAATTATGTGCGCAATTGAAGCTGGCTGGACAAATCATCGTAGGCATGCCCAATGGATATGCTCGGTATGCCGATGAGATGTCGCTTGAAACCTATTTTGAAGCCTTACAAGCCGGAACGCTATCTGATCCTACAGTAAGCGTCCAACAAAAAATGGGCGGAAAAATTCAGCGCTTAATCCATAACTATTTGGATGATCCGCAGTGTGGAAATGGGGGAGTAATGATGATTTTACTAGCGGATGAGATGGTATAAATTTAAAAAATTGACAAATCCATAAAATCTTTCAAGTATATCAATTATTTTTTTATTATTGAAAATCGGAAAAAAATAGACTTAGCCGCATACAACTAAAGAATTCTAGCTATTTTTGTCAGAAGATAGTCCCAAAAGCATATTTTTTTAGAGAAAGATTGGTATTTGCACTCCTAAACTAATAACGCTAATGGTCCTATCTCAGCGTTCTTCAGTAACCTTACCCATATGATTACGTTTTTGATGGCATGAGTAGATTGTATTCATTTGACTTTTTTTAGGTGTCGTCAGGTGATTCAAAAAACATGTTGTCATCAAGGGGTTTTAAACTGCTACCTTTTATAGTTCAGATAAAAAGCGGCAATACCCCAGGGTAAAAGGTGAAATTTCGAGCAATAATATAATCGCCATGAATACTATGATCCAAAAACTAACAATTACCATGCTGCTGGTATGGGCAGCTTTTTCTCTTCATGCCCAAGCGCCAACCATTACCAATTTTTCGCCGACATCTGGTGCAACAGGTGCACTCATCACCATTAACGGTACGAATTTTTCCAATGTTACTGCAATTAGTTTTGGGGGTACTAATGCTCAAAGCTTCAATGTTGTATCAGCAACACAAATTCAAGCCATTGTTGGTGCTGGCACATCAGGAAATGTAGCTGTTTTCACAACTGTCAGCTCGGCCTCAGCTCCTGGGTTTATCTTTTGTCTTTCTCCAACCATCTCCATTGCACCTTCGCCAAATGATACCATTTGTGCGGGAACCAGCGTAACTTTTACCGCTACAACAACTTTGGCGGGGGCTACGCCTTTTTTTCAATGGAAAAAGAACAATGTCAATGTAGGGACAAACAGCCCGACTTACACCGACGCGACGTTGGCCGACAATGACATCATCACCTGTGTCTTGACCAGTAATAGTACTTGTGCTAACCCAGTAACGGTGAATAGCAACAACATCGGCATGACGGTTTTTCCGCGGCCTACATTGAGCAGTACACTGACCCCGCCAGCGGTATGTAGCGGAACACCGTTTACCTATACGCCTACTAGTGCAACACCAGGCGCCACTTTTTCTTGGTCAAGATCAGCGGTAACGGGTATTAGCAATGCATCAAACATAAGCGGAGGAAGCCCGAATGAAACCTTGATCGACACCACTAGCTCGCCAGTGAATGTTACCTACGTTTTTACCATACAAGCCAATGGCTGTTCAAGTACAAACCCTGCCAGTGTGGTAGTGACAGTAAATCCATTGCCCAAATTGACAAGTACCTTAACACCGCCAGCCATTTGTAGCAGAACGGTGTTCAGTTATACCCCAACCAGCAATATCGCTGTAGCTCCGCCTCCTACGGCCAACGGTTCGACGGCGGGTGTTCAGGAATCTGCTGCTGTAACCGACGAACTTGCCGTTGCTCCGGTAATCTTTAATTGGAGTCGCGCCGCCATTACTGGGATTAGCAATCCAGCAGCAGTGGGAACTGACAATCCCAATGAAACGCTGATCAATACCACTGCGGCCCCGATCAATGTCACTTATGTTTATTCGTTAAGTGTCAATAGCTGTACCAATCCAACGAACTTTAGCGTGGTGGTTACCGTAAATCCATTGCCTACTTTGAGCAGTACTTTGGCGCCACCAGCAATCTGTAGCAATAGCACTTTTAGCTATATACCAACTAGTGCTACGACAAACACTACTTTTGCTTGGAGTCGCGCCGCAGTATCTGGAATAAGTAACTCGGCAACAACCGGTACTGGTAATCCAAATGAAACCTTGATCAATACCTCAAGTAGCATTGTAAATGTCACTTATGTGTATACCTTGACTGCCAATAGCTGTCCCAACCCTAGTACTTTTAATGTGGTAGTCCCTGTTAATCCTACGCCGACCCTAAGTAGTACTACGTCCCCACCTGCTATTTGTAGCAATACAGCATTTTCTTATTCCCCAACCAGCGCTACTGCAAATACCTCATTTACTTGGACGCGCGCCATTGTAAATGGCATTAGCAACGCTGCTGGATCAGGAACGGGTAACCCCAATGAAACTTTGGTCAATACCACTGCTGCGCCAATCAATGTGATTTATCAATACACGCTTTCTGCCAACGGTTGTACCAATCCTTCAACAACAACTGTAAACGTATCGGTCAAGCCTTTGCCAACGTTGAGTAGCAGTACCTCGCCAAGTGCAATATGTAGCAATACGATCTTCAGCTATACCCCAACCAGTGCAACGAGCTCAACTTCTTTTAGCTGGAGCCGCAGCAACTTATCTGGAATTACAAATATACCCGCTTCAGGAACAGGTAACCCCAACGAAACATTGATCAACACCAGTTCTGCAGTAATCAATGTCACTTACACCTATTCCTTGTTGGCTAATGGTTGTCCAAACCCGACTAGTTTTAATGTAGTTGTTCCGGTTAATCCCCGCCCTACTTTGTCTAGCACAGCAACCCCGCCAGCGATTTGCAGCGGAACCGCATTCAGTTATGCGCCGACAAGTGCAACCACAGGGACTTCATTTTCTTGGACGCGTGCCTTTGTTGCCGGAATAAGCAATTCACCTGGTTCTGGGACAGGCAATCCGAATGAAACCTTGACTAATACTACAGCTGCGCCGGTTAATGTTGTTTATGTGTATACTTTGAGCGTGAATGGCTGTCCGAACCCTACTACTTTTTCGGTGACTGTTCCGGTGAACCCGCAACCAACATTGACCAGTACCCTTGCTCCGCCAGCTATTTGTAGCAATACCCTGTTTTCGTACATCCCTACCAGCAGTGTGAACAACGTAACCTTTGCTTGGAGTCGTGCCGCAGTAACTGGAATCAGCACGCCCGCAGCTAACGCTACCGGTAGCCCAGACGAATCATTGCGCAATACCACCACGGCGCCGGTCAATGTTATCTACGTCTATTCTTTGACGGCAAACGGTTGTACCAATCCTACCACTTTCAGTGTTACGGTAACGGTTAATCCGCGGCCAACAATGACCAGTACCCGTACTCCAGATGCCATTTGTAGCGAAACGGTTTTTAGCTATACCCCCACTGGCCCTACAACCGGTACTCAGTTTGCCTGGAGAAGACCGGCAGTAGAAGGGATCAGCAATGAAATAAATACTGGAGTTGGAAACCCCAGCGAAACCTTGATCAATACCACCGCTTCCTCCATTGATGTGGTGTATGAATATAGCTTAACGGCTAATGGTTGTATTAGCCCGGTAATTGAACGGGTAACGGTAACCGTAAAACCAAAACCGAGATTGAATAGTCGTTTGGCTATCGAACCATTCTGTTCGGGAACGTTGTTCCGGTACCAATCCTCTACAGCTACTGAAAATGCTGCTATCACCTGGAGTCGGGCATTAAGAGATGGAATCAGCAATCCAGCAGCAACCGGTGTGGATAGCATTCGGGAAACATTGATCAATACTTCGGCTTTGATAATCAATGTGAAATATGCATACACACTTACCGCCAATGGCTGTTCAAGCAATTCGGATACGATTGTAGCTACTGTTTTACCCATACCTCGTTTGAGTAGCTCGCTAGCTCCACCAGCCATTTGTAGTGGAGATATTTTTGATTACCTTCCTACTAGTGGAACTCCAAATACTACATTTTCTTGGAGTCGGCCTGCCGTAGGCGGCATTAGCAACCCACCCAATGAAGGAGAAGACAATCCTGAAGAGTTTTTGAAAAATATCTCTAGCAATCCAGTCAATGTGGTTTATGTTTATACATTGAGTTCTAACGGCTGTAAAAATCCTAGTCCAGCCAATGTAACCGTTGCTGTTAATCCTCCACTCACATTGACCAGTACACTTACCCCGCCAGTTCTTTGTACTGGTAGTGTTTTTATCTATACTCCTACCAGCGCTACTTCTGGTGCTAGCTTCTCTTGGACCCGTTCGGCGGTGCCGGGGATTCTGAATCTTGCTTCTCGTGGTACTGGAAATATCGGCGAAGTATTGGTCAATACCACCGATAAACCGATTACCGTGGTTTATGAATACGAAATTGCAGCGAATGGCTGTGTTAGCGATATCATTCAAATTTTGGTGAAAGTAGTACCGCTACCCACCTTGAGTAGTACGGCAACTCCGCCGGCAGTATGTAGCGGCACGCCATTTAGCTATATTCCAACCAGCGACCGGGAAGGCGCGACCTTTACTTGGACTCGCGCTGCAGTAACTGGGGTCAGCAATGCTGCAGCAACCGGTACTGGAAACCCGAATGAGACTTTGGTTGATACCACGGCGCTTCCGGTAAATGTAATTTATACCTACACGGTTACCGCCAATGGCTGTTCTAATCCACAGACTTTTAACGTGACTGTTCGGGTAAATGCATTACCCGTTATGAAAGGGTCTTTGGTGATACCAGCCATTTGTAGCGGCACTGCCGCTCAATTTACGCCTCCTAGCCCGATTACCAGTGCGGTATATGCTTGGAGCCGAGCTGCTGTTACTGGAATCAGCAATGGATTAAGTACAGGAACAGGGGCGATCAACGAGATTCTAAACAATATCACGGCAGCGCCAATTACGGTAACCTACGTATATACACTTTCGCTTAACGGTTGTGTGAACCCAACCACTTACAATGTCACCGCTTTGGTCAATCCGCTGCCAACTTTAAGCAGCTCATTGAGCGCAGGTACCATTTGTACGGGAACGGCTTTCAATTATACCCCGACGAGCGCTACGACTGGAGCTGCCTTTAGCTGGAGTCGAGCAGCGGTTACGGGAATAACCAATACAGCTGCAACGGGCATCGGCAATGTCAACGAAAATTTGGTTAATACCACAGCTGGTCCAGTTGCAGTAACTTATGCTTACTTGGTAAGTGCCAATGGTTGTGCCAATACTACTCCTTTTAACGTGGTGGTCAATGTAAACTTTAAACCAGCGATGGTGATCACCAATCCAGCACTGCGTTGTTTGCCTTTGGTTGACATTAAAGCGGCGGCAATCACGGCGGGTTCTACAGCGGGATTGACGTTTACTTACTGGCAGGATTCAGCGGCAACGCGTCTATTGGCGGTACCACAAGCCATTGGCGCCGGAAAATACTACATCAAAGGAACTGCAGCATCAGGATGTTTTGACGTGAAACCGGTAGTGGTTAAGGTTAACCCTACTCCAGATGTTTATGCGCCAAGCCAAACGGTTTGTAATGGGGCAGGTACTCAATTGACCGTTTTAAATCCCAACCAAACAGAAGGCGCCAAATTTGATTGGACGGCAGAATATCGTGGTAAAATAAGTGGTGGTTCGGGAGGTGCAAAAGGCGTTAGCTTTGGCTTGGGCGCCATTAACGAAGCTTTGAGCAACAACCGTCGTTATACCGGTTATGCAATATATACCATCACCCCCGTTGGCCCGGCGCCAACCGGATGTACCAGTCCGCCAATCCGAGTTGTGGTTTCAATTGCCGGAAAAAAAGTAAGTTGCCCAGAAGCAACACCAAGTGCAACAACTGAAACGATTGCCCACAATTCTTCGCCAAAAACAAGAGTGGATGTAATCAATCCGAACGGCGGCAACTATCTGGTATATGCAGTACTTAATCCAGGTGGCGTTAAAGGCGTAACCCCTTTTCCTTATACTCGTTCCGATACGGCTACGATTGATGCTGGTATTTTGAAAAACACCTCAAAAGTGCCGGCGATATTGACTTACATCATCATTCCTTATGCCAATGGAAGGAATAAAGATGATAATAGCGGAGGCAAAGATGATGTTTTGGGTAAAGCATTTACGGTAACAGTAACTGTGACGCCTGCTCCTGGTATCATTGATCCAAACGACGGAATTGAAGTACAGAACATAAAAGACTTATTGCCTAAAAAAACGGCTACTACACTTAACTCGGGTAATATTAAAAGTGTACCGGACATGGAGTCGAATGCCGTGGATAACGAAGCTACACTGCCTTACCGCGGCTTGAATGATCTGCTGTCGCGCAATCCTGAGGATATGGAAAAAACCGGAACTGTTTTGTTGCAAAACGTTCCGAACCCTTTCCAAAATGTAACCAAAATTGGTTTCTACCTCCACGAACCTACAGAAGCAGTGATGACCATTCGCGATGCCAAAGGTTCAATCATTTACCGCTTGAAAGCCAATTATGATAAAGGTTGGAATCAATTGGACATCAATGCTGGAGAGTTGAATGCTTCCGGGGTTTTGTACTATACTTTGGAAACACCGCATTTTGCCGAAACCAAAAAAATGGTGGTGCTGAATCGGTAACGGCTAAGAATAGCAATGATTTCACATACAAAAGATGAACTTATTTGGTCTTCTTTAACTGCTCATGACAGCTATGTTTGTCATGGGCAGTTCTTTTTTTGGCGAATCCCTTCTAGGTATTATTTTTGACGCATGAACCAAAATCAGCCTCGCCTTTTGATGATTGCCTATCTTTTTCCGCCCGTACAAGCGGTTTCAACTTTGCGCTGGTATCACTTGTACCAAGAGGGGAAGCGGTATTTCTCGCAGATAACGGTCATCACCGCGCGTCATTGGCGGTACTTGCACCACGACCCTCAATTGGAATTGGAGTTTAAGCCTCACCTGATTCCCGCTTTTGATTTACGCGGCCTCACCTTGTTGCGCCAAAATCGACCTTATGTACCCCATCAAATCAAACAGCGACCGTGGGTGAATCACCTGCTTCGCTTACTGGATGCCTTTCCATTTAACTTACTACTAGGGGATGGCGGGATTGTATACATTCTTAGGGGGTATCACCTCGGCGTGAAATTGGTCAAAAAAGGAAAAATCACCCACCTCATCAGTTCATACCGACCCTATTCTGATCATGCTATTGCTTGGCTGTTGAAATGGCGTTTCCCACACTTATACTGGATAGCAGATTTCCGTGATTTGCATATCGATCCTTCGCGTCCGCGGATGTGGTTGCCCACTTTGCAGCGTTGGTTCAACCAAAAAATCATCCAACGAGCCAATCTGGTGACCACCGTATCGGAAGGCTTGGCAGGGCAACTGCGTTTTTTTCATTCAAACATATACGTTTTGCGCAATGGCATTGATCCTCATTATCGTGCCGCAGAAAATGATCAGCCAGTTGGTTCAAAATTTGTCATTACTTACACCGGCTCTTTGTATCCCGGTTTTCAAAACCCGGCGCGGCTATTTGAGGCGCTTTATAATTTATTGCAAAATGGCTTACTCGCGGCGGCAGATGTTCAGTTGGTGTACGCCGGTAAGGATGGCGATTTTTGGCAAAAGGAGCTTGTTATCTGGAACCTGGTATCCATAGCAGTGGATAAAGGGATGCTTCCCCTTCAAGCTGCCCGACAATTACAGCAACAAAGCTGTTTGAATGTGTTGTTGTCTTGGGCAACTCCGGATATTCAAGGCATCCTTACCGGAAAATTGTATGAATATTTGGCGGCTCGAAAACCCATTCTTGCCTTGGTAGAAGGCGCTAAAGATCCAGAATTGGAATTGATTTTGGAGCAAACGCAATCGGGTCGGGTGTTTTATGCAGCTGATCTTCGGGAATTGGAAATATTCATCTTAACTGGATATCGAAATTGGCAAAAAACGAGCGGTAGTATGACCTTAAACCCGGTGGATAAACTTCAGGAGTTCACCTGGCCGGTATTGATGGATCGCTTGGCAGAAGCAATAGGACTTTTGGAAAATACAGTTGTCCAAACCCAATAAGCGGCATTCCACCAGCGATTTTTGCCACGAGTTAGCAAAAAATAAGGTTCTGGTGTTCCGCCAAATTCGGCAAAAAAATTAGCCACTCCGGGAAGCATACTGCCTTCAAAATCAAAAATGGAAGCATAGCGATTGGCTTGCTGGATGGCCTCCCAAATGATCAGGCTGGCTGCTCCCCGATACCGGATGTTTAGGTCAGATCCCAACAGCAATAAATAAGCAATATGGCGATCAAAAAGGATATAAGCAGCAGCATGGGTTTTGCCAGTCTCGTCTTCAGCCAGCAGGAGCATTCGTCGACTATTTCTTATCACGGCAGCGTCCAACTCTCCTAAAAAGGGTAGCGAAAAAGGCGTTTTAACCGCTTTTTTGCTCAACGACAAGCCCACCAAACGATGCAAGGTTGGTAAATCAGCAACATCTCCCATTCTGATGGTCAATTGTTTTTTTGCTACACGAATATGATTGCGCAAAGTGGATGAAAATTGTCGGAACAACATGTCAGGTTGCTCAAGGTTGTTTAGGCGGAACGTGTAGCGGGTTTGTTGTTGAAAACCTGTCCAAAAAAACGGTAAACTGTTTTTCAATTCTGGAGCACATTTGCAGCGCATAATGGGAACTGTAGGTAAGTCTTGGATCAATGCTGCATAAACGGAAAGCTCAAATTTCCAGCGTTTGCTTTCATTAATTTTATTGTCAGGATCAATCAACCATGGTCCCAAATGCGGGGTTAACATGGGCGGGTCAATGACTTTCAATCCCCACCGTCGTGAAATAAAAAATGGCCAAACGCCTAGTATTTTTCCGCGTTTGTTCTGCGACCAAATTGCCCCCCAGTCGCCATTTTTACACACCATATCCAACCACCAAGGGTGATAGAAAATGGGTAAATCATGCTCCTGACAAAGCTGTTGATAAGTGCTTTTTGAGTTTTTATCCCATTTCATAATAGCAGGGTATTGGTAAATCCGGAAAAATGGGAGCCAAATCGGTGAAAAATTGCTGACGTAGGTTGCTTAATTGCTGGTCATTTAAGGCTTCTGCTCCTAATTTGCGGTAATCTAGAAATTGATCTTCATGGATCCATTCCAAAAGTAGTTGTGCCAACTGGTGTTCATCGGCAAAAGGCTGGGTTAGCGCCTGCAAATGATTGGGCAGTGGGTAGGTTTTTGCCACTAAAGCAGGTATTCCAAACCGCAGCAGGTCGTTCTCAGCGCCCGAAATCGTAGAACCCCCCATTTTTTCTATAGTCAAACCATATCGACTTTTAGTTTGAAACGGGAGTATTAAAAAATCAGCCTTGCTGAGCCAATTGTCGTACTGTTTTTGGGAAATTAACTTGTCAAAAAAATGAAGGAAAAAACGGTTTGAAGCCAATGGCTGAAAGCACTTGATAATGTCTTTTGCTTCTTGTTTTTGTGCAGATCCTAGAAAAACCAGGTGTATTGTTTTGCTTATCAATCCTTGTATTTGGCTAAAACTGCGTTGTACCAGCGCATAATCCCGGCCGTTGTATTTTACGGTGCCGGGGATCACGATGGTAATCTCGTTAAGGCGAGGCTTATATTGTGTCAGGTTTTTTGGCGAAAAAGAAGCAAAAGGAGTGATGATTCCCGGTTTTTGAGCGTTCACCCAGCCATTTTCTAACGCATAATCGAACAGGCGTTTTTCTGGAAAACCAAATGCCGAGACTTTTGCCTTGAATAGTTTTTTCCAAAATTCGCTCCTTCGCACTTGGACATTCCCCCAACGCAACCAATCTAAAAAACCGAAAGCTGTTTTGGGTAACTGCCAGTTTTCGGCGGAGAAAAAATCGTGACTATTGTGCACTATGGCCAATACCGGTTTTGAAAAATCCATTGCTGTCCATTTTAGCCAAGGGCTACCTATGGTTACAATAATGATCAAATCGCAATGCTGGAGATTTGGAAATGGACGGGGCAATCTGCGCCAGTTGGTAGATAAGTTATGCCAACGGTAGCTGGCCGAATGATGAGGGAAATTTCCAAATATGTCTTTTTTCCATGAAGTAGGCGCCACAATTTCTAAGCTTACCCCAGGTGCGTCCAGCAATTGACACAATCCCAGCAAGACCTCGTGGTGGTGGTAAGCTTCAATCAGTGCTATAGTGATGTTAGATGACTTTTTCATTTGAGGAGCACGATTTTTCCCAATCCATTTTGAAAATAGCCATCCGCTGCGGTTGTAGCCAGTTTTAGCGTTTGTCCTTGGGCATCATAGGCACTTACCCGATAAAGGTAAACGCCATTGGCAAGTCGATCCCCAAAATCATCGGTTCCATCCCACACAAAGTCAGATAAATGAACCCCAACTTTCAGCGGTCCAAACTCGGCGCCACTTACATGCCGAACCGCCTTGCCAGAAATAGTCAGGATTTGCAATTGAAACTGTTCAAGTGGCGAATCGCCAGTAAGCGTATACCAAAACCGACAATGACTGGTACAAGGATTGGGGTAGGGGAGCAGTTGGCTCAGTGTTTGTTCGCGTTGTACTCGAAAATGAACGGCGTAAGCCCCATTTCCTGATAGATTGCCACTGGCATCCCGGGCGCGAATTTGCAGGGCGTATTCGCCATCGAGCTCAATTTGTGGTTTCCATTCTACTCGGGCGTGGTTCTTATTATTAATTGCTGGAAAAAAAGCGGCCTCAACTTGGTCAAATTTTGGGGTCAACACAAAACCTTTTGGTCCAACAATTTTCAGCGCAATCAGACTGGTATCTTGCAAGGGCAAAAAACGGTTTTCATCGCTGATTTGGATCGTGATAAGTGGTCTGCTTGACACCAGGTCGTTGTTCAAAATACGCGTGCCGTCAAAAGTAACATCGACCAAGGGAGCTCTTTTATCGGTTTTTACCCAGGCATTGAGCGTGCCGATGTTGTTCCAGCTATGTAATTCAGGCGTTTGGCGCTCTGGGTTAAGTTCTATAATCAAACGACAAGCACCTTCCAGTTGTCGGGTATCCCAAGTTTGCTTTAACAACAAAGAATCACCTTGAGCAATGGCTGCTATTTTTTGGCGAATGACCGTCGATCGATTGAATTGATCAAACAGGGTAAACTGTACGATGATACTATCCAATTGTCCGTTTCCGGCATTGTAAACCGGAGCTCGTAATTCCAAAGTTTGCCCCTGCTGAACGGTATCTTGTCGCCAACCCCACGGCTGACCCAGGCGAATTGCAGCATCGCCAATCCCTTCATACAGCGCTTGCCAGTTTTGCAGCTGAGATGGCGTGCGCAATAGGCTGTCTTGAAACTGCGCCGTCCACTCCATCCAGGGAAAGTTAGTAGCGTCAACTGAGGAAAGGTCAATTGAATCCCTTAGAGCAACGCCTCGCCACACCGGGAGTCGTTTTTGTCCGTCGGCGCTTAAGGCATCAATTTGCCACTTGACCATATCACTAGCATCATCGCTTTGGTATTGCCAGTGCAGCGCTTGCCAACGACGGGCGGGCCCGATGCGTTGTGGTTTCATGCTGCCCTGGGTAAGCGTTTCCGGTAGATCAAACCAGAGAGTACGGGTTTCCGCATTGGAATTGGCCAACCCCTCGCCCAGCACTTTCCCTTTGTTGATATAGGCAAAAATGTAAGGCAGCGTGCCTCTCTTTTCCAACTGACGGCTCAAATGCGCGCCGTTTTGCTCCAAAACCTGGAATAAATTTTTGCCATATACCAAGGAATCGGCCGCCCATTGTTCTGGAAAAAAGCTTTGCCCTTCATCGTGATGGGTGAGCAACAACACATAATGACCGGCAGGGATCTCATTTTCCAAAAAACGCACGATCTTTTCGCGTTCCTGTGGTCGATCCATTTTAAACACAAAGGCAGTCAGCGGACTACCTTCCAAATTATACGCTCCATACTTCCCGCCGGGCGGATTGAGCCAGGGCTGGCCTGTTAAAGGGTCAAAAACGGCAATACAGATGGCTTTGCCCCAACCCCACCAAAAGGGGACTCTAAAAATGCGGTTGTTGTTGTACAAATAACGGGTGGGGACGCTATTGGCGCTGCCCATGGCGATTGATTCCCCGATGATATTGTTGAGTCGGGTTTGAAACCGCAGCCCTTCGGTAATACTTCGCCACTCCAATTGCTGAAACTGGTTGGTTTGAAATTGCTGGTAATGGGATTCATTCCAGCCGGAGCGTGAGCCGCCGTATTTAAAGGAAGCAATACGAGCAGTAGCGGGGTCCGTAATTGAATCAGCCCTCGCCCGCCAATAATAGACTTTCCCTTCACGCCAGTAGCTCAGCGGAGGCGTCCAGCTTGCTCTACCGCCAGTCATGGTCACTTTGGCCGTTAATTTTGCGGCACTATCAAAAGTGCGCAAAGAATCCACTTCAAATACAAATTCTCCTTCCGAGTGAGGGTCGCTGGCGCCAATGATCAACCTAAGTGGTTGCTGTTTTTTAGTGATGATCGATTCATCAGCTGGGGATAGCAGGGCATAAGTATTGGTTTGAACAATAAAAGTGTAGCCGGGTATTCCTGTTGATGAGCGGAGTTGGTTGTTTTCTTTGGCGAAAGGTTCGGGCGCTTCTTTGATCTTGTTGTTGGGGTCAATGCTTAGATATAATTTGTTGATGCCAGTTGCGGTATCGCCTAGCGCTGGGAACTTGAATTGGAAGGGCGTAGAAAACCCATTGAGTTTGATTTTTTTTCTCTCCAGATGAGCGATGCTATTGGGCAAAACCCGTTTTACATTAACCTCCACTGTATCTTGATAATTGAATCCCAGATTCACAATTTGCCCGGCAAGGGTAATGCTATCGGTAAAAACGGTCGGAGTGGCCGGAGTGAGCCGAACCGAAGCTGCATCAAAAGTAAAATCAGGAAGCGCGAAAAGCCGCAAACGGATGGCCGGATCACCATGGTAGCTGATTTGTTCCAATAAACTGCGTAATCCAAAAGACTTTTGGGCTTGCAAATCAAGCAATTGACAGGTTTTTTGCAGCAATTCCCCCATACTGCGGGTGCATTCCTGTTTGTCACCTAAGAGTTTATAAAAAGTCTGCATATACGTCTCCAAAGCGAAGGGATAGGCATACCCTGCCGAAGCCGCATAGGCGATCGCCCCGCGCTCGGGCGCCAACACAAACCGTTCGCTCAAGCTGTTTTGCTGATCATACAAATAGCCCGTTAAACAACCCAAGGAGAAAAAAACAGGATAGCGCTCTTTGTTGTCAAAAATTTGGGGATCATCCAAACCAAAATCGGTATTGGTGACTGCGCCGTGGCCAAAAAATATTTTGATGGCCACTCCTTCATTGACGCTTTGGATGACCGCTTCGGCGGTTGAGCGCTGAACAGCATCGGTGTTTTCTTTGACAACGGTGGTTAGTTGCGCCCCAAAACCATTGTTGGTAATGGTATTACTTAGGTTGTTGACATGATTTTTAAAGGATTCCTGATCGCCTGGATTGCCGCCCACAATGTGCAAAACCCTTTTGTGCCAGGCGGCTTGTTCCAGTTGCCGGTCTTCGCGCAAATGTCTTTCGTGGGCGATTACTTTAGCGAGGTAAGCTTGAATTTGCGCCGGTTCCGTAACCGCTAGCCGACCAAAGGGCAGTATTGGCGCGGTTTTTCCATTGAGTGAAAAAAGTAAGCGATCAGATCCCGGTACCCCAAAAGGAGGAATCAAATGCAGGGGGCGTAATTTCCCTTGATCTTTGCGCATTTTTACATAATCCACGCCATGTCCAATCAAAAAAACAAAAGGCGGTTTGGTTTGTGTTTTTTTCCACCAAAAAACAAAATTCCGCAAACCCTGCGGGTGTTCGGCATGACCGTAACTAAACTGGTTGTACAAGTCGGTAACAGAAAGAATAAGTGTTGAAAAACCGCCGCCCGCATTGGAATTTCGATAAGCAGCATAGCTTTCCAATTGCTTCCGTCCTTCAGGATCGGTTAGCAATTTAGGATGGGAGATGAGGATGAAGTCTGCTTTGATGGATCGAAAATCAGCGAAAACAAAGGGCTCTAATGCAGCGACGGTTTGGGTGGCTTTGTCTTGATTGATTAATAAAAAACGCGCGATTTGCGACCTTGCGGGGATGAAAAAACGCGCAATCCGATTTTCAATTTTCGGAAAAACCACGGTTTGTTGCGTTAGGTTGTACAAGCAAAAACGCCCATTGACCGGCAAATCGGGGAATTCGAGAAAGTTGGGTTGCTCACTGGGTTCGAGTTCAAAGACCAGCGCATCTTTTTGCCCCAACCGCAATTCGGCAGGGTAGCGACATTGTACATAGGCCACGCTGTATTGGTCATTACCATCGATTTTTCCATTTACCGACATTTGCATCGATTCAGTTAGCGCCGCTGGCGGCAAGGAGAGTTGGTAGGATTTAAGGGTATACCGATCTAAGGAATCAAGGAGATCAATTTGATCCGATAATCCACTTTGATTTTTACTAGACCGCGTTTGGAGCGACAACTGGCGGTAATAAGCGCTGTTGGAAAACAACCTGATGGCCAATGAGGCCGCTTGAGTAGGTATTAAGCCCTCTAGCGATAAATCAATCTGCCTTGACCGTGCATAACCGGAGCCAAACCCCTCGCCGGTATCATAACTGGAAAAAGTAATTAAATTCTCGCCGTCATAACGCGCATCGGTGAAGGTTTGCTGGAAAATTGTCTCGCTGGTTCGCCAACACCAATTGAGGGACAACGGGTTATCATTTTCGTTTTTTTCAATGGTTGAATAGCGTAGGGTTTGCGTACCAATTGGAGCAATGGTTAAAAAATAGACGCTTGTATCGGAATATAGGCTATAAAAAGGATTCAGTTGATCTTGCGCTGGGTTTTCGTACAAATAGCGATCAAACTGTCCTTGATTGTGTTGGCCGTAAAATTCGAGGTAATCGGTTTCCTGCATTCCTGCATCTCCGCAGGAAACCGTGAGTGCTTGTTCTTTCCCTTCCCAAAATACTTGAAACCGATTGCCGGGTATTCCGCTTAATCCGGCGGTTTTTAAAATAGAGTAAGGGATGCGGTAAATACCGTCTTTGACGATTTTAAATTTAAAGTACGGTTGGTCATAGCGGATCCATTCGTTGCCAAATAGTGTGTCGCTACCATCCCACATTTGGGCTTGGAGGAAATTGAAAAAGCAAATAAAGAGAAAAGTGGGGAAGGTTTTTTTCATTGTGACATGGCAATTTGCAGGGGTTGACTAGAGGGATTGGTACGGGTAGTCAGCTGGCGCACAATTTCCGAATAAGCTGATATCACAGTTTCGTTGGAAAAAACGGCGTCGGCCAATAGGGTAGAAATTTGCCCCATTTCCGCTAATTCGGCTTCTGTTTTTGTGGTAAAACGCGCCATTGCTTGCGCCAAGGCGGAGGCGTCGCGCGCGGGCACGAGGTATCCGTTTTTTCCAGGAATGACGGCATCTCTACAGCCGGCAACATCGGTGGTCAAAATAGGTCTGCCCATGGCTAGTGCTTCCAAAAGCGCCCGTGAAAGCCCTTCACGGTAAGATGGCAAAACAAATACATGACTAGCTGCTAGCAGCGGACGCACATCCTCCTGGTGTGTCCAATAACGGATGACGCCGTTTTTTACCCATGTCTCCAGCTCTTCTGCTCGAATATGCGCTGGATAACCTGTCTGAATCTCCCCGGCAATCCAGACCTCGATATTGTAGTTTTTGCCCCGCAAAAATTGGGCAGCAGCGGCCAACTCGCGCAATCCTTTATCGGCCAGTAAGCGACCGAGGTACAAAAAAACCAATGGCTGGGAAGTCGTTTTGATGATTGGGGTCGGCGCAAACCAGGTCAAATCGATACCCGAACCGCGAATGAGTATGGCTTGCTTGGCATTTAAGATGCGGCGATCAACAAACAAATTGAGGTCATCAGTGTTTTGAAAAACCACTTGATGCAAACCCCGAAACGCCCAGCGGTATAACTGTGGAATCAAGTGGGTAATGCCTTTTTGGTGCAAAAAAGCATATCCCAATCCTGTCACGGTAGGAAGAATTGGGATTCCTAGCCATTTTGCCGCCAAACTACCATAGAGATTTGGTTTGATGGTGTAGCTTAAAATGAAATCTGGTTTTTCACTGCGAATAAGGTTCGCGATTTCCCAAAGGAGCAGTCCTTCTTTGAAAAGATTGCGGTTGTGGGGCACCAAATGCTGTAAATTGCGGTGCGAATTTAAACCTGCTTTTTGCAATTGTAGCTGATAGGGATCGAAAGGTGCTGCTGTTACAATATAGTAGCCTTGCTGTTTTAAAAACTGCAATAATGCTAAATGATAATGACAAATGTGCCAGTATGAATTGGCCAAAACGAGGATTTTTCCACAAGTAGGTTTTACGCCCATCAATGCAAAATTGTAGGTTAGAGCAGAGGCGATCTCTGCTCAATCCAGGTTGATTGATTAGGATATTGTGGGCAATTGTAACATTGATAATACAACGAGCCCACAAATCCAATTTCTAGATATTGAGGGCGTGTTTTTAAGAAAGGCATTAAGAGCTTGTTCAGGATTCCGCTTCGAGCTGCAAATGGCTAGAATTCACACCATTTTCGTTACAAAAATGCTCATGTAGCGCTGCTACACTCCGCTTTTTGCGCCTCATTGATGTAAATTCTAGCTCATTTTCGCCATCGAACCAGAATCCTGAACAAGCTCTAAAATAAAACAAGGTTCAAAAGCCTTGTTTGAGTTGTGATGTCCAAAAATAATGCTTTGCAGTAATAATGGTGTTAATTTTTTATCTTTTTTTTCTCAAAAACAAAAAAAAGAAGAATTGCGCCCGAGTTGGTATTTTGCGCCCAACAAAAGTAAAAATCATGGGAACAACATCAACCATCAACCTCGTTTCACCCATTCCAGGGCCTAAAAGTCAAGTTATGCTGGCGCGCCGAGCTGCCGCATTGCCGCAAGGTGCAGCGAAATCCACTGATGTAGTGGTAGAATCCGCAAAAGGGGCCGTGGTGAAGGATGTCGACGGCAATACGCTCCTCGATTTTGCCGGGGGTATTGGGATGATTAATGTAGGGCATTCACCTGAGCCGATAGTCGATGCGGTAAAAAAGCAGTTGGATCAGTTTATTCACACTTGCTCGATTGTTACCACCTTTGAAGCGCCTATTGTTTTGGCAGAGATGCTCAATGCTTTGGCGCCGGGAGACTTTGCGAAAAAGACCTTGTTCGCCAATTCAGGTTCAGAAGCGGTGGAAAACGCCGTCAACATCGCCAAATATTACACCCAGCGCCCTGGGGTGGTGGTTTTTGAAGGGGGTTATCATGGTCGTACTTTGCTTACCCTCAGTCTGACCAGCAAATACAGTTTGTTCAAAAAAGGGTTTGGCTCGATGGTGAGCGATATTTACCGTTTACCAGTTCCCAATATGTACCGCATTCCCGAGGGGATGAGCGCGCAGCAGTACCTCGATTTTCGGATCGCTCAATTGGAAGATGCTTTAATATCCCAAGTTGATCCTTCGGCTATTGCAGCGGTGTTGATTGAACCTATTCAGGGTGAGGCCGGTTTTGTGTCTATGCCCGCGCCTTTTTTGCAAAAACTACGTGAAATCTGTGATCGCCATGGCATTGTATTAATATTTGACGAGATCCAGTGCGGCATGGGACGTACAGGCAAGTTGTTTGCCTGCGAGCACAGTGGCGTTACGCCGGATCTGATGACCATTGCCAAAAGCTTGGGAGCCGGAATGCCGATTGCTGCGGTTACCGGTAGAGCGGAGATTTTAGATGCCCCGCACTTGGGGGGGATTGGCGGTACGTACAGCGGTAGTCCGATTGCCTGTGTGGCGGCGATCGAGTCATTGAAGATCATTTCTAGTCCGGAATTTTTGTCTCAGGCTCAAAAGCTGGGCGAGCAAATGCGAGAAACCATGGATAAATGGCAAAAGTATGCTTGCGTAGGCGATGTGCGCGGCGTAGGCCCCATGCGATTGGTAGAGTTTGTAAAGGATAAAAACTCGAAGACTCCGGATCCAGACATTACTTTGAGCATCATCAAGGATGCGGTTTCCAATGGTATTTTATTGATTCGGGCAGGATTGTATTCCAATGGCATTCGTTTGTTGCCGCCTTTGGTGATTACCGAAGCTCAATTGGCGGAGGGATTGGGAGTGTTGGAAAATGCGATTGCGAAGTTTAGTGAATAAGCCGCTGTAGATTTTAAGCTTTAAATTCTGCGGGAAAAAAGTGTTAACTTGGCGTTGGCGGGTTGAATCTTTCTTCATGTGTGGCAATGGCCTGGATGGCTTCTGCTTCGCTTAACCCTTGGTTTTGTAAGGCGTTTAGAATGATTTGTCGGGTTCGCTCAGGAGTGATGACAGCGAATTTAGCCATTGTGACAATGGGGAATTCTTGACTCGACCAGAGGTTAAGCATAATCTGTTGCTCTTTGATTTCCCGCTCTTGTTTAATGCCTTCAACCTTACCTTGCAGATAAAGGCCATCGGTTTCAATGTCATAATCAATCGGCATTACTTTAATGACTGTTTTAACTTTGAGTTCCATTTTTTTCGACAATTAAAAATTTAAAGCGATACTGCACATCACTCCTTCATTGGCGGGTTGAATTTTTCTTCATGGATGGCAATGGCCTTGATTGCTTCTGCTTCGCTTAACCCTTCGGTTTGTAGGAAGCTTATTATAACTTCCAGGATTCGCTCTGGAGTGGCTTTAACCAGCATAGCCATTTTTTCAATGGAGAAATCTTGCTGCAACCAAAGTGTATGAACAAACTCATGCTCTTTGATTTCAAACCCTTCTATTTTACCTTCTACCTTCCCTTGCAGATAAAGGCCATCGGTTTCAATGTCATAATCAATAGTCATGGCTTCCACTTCTGTTTTAACTATGAGTTCCATCTTTCTTAGAGTGGGTTTGGATTTTTAGTTCGCAAGCGAAAATGAGTCAAAATTTACACCAACGAGGCGCGAAAAACGGAGTGTAGCAGCGCTACATGAGTATTTTCGCAACGAAGTTGGAGTGAATTTTGGCCATTTGCAGCGCGAATAAAAAATCCAAACTCACTCTTAATATGTGATAAAATTAGCAATTGTTTTTGATATTTTCTGATCCTATCCGACCTGCGGAGTATTTTTTTTAGGTGCTGTAAAATTTGGCGAACAACACTTTCTGGCCTGTCTTCGCCGTAGTCGCAGAGTATGGCCAACACGACTTCTTCTGGTATGTCCGACTCTAAAAATACGGCTTTGGGGATCTGATTGAGTACGATGACTTCAAATTGCAACTCCAATCCGCTAAGCTGCAATCGGTCTTTATATATGTGCAGCGGTTTTCCAATGCCGCCGTAAATGACAATTTGCCGAAGGGGCATACTGGTAATGTGGTGAAAAAGGGCGTAATGAAATAAATTCCTTTTACGCAAATCTTCATCTTATAGAGCTTGTTCAGGATTCCGATTCGAGCTGCAAATGGCCAAAACCCACACTAATTTCGTTACAAAAATGCTCATGTAGCGCTGCTACACTCCGCTTTTTGCGCCTCATTATTGTGAATTTTAGCTCATTTTCGCCTTCGAATCGGAATCCTGAACAAGCTCTTACATGAAACTCGATTTGCAATCCATAATCCTGCTGCGGGTCGTTATGCACCACGCGTCGAATATGATCCATTTCACCTTCCTGAGTGACCTGCATTTTGGCGTCGATTGGCGCCAAGTTGGGAGGATTGAGCCCCAATACCTTTCTCAGCAGCGGTAGTAAAAGTGAATCTATATTTTCCTTAAATATCCGATCGTAATTGTTTGCCATAAACTGTGGTTAGAATGAAGGAACGGATAAATAATAAGTGCTCACTTTATCCTTGCTCTTTCACCGCCACTCTTCCTATCTTTTTCGTTACAATGCCCCACATTGCGCCTCAAAAGATAGTTGATTGGCGGCAAAATAGCGGCGGCTAAAATGACCACTTATCATTTACCCGTTCCTATGACAAAACTAAAAGTTTGTTTTACTTTAAAATAAAATTTTTAGTTTTTTTTCTGAAAAAATCAACAGAGCTGCTCCAATTAATACTATTTTAACCGGAGCAGCTCTGGACATTTTTCACTACTTCAACTTCCGCCCAAAGAAATCACTTGTCGCTTTAAACGCTGCTAACCAACTGCGTTGCAGCAAAAAACCGTGGATTTCATCGGGGAAAATCAATTGTTCCATCACCACATTGCGTTTGCGGAGCATTTCGATCAGGTCTACCGTTTCGCTAAAAGCCACGTTGCGGTCGTCGTCGCCATGAATGAACAAAACCGGTGAATGCCAGCCATCCACAAAATTCATGGGCGAGGATTGGAAAGCCAATTTTGATGCTTCCGGATGTGCTTCGGCATTGTAGCTGGGAATGAAGTTTTTGATCCCTGTATTCCAATCGTGTACGCCGTGAATGTCAACTCCGGCGGCAAAAAGATCGGAAGCTCGTGACAATCCCAACGCGGTAAGATAACCGCCATACGATCCGCCATACAATCCAATGCGCTTGGGATCTACATCGGCCCGGTTTTTCAAGTACAAACCTGCTCCAACCACATCGTTGTATTCACTCGCTCCGGTAGCGCCAAAGTTCAAAGCCTCGCGAAACTCCATGCCATAACCAATGCCGCTGCGGTAATTGACCGCTACCACAACATAACCCAGACTAGCCAAATATTGGTTCATCGCATAGGTGCTGTGGTAGTACTCCATGTGGTGGAAACCCAACAACATCTGTCGGCGCGATCCGCCGTGGAAAAACAACAATGCGGGGTGCTTTTCACCAGGTTTGCTATTTTTTGGCAAAAAAAGCTGTCCGGGAATCCTCATTCCATCGGTGGCCGTGATAGTAATGGCTTCCGGTGTCACCAAAGCATCGGAGGGGAAGTTTTTAGGCATCGTTTCTGGCGCTAAGGCATTGACAACTCCTCCTACGCCAAGGTACGCGGCATGGGCTGGCGTACGCGCATCCGAGGCCAAACAAGCCACTGCGCCACTCCCGGTCATCACTGGCGTCCATTCAATGCCGGTTCCGCTGGTCAGGGCGCTCAATTTTCCGCTGGAGGGAGTAAGCTGCCACAAATGCTGGCGATCGATATCATCCTGATTGGAGGAGAAAAGCAATTGCTTATTGTCGGGCGAAGTGCTTACATATTGTACTTCAAAATTCCCGGGCGTAAGCAAGCGGGGTGTGCCGCCACCCGGCGCAAGCGCATACAAATGCAACCAACCATCGCCTTCCCATGGAAAAACCAGGGTGTTATCGGCAGTCCAAAAGAGTTGGTTATCGGCAGAAATGGCGTTAAAAGCACTGCCTTTGCCGCTTGGCGCTGTCCAGACTTCCTTTACGGTTCCAGTAGCCACATCCGCCACCTGGATCGACCAAGGTTCGGCGCTGCGTTTGGGTTCAAAAATGAGCACGAGTTTGGAATTGGGTATCCGCAAAAAAGCGATTTGCTTCCCATCGGGCGACCAAACCGGGTTGTTGTCTAGATCCACGCTGGGCTGGAGGTATTGAATGGTTTTTTGCGTCAAATCATAAATGCCAATAAAACTGTGATCACCGCGGTTGCTCACAAAAGCCAGTTGTTTGCCGTTGGGCGACCAGGCCAAATCACCCGCCGCACCGCGAATGGTAAACAGCGATTGCTCTTTGGCGCCCGCTTCTAGTCCGACCGACCATACTTGTCCGCGTTTTAGGAACAAAACGCTTTTGCCATCGGGCGCTAAGAGGAAATTACCGCCATCGGCCAGTTTGCGGGGTGTGCCGCCAGCAATAGGCACGATCCAGATTTCCTGTTTAACGCCTTCGGGAATCAGCGCCGGATTGGGCGACTCTCCCGCGCGATTGGGCGCGCCGCCGCGTACGTACATGAGATTTAGCCCGTCGGGAGTAAAGTCGGTTTGACCAATTTCCTGGCCATTATCGCCGGGATAATTGGTGACTTGGCGCGCTTTCCCGCCCGCTTGTTCGGCCAGCCACAGGTTGCGGCTGCCTTGTTGGTTGTACACCCAAGCGATGCGGCTGCCATTGTGTTGCGCAATCAAATGAGAAGGAAAAGGAGCACTTAGGATCTGCTCCAAGGTAAAAGGGCTGGTCTGAGCGATAAGCGCAAGGTGGATACCCCAACAGCACAGCAAGGTCAGCAATAAGTTGGATTTCATGTTTTTTTGCAAAAGATAAAAAAGATTTGGGAAAAAGGGTGGATTGGAATGTAGATCCTGATGGTTTGGCTTACTTGGCGTGAAATGATGGTCATGCCAGCGATCAATCTAGGTTGAAAAATGGGTTGGAATTCTCTAAAATCCAGCATTTATAACAAAAAAATTGGATAAACATAAATAGTGTCTGGAAAAACACAATCCGCGTTAAATTCTAGATTTACCATTGACTTCGATTTGGTTTTGGGGTATCTTTGAAGTGTTAACAAATCCTTTGTAATTAGTTGATTAAAAATGTTCAATGAGGTTAAGTTCAACTTAATCCAGTACTGAATTATTGGGGATTTATGTTGGTCTCTTTTGCTATATTCATTTAAAACAGTAAAATTAAACACCATGCAATCAAAAAATTACGGCTATTTATTTATGCTTCTTTTTTCAATGAGTTTCTCCTATTTGTCTGCTCAGAAATGGGTGAATCTGGATAATCGGTGGATAATTACGGCTTGTTGCACGGGAGGAGGTTTCGGACAAGGGTCATTTTATCAGGCAGCGTTTTTTAAAGATTCGGTTTTCATTAATGACCATTATTATTTCCAACTCTATACGTCTATCGATTCATTATTTAAAATAGTAAAGCCTACTAATGCATACTACCGTGAAAAGAATGGAATTGTGTATTATTTAGATAAATATGGTAATCCTGAAGAAGTTATGTATAATTTCAATATGACTAAAGGTGATTCAATGATTAATAATACCGGATCAAATATTATTAAAGATGTATTCAAAGTTCTTTCAGTTGATACTATCGAATTATTAAATGGGGAAAAACGTAGAAGGTGGTCAATTCAAAATAAGAGAATATTTACTACCGGACTTGTAGATACTAGTAAAAGGGCTATGCATTGGGTTGAAGGAATTGGATCGGTAGAAGTTGCAACTTTTTATCCTAAGTATATGTTTTTTTTCGATATTTTTGAAGTCTTTATATGTTATTCTTTTAAAGAGCAATGTGCATATTGTGCATACAAAGGAGATTGTCCAAACATATTGGGTCCAAGACTAGGCCCTGACAGAACCCAAGACATCACTTCTCTAACCAGTTTTCAGCTCCTGCAAAATACTGGAGATGGCAATATCAGATTCAATTTAGACGCTCCTGGCCATTATCGGTGTCAGGTATTTGATGTTATCGGGAGGCCGTTACAATCCCCACTCGTATCGCAAGGGGTGAATAACGTATCCCTCACCGATTCGCCCAAGGGGATTTACATTTTGCACATTTATGATCTTGAAAATCAGCAACAGATGGGGTTGAAGGTGTTGCGGCAGTGAAGAGGATGAAGTTATTTCAAAACTGTAAAATTAAAAACCATGCGTTCAAAAAATTACGGCTACTTAATTAGTGTCTGTCCATTTAGTAAAAACACCTACGCAATCTACTAAAATTCA
>JBBANM010000054.1:0-40370 GCA_040401995.1 Saprospiraceae bacterium
AAACTCCAAATTTTAATATTTTCCCATGCTCAAAACTTGACAGCGTTAAGTATAAATAAAAAAAGGAACCTTGTTTGACAAGATTCCTTTGCTGGAGCGGATGATCAGGCTCGAACCGACGACCTCAACCTTGGCAAGGTTGCGCTCTACCAACTGAGCTACATCCGCAGGTAAAACTCACTTTTCGCGAGAGTGGGACAAATTTAAGGCAAATTTTAAAAGATTGTCAAGTTAAGACGGAATTATTTTTGATATTTTTTTTCACATCCCAAATTCCTCAGCTTCGTTTTTACGCTTTACCATGTAGTAGGTTTCTACTTGCGAACGTACCGCCAGGTCATCAACCCCCTTATTGCGCTCATTCTTAAGGTCTTTGTCAAGTATCCGTGCTTTGACGTTATCGTTCAGCTGGATCTGCATGTAATCTTTAATATCTGCCTTGACCTGGGGGTCGTAGATTGGGAATGCGGTTTCAATGCGGTAACTCAAGTTGCGCGTCATCCAATCAGCTGAGGAGAGGTAAATTTTCTCATCGCCTTCATTGTGAAAAATAAAAACCCGGGCATGTTCCAAGAAACGATCCACAATGCTGATGGCGTGGATGTTTTCGCTGTAATTTTTTACACCAGGCACCAAAGAACAGATGCCACGCACAATCAAATCCAGTTTTACGCCGGCTTTGCTGGCCGCATATAGCTTTTCAATCATTGGGCGATCCTGAATACTGTTCAGTTTGATCAAAATATGGGCGGGCTTTCCCGCTTTGGCATTGCTGATTTCTTGATCGATCAGTCTTTCAATCCCGGTACGCAAATTGAATTGCCCAACCATTAGGTGTTCAAAAGACTGAGCCGGCGTTTTTAAAGTCTCCAAATAGGTAAACAAGCGGGCCACCTCGCTGGTCAAACGCGGATCACGCGAGAACAATCCAAAATCACTGTAAATTTTTGCAGTATCCTCATGGAAGTTGCCGGTAGCTAAGTAAGTATATAGCACCGGCTGGTTGTTGGTCTCCAAACGGCGAATCAGGGCTAATTTGGCATGTACTTTTACCCCAGGGAAACTATAATGTACTTGTACCCCGGCTTTTTCCAATTTTTCACCCCAGGAAAGGTTGGATTCCTCGTCGAATCGCGCCTTAACCTCAATAAACACGGAAACTTGTTTGCCCGATTTCACGGCTTCCATCAGCGCTTGCAGGATGCGAGAGTTTTTGGCAACCCGGTATTGGGTTAATTTGATATGCGTCACTTTGGTATCATGTGCCGCAGCTTCAAAAAAACGCAAAACCGACTCGTAACTTTGATAAGGGTAGTACAATAAATGATCGCGATTGGTAATCTGATCAAACACATTCCCGTTTTCCAGCGGCGCATAAGCCATTGGGGGCATCGGCGCATTTTTCAAATGATTCAAGCCAAAATCGGGGAACTTGAAAAAATCAAAGTTGTTGTGATAGCGCCCCTCGCGGAGCGTATCGTATTTTTCCAAACCAAATACCTCTTTCAAAATTTCCAGCATCTCAACGGGCATCTGGCGGTCGTACACAAAACGCGCCGCCGGCCCCACCAAACGTTTGTTGAGGCTGGTGCGGATTTTTTGCACCAAATCACCCGAAAATTCATCATCAATGTACAACTCCGCATCGCGGGTCAATTTCACCGAAAACGTATCCATGATCGCATAGCCTGGAAACATCCAAGAAACGCTGTGCCGCACTATATCGTCAATCATGATCAAATCCTTGCGGTTGCTCGACGAGGGAAGTTGAATAAAACGCCCCAATTGGTCAGAAGGGATTTTCACCAAGGCATATTCATCGGGGCCATTGGGGTCTTCAGCTGGTTTAAGCCACAGCGTAAGGTAAAGTGCAGCGTTATTCAAAAAAGGACGAATACGCGATTGGTGCAATAAAACGGGTTGCACAAAAGGCAACATATAGTCTTTAAAATAATTTTCTACAAATTCCCTTTGTTCTTCATTTAGATCCAAACGGCGCAACAAATGGATGTTGTATTCCCTGAGTTCGTTGATGATCTTGGTGTATACCTCGCTGTACAATTCCTGCTGAGAGTTGACCAAACGGCGAATTTCTTTGATGGCTACCTTGGGGTCAAACTCCAATTCTTGTTTGGTGCTTTTATTCACCCTTACCAAATACCGGTGGTAGGCCATTCGTACTTTGAAAAACTCATCCAAATTAGACGAATAGATCGCTAAAAACTTTAAGCGTTCCAATAGCGGCACCGTAGGATCATTAGCCTCTTGCAATACGCGATGGTTAAACGTCAGCCAGCTGATGTCGCGATGGAAATATGGCAACCCTTCTTTGGTTTGCAACAACTCTTTGATAGGCTTAAGGTCAAGGTCGATTACCATTACCGTGGTTTCTTTTGGTTATGGAAGCAAAATACAAACTGTGGGGAAGGAACGCGATAAATTAAGGGAAACTTTGGGTATTTTTTAATTCTGGTTAAAAAAGGATCGCGGATCACGATTGATACAAACTAAAGAACCAAGCATTCTATAAAAAAAATTAGTGCCTGTGATCCAAAATTTCGGCAATGAAATTATGTCAATTTTTTACTTCGTTCACCTGTTTCTAAGATTAGCCGATTGAAAATTAATTATTGCTTTGTCTTTGGTAGTTTTTCTGAAAGTATGTCGTTGCAAAATTCGTTCATTTTCTGCCTTGACCGCCGGATGCTCTCGATGTTGCCACATCAAATCGCTTGCTTTTCGGGTAACCGAGGTAACATCCACAATCGGCGCTGGGTAGTTCCGATCCAATTGAAAATCATAGATCTGTTGCTCCATTGTGGTCATTCGCCAAGGCTCGTGGACAAATGGCAAGGGTAATTCCTTCAATTCTGGCACCCATTTCCTGATAAAATCTCCATTGGTATCGTGATCCAATGAATTTTTAACCGGATTGTAAATTCGGATGGTGTTGATACCTGTCACCCCTGCTTGCATCTGAAATTGTGGGAAATGAATCCCTGGTTCGTAGTCCAAAAACTGTTTCGCTAAGTGATAAACTCCTTCCTGCCAGTCTTGCCAAAGGATATGGGTAAAGAAAGAGACCAGCATAGCACGCATCCTAAAATTCAAATAACCGGTTGCAATCACTGAACGCATGCACGCATCTACAAGTGGAAAACCTGTATTGCCTGTCTTCCAGGCTTTTATATAGGTTTCGTTTTTTTCTTTTTTTAATAAATCATAGCCCCGATTGAGGTGTTCGAACTCTATCCGGCATTCGCTCTCAAATTTTTGGATAAAATGGCAATGCCAGTGCATCCTTGATACAAAATTGCCTAGAGGTCGTTCTTTTACGGCTCCTTTTTTACGCCGTTTTTCGACCGCCTGAATGACCTGTCGGACGCTAAGATTACCCCAAGCAAGATAGGGTGATAGGCGACTACACGACACCTGAGCCAGTTGTGGTTTGGAAATATGCCTGCTGTAATCGACATATCGTTGATTCAAAAAATCACCCAAAGTGCGGATCGCTGCTGCCTCGCCACCTTCCTGAAAAAGCTCTTCTCTTGCAGACAATTTCTCCTTAAGAGCATTTGGTATCTGGAATGCATCTGGTATTGGGTAAAAAACGGATTGTAGCTGTTGCAGATCAGGATAGATAATTGGGCTGTACATCCGTTCATTCCAAACGACATCCCAGTCTTTTCTGGATCGCGCTCCACGTTGGATCGCATTGACAGGGGTTTCTCTCCAGATAATGCTTTGTTGTTGGCAGTAGTATTGGATCGCTTTGTCCCTTTGATACGTATTGGCCGTCCCTACTTCTTCATAGCTATACAAAGTCCGAATGGTAAAAAACTTGCTAATGCCATTCAATATCTCCGTCATGTCGCCATGCATAACATGAATAAAAACTGTTGGGTAACGGTTTTTTATATCCTCCAATGATTGCCATACAAATCGCCCATGCCGGATGTCCCAGTCGGGATATTGATAGACAATTGGTTCAAAAACGTAGATTAACAATACTGGAAGACCCCTTTGAATTGCTTGTTGCAGCGGTTCGTGGTCATACACGCGCAAGTCTCGTTTGTACCAGAGGATGCTAATCTCCGTCAGATTCATGTTCTCTTGTTTTGCATTATTTGAACGGAGCATGGCATGAAATTTTCCACATTGGAGCACAGAATCCAAAGTTTTAATAAATTCTATCATACTACTGGACATTTTCTATTGAGGGGTTGCAAAACCTTCCAGGTCTTGGAGACCTGGAAGGTTTACAGCTCGCCAAAAATTTAAAACGTCCAGTAGTATGAAATTCTATAGGTCGTTTTAGTTATCAATAAAACGATCTGTAAGCCGCAAAGTTGGGTATCACAATGAAAGAGATAGAAGGAGTAGCGGCATCTTGTCTAATCGTTATGAGCTAGGTAAAGTTTTAAAATAAAGGTAGTTTTTAAAATTAGAGCTTGTTCAGGATTTTGGTTCGATAGCGTAGTGAGCTGAAATTTGCCCCAATGAGGCGCGAAAAGCGGAGTGTAGCGGCGCTACATGAGCATTTTCGCAACGAAATGGGGGTGGATTTTAGCCATTTGTAGCTTGAATCAGAATCCTGAACAAGCTCTTAAAAGCAAAGATTGGTTTTCTTCGTTTACATTCCTCACGACAAAAAGGTTCTTTTTGTTTCAATCCAGTTTTTCAACTATGATTCTTCGCATTATTTTTAGCGGGTTATCTATCTTTGTTGCTTAATTTTTAAGAGTTTGTTCAAGATTCTGGTTAGATGGAAAAACCTGAAAAAGCTCTAAATCACCAATTGTAACCCAAAACATGAAAACTTCCGAAGACTTACCGGTATACGACGTGGTGCTCATTGGCGCCGGCATCATGAGTGCCACGCTTGGCGCGCTACTCAAAGAATTAGACCCCACTCTGAAAATTGAAATTTTTGAACGCCTTGATCGCATCGCTGCCGAAAGTTCAGATGCTTGGAACAACGCGGGTACCGGCCACGCTGCATTGTGTGAGCTCAATTATACGCCGCAAAGAGAAGACGGCTCCGTCGACATCAGCAAGGCCATCAAAGTGGCTGAATCTTTCGAAATCTCTAAACAGTTTTGGGCTTACCTGGTGGGGCATGGTTATTTTGAATCTTCCCACGAGTTTATCAATAGCATTCCGCACCTGAGTTTGGTTTGGGGCGAAGAAAACGTAGATTTCCTGCGCAAACGCTACGAAGCCATGCAGGAATGCCATCTTTTTTCCAGAATGACCTATAGCGAAGATTTTGATCAACTGAAGCAATGGATGCCGCTGATCATGGAAGATCGCGAAGCTGGACAACAACCAATGGCGGCCACGAGAATTGATATCGGTACTGATGTTAATTTTGGCGAACTCACCCGGGGTTTGTTTCAACACTTGAAGGGCGGTCACGATGTAGAGGTACTCCTAAGTCATGAAGTACGCAAACTAAAAAAAGAAGACGATGGCTTGTGGCGTATTGTGGCGCACGATCGGGAAAGCGGCGAGAAGAAAAAAGTACGGGCTAAGTTTGTCTTTATTGGCGCGGGCGGCGGCTCCTTGTTGTTGCTTGAAAAATCAGACATTGAAGAGGGCAAAGGCTTTGGCGGATTCCCGGTTAGCGGACAATGGTTGATCTGCAAAAACGAGGAACTGATTGAAAAACACCACGCTAAGGTGTACGGCAAAGCATCGGTTGGCGCCCCGCCAATGTCAGTTCCGCATTTGGACACCCGCATCATTGACGGCAAAAAAGCCTTGCTGTTTGGTCCTTATGCTGGTTTTACTACCAAATTCCTCAAAGAAGGCTCCTTTTTGGATTTACCGTCGTCCATCGAATTGTCAAATATTGGCACCATGCTGGGCGCTTTTATCCACAATTTGCCGCTTACTCGCTATTTGATTGAACAAGTAACCCAAAGTGATGATCATCGTTTTGATGCTTTGCGCGAGTTTATCCCTAACGCTAATCCCGATGATTGGGAATTGGCCAACGCCGGTCAGCGGGTGCAAGTGATCAAAAAAGACGAAGAAGAAGGCGGCGTTTTAGAATTTGGAACTGAAATTGTGACTGCTGCGGATGGGAGCATCGCCGCTTTATTAGGCGCATCGCCCGGTGCATCTACCTCAGTTTCCATCATGCTGGATTTGATGGAACATTGTTTTCCGGAAAAAATGAAATCAGCAGAATGGAAAGCCAAATTAAAGGAAATGGTGCCTACTTATGGCGAGCATTTATTGGATCAACCCGAATTGACGGCAAAAACGCGGGAATGGTCGCACCAAATGTTAGATTTGGTCATCTAATTTGAACTTATGTAAACGGAAGCTATTTATGTAAATGATAGATCGTTTCCGTTTTTACGCAAAGGTATTAAGACATTTTTCGGTACTTTTGCCCGCCATAAATCAGCACTTGATGATTACAGTTATTTCTGGTTCAAACCGTCGCAATAGCGCATGCCGGTATGTGGCCCAAGCATATGCCGATGCCCTTCGTACATTGACATCCGAGGAAGTAAAAATTTTATTGCTCGAAGATATTCCACACGATTGGTTTCACCCCCTTATGTATACCGAAGACTACCAAACGGCTTCTTTGGCGCAAATTCAATCGGAATACATGATCCCCGCCGAAAAGGTAGTATATGTCAGTTCGGAGTATAACGGGAGCTTTCCTGGTGTATTGAAATTGTTTATTGATGGATGTTCGGTGCGGCAGTACAAGGCTACATTTAAAGGAAAAAAAGCTGCCTTGGTAGGTGTAGCAACCGGTAGGGCCGGCAACTTGCGAGGTATGGATCACCTCACGGGGGTATTGAACCACGTGGGTACGATCGTTATGCCCAATAAATTACCCCTATCGAAAATACACGATGTAAGCGATAAAAGTGGTGTGATTACCGATGCTGGAACGCTGAAGGTGATTTTGCAGCACGCGGAGGAGTTTTTGGCTTTTTGATTTTAGGAACACGGATTGGACGGATTAGACACGGATTTTCAGCCTGCGGCTTTTTGATTTTAGGAACACGGATTTAAAGGATTAGACACGGATTTTATTAATTATCCGTTTTGAAAAATCCGTGTCTAATCCTTTAAATCCGTGTTCCTAAAAGAATCCTATTGGAATGGCACCGAAACCATAATCCTTGATTGTAATCCTTTTGATTGTTTTAATTCAGTAAAAAACTGATATGCAGGGTACCACTGCGGGAAATCCTTTTTCACCACTCTCATCATTCGCATTTCTTCCTGCCCATTATCTTCTTCAAAAATGTCAGAAATAAACTGCTGCAACGGTTCCTTCAATCGTGGGTAATTTGATACCCGGTATTTTTTCAATCCGGCAATTTTTGCGGCAGAAACCAGCGCACGATCCAATCCGCCCAGTTTGTCTACCAAACCAATGCCAACTGCATCTTCACCGCTCCATACGCGCCCCTGCGCGATCTCGTGCACAGCGTCGCGCTTCATATGCCGGCCATCAGCCACGCGCTTGAGGAACAATTCGTACATGCGCTCGGTGCTGGCCTGCATTTTTTGACCTTCTGCCGGAGAAAGATTGAAGAATGGCGTCAAACCGGTAGCAAACGGCCCCGTTTTGATAGAGTCGAAGGTGATGCCCAATTTATCGCTCATAGTTTTTTCTACACTAGGAATGACGCTAAATACGCCAATGGAACCGGTAACTGTATTGGGCTCTGCAAAAATACTATCCGCCATGCAAGCGATGTAATAACCGCCTGAAGCAGCATAATCGCCCATGGAAACGATGATTTTTTTACCTGCCTGCTTGGCTTGAGTTAAGGCATACCAAATGGTTTCAGAGCTAAGCGCGCTGCCTCCACCCGAATTTACCCGCAATACAATGACTTTAACCTTATCGTCGGAAGTAATTTCTTCGATGGCTTTTACATAGCGTAAGTCGCCGATGGAACCGTTGGCGCCTTTGCCGTCTACCACGCCGCCTTCTGCATACAGCACTGCAATTTTATCTTTGGCCGAGTGGTCAACTTTTGCAGGCTTGTCGGCCGCATATTGATAGATGCTGGCAAAATTGATCGACTCAGCTGATTCAAGTCCCATTTTTTTGCGCAAAGCATTGATTAAATCTTGGCGGTAGGCAACTTGATCCACCAAGCCAAATTTCTTGGCATTTTCAGGACTATCGGCCAGATAATTGTCGATGGTATTTTTAAGTTCTGCTGGATTAAGTTTGCGGGAAGCACTCACATCACTCAACCAGATGGAATAAAAATCCTTCAAAAACTCGTGGTATTGAAGTTTGTTTTCCGGACTGAATTTGCTCAAACGGAAGGGTTCGGTAGCGCCTTTGAATTTACCAGCGTAAAAAATCTGCATGTTTACGCCCAGCCGATCCAGCATGTTTTTGTAAAACGAAGTCTGTACCGAAAATCCTTTTACTTCCATCATCCCCAACGGGTTGAGGTACACTTGATCGGCAACTGACGACATGTAGTAGCTGCCCTGAGTGTAATATTTGCTGCTGGCGTAAATAAATTTGCCGCTTTTTTTGAATTCTAACAACGCTTGTCGCAAAGTGCGTGCTGAGGCAAAACCACCCAAAGTCAAATTCTCAGGCTCAATAAGAATGCCTTTGATGTTATCGTCGTTTTTGGCGCGTTTGATGGCGTCGGCTACATCGTGTAAGCCTAGTACTTTGGCGTTGGAACGGAGGCTGGAAAAGCTTTGAGATTCAACGTTGTTGGTGTATTCTGGTATTTCGCGGTCAAAGGTGAGGCGCAATACACTATTGGATTTAATTGGTTCGCTTTTGTCTACACTGCTGGCGATGCCGGCCACTATGGCCATACCAATAAGAAAAATGGCGGTGATGGCCAAAATGACGCCTAGGCAGGAGGCAAAAAGCATTTTAAAGAACTGTCCCATACTATTTGTTTTCAATTACTTCCTGCCAAAATATTGATTAATGTGGTATGGAGTTGTTTTTTTTAGATCAAAAACGGTTTTATGGGGATGAGGGATGGGGATGGGGATTTTTTAGCCTGCGGCTGATGGGATTTTTAGAACACGGATGGGATTTTTTGGAACACGGATTAGACGGATGGGATACGGATTTTAGCCTTCGGCTGTATTGGGTTTTAGAACACGGATTAAACGGATTGGACACGGATTTAGCCTTCGGCTTTTGGATTTTTTTGGGAACACGGATTGGACGGATGGGATACGGATTTTCGGACTTCGGCTTTTGGATTTTTCAGGAACACGGATTGGACGGATGGGACACGGATTTTGGCCTTCGGCTTTGGGATTTTTTAGGAACACGGATTGGACGGATGGGACACGGATTTTAGGCTTAGGCTTTTTGGATTTTTTGGGAACACGGATTGGATATGGATTTTCACATAACAAGAATTATAAACTCTTGAAAATAGATTATTAAAAAAATCCGTGTCTAATCCGTTAAATCCATGTTCCTAAAAAAAATCTAATCCGTGTTCCAAAAAAAAAACCAAAATCACTTCCAATTTAACACCTCCCGCAGATCCTGTTCATTTTTGATGACCTTGCTCTGAACTTGCAATTCCAAATCTGAACGCAATTGTTTGGCTTTGAGGATGGCTATTTTTTGATCCGGAGTAACCAACCAGATGTAATTGTTTTTTTCGGGATTAAAAAACACGGCATTACCACGGCCGGTATGGAATTGATACAAGGTCTTTTGATCTGGATTGACCAAATAAGCAGTTTGATTGGTATACTCGGCGCCATTCTGATCCACAACCCGTCCGATGCGGATGCTTTGGCGCTCAGCTGGTACTGGGTGATCGCAATTCCAGATCCCAAATTCGGATACTGAAAAACGATTAATCACTTTGCGAAGCCATTTGGTATTGCTGTTGCTTGCTTCGGGTGTTGATGTATTGCTAGATTGCAATACCTTTTGAAGACTGCTTTCCCAGTCGCTCAAATCTTTTTGGTACTGTGCCAAAGCAGAATCGTATTCCGATTGCGCTTTTTGATAATCCTTGCCCAGTAGGACCGGCTGCACAATCAAACGCAACTTACCCGTTGTGTTGGTCAGGATCAGTTCAAACTCCTGACCGTTGATGTCATGGAGTGAAAAGCCATCAATAGATTCAGCGAGGCGTTTTTTATCAAAAGCAGCTGAATTGGGCGAAATCTGCCAAATGGCGTTGCGGCCGTATTTGCTGAGTACTTCGTTGGTAGCAGCGTCGGTTTCCAGACCGGCATCGTGCATTTCTTCCAGTTCAAGAGTTAGGGCGTTGGGGTTGCGCTGCGCGGGTTTTACGGGCGCTTGGGGCTTGGGGTTTTGGCTTTCAAATGTCGTTTGAACGGTATTTGAAGCCGTATTTATTGTAGCTGTGCTTGTTTTGTTTTCCCCCTCAAAAGCGGCTGCACTCATCGAAGTATAAACCCAATTGCGAGCAGCAGTATCCAGGTGGTAAATTTTAAAAGCAGCAATATTGGCCGAGGCTTCCCATTCAACGGTAGAAACCAATTCAACATCGATAGATTTGCCAGGAGCCATTTGAATGCGCTTTCCATCCTGCATGCCAATGATTTCCACCATCCCAACCGGAGCAAGTTGAAAACGTTGTCCGGCCGAGTCGTAGCGCATGGGCACGCCGGCGAGGAAGAAGTCCACGGCATCGTGCATTTCGCGGTACAAAATCTCCACATTCCCTTCAACAAGGCTACCTCGATCGTTTTGGAAAGCCATTTTTGGGATCACCAAATGGGCGCCGCTGGAAGTAGCTATTGATCCGCCCTGAGCGGCAGTAATTTGATGACGGCTGTAAACTGGTTCAATATTCGGTAGAGGAGGATTGATGTAAGGTTGATTTTCAAAATAAGCAGTAGCAGTAGCTTCGGCTTCTCGAGCGGTTGGCAATGCCACGCCCGTCTGAAAAAAGAAGAAATACCCAGCAATTGCGGCGGCAGCGGCTATTGCTAAAATCCCGGATAGGTAATACAATTTAGAAGGGCCTTGACGAGGGGTGGTTTGTTGCTGGGTTTGGTAAGTACGCAGCAGCGCATCGAAATCCATGTGTTTTTCGATGTCTTCCCGGGAAGGATCCGGAACATTGTATTTGAAATTGTAATTGTCTCCCATGGCCTGTTGCTTAAATTCCGGAGGATTGTAGTTTTCTCTTCAAGCGTTCTAAAATGCGGTGCACTTTCACTTTGGCGTTGTTTTCAGTGATTCCCGTGATGTCAGCAATTTCTTTAAAAGCGCGTTGTTCAAAAAAACGCAGTTCAATCAATTGCAAATCATCTTCTTTGAGATCATCCAGCGTACGCAACAAGATTTGGCGCATGCGCTCCATTTCTTCCGGATCAGTGCCCATCTCCTCGGCCATGTCGTGCAGGTGGAGGTCATTGACGGTAACAATCCGATTGTTTTGCGATTGCCGGTAGTGTTGGCTTACCTCGTTGGCCGCAATGCGGAACAACCAGGCCGAAAACGGAACACCTTGAAACGTATAGGTGCTAAGTTTTTGAATGGCCTTCAGAAATACTTGGGAGCATAAATCAGCAGCGAGATCGAGATCGGCGGTACGGCGGTGGATAAAGCGATAAACAGGCTCATAGTACCGATTGTACAACGGACGGAAGAGCGCAGGGTTATGCTGTGCAGCGCGGATTTCTTCCCACTCGTGATGTAATGCTTCCTCCGAAACAGCCTTTATCGACCGATCCATCCGTTCGTTTTTTGCAAGGGTACGACTAATCTGCAAATTTGTAAACATCTGGACTCTTTTTCGGATTTTTTGATCAAAAGTTTTAAACAGAATGATGCCGATTGGATTACAAATCGATTTTTTTCATTGATGATCTATTTTAGATTCAGTTTCAAAAAATCGAAGTCCACTTTTCGGCTTTTTCCTATCTTGGCTTCTGGCCGTGTCCACTTGTGCCATGCTGTGCTGTACAACACAAAACTCGCACAAGTCTATATCCATAAAGCAAAAAAGGAAAAAGGTTACACGGTTGAAATGTTAAATTTACAAATGCCCTTCCGCATGCGAATAGCCGTCAATAATAGTTACTATCTCTCTGACTATCAACCGCAAGATGCTGACAATATAACGCACTACCTCAATGACTTGGCGATTTACAACAACACCTTGCGGATTCCTCACCCTTATTTGCGGAAAGATGCGCTGGAGTTTTTGAATCGCGCTGCTGATCGCAACGATGAGTTTGGTATGGTAGATTTTGCCATCCGCCAAAGCAATGGGGATTTGGTGGGCGCTATTGGTCGTTTTGTCCACAACGGCTTGGACGGGCATGCCGACGAGATTGGTTATTGGCTGGGAGCGCCATTCCGTGGCCAAGGATTGATGACCGAAGTCTTGATTGCCTTCACTGCGCATTTATTTAAGACAACACCTTTGGTACGCATCACTGCGGTCGTGTTCACCCACAACCCCGCTAGTGCGCGGGCGCTCGAGAAAGCGGGCTTCGAACACGAGGGGACAATGCAAAAAATGGCCTTGAAAAATGGAGTGTATTACAATTGCTGGTTGTATGCTAAGATAAAAGGGGAATAGGATTTTAGGAACACGAATGGGATTTTTTAGGAACACGGATTGGATTCTTTTTGGAACACGGATTTAAAGGATTAGACACGGATTAATTTCTTCTCAATATAGATCTCAGTCTAATTAATTGACAATCATCGATTTATTCGTGCCCCATCCGTCCAATCCGTGTTCCAAAAAAAATCCAAAAGCCGCAGGCCAAAATCCGTGCCCCATCCGTCCAATCCGTGTTCCAAAAAAAATCCAAAAGCCGCAGGTTAAAAAATCCCCCTCCATTTAGCAACAAGTCTTTTATCTTTGCACCTTAATCAATTTTGAAAATCCCTTTTTACCATACTTATGAAGCCGTATGTACTGTATGCCGATGAAAACGGCCAAGTATTTGAAGATAAAACCTTGTACGCTGCCGGTCGTGAAGGCTGGTACGCTTTTCCAGTACCAGAAGAAGACTGGATAGAACTTCCTGATGGGGGTTCCCTCTACAATCTACCTGGGCGTATTCCCATCGGAATTGATGTAAAAACAGGTGATGATAGACTTTGCGACAAAGGCTATGCCGTTGCGGCATTTATTCCTCCAGCGCATACCGGGCTTTATCTTGCCGCCTTCGACAAACAGCCAGATGCACCCATTTTACCCTTGTTTTGTTATACGGCAGTAGGTTGGTACAAAGAAAAATTTTACGTGCCCGCAGTGCGTATCGAAGCAGATATTCGTCAGGAAGCGGTGGGTTATGATACCGAAAAGATCAATCGCGGCATTGAAGAATTGCGCAAAACGTACCCACACAATCGCCTCGTAGAGCATTTGGCCGATAATTGTGCGTTGACGTACACTTGTCCGGCAGCACGCAACTACTTCTTAGGCCGCTGGGAATGCCCAGTGCCCATTTCGCCAGCTTGTAATGCCAATTGTATCGGTTGTATTTCGGAGTTGGCTGATGATGAACCCATTGTATCCAATCAAGATCGATTGACGTTCAAACCCACCGCCGCTGAAGTGGTCGAATATACTGTGCCCCATTTGGAATCGGCGCCTTATCCTTTGATCAGCTTTGGACAAGGTTGTGAAGGCGAGCCGCTGCTGATGTGGGAAACCATCCGCGAGTCGATTTTAGAAATTCGCAAATTTACCGATAAGGGCTCGATCAACATCAACTCCAACGGCAGCAAACCTGATGCCGTCGAGAAACTGTGTCAGGCAGGGTTGAACAGCATAAGGGTAAGTACCAATTCGGTGCAAGAATCGGTTTACTTACCTTATTATCGCCCTAACAACTATGAATTTGCAGATATTTTGGAAAGCATCCGAATCATGAACAGTTATGGCGGCTGGACGAGTTTGAACTACTTTGTTTTTCCAGGCATGACGGATTCGGTAGAAGAATATGAGGCCTTGCGCAAAGTAATCAAGGACACGGGGCTAAAAATGATTCAATGGCGCAATTTTAATATCGACCCCGATTGGTATCTGGCGCGCATCAATGTGCATGAAACTGGCGAATTATTAGGCGTAAAAAACATGATGCAAGCTTTGCAGGAGGAGTTTCCGCATCTAAAGTATGGGTATTTCAATCCGCCCATAGAGCGGATTAAAGGAGACTATGCGGTCGATTTTGCGCATTAAAATTCTAAAGAAATCTTGCCATACTTATGTAGTGAGACTTGATAACAATTCTTCGAGAGTCTGATCTGAAAATATATCATGATCAAGGTTGTCTAAAGAAGCAAAAAAATTCTTGGAAGAATACCCTTGCTCTTTTTTTAATAATTCTATGCTAATATCTAACTGGGTAGCTTGTCCTTTATACATTTCGAACAAATCAGCCTCAGGAGAAGGATTTTCACTTTTTTCTAGCGGATGATCGATCATTTACTATTTTGTTTTGATAAGTAAAAAATGCTTGCCATTTAAGACCTAGAAAGTGTCAAATTCTTGACAGCCCACGATATTCCATTTGAGAAAAAAACCAATAAAGTTCCGATTAAGCAGGATGTTGTAGAGACACATTGCAATGTGTCTCTACGGCACTTGAGCCTTTACTATCAAGGGCAGTCATTGAGCACAAAGTGAATTATTTTTCAAGCTTGATTCCCCAAGAAAAAAAAAGATTTGATCTATCCCAAAGATCAACGATGAAGATAACCCTCTTTTTCTCCTACAAATTCCCAATTGTTTCTGAACCTTCCAATAATTTTTTAATTTGAGTCGCCGAATAAGAGTTTGTTTTGATTTTTAGTTCGCAAGCGAAAATGAGACAAGATTTGCACCAACGAGGCGCGAAAAACGGAGTGTAGCAGCGCTACATGAGTATTTTCGCAACGAAGTTGGGGTGAATCTTGTCCATTTGCAGCGCGAATAAAAAATCAAAACAAACTCTAACCACATCGGGGAGAGGGAACATTTTCAGAAAAGCAAAACACACCTACATGCCTACCAATCGTCGCAAATTTTTGCAAAAAGCAGCAGCCGCCACTACGCTTATGGCCGGGGTTTCAGGAAAAACCTGGGCCAAATCCAATACGCAACTACTGGAAGATTATGCCCCTACCATCACTTCGCCGAATGACGTCATTCGCATCGGACTGATTGGCTGTGGCATCATCGGACATTTCGATACTGATGCGGCATTGAAAGTACCCGGTATTGAGCTGGCAGCAGTTTGTGATTTGTACGACGATCGTTTGGTTCGCGCCAAGGAAGCTTGGGGGGCTCAGATTTTTACCACCCGTGATTACCGCGAGATTCTCCAGCGCAAAGACATTGATGCCGTTTTGATTTGCACTCCCGATCACTGGCACGACCGCATCTCCATCGATGCCCTCAATGCAGGCAAACACGTGTATTGCGAAAAACCCATGGTACACCACATCGAAGAAGGGGCTGCGGTAATTGCCGCCGCCAAAAAAAGTGGCAAAGTATTTCAAGTGGGTAGTCAACGCGCAAGTTCCAGCGGTATCCATAAAGCCCGCGAATGGTACGAAAGCGGCGCGATTGGCGAAATCAATTACGTAGAAGCGGGTATGGATCGCTGCGATTCCTTAGGCGCTTGGAATTACACCATGCCCTTTGATATTGATCCCAAAACCATCGACTGGGATCGTTTCCTAGGAGATGCGCCGCGCCGTTCGTTTGATGCCGTGCGTTTTTTCCGTTGGCGTAATTTCAAAGATTATGGTACTGGTGTTGCTGGCGATTTATTTGTGCATTTGCTAACCGGGTTACACGTCATCACCAGCTCTTTAGGCCCCAATAAAATCTATGCCACCGGCGATCTCAACTTTTGGAAAGATGGTCGGGATTCACTTGATTTGGTCAATGCCTTGATGGAGTATCCCAAAACCGACAAACACGCCGCGTTTACCTTTATGACTCGGGTAAATTTGGCCAATGGCGCTGGGGGAGGAGGGACTACCAAAATTGTCGGTTCAGATGGGATGATTGAATTGGGCTGGAATGATGTGTCACTCAAAACCTTGAAACGCCCCACGGCGCCGATGTACAGCCCGTATTACGATTCTCTGTTTACCTTTTCCAAAGCCGAGCAGGAAAAATTCCTCAAGCAATACGATGAGAAATACCCCGCCAGTAAATACACTCGGGATGTAACTTTTCAAGAAAAAATCAGCTTTGAACCGGAAGAGGGCTACGACGATCGCGTCGAGCACCTGCGCGTATGGAGCAACGCCATTCGCGGACAAGGCAAAGTGATTGAAGATGCCGTATTTGGTTTGCGAGCTGCTGCGCCCTCATTAGCTGCTAATTTAAGTGTGGAGCAAGGCAAAGCAGTGCTATGGGATCCGATCAATTTGAAGTTAAAATAACACACAGTTCCATTTTCTGAATTTGTATAAAAATCTTAAAATAAACATATGACCCAATCTTCTACCAACCAACGGTTGTATTCGCTGGATGCTTTACGCGGCTTTGACATGTTCTGGATCATGGGGGCCGAGGAAATCGTTCACCAAATGGCCAAAGCAACAGGTTCGCCAATTTGGGAAGCAGCCGCCAACCAATTGACCCACCCTTCCTGGAATGGATTCCATTTATATGATTTGATTTTTCCGCTGTTTTTGTTTCTTGCCGGAGTAGCTACGCCTTATTCGGTAGGAAGAGAATTGGAGAAAGGAGAGGCCAAATCCAAGTTGTTCTGGCGCGTAGTACGCCGCGGTTTGACCTTGGTATTGTTGGGCATCATCTACAACAATGGTTTGGAGTTTCGGCCATTGGCAGATGTGCGCTTCCCGAGTGTTTTGGGGCGTATCGGTTTAGCGTACATGTTCGCTAATATCATTTATCTCTACACGAAGGAACGCATGCAAATGATTTGGGTGGCAGGTATATTGCTGGGGTATTGGGCATTGTTGGCGTTTACTTCCGCGCCAGGTTTCCCCATGGGCGACTTGACCATGGAAGGCAACTTTGCATCTTATATCGACCGCAGCATTCTTCCTGGCCGTTTTCATGTGGGCATCCACGATCCCGAGGGTTTGGTGAGCACCATACCGGCCATTGCTACTGCCTTGCTGGGCATTTTGGCGGGTAATTTATTGAAAAAAAGCCCCCTAACCCAAATCCAAAAAGTGTTGCGCTTAGCGGGTATAGGTGCTGGATTTTTGGTGCTGGCACAGCTTTGGAATTTGGTTTTTCCTATCAATAAAAACCTCTGGACCAGCTCTTTTGTAGCAGAAACCGCAGGATGTAGCTTTTTGCTTTTATCTTTGTTTTACTACATCATCGATGTGAAAGGTTACAAAAAATGGGCTTTCTTTTTTGTGGTTATTGGTATGAACTCGATTTTGATTTACTTGTCGAGCGTGTTTATTGACTGGGAATTCACCACCCAAGCCTGTTTTAAATGGTTGGTGCAATTGGTAAGTGATCCTTATAAATTGGTCATTGGCACAATTTGCTACACCCTGGTAAAATGGGCATTTTTATATTTCATGTATTTGAAAAAAGCTTTTTTGCGGGTATAAAAGCTTGTTGTGTCGACGTAGGGTGTTTTTTTCTTACTTTACACAACAAGACCATTTTTCATTTTTTTGAAAAAAATCAGCTATGTCTCTGCTTTCGTTACCTCCAGGCCGTAGGTGCCTTTGGTTTATTTTGGCATTTTTCATGCTGCAAAATGGATTTGCCCAAAAAGTCGCCGTTTTCAGCGATTTGAGTGCATTCAAAACCCCAGGCGCCTCTTGGCACAATGCTGGCAGTGTTTTTGCAGATTATCAAGAAGACGATGATTTGGTATTTGAACCTGGAACCGGGATCATTGTCAATTCTCCCAATAATACCACTGCGGGCAAGGATTTATTTACCCTGTTGGAATATGGCGACTTTGATTTAGAAGTTGATGTATTGATGGCCAAAGCTTCTAATTCTGGCATCTACCTGCAAGGCCGCTATGAAATACAATTGCTCGATAGTTGGGGTGTTTTAAATCCCCATGCTGGCGACATGGGCGGCATTTACGAACGTTGGGACGAAAAGCGTCCGGAAGGGCAAAAAGGCTACGAAGGTTATCCGCCACGACAAAATGTTAGTAAAGCCCCTGGGTTGTGGCAACATTTTATCATTTCTTTTCAAGCGCCGCGCTTTGTCAATGGCAAAAAAACCGAAAATGCCCGGATCTTAAGGGTAGAACTCAATGGTGTTCTGATTCAAGACAATGTAGAACTTTCAGGACCCACGCGCGGTGGTGGTGATGCTGAATTTCCAACTGGACCACTGCGCATTCAAGGCGACCATGGCCCAATGGGCTTTAAAAACTTAAAAATCACCGCTTTTGAACCTTCTCGGCCAGCCCCGAAGGAAGAGAATGCTTCGCAAAACCTAGCGGATCCTATTCTGGTAACTGCCGAGAGCAACACCATTCTCCGCAGTTTTGTCGATATTCCGGGTGATATCCGCGTGGTGCATAGCGTATCAGTGGGTAGCCCGCTGCAAGTACATTACACTTATGATCAAGACTATGGCGCGGTTGTGCAGCTATGGCACGGCGGTTTTTTGGACGCGACTCCCATGTGGCATAGCCGTGGCGACGGATCTTCTCGTCCGCAAGGCGCGGTGCAATATTTTGGCAACCCAGCCTTGACGGTGGCGACGCTCCCAGTTGCCGATGCTCCCTGGCCAGTTGACACTGTTGGAAGTGGTTATCGCGCCAAAGGATATGTTTTGGATGATCAGGATGTACCCACTTTTAAATACCTGCTCAGAGGAACAACAGTTGCCGATGCCATTCGCGTAATGGGTAAAAGTGAGGGCATACACCGTCAAATCACGCTTTCAACAGCGGGCAGCAACCGTTTTGTTCGTTTGGCGCAAGGTAAGACCATCCAAGACTTAAAAGATGGTTTGTATTTAATCAACGACAAAGCCTATTATTTGAAGTTGGATGATCCCACCATTACCAAAGTCATGATTAGGGAAGGCGTTAATGGACAAAAAGAACTTGTAGCGCCCATTCAGCAAACAATTGGTTACACCCTTCTTTATTAATTGATTAGTATGCAACATATGAAACCTATCCAGTTTTTTAATCAATACGCCAAACGACTCATTTTGATGAGTTTTTTGGCTTTTGGCTTTTTTTGTCTAAGCGCACAGGAGCCACCGAAAGAAGAAGATTTTTTCAAAATCATGAAAATGCGTTCGCCAGAAGGGACGATTCTGGAAGTGGGCGGTTTGTGCACGCTACCCAATGGCGATTTGGGCGTTACCACCCGACGCGGGGATGTGTTTATTGTTGAGAATCCGACCAGTCCCAAGCCGTTTTTCCGGAAATTTGCCTCTGGGTTGCATGAGGTTTTGGGTATTGCCTACAAAGATGGCGCGCTCTTTTGTGCCCAGCGCGGCGAGTTGACCAAGCTCATGGATACCAACATGGACGGCAAAGCCGACGTTTACGAAACCTTTTTTGCTTGGCCAATTACCGGTAACTACCACGAGTATAGCTTCGGTCCAAAAATAGCACCCGACGGTTCGTTTTTTGTAACCCTCAATTTGGGTTTTCGCGATGTGTGGTGGCATCCCGAAAGTATGGTGCCTTGGCGCGGCTGGACCTTGAAAATCCATGAAGACGGCACTTTTGAACCTTGGGCAGCAGGCATGCGCTCGCCTTGCGGCATTAGCATGATTGATGGCGAATTGTTTTACACCGACAACCAAGGTGATTTTGTGGGTTCAGGAAGCATTATGCCCGTTAAGAAAGGGTCGTTTATGGGTCACCCCGCCAGTTTGCGCTGGACGAGCATGCCTAATTCGCCTGTAAAATTGACCTCTGATCAGTTTTTTGCCAAAATAAATCCCCGCATTGAATACGGTAAGGACGGCAAGCAAGTGATGCCCAGTAACGTAGTCGACGAAAAATTCATTTCCGAATACGAGATGAAATCGGTTTTTCCTGAATTGCAGCTGCCCGCCGTGTGGCTCCCCCACGGAATTTATGGGATCTCCACATCAGAAGTGGTGAAAATTCCTGCTGGCAATTTTGGGCCGTTTGAAGGTCAATTGCTGGTTGGTGATCAAGGCCAAAGCAAACTCATGCGGGTGTACATGGAAAAAGTCAAAGGCGAATTACAAGGTTGCGCCTGGGATTTTCGCGGCGGATTTCAATCTGGTATCGTGCGCATTGCCTGGGCGAAGGACGGCTCTTTGTTTATAGGCGAAACCAATCGCGGGTGGGGTTCGGCCGGCGAGGCCAATGAAGGTTTGCAACGTCTGGTTTGGAATAAAAAAATTCCTTTTGAAATGCAGACGGTGAAGGCCATGCCTGACGGGTTTGAAATTGAATTCACGCATCCGATCAGCAAAAAAGCTGCCGCTAACCTGAAATCATACGACATTGAGCGGTACATCTACAAATACCACGGTGTATATGGTAGTCCGCCAGTGAACCTGGAAAAATGCGTCATCAAAGGCGTTCAAGTATCAGCCGACGGCAAAAAAGTGCGGCTTGCGGTAGATAACATGCGCCAATATTACATCCATACCATCACGCTTGAAGGGATTGTAGATGAGGAACAAGGGATGCCTTTACTGCATAACCGGACCTACTATACCCTCAACAATTTCCCAGATGGTGAAAAACTGGCGGTGGCCGATATGACTACTCGCAATAACAGCATTAAACCAACTCCGGCAACAGCAACGACAAAAACAACAGCACCCACTACCAAACCAGAGCCTTTCGCCAAAACGACCCCGGTTTACACTTTTGAGCAAATGAAACCCTTGCTGACCAAACACACTTGCATTGCTTGTCATCAGCCGGATAAAAAAGTGATAGGACCAGCCTATGTGGATGTTGCCAAACGTAATTACTCGGTGGAGAAAATCATGGAGTTGATCAAAAATCCGCAACCTAAGAACTGGCCGGAATACGCTACACCGATGGCGGCGATGCCTCAAGTACCGCAAGAAGATGCACGAAAAATCGCGATTTGGATCAATTCATTGGCGAAGAAGTAAGGAATTGGAGATTTTAAATCAATCCAGTTTTCTTGCTTAAATCCTAAAAGATAAATGAAAATGTTAATCTATAATTTAACATTTTTTAAATGTCAAACTTTTTTCTAAAATTTTAGCATTTGAACAGCAACCTTTTATAATCGAATGCGTAAAAAAGATAATACGGAGAATGGAACATACGCCGTTCATTGGTTAGAGCGCTGTAATTAACAAGGTCATCTTTATTGCTCGAGCCAGAAATTTGGTTGAGAAAACAGGTTTGCCGGTTTCTAACCGGTAAAAATCATCGGGGGAAGACACCATTTGGATCTTCCCCCGATTTTTTTTGTTTATTTTAGCAATGTCTGTCAAAATGCTAAACCACCATTTCCCAACCTTTGGCGTAGGTTCTCGCCCACAGTTTCATGGCATCTTTGTCGTTTAGAATATGACCATTGCTAGGATCGCAATGGAGGGTACGTCCAACACGGTAGGCTATATTGCCCAATTGCGGGAGTAGCGTCGATTTTTGACCTTCCGCAATAGGAGCAGTCGCCTTCACCTTACCGCGAATGGCATCGGCAAAATTGATCAAGTGCAGGCCATCCAATTGCTCGCCCATCCCCACGGGGTTGGTAGCATCGATGGATTGAATGTTGGTTTTAACGTCTTTGATCAGTTTATTTCCCAGGTCGTACACTTTGAAATCATCCCCGCCTGGGTAAACCAAGGTTCCTTTTTCGCCATAAAACACTACACCACGACCAGCGCCTTCCGAGCCGTAACCGTTGCAACTGCGCCCTTCCCAGGTGATGGCAGTATTATTGGCAAACTCATAGCTGATGGTTTGGGTATCGGGGGTTTCCCAATCATCTTTAAATGCAAAGCGACCACCAGCAGATACCACTTTGGTAGGGTAGTCAACACCTAATCCCCAGCGCATCACATCCAATTCATGAGTGCCGTTGTTAAGCGCTTCGCCAGTGCCCCAATTCCAAAACCAGTGCCAGTTGTAGTGCACCAGGTTGTCTTTGTATTCCTTGCGCGGCGCCGGGCCTTGCCATAATTCAAAATCCAGATTAGATGGAACCGGCGCGGTTTTACCAAAACCAATCGTCTTGCGCGAATTGGCATACCAACCCCGCGCGAAATAAACCCTTCCGATGGCGCCATCATGTAGCGATTGGATCATTTCTTGCACCTTAGGGAAAGAACGGCGCTGACTACCCATTTGGATCAGCTTGCCGTATTTCTGCATGGCTGCCACCAACATTTCGCCTTCGGCAGGGTTGTGGGCGCAAGGTTTTTCAACATAGACCGCTTTTCCCGCCTTCACGCCCATGAGCGCTGCTGGCGCATGCCAGTGGTCAGGAGCTGCGATCGCGATGGCATCACAGTCTTTTTCTTCCAGCATTTTGCGTACATCGGTAAAGCCTTTGGTTTTTTTGCCGCTGATTTTTTCAATATCGGCAATGGTGCGACTCAACACGGTAGCGTCCACGTCGCAAATGTAGGCAACCTCTACATTAGGTAATTTGGCAAAAGCGCTGGCCAAAAAAGCGCCGCGGCTATTGGTGCCCATCACCCCGATGACGACCTTTTCATTAGGTGATCCGGTATAAGAAAAAAGCGGGGCAGAGGTCAATACTCCCGCGCCCACCAAGGCGGTTTGTTTGATAAATGTTCGGCGATTTGACATGGTTTTCTATGGTTTGTAAAGTGTTTTAGCAAATCTGTTCACCAATAATGATTTGGAAATCGAGGTAAATTACAGATTAATTACTGCTTAAGAGTAGTCTTTAAGAGGATAAATAGGGTAGGGGCGTCTAAAAACAAATGAGAGCGTCAATATTTGAAAAAATGGCAGTTAAAGGATAGTTGCGACTGTCAATAGGTCAGGTGAAAATAAATAAACATGCTTTTTTGGCAGTAATTACCACTTGGAATGCCATTTGCAAGTAATAAAACAAATTCAAACTACCATGATCTTGCAACGATTTAAAGAAGGACAACTCAATTTTGACGATCCGATCGTGAAGCAAAATTGGGATAAAATGCACCAGTTCAATGCTGTACAACTCAGCCCGACTCCGGCATTGAACATTATCGAAACAACTGAAGCTTTTTTCATCGAGTTGGTTGCCCCTGGATTGACCCACGAGGATCTGAATATTACGGTAGAAAATGATTTCTTGTTTTTGCATTATGCTGGAAATGGAGATGCCTTCGAACCCATTGATTCACAACGACATTGGTTGAATGAATATCGTATGCTGCCTTTTCGTCGTCAAATCCCGGTCAATCCGCTTTGGGTGTCGGTAGATGGGATGAATATAGGTTCCAAAAATGGCATCATTACCATCAAATTGCCAAAAATGCCAGCATTGCTGGGTAAAGTGACGCAGTTTTTGCCGAATCAAAATAATTAAACTTTCTCAACATATAGATCTTTTGCGCCGATCCAGCTACCTGTGATCGGCGTTTTTTTTCCTTGCTTCCCCAAGTCTTTTCAAAAAAATAAGCTTCCCTTTTTATCTTGGCATCCTAAACCATCTTGAATGAATCAGGAAGCCATTATTGCGCAAACTGCAGCGTACGTCCAACAAGTTTTAGAACATGCCGAAGGCGGTCACGACTGGCATCACATCCAACGGGTGTGGAGTTTGGCAAAAACCATCGCCGCAACCGAAATCGTTGATTCCTTTGTTGTGGAATTGGGCGCTTTATTACATGACATTGCAGATTCCAAATTTCACGATGGCAATGAAGACATTGGCCCTGAGTTGGCCGTTCAATTCCTACAGTCGCAACAGGTTGACGCGGTTATCATTTCCCACGTAGAGCAAATCATTCGCAATATTTCCTTCAAAGGCGGCAACGTAAGTAGTAATTTTTCATCAAATGAACTGGCGGTAGTGCAAGACGCCGACCGACTGGATGCCATCGGCGCCATTGGTATTGCGCGGACTTTCAACTATGGCGGATTTAAAAATCGCGCCCTTTATGATCCTGCCATTCCGCCCAATTTGAACATGACGAAAGAAGAATACAAAAAAAGCACAGCGCCAACGATTAATCATTTTTACGAAAAACTGCTACTGCTCAAAGATCGAATGAATACGGCAACGGGCAAAAAAATGGCCGAGGCGCGACACCAATACATGGAAGGTTTTTTGGAACAATTTTATGCCGAATGGGAAGGAAAGCGTTAGTCTAGTTAATTTTTATTCCAAAAAAATTAAGCAATGGGAAAGTTTCACGAACAGATCAAACCCGAGCATCAGGCATTTATCGAAAAACAACACTTGTTCTTTGTAGCCACTGCTCCTTTGAGCGAGGAAGGGCGAATAAATTTATCCCCCAAAGGGTTAGATGCTTTTCGGGTACTTGGGCCTCAGCAAGTTGCCTATATGGATTTGATCAGCAGCGGCAACGAAACCTCAGCCCATACCCTGGAAAATGGACGCATCACTTTTATGTTTTGTTCTTTTGAAGGCGCCCCTAACATTTTGCGATTATACGGCAAAGGAACGGTCGTGCTGCCCGGAAACCCCGATTGGGAAACATATTCGCCACATTTCACCATTTACCCCAGCACTCGACAAATCATCGTTGCAACCATTGATTTGGTGCAAACCTCTTGCGGATTTGGCGTGCCGCTTTACGAATACCTGGGTGATCGGGATATTCACTTTGATTGGGCAAACAAAAAAGGAGCCGAGGGCTTACAAGAGTATCAAGAAGAAAAAAATCGGGTAAGCCTCGATGGATTACCTACGCATTTAAGTTTAAGCTAAGCACATGGAAACAACCATTGATTGGAATGAATTTATGAAAGTAGAAATGCGCGTTGGCACCATAGTTTCGGCAGAGGTGTTCAAGGAAGTACGCAATCCAGCTTATAAGTTGATGATTGATTTTGGCGACTTGGGGTTGAAAAAATCCTCGGCGCAGATCACGCAATTGTACACGCCTGAAGATTTAATTGGCAAACAGGTCGTGGCTGTTGTCAATTTCCCTCCCAAGCAAATTGCCAATATTCAAAGCGAGTGTTTGGTATTGGGAGCAGTGGGATCGGATAAAATTGTTACTTTGCTTCAACCTGAGCGCGCTATACCCAATGGTCAGCGGATTGGGTAGTTCCTATTTTTTTCATTAATCGATTGTACCATGCGTTTTTATCACCTTAGTTTATTCGCTCTTTTGGCAATTTTATTTTCAAGCTTGCCGGTTTCAGGACAAAGAAGATCTCATCATCGAACATCCCGTCACCGTGCGCCCGTAAAACCAGCACCAAAAAAAATAGCCCCGATGCCGTTAACGGCCATTAAAGAATCAGACCTCCGCGCTGATCTTTTTGCCTTGGCCGATAACCACTTTCGGGGTCGTGAAGCTGGTACTTTAGATGAATTGAAAGTATCGGTCTGGTTGGCAGATCAAGCAAAGGCGGCAGGACTCAAACCAGCTGGCGACGATGGCACTTTTTTTCAGTTTTTCAATCTTAAGCGCAACCGTGTCTCACCCAAAAGCACGATTCAGCTTGGCGATAGCACCTTCATACCTTGGCAATCGACTTTAGTTGCCCAAACTGCACCGGCAAAAGTTACCACTCCGCTGGTATATTTGGATGATGCGGCCTGGAAAAACCTGGATGGTATAGACCTAAAAGACAAAGCTGTAGCAATACAGGCCAATGAAGAGGGTATCAATCTGCAGGTATCGATTCCCGAACGGCGATATCCCGGTTTGATATTGCGCAAATATGGCGCTGAATTGTTCAAACGCGGCGCGATAGCCATTGTGTTTATTGCCGATGCTCGTGCTGAAAAAAGTTGGGAACAAGTATTGCCACAATTGAAACGCGGTTTGTACGATGTGGAAGATGGTCCGAATGCCAGTGTAACCGCCAAACCTCCCGTATTTTGGGTTCATGGCAATGCCCAGTCTTTTTTACAAAAACCTGGCTTGGTACTCAATACCAATATTTTAATCGAACAATTTGATTATCCCTCGGTCAATATAGTTGGGAAAATTACCGGCAACGACGCCATTCTTTCCAAGGAATATGTGGTATTTAGCGGCCATCAGGATCATGACGGCATCCGCACTGCCTATGATCAAGATTCCATTTACAACGGCGCCGATGACAATGCTACGGTTAGTGCGGCTTTGTTGGCAATTGCCAGGGCTTTCAAGGAACAACCAGGAAAACGTTCGGCACTTTTTGTTTGGCATGGCGCTGAAGAGCGAGGTTTGCTGGGATCAAAATGGTTTTCTGCTCATCCCACAGTGCCTAAAAAATCGCTGGTTGCCGTTCTTAATGCGGATATGATCGGTAGAAATGCTCCTGATAGTGCAGCTTTGCTGGGGGCACGCGGGCCACACCGCAACTCGCTAGATTTGGTCAATATGGCGCTGGAAGCTAACCAAGAAGGGACACAATTCAAGCTAGACACCCTTTGGGATCAACCCACACACATCGAAGGTTGGTATTTCCGCAGCGACCATTTGCCTTACGCAAGGGCGGGCATTCCAGCTATCTTTTTTACCACCTTACTGCACCCTGACTATCATACGCCCAGAGATGAAGCAAGCAGAATCGACATCAATAAACTGACGCGAATGACGCAATGGATGTACCGAACTGGCGCCAAGGTTGCCAATTCAATCATCCGACCCAAGCTGGATCCAAATTTTAAGTTGGAACGGTAGTTTTAAATAAGTACCTACATCATTTTATCATAAAAAACACTTATTCAATGACATCAGTCCAAGGTTTGAGGGCGGGGTTCATTTTTCCCCTCTTCGCATTGTGTATTCTCAGCGCTTCCTGCCAAGTGAAGCATACGCCTATCGATCTAGGCAAAGAGAGCATCATTCCGATTCCAGTTTCCGTATCTGCTACCAATAGTTCCTTTATTTTGTACGCTAGTACCGACATTAGTATAGCAAGCGGTAATGCAGAGTTGACCGGAATTGGCAATTATCTAGGGGGCGTTTTGCGCCCAGCTACCGGTTTTGCGTTACCAGTTAAAGCGGTAAGTAGCGCTCCTAGCCGAGGTATCTACTTGGCGCTGGCCCCTGATAAAACTTCTTTGGGAGAAGAAGGGTATGAATTGACGATTACCGAAAACCTCGTCTCTTTAATCGCATTGCAGCCTGCTGGTCTTTTTCGGGGCATCCAAACCCTACGCCAGCTTTTTCCCGCCAAAATTGAATTGAAAGTAAAACAAGCTGGACCATGGGAAATCGGAACCGGTACCATCACCGACAACCCAGTCTATGCCTATCGCGGGGTTATGCTCGATGTTTCTCGGCACTTTTTTGGTGTTGCCGATGTAAAACGTTACATCGACCAGATAGCCTATTACAAATACAACGTGTTGCACTTGGGGCTTTCCAACGACCAAGGCTGGCGGATTGAGATCAAGTCATGGCCTAAGCTGGCAACTTATGGCGGTAGTACCCAAGTGGGTGGCGGTAAAGGAGGATATTACACCCAAGAGCAGTTCAAAGACATCGTTAAATATGCTCAGGCGCGCTACATCACCATAGTACCAGAAATTGACATGCCCGGACATACCAATGCCGCGTTGGCTTCTTATCCTGAGCTGAATTGCAATGGAAAAACGCCAAAACTCTACAGCGGTATGGAAGTAGGGTTTAGCTCCTTTTGTATGAACAGCGAACTGGTTTACAAATTCATTGATGATGTCATGCGCGAATTGAGTGCTATCTCGCCGGGGCCATACATCCATATTGGAGGAGATGAATCACATTCCACCAAAAAGGAAGATTATATCCCTTTTGTAAATCGGGTGCAAGAGATTGTAGCCAAGCATGGCAAAAAAGTGATCGGTTGGGATGAGATTTCTTTGGGCGCCTTGAAACCTACTACTGTTGCGCAAGTGTGGGCGAGCGTAAAAAACGCGACGTCTACCGTTCAGCAGGGTTCTAAAGTTTTGATGTCGCCGGCAGCACGAGCGTACATTGACATGAAGTACGATTCCACTACCAAATTGGGCTTAAAATGGGCCGGTTATATTGAAGTAGACAAAGCTTACACTTGGGATCCAGCCACTTACACCCCTGGCGTTACCCGTGATAACATCATCGGTGTTGAAACGACCTTGTGGACGGAAACGCTTTCCAAAAAAGAGGAACTGGATTTCATGAGCTTTCCACGACTACCAGGATATGCCGAGATTGGTTGGTCGGCAGCGGGCGCTAGAAATTGGGATACCTACAAATTGCGATTGGCCAAACATGGCGCACGATTTAAAGCCATGGGCATCAATTATTACCCTTCAAAATTGGTTCCTTGGAGCCAGCAGTAAGGAATGGAGTACTTAGTTGGAAGATTAGCCCTGTCGGAACTACATTCGACAGGGCTAATTTATTGGTTCATGGCGTCGTGCCTAATTTCAGACAAACAGGACTTAATCTCGCTTGTTTTGTCCTTATTTGGGTTGATAAGTAGTAGAAAAACAAATGGAGTTTATGCTCAAAAATGGATCAATAAAACACAATTAGTTTTAAAAATAAACATAAATTTGTATTGAAAAACATTTAAAACAATTTAATCTAAAAAAAACACCCATTATGGCAAGTGTTGGCACTTATCTCAATTTTGCCCGTGAAACCGAAGCGGCATTCAACTTTTACAAATCCGTTTTTGGCGGAGAATTTAGTGGCGAAATCATGCGATTTGGTCAAGTTCCCCCCCAGGATGGCGCGCCAGCTATGGCCGAGGAAGACAAAAACTTGGTGATGCACGTAGCCTTACCCATTCTCAACGGGCACCTACTGATGGGTACAGATGCGCCCGAATCGATGGGGTCTACCGTACGAATGGGTAACAATTCCTATATTTGTTTGACGCTCGATACTCGAGTAGAGACCAAACGCCTTTTTGATGCACTTTCAGCGGGCGGTAAAATAGAAATGGAATTACAAGATACGTTTTGGGACAGTTACTACGGTATTTCTGCCGATAAATTTGGCGTACAATGGATGTTTGATTGTGGCGAAAAAGCATAAAATCAAAGCACTTAGGAGCTACAAAACAAAAATAAATGAGCAACAAAATCTATCCTTGCTTTTGGTTTGATGGTCAAGCCAAAGCTGCTGCCGATTTTTACTGTTCCGTTTTTGGCAATGGAAAAATCACTTCTGAAAGCCCGATTACCGTTGTTTTTGAGATCGGCGGACAAAAATTCATGGGTTTAAATGGCGGTCCGCAGTTTAAACCCAATCCGATGATTTCATTTTACACGGTTTTTGAAACAGAAGCAGAAATTGATGCGGCTTGGGCACAATTGCTGGAAGGCGGATCGGCGCTTATGGCTTTGAATACCTACCCTTGGAGTCCGAAATATGGTTGGTTGCAAGACCGTTTCGGAGTCTCCTGGCAATTGACTTTGGGTAGCGTCGCCGAAGTGGGGCAAAAAATAACTCCTTTGCTAATGTTTGCCAATGCTCAGCATGGACAAGCGGAAACGGCAATTGAATTATATGCCCGTCTTTTTGAGTCATCTGGCGTACAATTTATCGCCCGATTTGAGGAAAATGAACCAACGCCGGGATCAATCAAACATGCTCGATTCCAATTGAATGGACAAACCTTCATGGCAATGGACAGTCCAGCTTCCCATTCTTTTGATTTCAATGAAGGGGTTTCATTGGTAGTGGATTGTCAGGGTCAAGAAGAAGTGGATCATTTCTGGAATGGCTTTACCGAAAAAGGGGAGGAAAGTAGATGTGCTTGGTTGAAGGATCAGTTTGGCGTATCCTGGCAGATAGTACCCCGAGAACTGATGCAAGCGCTAAGTAATGCTGACCCGGAAGTGTCGCAATATGCGATGAATGCAATGTTGCAGATGAATAAAATTGAGATTGCAAAACTAAGGAACGGGTGAACAATAAATCACCACTTTATCCTTGCTCTTTCGCCGCCAATCTTCCTATCTTTTTCGTTACAATGCCCTACATTGCGCCTCAAAAGATAGGAAGATTGGCAACAAAATAGCGGTGGCTAAAATGTCAATTTATTATTCACCCGTTCCTAAAAGAAAAATACTAGCATGTCTAAAGCCTTACTCACCGTGCAAAGTACGGTACAAGTACCCGTGGAAAAAGTTTGGATCTACTGGACAGATCCGGCTCACATTGTTAACTGGAACAATGCCTCAGAGGATTGGCACACGCCAAAAGCGGTCAATGATTTACGCGCTGACGGACGATTTGTGTTCACCATGGCGGCCAAAGACGAAAGTTTCACTTTTGATTTTAGTGGAACTTATGACGAGGTGATTCCTCATCAACGCCTCGCTTACACCCTCGATGATGACCGAAAAGTAACGGTTGTTTTCGCCAGTAGCAGCCAGGATACTAAGATTACCCAGTCTTTTGAAGCTGAGGATGAAAATCCCCACGAATTACAAGTACAAGGCTGGCAAGCCATTGTGGATAATTTTAAACGCTATACGGAGCAATAGCTCCTATTTCGAAGTGAAGAACGGAGATTGGGAGTTGGGTTCCTTTAACAGGTGAACTAAACTCTCAATCTGCGCTTCATCGAAAATTTTACCCCTTGGCTACTTCGGCATTCAAAGCATCAAAAAACTGCTTAGATAGCATATTGGCTACAGGGGTGATCACTCGTCCGCCCATGGTATTGAGCATGCCCGACAATTTCACATCGCCATTGAAACTCACTTCGGTTTGGGTATCTGATAGCGCTTTCATGTTCATACCAATAACGGCACTAGCATTGCCTATTTTGCTATTTTGCTGCACATTGAGGTTAAAGCTTTGCGGTTCAACTTTATCGGTCAGGGTAAGATTACCTGTAAAAGCGCCGCTCATGGGGCCAATCTTCACTTCAGCAATGGCCTTAAAAGTGTCGCCTTCAATTCTTTCCAGCTTGGTGATGGCCGGGGTGATTCGAGCCAGCGCATCAGGATCCATAAGTATATCCCAAATGGCTTGGGCAGGAGCATCGACAACGTACGTTCCGGATAAATTCATGATGTAGGTTTTATATGAGTTTGTTCAGGATTCTGCTTCGATGGCGAAAATGAGCTAAAATTTACACCAATGAGGCACAAAAAGCGGAGTGTAGCAGCGCTACATGAGCATTTTTGTAACGAAATTGGGGTGAATTTTAGCCATTTGTAGCTCGAAGCAGAACCCTGAACAAACTCTAATTATTTAATGTTCAATCGCGTTCATGGATAACACCTTCAATCTCTCGCAAGAAGGTAGGCTTTTTGTGCATGAAATGTGCTTGTATTTCAGCTACTATGGATAAAGCAATTTCCTCGGGCGAAAGCGCCCCAATATTCAAGCCAATGGGCGCAAAAATACGGTCGTAAGGAAGTTGCAACCCTTTTTCCGTCAATTCAGCAAAAATTTTATCGGCTCTTTTTCGCGGCCCCAACATACCGATGTAAGGCACAATTGATCCCATATACGTTTCCAATAACCGCAAATCAGTGTTGTAATCATGTGACATCAGCACAAAAGCCGTGTATGCATCAATGGGCACTGGTTGCGTTTTGTCGATCACCTGATCGGCGGCATCGTACAAAGTTTTGGAAATCTTATGGATATTTGCTACCACGCTTACTTTCCAGCCAATTTCTTTGCCAATTTTGATTAAAGAAAACACATCGTAATTGCTGCCAAAAAGCACCATATGTATCACCGGAGGCAATACTTCAACCAACATACTAAAATCGGGGTAAACACAAACTTTTGATTTTTTGTTGCCCAAGGCTATATTGCCATCTGCATGGATGGCTGCAAATACCTCAGGATTTAAAGAGAGTAGAGCAAGATCATCTTCCTGATAAACCTTTCCCAAAGCCAATGCCCCCTCTGCATCTGAATCAATGACGGTAAAAAGCAAACGTGCTGAACGCTCTTCCGTATAGCTTCTCAACAATTCAACCGCATTGTTTTTATCGGTAGGATCAATGGGTGTGAAAAGTACCTCAATAACGCCATTGCATCCCAGATTAACGCCAATCTGGAAATTATCCTCTTCGGAGGTGTCGTAAATGATGCTCGAAGCATGTTTTTTATGGATCGCCAAACGCGCACGGCGCAAGGCATCGCCTTCCAAACACCCGCCGCTGATACCGCCAATCCATACGCCATTGTCGATCACGAGCATACGCGCGCCGATGCGCCGGTAGGAAGAACCTTCAACCCTTACAACTGTTGCCAATGCCGCCTGTTGGTGGGAAAAATCAACCTGATCATAGGCTTGCAAAATGGCTTTAATCTCTTTCATCGTTCACTGCTTTGTCTATGGAACGGTTAAACAATAAGTGCTCACTTATTATTCACCCGTTCCTAAAAAGGAATGCTGGATCGTAAATTTAGAAAATTCGCTCATCAAACGATATATGCTTACCTAGTGATTTTGATCATTACTTAATTTGGAATTTGTACAAAAAAAGTCAAACGGATTTAAAAATTTGGAAATTTTAACTTTAATCGGCTAATTTGTGTTTGCTAATTCATACAAACAAGACCTTTCACCTCTTCCAATGTTGCGAACCTTGCATATTTATTAACCTTAAACCATATTTTATGAAACGTTTTATCCAATGTTCATTTTTTGTATTGGCTTTTGCGCTGATGAGTTTGAATGCTCATGCCATCGTGATGAGTCAGCCGACTCCCCCAGTGACAGCCGAACAAATCACGGCGATGGGTTTTGACAACTATACCACCGCAGACTTTTTGGCGCTCACCCCAAAAACTTTTAAAGAAAAAACTGGAAAAAGATTGGGTTTGGCAGGTAGCATTGCACTGAAGATCAGCCAAAAACACCTGAAGAAGGCAGCACTGGAAAATCCAGACGCTCCAGCGGGTGGCAAGAAAAGTCAAATCACGGCTCTTTTGTTGTGTATCTTCTTGGGCGGTATTGGTATTCACCGCTTTTACCTAGGCTATACGCTGATTGGTGTATTGCAAATCATTACCCTCGGCGGCTTGGGTATCTGGACTTTGATCGATTTTATCCGGATCATTCTAGGTACTTTGAAACCAGCGGATGGTAGCAACTACGATCCTGCATTCAACAAAGGATAATTTATTATTAGCCAGTTGCTGGAAATTAATAATCAGGCAACTGGCTATATATTTTTTACAAATACCGCTCCGTCAATCGCGCCAAATCGATTTTAACGCATTCCAAAGGCGTTTTATCGTCGTACGACTCCTGTTCCAACACCCAATACGCGATATTGGTGTTTTTCTTGGAGAAACTAATGATCTCCTGCAAATTGAGGGTACCATCTCCCAGCAAAGTGCTTTCTTCTGAAGTTTTGCTGCGGTCTTTCACGTGCATCAATTCAAAATGCTTGGGAAACTTACGTAACCAGGTCATGGGATCCACTTTGGCCACCGTGAGGTTACAGATATCCAATTGTTGGCAAACATATTTTAGATCCAGCCCCTTGAGCATGATGTCGTAGAGGTACTCGTCCTTGAATTTTTGCGTAAACTCTTGATGGTGGTTGTGAAACCCAAAACGTAGCCCTTTCTGCGCTACAATCATCCCAACTTTGTTGTAGATTTCGATGCCTTTTTTAACCTCGTCAAGTTTGGTTTTATCGGCATCAAACGAAGGACTGATCAGGTATTTTTGTCCTAGAATCTGCGCATCTTCGATTACATTTTTCCAGGTGTCGGTGATGTCATTTTTGGCGGCATCCCAATCTTTCATCCGAAAAACGACGTGACTGCTAGGGAAGGAAAGCCCCATGTCGTCGATGATTTTGCGCAACTCTTTGCTGGAGTAACCATAAATTTTACGATCGACGTAGGTATTGGGAAAAGCGCCGGTGTATGCCGCCGGCTCCAATTCTTTGTAACCCATTGCTGCCAAAGCTTTCAAGGTGCCCAAAGTATCTTTCTTCATTTCATCCCTTACGGAATACAATTGAAGCCCAATGTGTTTGCCTTTTTTTGGCAATAAAAGTGATGGCGCTGCGAGGGCAACGCCAGCTAGTGCGGCGCTATGCCTTACAAAATCGCGGCGCGAAGTAAGAAGCTTGCTCATGTAGGTGTTGATTTTGTTGAAAAAATAATGCTGATCTGTAGTCTCAAAATAGGTAAATTAAAGGATTATCAAAGTAAAGATTTTAGAGCTTGTTCAGGTTTCTGGTTCGATGGCGAAAATGAGCTAAAATTCGCACCAATGAGGCACAAAAAGCAGAATGTAGCAGCGCTACATGAGCATTTTTGTAACGAAATTGGGGTGAATTTTGGCCATTTGTAGCTCGAAGCAGAAACCTGAACAAGCTCTTATATCAGCTGGGCTATTTTTGTTCAGCAATAGACGGTTCATTGTAATTTTCAACGCAATTCTTCGAAACACAAACACTCCATGAGCGGATTAACCTATATCACCTACCTAGGAACCTTCGTTTTTGCCATCGCGGGCGCACTCAAGGCGCGAACCCATCAAATGGACATTTTTGGCGCATTGGTTTTGGCCTTTGTTACGGCATATGGCGGCGGAACGGTGCGCGATGTATTGATCGGCGTACGCCCCGTGGGCTGGCTCAATGACTATGTGCCACTGGGCTTGGTGGTGGCAGCGGTGATATTGGTATTTATCTTAAAGGAAAAAGTAGGTTTTGCCAGACGCACCATTTTCATCACTGACGCCATTGGATTGGGGTTGTTTACTGTGTTGGGTATTCAAAAAAGCTTAGAAGCAGGGATCAACAGTGGCTATACCATCATCATGGGGGCCATCAGCGCTACTTTTGGCGGTTTGTTAGCTGATATCTTAAGCAACCAAGTACCGGATTTGCTCAAAAAAGGGGAAATGTACGCCACTGCATGTTTGGTAGGCGGTTTGATTCAAGTTTTATTAGCTAAGGCCGGCGTTTCGGAGGAATGGAACCTGGGGATCGGTATAGTTATTGTGGTTGGGATCCGGATTGTCTCCAAGTGGAAGCGGATTTATTGGCCGGAGATATGATTATGAACGCTAACAAACTTGACCCCCTTTATAATGTTGTGCTATTTACTCCTCACTCAATTTCAGTTCCTTCTTCCGCTCGCGGATTAACTTAGGAACGTCCAATGTCTGCCCTTTTAAATCGCTGCTTACTTCCAACAGCAAAAAGCGCTTCTTTTTGTATTTAAAAAAAACTTTTTGACCAATATCTAGCGTAACGCCACTGGTAGACAAAGGATTGAGGTTGGGATTCATCACGCCGGGGATTTCCAATGGAATGGAAAGCAAAGAAGTGTTTTTTAAGGTAAACGGTACGCCCTCGAATTTGGACACTGCGAACGCTAGGTTCAGGCTGAGCAACAGCAATATTGTTTTCATGGTAGGTGTGGATGGAGTGATTTGGAATGGGTACGGTGCTTTTGCAACCGTTTATCGACATATTTACGAATCAAAAAGTTATTTGGATTTCGAACAAGATATTTTTTCTATTTATGACTATCAATACCCGGCAAAACCTGCATTTTCCTTACTTTAGCTTTGAAAAAAACACCTCGCTTATGAATATCCAATTTGCTTTGCGCAAAGCGCTATTATTGACCGGAATCGTATTTCTTAGCGCTTGTGGCCTAGAACGTCATTATATCAAAGCACTAACTGCGGCTTCACAACCCAATGCCAGTAAAATTTCCACCAATTTGGTCAAAGTGACGCCCTCTACCCCCAATTTGAAATGGAGAAAAATCAATGGTGAGGATTATGTGTTGGTCTCCTCCTGGAAAGCAGATACCAAATATTATAAAAACGATGCCAATAGCGGTTTTTACAACACCGGGAAATACCCAGTTTGGGTAACCGTGGCGCCAGAGCTTCAACAATGGGTAGCCACTCAGAAAAAAATACCCAATGCCGACAAAAGACTAAAACAGTTATTGGGTTTGCCACCGGATGCCGATAAAAAGTACTTCGTAGAGTTTTGGGTACGCCCGCAAGATCTTTTCCGACCTTGTATCGATACCGAGGTAACCGATGCCAACTGTGATTTGCACCTCAAGAACACCGCAGCTGCCGATTGCGAGAATTTGTTGTGGCTAGCTGAACAAGTGCGGATGTCTTTTGAGGATTCTGTCTTGTACAAGCGTTATCCGTTTACGCAGCTGGGTTATACCTTTGATTGGAACCCAAAGAACAAACAACACGTGGGCTTGAGTGAGTTTGTGATTGGCAAAAACAAAAACATCGTAGTCGGCGAGGTCTTTACAACTGCTGATTACTTGAAACGGAATTAAAATGCCGAGGTAGCATCCTCAGACTGATACCGCAAAAAATCACCATCGATGATCAGCAATTTCACCGCTTGTTTGGTAACCGAGCGGTGCGAGCTCAACTCATCCGATACAACGTAGGTCATGCCAGTGGAAAGCGTGAAGATCTCCCCGTTTTCCATTTCGCTGTCTAATGTGCCTTCTAAGCAATGCACAATATGCCCTTTTTGGCACCAATGATCGGCGAGATAACCGGCGCTGTACTCCACTAATCGAATTCTTAACCCAGGCAATTGCAGGGTTTGCCAGTAAGCCACACCGGTTTCACCCGGGTGCTCGGTTTTCGGAATGGTACTCCAATCGATGGTTTGGAATGGGAAGTTGGACATGTTTTTTTGACGAAGTTTTATGTAACAAAAGAGGTAAGTGTAAGCAGCCTAAAGATAATTTAATTTACTTCGAGACTTTGTTGGTCTTTATTAATAACAATCAAGGGATAATCACCTAGATAACCCATTGCATTTGGGTAGCGATCCTCCATCCGCTGAACAAAACTCAGCATCCTTCTTCCAAATAACCATTCATGAACGTATAAGCGCATGAATTGGGTGTTCAAAGCTCTCCAACAATAAATTTTCATTTGATCACCATACCCTAAGCGCTCAAACCAACGATAACTATGCGGAAAGAAGTAAAGTCGTGGCTTTGACGGCCAAATTCTCACATAGGCTTTGCCGGCAAAATGTCTTAAAATTCGGTAAATCTGAAAGGGGAGGAGTGTTATATTCATCAACCAAGAATGATAAAACCAATTGTAGACAATAGCAATTTGTGCTCCATTTTTGGCTACCCTATACAATTCATGAACCGCTTTAGCCTGCTCGTTTTTTGGCACATGATAAAGTGTATGTTGCGAAAAAACAGCATCACAAAGGTTGGAACGCAAGGGAATATTGGTAATATCTGAACAAATAAAAATCCCTTTGGCTTCTCCTAAATTTCTTTTGGCCTGTATTAACGCATTTAAAGAGATATCGATACAAATTCTCTTTTCATAATCAACGGAAAGATCCAGGTATTCTTTTAGTCCGATCGGACCAGAAGCAATGTCTAAAAAATACTTTCCCTTTGGGGCTAGGAATTTTTTGACTTTCCCAAGCGAATTTTCCAAGTAATCTCTGACTACTGAACGGGAATCTAAAAATTTCTTGGCATCAGAATACACAATAGTCTCTTCTAATTCTTCGTATTCGATCTGATTGTAGTATCTAAAAACGCGATCTTTGTCAAACGACATACTCAATGTTGCAGGAAGTTGACTGGGATCAATTACTAAAACATATTCCTTCAACAAAGCCAACACCCCCTGTATGATTGGGTATATCAGGCTTCTTGACTCATTGATAAGACCACTGCTGCAAATTGGATGCGGAGCAAAAAATTGTTTTTGATCCTCTTTAAAATCTATCAAGCTAAGTTTTTCTTTTGTAAGCGGGCACAGGAGTATAGAATTGTCAAACTGGATCATCGGTTCAGAAATTAATGGGTTTGTTGTAAATTCTGAAAAAATTGGTTTATAAATATTTCACTTCGCCCAGGACTTAGTTCCTTTTTCATAAGGTATGCACCCTTCATAATTGCCAGGTACAGGCAAATACCGCAATACCTTTGTTGCTCCTGGTTCAGAAGTGAAAAATCCCAGCATCGTTAATTGATGCATATAAGTAAAATAAGTCAATGAATGCGTTTCATCCTCTTCGGATTGTCGTCGAGCGCTATTCGCAATAGGGGTCAGCAATGCCTGCCGTTGCGCAGCATCCAGCTCCAAAAATGGTTTATTGTACGCCGTTTTACTCGCCAAATTTAGCGCTTCAATCCCTTTTTTTAGCACTTGCTGATCGTCCTTATCATAGCATTGGGTGGCATAATTGGCAATAAAAGCGCCCACTTTAGCATCTTTGGCGCCTGGGCTGGCGGTACGGGGTAGAATGGTTTCCGCCACTTCGTCAAAAAACGCAATATCGGCTGCGCTAAAGGTTTCCGTTGCAAAGGTCCGATTCCAAGCTCCGCCTAGAAAACGATCTGCTCCCAAGACGCTGGCGCCCGTCAAGATGGCGATGTGTTGTAGAATATCTCTGCGCTTCATGGTTATAGTTTTCCAGATTTTAAAGCTTCAACAGCGTGATTGGCGGCGCGGGCGGTAAGCGACATGTATAAAATAGACGGACTCTGATTGCCAGTACTGGTCATACAAGCGCCGTCGGTTACAAACACGTTTTGGCAATGGTGCAATTGATTCCACTCGTTGAGCATCGAATCTTTGGGATCGCGTCCCATCCGCGCGCCGCCCATCTCGTGAATATCGAGACCAGGCGCCTGATGGTTGTCGTACGAGCGGATGTTAATACCGCCTGCTGCTTCCAACATGGCTTTACCTTGTTCCAGAAAGTCTTTCACCATCTTATCGTCGTTGTCGTCATACCCAACCGAAGTGATGAGCAGCGGAATGCCCCATTGGTCTTTTTTATCGCTACTTAAACGCACGTGATTGGAAGCTTTGGGTAGCGTTTCGCCTTGCATGTACATGTACGCACCCCAGGTGCCGGGTTCGCTCACTGATTCTTTAAACTCTCCGCCCACTAAATTTTCCTGCCCTTTCAGACTCAACTTTTCCCGATAAGCCCCCGAAAATATGGTGTATCCGCCTAAGAAATCGGTGTCCTGTTTTTCCAAATTGCGATAATTGGCGATGATACACTCCACCGGGCGATTGACTTTGTAGTATTTGTCTTTGTAGCCTTCAAAATCGCAGCCCATACCCGCACGGTAATTGTGAAAAGCCACATATTTGCCCAACACTCCGCTGTCGTTGCCCAAACCATTGGGAAAACGCTTGGAGGTAGAATTGAGCAAAATCAAATTGCTATTGAGCGCCGAGGCATTGACAAAAATAATTTTGGCAAAATAGGCGGTGGTTTCGTGGGTTTTGGCATTGATCACATTGACCCCAATGGCCTTGCCTTTTTGCTCGTCGTAGATGATGGAATGCACCACCGAATCCGGCGCAACCGTCAAATTGCCGGTGAGTTTGGCCCAGGGTAGGGTAGAGGTGACCGAACTAAAATACCCGCCAAAGGGGCAACCTCGCATACAGAGATCGCGGTTTTGACATTGGCCACGCCCGGTTTTGCGCTGATCATCGGTAGGCTGCGTGATGTGCGCCCAACGACCGGATACATAATGCCGATTGAATTTTTTGAGCAATACCTCCTTGATGTGCTCTTCAACGCAGTTGAGTTCATACCCCGGCTGGAACTCGCCATCGGGCATAGAAGCAATGTTTTCTTTGATTCCACACACGCCAATAAAACGCTCTACATGGCTGTACCAAGGAGCTACATCGGCATAGCGGATTGGCCAATCCAATCCATAACCATAACGCTGAGGCGCACTGAATTCAAAATCGCTCCAGCGTTGACAGGCCCTGCCCCAAATCAAGGATTTACCCCCAACTTGGTAGCCGCGAATCCAATCAAACGGTTTTTCCTGAATATAGGGATGATCGGCATCTTGTACAAAAAAATGAGCGGTATCGGCGCCATAACCAGCAGCACGGGATATTAGTGGATTCTTCTGCAAATCTGCTCTTGACATATCACCGCGATTGGGCAGTTCCCAAGGTGCGAGGTTCATGGTGGGGTAGTCTACAATGTGTTCTACCTTGCGCCCGCGCTCGAGTACGAGAGTTTTGAGGCCTTTTTCGCACAGTTCTTTGGCTGCCCAGCCGCCGCTGATGCCACTGCCGATGACGATGGCGTCAAAGGTGTTTTTCTTTTTGCCGTCTATGTTGAAATGTACGTCCTGCATGCTGCCTCGTTTTTTGTTCTCTAGTGAAGTGAAAATACAAAAAAATGTGGAGTTGCAAAGAGTGGCGTAAAACGTCTGGTACTGGGGCAAAAGAGAACAGATAATCGGAAAAAGCGTCCAGCATTATATTTGGAAAGCGGATCAAAGGGGTTACCATACCACTGGACATTTTGCTAATGATGGGCTGTAAAAGGGTGTAATTCAAAATGTCGCAAAACAAAATAAAAAATTAATATCTTGAGATCA
>JBBANM010000055.1:0-39998 GCA_040401995.1 Saprospiraceae bacterium
CTGAATTATCTCGAAAAAATTCTAGGGGTGTAGATTTGATGCGTTTGCCCTAATTAAAAATTAATTAGCTTTGCGCGATATTTCAGGAAGGGATGGAACAAGTGATTTTTCAAGATCTTGGCCGTATTGCCTACCGTGAAGCTTGGGACTATCAAACCCGCTTGCACGCTGAATTGGTTGAAAATAAATTAGCCAACCGCACACGCATAGCCAACGCAGAACCTACCATCCAACAAGCGCATCATCTCCTTTTTTGCGAACATGCTCCGGTTTATACGCTTGGCAAGAGCGGATCAATGGATCATCTTTTGTTAAGCGAGCAAGAATTAACGGAAAAGGGGTTCGAGTTTTTTAAGATCAATCGCGGTGGAGACATTACCTATCATGGGCCTGGTCAAATTGTGGGTTACCCCATTTTTGATTTGGAGTGCTTTTTTACTGATGTACACCGTTATGTGCGTTTTTTAGAAGAAGTAATCATCCGAACGCTGGCCGATTACGGCCTTGAAGGGCAACGGGTTGAAAAATACACCGGCGTATGGCTGGCTACTGAAGGAGAAACCGTTTTGAAAAAAATATGTGCCATTGGCGTGCACTTAAGTCGCTGGGTGACTTTGCACGGTTTTGCATTTAATGTAAATACCCAATTGAATCATTTTGACAACATCATCCCTTGCGGCATAAAAGACGACGACAAAGAAGTAACTTCCTTAGCGCAAGTGCTGGGCCGGGAACTGGACATAAACGAGGTTAAAAGCCGAGTTAAATCTCATTTTGCCGACGTTTTTGAGTTTAAATTTGCTCCAGCGGAGACCAAACAGAATGCATGAAAAAAGATATACCAATTCTGAAAGTTGAAAACATTGCGATTGCAGTGGTACCTGGTGATGATGACGAATTATGGAATACCTACATCATCAACGAAAAAGAAGAATCCATCTCCAATGTTTTGATCAATTCAAAGGGGTATGGTGAACTCAATGGGGATATTGTAAAAACCTCGGTACTGCGTCATTTTTTTGAAGAAATCCAACCCTCTTCCGCTTTGCTGATAGAACCGATTCAGACTAAGCTGTTTGACATTACCAATGAATACTGGGTAAGTTTTACTTTGGACAACTACATGTATGATAAAAAATACGTGTTTGTTCAAGGCAGTATCTCCCGAGAAAATTTTACAACCATCCCATTTCTAGGAAAAAAAGGCGTGATGATTCGCTAAAATTATGGAAAGATCCCTTGAACCCAAAAAAGTTGCCGAATCAAGATCCATCATGACCGAAATGGTGATGCCCAACGATACCAACCCAATGGGCAACTTGATGGGCGGAAATTTACTCCGCTGGATGGACATTATCACCAGCATCTGTGCTGGAAAACATTGTGAAGCACAGGTGGTTACAGCCTCTGTTGACCACGTTTCATTTCAACGTCCCATCAAATTAGGGGATGTTGTAACATTTGAAGCCACAGTTAGTCGGGCATTTACCACTTCCGTTGAAGTATACGTGGAGGTTTTTGCCTCTAATATCAAAGGTTTAAACTCCCGTCGTTGCAACCATGCTTACTATACTTTTGTTGCCCTTGATGACGCCAACGGCGAACCCATTCCGGTTCCTTCTGTAATACCCTTAACCGAAATTGAACAACAACGCTATGATTCTGCCCCGCGTAGGCGCGAAGTGCGCTTGATCCTGAGCGGTAGAATGAAACCTGAAGATGCTGGCGGGCTAAAAGAGTTTTTTGCCAACCATTAGAGTGTGTTCAGAAAGATGTCGTTTTTTGTTTCGTTGTAATCCTATGAAATCGACATAACATGAGACGATTTGTATTTTCTGCTATTCTATTTTCGCTTTTAGTTGCTGTAATTCTAGGCTGTCAAAAAAATACAAACCATTCAACCTCACAAACGGAAGAAGGCGAAAGAGAAGGCGTACCCAATGAGGCGTTTTTTTTGCAGCGTTCCTACCCTGATACCAAATTCCCTTTAGCTGCCTATGAAACGGCATTAGAAATGGCGCAACGGGAAAGCTGGCTCCGTTCCAGTCCGCCAGGTTTCAATCAGGAATGGGTAATTTGCGGCCCAACTAACGTCGGGGGTCGGGTAAACACGATCGCTGTTCATCCCAAAGATGAAAACATCATTTATGCTGGTTTTTCTTCCGGCGGTTTATTCAAAACAGTTGACGGCGGGAAAAATTGGCGACCCTTAATGGACGACCAGCGTTTTTTGGCTATCGGCGCCATAACCATCGACCCCAAAAACCCTGAAATTGTATATGTTGGCACCGGTGATCCCAACGTCACTGCCTACCCCTTTCTGGGCGATGGACTTTATAAAACAGAAAACGGAGGCCGAACTTGGCAAAATTTAGGTCTAAGTGAAACGCGCATCATTACCGATATTGTCATCAATCCTCAGAATACCCAAATTATTCATGTGGGTACTTTAGGACTACCTTTTGAACGAAATAACCAACGGGGATTGTACCGTAGCAGCGACGGAGGAAAAACCTGGCGGCAAACGCTTTTTGTGGCCAATCAGGCTGGGATCATTGATCTAGTAATGGATCCTAGCAATCCCAATGTGTTGTATGCCGCTTCTTGGGATCGCATTCGCAACAACAAGGAAACCACAGTAGCCGGGCCCAACGCCCACGTATACAAAAGCACCGATGGCGGTGTCAACTGGCAAATACTAGGCGGCGGTTTGCCCACTGGTCCAATGAGTAGAATTGGTTTGGCCATAGATCGACAACAACCACAAACGGTATATGCCTTGTATTCGGGCGCCGATAAGCGAATTGACAACATTTACCGCAGCAGAAATGGCGGTCAGGATTGGAAACCCGTCATTGCTTGGGATTCTACTGGAATGGGCAGAGATGTTCTTGGTGATATGGGTTGGTATTTTGGAAAAATTGCCGTCAACCCCAGCAATTCTTTTGAAATCTATCTTTTGGGTATTGATTTGTGGCGTTCGCGAGATGGCGGCCGAAATTGGGAATTAGGCGCCCCATTTTGGTACCGCGAGGATGTTCATGCCGATAAACATGCACTGGTCTACACCCCTTCAGGAGCTATAATCTTGGGAACTGATGGCGGAGTTTATCAAAGCGATGATGGCTTTTCATGGAAAGACATTGAGAATATTCCTACTACGCAGTTTTATAGGGTGGCTTACAACCCTAATTTTCCCAACAATTACTATGGAGGAGCGCAAGACAATGGTACTTTGCAAGGAACTGTATCTAATTTAGCATGGAATCGAATATACAGCGGAGATGGGTTTCAATCTGTTTTTGACCCTAAAAATCCATTGGTGTATTGGGTGCAGACCCAATACGGCGGATTCCAGGTCACCAATAATGGCGGTTCGACTTATTTTTCGGGAAAAAACGGAATCAATCTTTCCGACCGTACCAATTGGGATACGCCCTTGTACTACAGCCAAGTTAGTCCCAATACTTTATACACCGGCACCTACCGAGTATACCGAAACACCATTAGCCCGCAATCCAATTGGCAAGCCATTAGCGGTGATTTAACTGACGGCATCATTTACGAAAGCAATTTTCATAACATCTCTACTGTTCACGAATCGCCTTTGGATGGTAATTTGTTGTACGCTGGTACTTCAGATGCCAATGTATGGCGTACAGACGACGGCGGAAAAACTTGGGTCAACATCACCGCTGGTCTACCTCAACGCTATACTACCAGTGTAGAAGCTTCGCCCAACGATGTCAATACGGTATATGTGACGCAATCGGGTTATCGCGATAATGATTTCCAGCCTCACCTGTTTAAATCCATTAATCGAGGCCGTACTTGGACAGCCATAAGTAGTAATTTACCGCCATTGGCCATCAATGACCTGATTGTGATTCCCAATCGAAGAGATTCTATTCTATTTGCCGCTACCGATGGTGGTGTATATGGCACAACCAATGGTGGCAAAGAATGGAACCGCCTAGGGGTCAACATGCCAATTATTCCGGTGTATTCTTTGGCCTATAATCCGGTGCGCAAGGAATTGGTAGCTGGCACTTACGGAAGGTCGGTTCAAGCATATTCTTTGACCATTATTCTCAATCCTCAAACAACGGCTACTCAAAATGTAGTGGCCTCCACCTCCATAGATTTACAAATGTATCCTGTGCCGGTTAAAGAGGAAATGCGCATTAACTGGAACCCACAGGTATTTGAAGGTTCGCATATTGTTTTGCGCATTTTCAATAGCTTGGGGCAACAAGTTTTTGCCCAACAATGGGAAACGCCGCCAACCCTGCCACTCCAATTGTCGTTGCAACAATTTATAGCAAGCCCTTATGTATTGCAACTGTCGGATGGGAAAAAAACGATAAGTCGACTTTTTGTGAAGGAGTAAAAAAAACCGGAATAAAAACATGATGTTTTATTCCGGTTTTCTTTTGTCAAAACTTTAGCTTAGAGATACTTTAACAGCTCTGCCTCTAAATTGGCAGCGCCGCGTACTTCCGTAGAAACGATATTGCCTTTGCGATCAATCATAAATGCCCGGGGAATACCGCGTACTCCATAAACCTCAGCAGGACCAGCCGACCATTGTTTCAAATCGCTCACGTGGTAAGGCCAGGATAGATTATCGGCCTGAATGGCGTTGACCCACTCCTGACGTCCACGATCCAAAAAGGATGGTAACTGATTTGGGTTAATTTGGCTACGGTCGTTGTCGTTGATGCCATCCAGTGAAACACTGAAAATGGTAAAGCCTTTGTCTTTGTATTTATTGTAGATGGCCACCACATTGGGGTTTTCTCGGCGACAAGGGCCGCACCAGCTGGCCCAAAAATCCAAAAGCACCACTTTGCCTTTAAGATCGGAGAGGCGAAACAATTTTCCGCTAGGGCTAGGAAGTGCAATATCTGGAGCTGGGGCGCCAATCTGAATCAAACCACGGTTCTGCTGTTCGGCATATTGTGTCTGAACTGCTTCGATAAAATTAGCATATGGCGGCAAATTTGGAGATTCAGGATCAGCAGCTGCTAATTTTTCCAAAGCCCTGCGCTGTACAGGAATATAAGGCCCGGCAGCGCCTAGTGCCCGATAGGCGATATAGGCTCCCAATAATGCATTTTTTGTAGTATCGACGTAGCTAATGACGTCGTCGGCAGTCAGTTTTTTGGAAATTGCGCCATTCAATACGTTGGCCAGCGCTTGCGAGCTAGGCGATCCCTCAATCGTTACCGCATAATCTTGCAGGGTAGCCAGATCGCCTTTGATGCTTACCCTTTTTTGGTTGCCATCAAAAACCAAATTGATGCGTTTAGCGCCAATTCTCAAATTATAGATTCCAGCAGGCAATCCTTCAGGAAAACTCATCCGAAAAGATCCGCCGCTACCGATGTCTTCTTTTTTCAGTACCGTAGCCGCTTGCCCAATCACTACATCGTCCAGAAAAACTTGCAAATTGCCTGCTCCGGTTACTTTTCCTTCAATCAGCGTACCTTTTACATTGTCGCATTGAAAAAACAAACCAGTTAAACCAATAAGCAGTAAAAGATTTAAAATACGTTTCATGGTGTTCTATTTAGTTTGACGCAAAAAATTACTTCCCGATTTTTTGAGCGGCTTTTGAATAGGAAGATTACTTGAAATGAACCGTTCGCCTTCCTATTCAAAACCCAAATTCGGGAAGTTAATTTTTCTGCGTTATTTAGATTGCGTTTTCCATTTTTTCCGCTAAAGTATTGTCATAAATATTTTTCCACTCTTCAACCAAGCCATAGGATTCTTCGTCGACAATCACACTATTGCCCATGACTTCGCCAATCCGGCTAAAGGGTACATTGTGTCCATTGAGGTAGTTGACCAATTCGTCTTCTTTTTCCATAGATACGGTTACGACAATCCTACTCTGACTTTCACCAAAAAGGTAAGCGTCTTTGCGGAAATTGGTATCTGTTTCCAAGTGAAAACCAAGACCACTGGCAAAACTGCTTTCCAACAAGTTAAAAAACAATCCACCATCGGAAATGTCATGTGCAGAAGCGATCATTTGTTTGCGAATGATGCGCATCACACTTTGTTGGATGTGAATTTCCTCTTCCATATCCAAATGTGGAGTTGGACTGTGTTGGATGCCATGGATAAGTCGCAGGTATTCTGAACAATTGACGTCATCCTGTGGCGTGCCCAACATGTAAATTTGGTGCCCTTCTTCTTTAAAATCGAGGGTGGTTTGCCATTTGATATCTTCCACAATCCCCAACATACCGATGGTTGGCGTTGGATAAACTGGTTCGGTCTTGTCTTTTAATACCGTTTGATTGTAAAAACTAACGTTCCCACCCGTTACCGGGGTATTGAATTTGCGACAAGCCTCGCCCATGCCTTTGATCACCTGAACAAACTGCCAGTATACTTCTGGATTGTAGGGGTTGCCAAAATTAAGACAGTTAGTGATTGCCACTGGCATCCCTCCTGAACAGACAATGTTCCGTGCTGCTTCGGCTACGGCAATCATTGCGCCATGATAAGGATCGGAGTAAACATACATTGGGTTGCAATCCGTAGTCAAAGCCAGGGCTTTATTGGTGCCTTTTACCCTTACCAATGCTGCATCCGATGGCTGATTAGACCCCATGGAGTTGGTGCGTACCATGGAGTCATATTGTTCATAAATCCAACGCTTAGAAACCAAATTAGGCGAAGCGCACATTTTTTTAGCCACCGCTTTAAAGGAATCAGGCGATTGTAAGTTCCGGTAATTAAACTTATGATTTTGCTCCATGTACTTGGGCTTGGTAAAATCGCGCTGATAAACCGGAGCTCCGCCGCCTAATACCAATGGATTGGCCTCCACATCGGCCACCAATTCGCCATGGTGGTAAAACTCCAAACGTCCGGTATCGGTTACTTCGCCGATTTGCTCGCATTCAAGATCCCACTTATCAAATACTGCGAGGATTTTATCTTCTTGTCCCTTGTGAACGACAACCAGCATGCGTTCCTGACTTTCCGAAAGCAAAATCTCCCAAGCTTTCATATTAGCCTGGCGGGTAGGTACTTTGGTAAGGTCAATGCGCATACCCGTACCGGATTTAGCGCTCATCTCTGAAGTGGAGCAAGTAATGCCTGCCGCGCCCATATCCTGCATACCTACGATGGCACCGGTTTTGATCGCTTCGAGGCTCGCTTCGAGGAGTAATTTCTCTTGAAATGGGTCGCCCACTTGTACCGCTGGCAAGTCTTCTGCGGAGTCTTCTGTTAAATCAGCTGAAGCAAAAGTGGCGCCATGAATACCGTCTTTGCCCGTTGCAGAGCCGACAATAAACACAGGATTCCCAGGGCCTTCAGCAATAGCGGAAACCGTTTCCCCCACTTTTACGATCCCCACCGACATCGCATTAACCAATATATTTTGGTTGTAGCAAGGGTGAAAATAGACTTCGCCGCCTACAGTAGGCACACCAAATGAGTTGCCATAGTCTCCAATGCCTTTGACGACACCGCGAATCAGGTGTTTAGTATGTGGAAGATCCAAATTGCCAAAACGGAGTGAATTCAAAGAAGCTATGGGTCGAGCACCCATAGTAAAAATATCGCGGTGGATTCCCCCTACCCCAGTTGCTGCGCCTTGATAAGGTTCAATCGCTGAAGGGTGGTTATGTGATTCAATTTTGAACGCACATGCAAGGCCGTCGCCAATGTCGACCAACCCAGCATTTTCTTCCCCTGCGCCTACCAGCAAGCGCTTGCCGTCGCGCGGAAGGGTTTTGAGCCAGTGAATTGAATTTTTATAGGAACAATGTTCCGACCACATCACTGAGAAAATACTCAATTCCGTGAAATTGGGCGTACGCCCCATGATTTTAACAATTCGATCAAACTCTTCGGCAGTGACACCCAGTTTTAGGGCAGTTTGAACGGTGATTTCTGGTTCGTGAGCAGCTTCCATTAAATTCAATTCATTTAAAGCAACAAATATAGCAGAAAGCTTGAAGGGTAAAAAGGGTATTTTTGAATTTAGAGTGTGTTTGGATTTTTTATTCGCGCTGCAAATAGCCAAAATTCACCCCAACTTCGTTGCGAAAATACTCATGTAGCGCTGCTACACTCCGTGTTTCGCGCCTCGTTGGTGCAAATTTTCACTCATTTTCGCTTACGAACTAAAAATCCAAACACACTCTTAGGCGCTTGGCTACAAATAGAATAAAATCTTATTTGATCACAAAAGGTGCCAAATAAGTCGAAAAATAGACCATGAAAAGTCTAGTAATCAACCATTTCCTATGAATCGCTAGCTGTTCTTGGCTTAAATAAAATAGTTGATCAGAAAAAACAACATCAGATAAATCCAAAGCGCGTCGAGAAAATGCCAATAAATATTGAGCAAACGCAATTTTAAGCGCCGTTCGGGATCAGAAAAGTAAACCAATACGCTGACCGGTTCTTTCATGTGCCTGCGGGCATTGTACAAAAAAATACCCAAAAAAGGCAGTCCAGCGATAACGTGGGCAAAATGGAGGATAGAAATCAGATACAAATAACTGGCCGAGTTACCAGAGTTGATGGCTACTCCGCTTGAAAGCAATTGGTACCACGCCACAAATTGCATGATCAAAAAAAAGAAAGACAAAGCCAGGGTTGCTTTAAGCGCTTTTTGGTAGTTCGCGGTTTCATCGGCTTTATAAGCTCGATTGGCCCAAACCATAGTACCACTACTGAATAGCAAAATTAAAGTATTGAAAAAAAACAGCACCGGTAATTTAATGGCCGGGATGCCACTTTGTATCCGGGTATAAATGAACGCCAAGGTTAAACTTAAAAACATGGCGCTGATCCCAATCAACAACAATATCAGCAATACATTGTGTGGGTGAAACATCATCTGACTATATTCGCTGTAATATTCCTCCGGCTCTTGAGCGCCGTTGGATCGATTTTTTGCATTGCTTTCACTCATTGAATTCGTGTTTTTTTGTTGCGTTTACAACGATCACTGCAATATTTTACCTCTTCCCATACCTTTTCCCATTTCTTCCGCCAGGAAAAAGGTCGACCACATGCCGCACAGGTTTTTTGCGGTAAATCTTGCTTCTTGCGTTGTTTTGGCAATTTTTTTCTAATTTCCCTTTTGAGAACTGAAATTGTACGTAGAATTGCATTCTAAAATAGCAATTCAAACCCTTTCACAACAGTAATTTACGCAGATTGTTTTCCGTATGAAAAGGTGTTTTAGATGTCAAACGCTACTTCCTGACGATGCCCGTTTTTGCATAAATTGTGGCGCGCCACAACCGGAATGGGGCACCGCCGCCGCCGCTGATCCTTTACTGGATTTTGGCCAAGAAATAGCGCCTCAATTGACCGATTTGTATTTTATGGCGCTTAAACAAAGGGTAGATCGCGAGCACCAAGCAGAAAGATTGACGGATTATGCCGAACGATTGTATGGTAGCGGTTTTCGCGACATCATTGCTCGCAGATTTGCGCTTCAAGCGGATCGTTTTCAGCAATTGCAAGAACTTGGGATGGTGTCGGTAGCTTCCGTCAACCAACAAATTGAAGATCTCTTTGACGAACTTTTGGATTATTTCATCATCCGGTATTGCAAAGATCTTACCGAAGTTACCTATCCAGAAGCCATTCTTAAATACCAACAAACCACTCGGGAAGAGGCCAACCTGTACCAAGTAATGCTGGATTACCTCGATTTTTCCAGTGAAAAAGAACGGGTCTACACCGATTTACTTAAAATTCCTTTGGATAAACTCAAAAACGCTAGCCAATCCTACCTGTTTCCTGCCCGAGACGAGAAAATCATCTTGCTCGTTGACCAAAGTTTACTCGGAAATGGCAAAGAAGGTTTTGCGCTGACCGACCGGTCGCTTTACTGGCGGGCTCCTTTCCAGAAGCCGCGCATAGTCGCTTTCTCCAACCTCAACGAATTCCAACGCACCGAAGATTGGATCACTATTAATGGTTTCTTTTTCAATGCCGGCCTATCGCTAAATTTAAAATTGCTCCGCTTACTGGGCAAACTCAAGCAATGGTTTAGATAACCTGGCTATTGTCGTTGTATTTTAATTTTTTTTCAAGTAAAGAACACTTGATGATTTTTTGGCATGGTATTTGGTTTTAATATAACCGAACAACTTACCTATAAGAACTTGTTCAGATATTGGATCTGAGGCGAAGGAGAGCAAATTTTATTTCAAGCGAGGCAAAATTTGCAGCCATATGTGGGCAATACGGCGAAAATTTTAACGAAGCATGAAATAAAATTTGCCTCATGGAGCCCAGAATCCAATAGCTGAACAAGCTCTAAAAACACCTTCAATCCGACATAACTACTTATTTGAGAGCAGCTATTCTGTTTTTATACGTTTTGGTTATTGTCTGTTAAATCCGTTTAGAATGAAACATGTTACAATTTCTTTTCCTTGCGCTGCGCAAGTTAGAGCAACTATGCGCATTGCGATCCATTTTTTGGTGTTCCTCGGTGTTTTTTTGCCGTTGGGATCTCTATCGGCGCAAGCTTTTCAGCGGCTTCAACCACCGGTGGAACTTTCAGGACAAGTATTGAGCAATGCCTGGGGCGGCGGAATGAACTGTCCGCAATTCTCAGAAGCAGATCTCAACAACGATGGCAAATTGGACATTTACGTGTTTGACCGAGTAGGTAATGTGCACTTAACCTACCTCAATAATGGAAAAAAATACATTTTCAGTCCTGATTATGCCGTGAATTTTCCCAAACTGACCAACTGGGTACTGCTCCGCGATTTCAACAACGACGGTATTGCCGATATCTTTGCCTACTCTGACATCATTGGCATCGACGGTATCACCGTTTTTACAGGCTATTACCAAAATAACCGATTGGCTTTCCGCCGACTTAAATTTAAAAATCAGTTCAATCTCTTAGGGTATCCGCTTTCTTCTGGATCAGCCGTAAATCTTTATGTAACGGGGATCGACATCCCAGCCATCGACGATTTGGATTGCGATGGTGATTTGGATATTGCCACCTTTAATCTTAGCGGGGGGTACGTAGAATATTACAAAAACCAGTCGGTGGAATTGGGCTATCGTCAAGATAGTGTCCTTTATCGCCTACAAGATGGGTGCTGGGGCGGATTTTTGGAAAGCGGTTTAACCAATGCTGTAAGTTTAGCTCCAGGCGCAGGGCAATGCTTCCGCCAAACGGCCAATGAATTGGCCGTCAATTACCGCCATAGTGGCTCTACTTTAATGACTTTTGATGCCGATAATGATGGCGATCGCGAGCTGATCCTCGGTGATGTAGCCTATAACAACTTGAATTACCTTCACAACGGGGGGACTTGCAAGCAAGCTTGGATGGACACTCAAGATCCACGATTTCCAACTTATGATCAATTCTTGGAATTGCCGGTTTTCCCCGCTGCTTTTTATTTAGACGTAAATAACGATGGCAAAAAAGACATTATCGCCGCCCCCAATGCCGATATGGCTTCCGAAGACCGAGCCGTAGCGTGGGTATACGAAAACATTGGGACGCCGCAAGCTGCTCGCTTCCGTTATCGACAAGATAATTTCTTGGTTGAAGACATGATTGATTTGGGGTCTGGCGCTAATCCGGTTCTGGTAGATTATAACGCTGATGGGCTATTGGATCTAGTAGTAGGTAATTTCTCTAATTTTCACATTGATGGCTCGCGCGATCCGCGTTTGTACTTGTTTGAAAATGTAGGAACCCATCAGTCCCCAAGTTTCAAATTGGTCAACGACAACTGGCTGAATATGATGCAGTTTTATCGAACTTCTTATTCATTTTCGCCTGCTTTTGGCGATTTAGATGGGGACAAAGATCTTGATTTGATTGTTGGCGAAGAATTTGGACAGCTTTTTTATGCTGTAAATATCGCTGGTCCAGGAAAACCACTACAATTTGGGCCATTCCAATATGGTTATGCTGGGATTGATGTAGGCCAGGCCAGCGTACCGCAAATTGGCGATATCAACGGCGATGGTTTGCCTGATCTGATTGTGGGTGAGCGCACAGGCAACGTCAACTACTTTCAAAACATCGGTAGCTCATCAAGCCCTAAATTTATTGCCGATCCCAAAACCCTCCCCAACTTGGAACGACTGGGTTTGATTGATACCCGAAAAGATTTTCCCATTGGTCATAGTTCTCCTTTGCTTTTTCAACAAGCTGGCCTTTGGAAAATATTGTCTGGCACCGAAAGCGGCGATCTACGCTATTACAGTGGGATTGAGGGTAAACTGGCAGGCGCTTTTACCCAAGAAACTGCAAATCTAGGCAATATCAACATTGGCTCTCGATGCCGACCAGCTTTAGGCGACCTCAATGGCGATGGGAAATTGGACATGGTTTTGGGAAATACCCGCGGCGGTATGTCTATTTTTACAACCCCTTTCACAACCAGCGGAGCTACAGCGGTAAGGGAAATAACACCAATTGAAACCCTCGCTTTATCGCCCAACCCAGCCAGAGAGTGGGTAGAAATACCGGTTTTACGTGAGTTATCAAGCGGCCAGCTGGCGGTTTGGGACATCCAAGGGAGGCAAATTTTAAATCAACACCTCAGTACTGGAAGCAGTAAGCTGATGATTGAAGACTGGACACCTGGTTTGTACGTCATTCAAATCATCACGCAAGACAAAATTTATGCGGGTAAGTTACTGAAGGAATAAGAAGCCTAAACATACGTCCGATTGCCAAAAAGCAAAGTGCCGATACGAATAAGCGTACTTCCTTCGCTAAGGGCAATCGGATAATCATCCGACATCCCCATAGAGATTTCTTTAAAACTTGGCTCCAGTGGGAAAAAATCAGCTTTCAATTGTTCAAAAATGGTTTTGAGCAATTGAAATTCTTTTCGAACCTGTTCCTGGTCATCGATAAAGGTAGCCATACCCATAACGCCTACGATACGCACTGATTTTAACGCCTGAAAATCAGGGTTTTGCAACAATGATTTTCCATCTTCAAGCGACAAACCAAATTTGGTGTCTTCAGCAGCAATTTTGAATTGCAACAAGCAATCAATAATTCGATCGTTTTTAGCAGCTTGCTTGTCAATTTCCTGCAACAGTTTCAAGCTGTCAATGGAATGGATCATGGCCACAAAAGGGGCAATGTATTTGACTTTATTGGTTTGAAGATGGCCGATAAAATGCCATTCGATGTCTTTGGGAAGTAACTCATATTTAGAGGTCATTTCTTGAGGTTTATTCTCCCCAAAAATGCGTTGTCCTTGTTGGTATAATTCCAAAATCATCTCTGGCGGCTTGGTTTTTGAAACCGCCACCAGGCGCGCCGGCGTATGCGCCAACTCCGAAAGTAATTGTGTGTACATGTTTGAACTGATCAATTGGAGCTCGAAGCAGAATCCTCAACAAGCTCTTACTTACAAGACATCAAAACAGGCCATGTAGTTCAGCTCTGACTAAATCAATTACCTTCCCCATGTCTTCCGGTTTATTGGCAAAATCCAATTCATCGGAGTTGATGATGAGCAAACGCCCGCCTTTGTAGGTCGCTACCCACTCTTCATAGCGATCATTGAGTCGACGCAAGTAGTCCAGACTGATATTGCCTTCGTATTCCCGACCTCTTTTTTGGATGTGATCTACCAAAGTTGAAATACTCGCTCGCAAATAAATAAGCAAATCAGGCGGTTGAATCTGCGAAGACATCGTTTCAAAAAGATCCAAGTAGTTTTGGAAATCGCGGGATGACATCAACGACATGTCGTGTAAGTTCTTGGCAAAAATATAAGCGTCCTCATAAATGGTGCGATCCTGCACCACGGTAGTTTCACCTTCGAAGATGTTCAACACCTGGCGATAGCGGCTATTGAGGAAGTACACTTGCAGATTGAAAGACCAACGATTCATGTCGTTGTAAAAATCAATCAAATAGGGGTTGTCATCGGCTGATTCGTAATGCGGCAACCAATTGAAGCTACGACTCAAGTTGGTCGTAAGCGTCGTTTTTCCAGCGCCGATGTTTCCGGCAATGGCGACGTGCTTGATTTTTAGGGCGTTGTTGGATGGATTCATCATGATTTTTTCAAAAACGCTGTCAATTTACAATTTACTTCCTGGTTTGCGAGAGAAAAGCGCTAAAATTGCACTTTGAATTGGTTTTGAATTGGATTTATCTTATCCTTATCCAAAATCCAATCAGCTGCTGGTGTCTTTTTAACGAATATTTAAGGCTACTGATCTAATAAATTGTCATGACGATCACCAACGAACTAATTTTCCGCTTAGAACATTTGGCCCGTTTGGAATTAACCGACGCCGAGCGCTCCGTGATGAGCGATGATTTGAACAAAATTTTGGTCATGGTAGAAAAACTCCAAGAATTGGACACTAGCAATGTGGAACCTTTGGTTTACCTCAATGAAGATGTCAACGTTTGGAGAGCCGATCAAATTGCCAGTCAAGTTTCGCGTGAGGCGGCACTATCCAACGCGCCAGATCAAGATGGCGTCTTTTTTAAAGTGCCAAAAGTAATCGATCTTTAAACGCAAAAGTACTAAAACGCATGGCACAACCGATCATTTCGGTCCGGGACCTTAAGAAGACCTATGTAATGGGCACGAATACGGTCAACGCGCTTCAATCCATTAATTTGGACATTTCGAAAAATGAATACGTGGCTTTGATGGGGCCTTCGGGTTCTGGGAAGTCTACTTTCATGAACATATTGGGTTGTTTGGACACCCCCAGTGCTGGTGAATACATCCTCAACAACATCAGTGTAGGAAGTATGACCGACGCCGAACTGGCGGCGGTTCGCAATAAAGAGATTGGCTTTGTTTTTCAGACGTTTAACTTGTTGCCCCGTTTATCTGCCTTGGAAAATGTAGCCTTGCCATTGGTTTATGCTGGAATGTCAAAATCCAAGCGCTTGGAGCGGGCGGAAGAGATGCTCCGTGCCGTAAGATTGGGCGACCGCGTGGATCACAAACCCAATGAACTCTCGGGTGGTCAGCGCCAACGCGTTGCCATTGCTCGTGCCTTGGTCAATTCACCTTCCATCATCCTTGCCGACGAACCTACTGGTAACTTGGACTCTACCACATCTTACGAGATCATGGGTCTGTTTGAAGAGATTCACAAAGCAGGTAATACCATCATCGTCGTTACCCACGAACCCGACATCGCAGCGCACGCACACCGCATTGTACGTATGCGTGACGGATTGATTGAAAAAGACCAACTCAATGACAATATTGTGAGTGTTTTAAGAGCTCAAGGTGTATAATATTATAGTTTTCTAATTTATTATGGCATATAAAATTTATACCAAGACTGGCGATCAAGGTGAAACGGGTCTTTTTGGCGGCAAACGTCTGCCTAAATACCATATTCGCATTGAATCTTATGGAACTGTAGATGAGTTAAACGCTCATTTGGGTTTGGTACGCGATGGTATTTCCGATGCTGCTGATCGGGAATTGTTGAAAAACATCCAGGATCTCTTATTTACAGTTGGATCATTGCTGGCATCCGACCCCGAAAAACCATTGTCTACTCCCGATCTACAGGAAGAAGATGTTGAGGTTTTGGAGTTGGCCATTGATCGATTTGAAGAAATATTGCCACCACTCAAGAACTTTATCATCCCTGGCGGACATCCAGTAGTTTCTCAATGTCATGTAGCGCGTTGTGTTTGTCGCCGAGCAGAAAGAATGGTTGTTGCGCTGGCTACTGAAGAACCAGTTGAAGCGATAGTTTTGCGTTATTTAAACCGATTGTCAGATTTTCTATTTGTGCTTTCCCGGAAAATCGCTCAAGATTTTGGGATAGAGGAAGTCATCTGGCAATCACGGAAATAGAAGTACTTTACCAATGAAAAGAGCCAACTGGAATATAAAACTCCAGTTGGCTCTTTAATTTTAGTTCAAGGTATCTTTCTTGACTTTTTTCTTGAAGGGATTGAATTTTTCAAGCTCCTTTTTGACCTTATCTACTTCTTCCTTGGCCTTATCGTTTTGCAAAATCTTGTCGACAGTTTTTTGCGCTTGTTTACTTAAGGTATCCGAAAGTTTTCCGGTAAGTTCTTTACCGATGGCCTCTTTGGCTTTTTTCTCCAAATCGGCTTTTTGTTTTTCCAAAGCAATTTGCGCCTGATTGCGGAGAGAATCGAGGGCTTTTTTGGCTTCTTCCTTTGCTCTTCCCGTAGCTTCGTCAAATTTTTTCTTTGCCTCCGCTTCCAAAGCAGCTTTCCCTTGATCTACGGCGCCTTTGACACCAGTATCTGTGCCGTCGCCGGCAATGTGCGTGCCATCGCCGCTTAGCAGATTCAATTTCGCTTTGGGGTCTTTGATATTGCCGCTCAGGTTGATCAGAACATTGACAAATTCGCTTTGCTTTACATTTACCCCAACTTTAGAGGCCATTTGTTGAATCTGATTCCAACCCGTAGAGGCCAACTTTCCTACTGCATTTTGTTCCAACATTTTCCGAGGAATATGCGCCTTGATGTTGTAGTTCATGGTCATGTCCAATCGGTGGGTACCGCCAATAGTGAACACCGCATCTTTGACTTTGAGATCATAAGGTTTCACTTCGATTGTGCCATTTTTAATCTCAACCCAGTTTTTACTGTTGAGCAAAAAATCCTTTTTCAATTCAGCAATATCGAAGCTTTTGGCCAATACTTCCAAGGGTTTGAATCCTTGCACTACCCCATTGATGGTTTCCATGAATCCGCTAGCGGTAAGCGAACCTAGTTGCGGCATCATATTATCACCCAATTTTCCTTGCAAAATCAAAGAAGAGGTGAACAAACCATTAATGAATTTCCCGATTGGCGCTAGAGCTTTAAAAGAATTCAGCGTTTTGAAGGATTGTTGAAAATCCATTTTGCTCACATCGAGTTTGATATTAAAAATTGGATTTTTAGGATCTTTGGTTACATATAGGCCATTGAAACCTACATTTCCGCCTAGGGTATTACCAGTTACGTCTTTCAAGGCAACCGTTTTATCTTCCACATCTAAAGTACCTTTCAAGTCGCGGATGTTCATATTGGTGTATTGCACCTCTTTGGCATCTGCATCGATGGTTACACGGATGTTGTCGGGTACCAAAATCACACCATAGCTGCTCGCCGGAGGAGTTGATCCAGCAGGAAGGGGTTCGCTGGAGCCCTTAAAATCAGCCATAAACTGATTAAGATCCAATTTATTAGAAACTAATTTTACATTTCCTCCTAAATCACTGCCTTTGAAGAGATAATCAAACACATTGGTTATCGTACCACTAGCGGCAATGTCACTGTCTTTTATTTTAGTCCCAGCTTGGGAGATGATCATCCGATTGGGGCTAATCTGGCCTTGAACAATGGTGTTTTTTAATTGATATTTGTCGTATACCAAATCGTTGACTTGTCCGTCAATTTTAAAATCGAAACGGTCAAAAATTTCGGTCGGCTTTGCCGTTTCAGTAGTTGTTGAAAGAGCTGCAGCGCGCACTGGCGTAGCAGTAGTTGAAGCAGGCATCCATTCATTGGCATCAAAGTGATTGGAATGCACATTGATCTGGCCAGTCATGGTCTTTTTAGGAGAAAAATAGGCCAGTATGTTGTCGATGCGTGCGCTAGCTTGCAAATCACTTTTACCCAATTTGCCATCAAACTTGGAAACATCGACATATTGTGGCGAGAAGGCCATCATCATGTCTTTAATCTGAACCATAGGAAGACCCTGAGCCTGATAGTTGACTCCTTGTACCTGTAACTTCCCGCGCATGTCCACTTGGTCATACTGCTGTTTTTCCACTTGCGACATCTTGGCATCGACCTTAACATCAGCAATTACTTTACCCTTTAAACCTTTGGTGCTCTCCATTGGGAAGGCTTGGGAAAGTTCTTGAAGGTTGAGGGTACCTTTAACTTTGGCGTTAACATCAGGATCTGAAATAGGTGTCTTTAGGAAAAAAATCGCATCTATCGGGTTGCTGCCGATTTTTAGTTTGAGCTGACTCACATTAACGGTCAATTGATCAAAGTTGCTACTGGGGCTAATAATCTTTGTTTTGTTGTAGATCTGGCTAATAGATAAAGGCAATCCTGGATATTGCACATTCCCGTTGTCAACACCAAGGTTGAAATTCAATGCGGGGAATGAATTCAACGCGCTATCATACAAACCCTTAATTGTTCCGTTAAAATCAAATTTACCCGCTACTTTTACATTTTCGTAACCTTTTAGGTAGGCGCCAGGAATAATGGAAAAAAGGTTTTTGAAGTCATTTTCTGAACTGCTGACTTTCAAATCCATGAGGTAGCCCGCATCTTTAAGTTGCACCCAGCCATCTCCTCTTACCTTTAAAGCATTCACTAACAACTCATTATCTTTCAGGGTATATTTGCTGTTTTTTTGATCCACCAAAAACAGAGCATCTAAATTTGCTTTGGCATTATTGAGGTAAGCAATACCGCCATAATTGACACTAAGGCTATCAATAGTGGTGGCCGTTGTCAAGTCGTATAAGGTAGCCGTAAAATTACCTGAGCCTTGGTGATTGATTCCATTGGCGACCACGTAAGTATTTAAACTGGCATCATCGTAGATCAAATGACCGTTGGTAAGGCTGTAGTGATCAAGTTTGGCTTTAAAATCCAAGGTGGTGGTGTCCACCGTTTCGGTCGGTTTGGTGATGAGGTAATTGGGGTTTCCATCCTTAGTTACCAGCACATGGATTTTGGGATCGGTGATGGTAACCCTATTGATTTCGTAAGGGCCGCCGCGAAATATCGAGGCAAGATTTAAAGTAACGCCAATTATTTTAACATCGGCTAACTTTATGCCCGCAAACTCGTTAATTCCTGCTATCGTCAGGCCGGTCAATACCAAATCCAAATGTGGAAAATGCCGAAACATGGTCACATTGGCATCGGCAAAATCGACTTTAGCATTGATCTGTTGATTGATGGCTGATTTGGCCTTGGCTAGAATTTGGGCTTTAAAAAAGAAAGGCACTGCAATGGCAACGCCGATAAGCAAAAACAGAAAGATGGCAAAGACGAGTGCTACTCGTTTAAAGATTTTCATATGAGGACTTTTTTTTCTGGTTAGACTACTGATCATGAGCGATGGGTTGGCTCAATTTTGGTGATTTGTTCTCAATTTGACCCTTCTCGCTCAAGTATACCATTTAATATAACTCAATTTAGATGTGAAAAAAAGATAAAAGACACTTACTTTAAAGTTTTTTTGATCTTTTTATGAAAACTTAACAGAACCTTTCGTGCCGTTACAAAGAATTTGGGTTCTAGATGATTTTCCGATTAAGAAAATGTAATTTGGCATTGAAAACGCTGAATGTTACCATAAAAAATCAAAACCCTGCTTAATATAGCCTATTTCTTTGATCTTTGTAGAGAATTACCATCGCCGCATGCAGCCATTTGAACTAATTACTACCCAAGAAGGCATAAACAATTTTTCCGCCCTAAACCAAGGAATTGATTGGATGTGTTTTGATACTGAATTCGTTGGTGAAAAACGTTTTCAGACCCGTTTGTGTCTCATCCAAGTTGCGACTAAGCACGGTTTCTTTTTATTGGATCCTTTTACGATCGAAAATTTATCGCCGTTTTTGACAATGCTTCAGGATCCAACGATCATCAAAGTTACCCACGCCGGCGAAAATGATTATCGATTGCTATTCAACTTATACAGTATTTTACCGGTAAATACCTTCGATACCCAAATCGCTGCCGGTTTCTTGGGATACCGATATCCACTGGCTTTCAAAAAATTGGTAGAAACGGAATTGCGCTTCAATTTGAAAAAAAGCTATACCGTAGCGGATTGGGAAGCGCGACCTTTCAACAAAAATCAATTGCAATACGCCCTTAGCGATATCGAACCGCTTCACGATTTGTGGAAAATTCAGGAGGCAGATTTGCTGGCCAAAAATCGACTGCATTGGGCGCAGGAAGAGTTTGCGCAACTCTGCAATCCGCTCAATTACGGCAAGGATCCCAACATGGAGGCGCTCAACAGCGAAATGATGAAGTCGCTTAACAAACGCGAGCAAGTGTTTTTGCTGCGTCTTTTTGAATGGCGTCGCAAAGTAGCCGAGGAGAAGAATTATTCCAAAGAAATGGTTTTGCCTTCCAAACTAATGGGGCAAATTGTTCGCAGCATTCGATCCGGTCGCGAAGCGCTCGCCGATAACCGACGGATTCCGCCAAAATTCGCTACAGAGCTTTGGGGAGTAATGAACGACTTGTATTCTCGCCCGATAACCGACGAAGAGCGGAATTTATTGAGTTTGTTGCCAACGGAGGAAGATGAAAATCCGCAAGAAGACGTTCTTTCTGAATTGTTGTATTTGGTGATCAAGTACCATTGCATGAACCATGGCGTATCCAACAACCTGGCTTTTCCACGCAATTGGTTCAAAAAGATCAAGGCTGACCCTGCTTTTGCCGAAGACTTATTTGATAAAAGTTGGCGTAAAGAGTTGTTTGGCAGCACCTTCACCATTTGGCTTCAACATCCCGAACGTTTGTCGATGACCATTGAAGACAATTTGATTGCCCTTCGGCTAGCTAATGGCGAAGAAGAGTTGGGTCAACCTTTGAATTGAGTACAATGTCAGCGCCCTTATTTGCAGTTCAAGACCTGCGCATAACATTCCATCCATCAGACCAAGCACCAGTAACTGCTGTCGATGGGATTGATTTTTCTATATTCCCAGGTGAAACTCTTGGTGTAGTTGGCGAGTCTGGTTCTGGAAAAACGCTTTCGGCCTTGGCCCTCATCGGACTGTTACCTGAAAAGGCCGTATGGGAGGCGCAAAAAATGAGCTTCCAAGCGGATTCTTCTGCTACTCCCATTTCCCTTTTTCCCAATTCAAAGTTTCACGCGCAATTGCGGGGAAAATCCATCGGTATGGTTTTTCAAGAACCCATGACAAGTTTGAATCCAGTCATGCGCTGTGGTGATCAAATTGGCGAAGTCATTGAAGAACATCTGGGAATACGCGGTACAAATCGTCGAAAACGGGTATTGGAATGGCTGGAAAAAGTAAAATTGGACGAGCCTGAGCGCATCTATCGTTCCTACCCGCACCAACTTTCTGGTGGACAAAAACAACGGGTAATGATTGCCCTGGCTTTGTGTTGCGAACCCGCTCTCTTGATTGCCGACGAACCTACTACCGCATTGGATGTTACTGTACAGCGCCATATTTTAGCGTTATTAAAATCGTTGCAACAAGAGCTGGGAACTACGATTGTATTCATTTCGCATGATTTGGGGGTCATTGCCGAAGTGGCAGATCGTGTAATAATCATGCAAAAAGGCAAAATAGTTGAAGAAAACAGTGTAGATCAACTCTTTACAAGCCCTCAACACCCTTACACCCGTGCTTTGTTGGCTTGTAGACCCAAAATGGACGCCCATCTCCGCCGTTTACCTACTATCCAGGATTTTATCATCGCTGAAGGGCAAAATGCGAATAAAACAACGGATGAAGTACTGGTGCGACTACAAAAAAATACCCACCCAGATAATAATCCTGTAGAGGAAAAGCCGCTGATACAAGTCAATCATCTATCCACCTGGTTTGTCAGTGAAAAACATTGGTGGGGCAGCCCAAAAAACTACGTGAAAGCAGTAGATGATGTCAGTTTTTCGGTAAAAAAAGGAAAAACGACTGGTCTGGTAGGTGAATCAGGTTCTGGAAAAACAACGTTGGGGCGCAGTATTCTTCGATTAATTGCCCCCAAATCCGGGAGTTGCCTGTTTGCTGGCGAGGAGGTGATGGCTTTTTCTGAAACTGAATTATTGGCGTATCGAAAAAAAGCGCAAATAATTTTTCAAGATCCCTATGCCTCGCTCAATCCACGGCTACCGATAGGGCTGGCTTTGATGGAGCCCTTACGCGTACACGGGCTGTACGCATCCGAGCGCGAGCGGCGGGAACAAGTTGATCAATTGTTGATCCAAGTAGGGCTAGAACCTACGTTTTTTGACCGCCTGCCACATGAGTTTTCAGGAGGGCAACGGCAGCGCATTGGCATTGCTAGGGCCTTGGCAGTACGCCCTGAATTGATTGTATGTGATGAATGTGTGTCCGCATTGGATGTATCCGTTCAAGCCCAGGTGCTCAACCTCTTAAAAGATCTGCAGGAGATATATGGCCTCACTTATCTGTTTATTTCCCATGACCTATCAGTGGTAAAATTCATGAGCGATGATATTTTGATCATGCAAAAAGGACAACTGGTTGAGCAAGGATCTGCTAATGCAATTTTCCAAAATCCTCAAACCGAATACACCAAACAGCTTATTTTTTCAATTCCTGGAAAAAACTTGTAATTATTTTCCGATTCGTGCAACCAATTAAAAAATGGGTCGTCTTTCAAACAATACATTTCATCCCTAAAAAACGGCAATTCGGCAGGTTTTTTAGATGGGATGGTAGAAAATCACCTACATTTGTTGTGACTTTTTAAATATGCTCATGATGAAAAAACCTTTCAATTTTAAACCAATGCTTTTTACTGCTATGGCAGCAGCAAGTTTGGCTTCTTACTCTTATCTAAGCCACCAAAACAATGGCAGCGAGGATACCAACCAAGTAAAGTTGTACGAAGAAAAAATCCTGAACAATATGGATGATATTGACGGCAGCAGCAAGCTACTACCTGATGTGAAGTTAGTTGAGAAAATTGCTAAAATCGGTCAACGACTGCTGCCGCTCTAAACCACTTTTTCAGTGCGCAGGTTCTAATTTTTTCTGCCAATAACGGAACAAACCTGCTACGCTCATCCAAGAAGGACTAACCGCTTCATAGGTAAGTAACCCCTCGGGCGATACCCCCCCATCAGCTAAATCTTTATTCACAAATTCCTGAAACTGCGGTATAATTTCTTCAATTTTCATTTGCTTTTCCGCAAATGGCCGCATCCAATTAGCCCAATTCAAAATTCTTTTTTCTAATTCGTTGAGGTGAGCGCCCGTGCGAAGTACTTTACCAAAGTGGGTTAAATACAATGCCTTGGGTTTTAAGCTATGCAGGAGACTGATTGATTGTTGCCAATCTTCGATATTGATGTCGGGCGGTGGGCAAGGCGGAACTGGAACGCCATCGCCAATTCGAACTCCCGCAACATCTCCAGTAAATACTTCATCACCTAATTGCCAGGCGATATGGTGCACAGCATGGCCTGGAGTATGCCAACCTTTAATGTGTAAGTCGCCGATTTGAATGTTTTCGCCATGCCCCACAACTCTGATGCGGTCTTCGGCAATGGGCTTCATGATTCCCCACAACGTTTCCATCTGATCTAGATAAATGCGTCGCGCTGAGCTGATCAGTCTTTCAGGGTTCTGGATATGCCGCTGCCCAAAGGGATGCAGATAAATAGTGGCTCCACGTTCAGCAAATGCCCAAGCAGCACCGGCATGATCCAAGTGGATATGTGTGAGGAGGACATGCTTGATGTCATCCAACTCATACCCGCATTTACGGATACCAGCTTCCAATTTTTCGAATCGGGAATAAGGACCCGTTTCAATTAAAATTGGACCACCCTCCGAATCCACCAAAAAACTGGCGATTGAATTGGGCACATTTGAAAATTCCAAATCGATGACATGAACCATAGCTAAATATTTGCCCGGCAAATTTAGAAGGATTATCCCACATTACCTAGCAGCCAATTTAAAAGTATCTTGTTGACGCAAGTCGATTTTTTTGCGTAATAAAACTACCGCTTGCTGCAGAACGAGAGATAAAGTATCCGCTAGAAAACAGTACAACGTATGCGTGTTTTTACCTTGCAATACCCTATAGTTTCAAAGCTATTGAAAAATGAAAGCCACTATCAAGCCGATTGGGGAAAAACCTTGTGGGGACGCCGTCCAGATACAGCCGCTTCCTACCGCTGGATGGTGGAGCAAATGGAGCTCCGCGGAATGCAGTGCAATGGTTGCCCTCCCGTATGGGCTTGGGGAAACACGCCTACCCAAACGAATGTAAATGCTTTATTGGGTTTACAATGGCGAGAAGAAACTGATTGGGAATTCCTGACCCTAGATTGTCCGGAGGATTGTGTATTGTTGTCTTATTATCAATATTGGTGCGTTCGGTTTTTTGAAGCGCATCTAGAAAAAGATTTTGATTTAACAGAAGAAGAACTTACTTACCGAACATTTGATATAGCCGCAGTTGATTTAGAGGAGGATGAAATTCAAGCTACCCTACCCTATTTAAAACTAGATTGGCTGGTGGATTGTCAATCGCTAATTGAAGTTTTTGAAACTTTGAAAATCGATTAACGAGTAGAGCTCTACCCGTCAATCGATCTTTTATAGTCAGATTATCCTAAGGAATGGTTAAACAACAAAGTACCATTTTATTACTCACCCATTCCTAGGGCCGTCACTAAATTTTTTTCACCGTTCTCTACCCTACCTGGATAAACCTCCAGAGCTTTTTCCAAGCAATCCATCGATTTGCTTAAGTCGTGGGTATTGAGGATATAGGCAATGCGCACTTCATCTTCGCCAAGACCGGGAGTGGCATAAAAAGCTGCTCCTGGCGACAACATAACGGTACCGCCTTGATATTCAAACTCTTCCAATAGCCAAAGACAAAAACGCTCCGCACTATCAATGGGAAATTTGGCAAAACAATAAAACGCGCCGCCAGGTTTGTAACTGGTCACCTCTGACATGCTCGAAAGGCGGTTGTACACAATTTGCCGACGGCGATCATATTCTTTGCGCACCTCATCAATGTAAGTATTGTCTAATTCCACCAAGAATTCGGTGAGGATTTGTCCAAATCCCGGAGGGCTCAAGCGCAACATGGCGTAGCGATTCACAGCCCCAAGCACTTCCTCATTGCGGGTAAGGATGGAACCAACTCGCGCACCGCAAGCGCTAAATTTTTTTGAAACAGAATCAACTACAACTACTTGATCTTCCACTCCTTCCAAACGAAGCGCCGAGAAAAACTCCTGCCCGTCGTAACAGAAATCGCGATATACTTCATCCACAAAAAGGTACAGATCGTACTGTTTTACCAATAAACCCAATTGTTCCAGGATTTCGCGCGGATAAAAAGTACCGGTAGGATTACTCGGATTCGTAATAAAAATGGCCCGGGTTTTTTCGTTGATTACCCGCTCGAAGTCTTCAATTTTTGGCATTGAAAAACCCGATTCAATGGTGCTAGTAACCGGCCGAACGGTAACGTCGGCGATTTGGGCAAACCCGTTATAATTGGCATAAAAAGGCTCGGGAATAATGACTTCATCGCCTTTTTCAAAACAAGTATAAAACAACAACTGGATCGCCTCGGAGGCGCCAGTGGTAATGGCAACATTTTTCGCTTCCAAATGAACGCCAAAGGCATTCAAAGAGGCCGCGACTTTCTGACGAGTAGAGGCCCAACCTTCGGCAGGGCTATAGGCCAACGTTTTGATGTCTATCGCCTTCATTTGCGCCATAGCGGCGGGTGGCGTTTCAATGTCAGGTTGACCAATGTTGAGATGGTACACATGACGTCCTTTTGCTTTAACCTGTTCAGCTAGTGCAGCAAGTTTGCGAAAAGGACTGAGGGGCACTGACAGCGCCCGCTGAGAAATTATTGGCATCTTGGCAGTTTTATATTAAACTTGATTAAGATTGAAGAAACCGAGATCCCCTCCAAGCACATCAAATCAAATAAATAGCGGCGAAGATAAAGTAATTTCTCAGGGCTGTCAATGCTAATTGTTCAAACTTTGTTGGGATTTACGATCGCCAATGTAACTGACTCTCACATTTTGGGTTTGGCAAAATCGGTAAACGCGCTGGCTGGGACTTTGTCCCAAACTTTTACATCGGTTAATTTGCGGTTGCCTCCACGATCTGGCGATAACTTAACCTTTCCAAAAGTTTGATAATTTTCCCAAGGCATCATGAAGGTAGGGTTCGGATCCGTGTACTTGGCAAAATAATGCCATTGCGTCACCAGATGCGAGTTTTTGTCCACAAAAACCAGGTATCTGTTATCAGGAGTACGACCAACGTTGGCAAAGGTAAGTTCCAACACATCAGCAGGCTGACCGGCCTGGGTATTCATTTCACCTTTGTATTTTAGGGTCAGACCCGAATCTTTCAACTTGAAGGGCATGATCAACCAATAAGAATCATTGATCCAGATCGACTTGGCCATGGTGAGGAATTTTTTCAACGAATCGACTTGGGTATATTCCTGGCCTTTGCGCATCACCTTACCCGTTTCTTTATTGATGTCCAGCAAATAAATCGTTGAATCTGCAGGGATTTCAATGCGTACCATCCCCGCTTTTTTGTCCCAAATGAGCAAGCGACGGCCAAAAAAGTTCCACTGGATATAGCGAGTAGCATCCCAAGCTTTTCGACCGCCCATTGCCTCCATCACTTGATCGGCAATGGCTATTGCTTTGGGATCGGAGCCTGCCTCGTTGAAACCAGTCGCAGCCGGATTTTTAGACTGGCCGCTAAGTGATGCTAAGCCGACAAACAAATTGAAACAAAGACAAAAATACAGTAATGATTTTTTCATGTCGAATGATTTTAGTGAACTAGGAACAAGATAAAAAAAGCGCTAAGCATTTTTTTAAAAACACTTAGCGCTTTATTATTATCAATTTTGATGCCGATTAACTTGGCTCGTTGCCAGCGGTCAAAAAGTCTTGGTAGTCTTTTAGATCTTGCCATTTTCCTTCAGCAGCCAATTGAGCTTGTTTTGCCCAGGTGCTTGGGTTGGCTAAGCGAAAGCGCTCACCCGCTTCATCAAGGATCACTTGAAGCCGCTCTACGGTGCTTTCGCTTAAGTCGGTCCAGTTGTTGATTCCGCCTGCCTTGAGCAATTCTTCAATTTTTGGACCGATGCCTTCTACGATTTTCAAATCCTCTGGATTATTGGAAAAACCTAGAATGCCTAGCGCCATTTGCTCGGCTTTTGACGGATTGGCAAAATCGCCGGTATTTTCCCGACCGGTATCCAAAAACTTCTGGTATTCGACCAATTCCGCCCATTTACCTTCGGCAGCCAATTGTGCTTGTCGTGGCCAGGTAGTAGGATCCATCATGCGGTATGCGGAACCTGCTTCTTCCAGAATAGGCTTGATTTCCTCTGGTTGTTTTGCAGCGAGATCCGCCCAAGTAACAATTCCAGATTTTGCCAATAACTCATTTACCTTAGGCCCAATGCCTTCAATGATTTGGAGGTTGGTATTCTGGAAAATGGTAGAGTAATTAATGCTTCCGCTTGATTCAAGATCCGCGCCCAAGCTTCTCGACATTAAAGCCTCGTACTTACTTTCGCAATCAGCCAACTTGGCTTGTAGTTCGGTCAAAGCGGCAGCTCCAGCCGCGCCGGCGCCCGCAGCCGACAAAACCTCAAACTTCGCTCTCCAACCGGCAGTATCCGCTTCGGCACTGGCCAATTTTTGACGGAAGTCAACATTCTGTTTATCTGATTCTTCCACTTTGTAGCGGATGTCCATCAATTCTTTTTCCAGTTCGCTGGCACGCGTAATCGCTTGATCACGATCAGCAATAACGCCGACTTTATTGGATCCGCTATATGATTGGCTGCTGCCATCCGCGCCTTTGTTGCCTTTTCTCCAGAGTAGGCTACCTAGCAACAATCCCAATAAGAAAGGGAGTATACATGCCAACAACAACCAAGCCCAACAAGGGAGGGTGATCAGCAACAACATTGGATTATCTATTTGCATGATGTCGAATATTTTTTGGTTTTTCAGAATGTTAAAGTTAAAAACAGAATACGATTGAAAAAATGAAGTCAATAATCAGGAAAAACCATTGTTTTTAGCTCGGTTCATCCATTTTTAATTGGTCAATTTTTCTTGATCAATCGCACTTCTACCCTACGATTGTTGTGACGACCTTCTTCGGTTGAATTGGGTGCTACCGGCTGACGTTTTCCTTTGGAGGAAGTGGTAATCAATTCTTTTTTCACGCCTAAGCGAATCAGAATGTCACGAATTTGCTTGGCACGACGATCGCCCAATTGCATGTTAAATGCATCATCATCCACATTATCGGTATGCCCAGTTAATGTGATTGCTTCGCCAGTTTTGTCAACCCGTTTGGCCAATTTAGCCAGGTATGCCTCCACTTTGGGGTCATAATCTTTTTGAACCGAGTTGAATGGGAAACGAATGATGGCAGCATCTTGGAGTTCCTCAACCGTTTCGGTGATGATTTCTTTTTTCGGCAACCAATCAAACTCCGAAGCAGCAAAGTAATTGTTGCGAACACCGGGAGCCTCGTCGATCAACCGTGCACGAAGGCGAATGTTTTTTTCGGGAATGGTACTGAAAAACTTGTCGCGAATCTGGGCGGCTCGTGCCAATCCCATATTCTCATAACCAGTTGGCGCTGCCTCGTTTTCGAAGTACAAACCGGTAATCTGTAGGATGCTATCCGGGCTCATACCAGCCATTACCGCAGCTTTCAGAGAATCGAAACCAGGGCCTTGAACCGGGTTTATATCCGACCAGCGAAAGCCGATAGGAAACCGATTGGTAGCCGAAGTATCGACTGCAGAAGTTGCAGCAGGGCCATTTATTCCGCAGGATTCACAAATCTCTCGTGAACAGAAACGGAACAAACCCAAGGTGTAAAGCAGCAAAATAGCTAGGATGATTAAAATCCGTGAAGTGTTTGACATAAGATTCTTTGGGTTTTATTGCTCAGCAAAGTTTTAGGAAAAAGCAATATACAATGGCCAAATCCTAACATAAGACGAATCAATCAAATATATACAGATTATCAAAAGATTGTGTGATTTTTAGTTTAAATTTTTAACAATTATTTGGTCAAAACTACTTACCGCAACTTTGAACAAATTCATCGCCTAAATGGTATTATTCTACCTACTTTTTTATTTTCTTTGGGAGTTTGCAAAAAGCGCAGCAAGCACCGCTCGAATTTTCTATATTTGCAGCATTTTAAATCAATAGAGATCATCATGTTTGAGAATTTAAGTGATCGTTTGGAAGGTGCCCTAAAGGTCATCAAGGGAGAGAACCGATTAACTGAGATCAACATTGCCGCGGCCATCAAAGACATTCGACGTGCTTTGGTAGATGCCGACGTTAACTATAAAATTGCCAAGGAATTTACCGATAAGGTGAAGGACAAGGCTTTGGGTTCTGAAAACGTCCTTAAATCGGTTTCGCCTGGCCAGTTGATGATCAAAATCGTTGCCGACGAGCTCACCGATTTGATGGGCGGTCAGGCCGCTGGTCTCAACCTCACCGGCAAACCCACAGTTATCCTCATTGCGGGTCTACAGGGTTCGGGTAAAACTACCTTCAGTGGAAAGTTGGCTTTCTTCCTGAAAGACAAAAAGAAAAAAGCGCCGCTCCTTGTAGCTTGCGACGTTTACCGTCCTGCGGCGATGGACCAATTAACCGTACTCGGGGAACAAATTGGCGTACCGGTCTACAAAGAAGTAGAAAACAAAAACCCAGTTGAAATTGCGCTTCGTGGTATCGATTATGCCATTAAGAACAAACTCGATGTGGTGATCGTCGATACCGCTGGTCGCTTGGCCATCGATGAAGAGATGATGGCAGAAATTGCCAATGTAAAAAATGCCATCCTGCCACAGGAAACCCTTTTTGTGGTTGACTCCATGACCGGTCAGGATGCGGTAAAAACCGCTGAAGTCTTTAACGAAACCATCAACTTTGACGGGGTCGTACTGACTAAAATGGACGGCGATACCCGTGGTGGTGCGGCTTTATCCGTTAAGTATACCGTTGGTAAGCCCATCAAGTTTGTCAGCATGGGGGAAAAAATGGACACCTTGGATGTGTTCTACCCCGATCGTATGGCGCAACGGATCTTGGGGATGGGCGATATTGTTTCTTTCGTTGAAAAAGCACAGGAACAATTTGACGAAAAAGAAGCGCAACGCCTTGAGAAAAAGATTCGGGTCAATAAATTTGACTTCAATGACTTCCTCAGTCAGATCAACCAGATCAAACGCATGGGCGATCTTAAGAGCTTGATGAGCATGATCCCCGGCATGAGCAACCTTACCAAAGATATGCAGATCGATAACAATGCCTTCAAAAAGGTGGAAGCCATTATTCAATCGATGACGCCAGATGAGCGCAAAAATCCGGAAGTGCTCAACATCAGCCGCAAAACACGGATTGCCAAAGGTTGTGGCCGTAAATTAGAGGATATCAATATGTTCATCAAACAGTTTGACCAGATGCGCAAAATGATGCACCAAATGAGCAAGTCGCCTGGTTTTGGGATGGCTGGCCCAGGAGGTCCTGGCGCTGCCCGACCAAGCATGGCCAAACGTCGCCGTTGATTTTTTATTTGTCAGCAAGCATCCAAATCTTATTTTTTTGCTCCTCTTGAAGCTACATGTTTTTAGACTTAAATTGCTTTGTGTATATTTAGAGGCTGTTCATTGAACGAGCTCTTAGCCAAAATCCACAATCAGCATGCGTAAGTCCTTGACAATTATTGTAGCTTTTTTCACTTCTTTCCTCGCTCATTCCCAAAACATCCCCGAACTGCGGCAACGCATTCCCAATGATTTCAGCGTGCACTCTGGCGAGCTGGCGAATGGCATGCGCTTTTACCTAAAAAGAAATACCCGCCCCGAAAAACGTGCGGAAATGCGCTTGGTGATCAAAGCTGGATCATTGCAAGAAACCGACAAACAACGCGGTTTGGCTCATTTTGTAGAGCACATGGCGTTCAATGGCTCGCGTAATTTTCAAAAAAACGATCTCATCAACTACCTAGAGATCACCGGCTCTCGGTTTGGCCCGGATCTCAATGCTTATACCTCTTTTGCCGAAACGGTGTATCAACTTCAGGTGCGTGCCGATAGCCTTTATTACATTCAAAGGGGATTGTTGATTTTACAAGACTGGGCCGACGGCATTTCTTTTGATCCCAATGAAGTGGAGAAAGAACGCGGCGTGATCCGTTCGGAGTGGCGTTCGCGCCTCAACGCTCAAAGCCGCCTGCAAGATCAATATTATCCCATTATTTACAAAGACTCGCCTTATCCGCAACGCATACCAATTGGAGACACTGCGGTGATACGACAAGCGACGCCCAAAATGCTGCGCGATTTTTACCGCGACTGGTACCGCCCAGATAATATGGCGATCGTCATTGTTGGCGATATGGATATGGATTACGTGGAAGAGCAATTGTATACCCGTTTTGGTCACCTTATCGACCGCGGCGGCTCGCACCGGGTAAAAAAATACCAAATTCCAATTCAAAAAACCCGTCAAGGCATCATTGCTACCGATAAGGAAACCTCCTTTACTCAGGTTGATTTTTACATACGCCATCCCTCGCCACCCAAAGACAATACCGGTAAAGGATGGCGTAGACAATTGATGCAAAACCTCATCAACGGTATGATCAATCGCCGACTGATTAGTGTGCAGCAGCTGAACAATCCGCCTTTTACTTTTGCTGGAGTAAGTTATGGCGACGATTTGGGAAAAAATGACTCCTATTTTGTTTCGGCTTTTACTGCGCAAAATCGAGCCATTGAAGGTTTTGCCGCCGTTTGGAAAGAGGTAGTTCGCGCTCAACAACATGGTTTTATACAGGCAGAATTGGATCGACAAAAAAAAGAGTTGTTGCGCAGTGTTTTACAACGCGCCAAAGAAGAAAACACTACCCAATCCAGCCTTTTGGCCAATGTTTTGGTGCAGTCTTTTTTGGAGGATGAACCCTTCCCTACCCCCAAACAGCAATTGGTATGGATGAACACCCTGCTGCCCACCATTCAACTGAGCGACCTTAAAAACGAAATGAAAACTTGGATGCCTTCAGCCGGTAGATCCTTAGTAGTGACTGGCCCAGATAAGATCAAGCGCATCTACCCCACTTTGGATCCTTTTTGGAAAATGATCGATTCACTTGAAAAAACGCCTTGGCCGCCTTACCAAGAAACTTTTTTGAACCAAAACTGGCTCGAAGAGCCCCTCCCTGCGGTATCGATCGTCAAAGAAAATTATCTACCAGATTTTAATGTCACTGAATTATATCTCCCCAACGGCGTTCAGGTAGTGCTCAAACCTACTCCGTACAAAAACGATCAGATTTTATTATCGGCCAATCGCGAGGGCGGCCATTCGCTTGCTTCCGATGTTGATTACCCGAGTGCTTCCAATGCCATCTCCCTGGTGACACAGAGTAAATTGGGTTCCTTCTCATTTGATCAACTACAAAAAAAATTGACTGGAAAAACCCTGGGTGTTAACCCCTTTATTGATGAGTTGAGCGAAGGGTTTACCGGTAGTAGCGCGCCCGAAGAATTGGAAGATATGTTGTCTTTGATTTATCTGTACAGTACTCAATCCAATTGCGATTCCACTAGCTTCAACTCCTACCGAAATCGACAAGTAGCCATCATGCAAAATATGATGACCAACCCTTACTATTCTTTTGCGGAGTCCAAATTACAAATCAAGTACAACAACCATCCGCGAAGACATATTTTCAATTTGGATGATTTGCAAAAAATCAATCTTGAAAAAGCCAAAGCGTTTTTCCAAAGTCGTTTTGGAAACGCCAATGAATTTACCTACGTATTGGTTGGTGCTTTTGAAACGGATAGCATTAAAAACTTAGTAGCGCAGTATTTGGGCAATTTACCCACCACCCAAAAAGACGAAACCTTCCGCGACATCAAGGCGAATTTGGTAAAAGGCCATATTGACAGCACCATGACTGGCGGCCGGGCGCCCAAAACCATTGTGGAGATTAATTATCACGGCGCTTTCAAGAACTCGGTACAAGCTCGTTTTGATTACGGTGCTTTAGTTGGCGTGTTGCGCATCAAACTCCGCGAAGCGCTACGCGAAGACCAAGGCGGCGTATACGGAGTGAACGTTGGCGGGGGCTTGGAATACCACCCACAAGAGCAATTCCGGATAACCCTCAATTTTGATACCGACCCTGATAAAGCGGATACGCTGATTCAAAGCGCGATCAAAGTCATTGACAATTTGCGCCAATTCGGCCCCGATGAAACTACGGTTCAAAAAATCAAAGAGGCCCAGTGGCAAAGTCGCTTAAAAAATGAAGAAGAGAATAACTTCTGGCTCAATCAGTTAGCCACCCGCTACCGCGAGGGCTGGACGCTTGATGGATTAAAAAAAGACCTGTACCGTAATTTAATTGATGGTTTAGATACTCATTCTATACAACGGGCTGCACAACTGTTTTTGAACCCCGCCAATTTTATCCAATTGGTGTTGAAACCAGATAAGCAGTAGTCGTTTTTGAAAAAGAAAAAAATAGACCATGTTTAAACAATGGAAAAATGCTGCCGCAGCGCTAGCGGTGATGATTGGTTTCAGCGGCGCGCTATTTGGGCAAAAAGTCAGTTTGGCTATGCAAAAAGCCCGAGCTGAGGAGCAAGAATGGCAAGCACAGCATTTCAAAAACAACCGACAAGAAAATTCACCTTTGCTGGAACTAAAAAATAACCCGTCCTTGTTATCCCCCCGAAAATTGGAAAACCCTGCTGCGCTCAAACGTCAAGAAGATGCGTTGGAGAGGAAAACTAAGTAGGGTTATTCCTACAAAACCCTAAAACATGTGTCATAGCGTTTATTTGGCTTCGGATCACCCACTCCCTTTGATCCCTTTTGATTCGGAAAATTGTGCATTCAATGTAAATGAAGCATCTGAAGAAGATGCCATATGCCAATGGCTACAAAAACCTTACAAAGTGATCCTAGGTTCGCGAAGTTCCTGTTCCTGTGGTCTTGATTTCGAATTAGTGCAATGGATTGAAGACATTGATCCATTTGATTTCAATGATCGGTTCACTCCTGAAAGGATGGCCACTGAGCTAGCGGAATATTTCTTGAATAAAAAATGCTTGAAAGACTATTTTGAATACTTACGCACTGCACTGCAATACAGCGATATAGAATGGATTTGCAGCTGGAGTGGAGATGAGAATTTGCCTCCTCTACGACGTGATCATTTGCCTGCTTCCGCACTGGCTGGCGAGCCCGTTTTTCAAAAAGATTATCCGTTGGAAAACAGGCTATATGTTTATTACGACAAAGCACCGACTCCCAACGGATAAGTTTCATTTTTTTGATTAAGGAACGAGTGAATAATAAAGTGTCATTTTAGCCGCCGTTATTTTGCTGCCAATCGACTATCTTTTGAGGCGCAATGTGGGGCATTGCAACGAAAAAGATAGGAAGAGTGGCGGTGAAAGAGCAAGGCAAAAGTGATACTTTATTGTTTACCCGTTCCTAAGAGTGAGTTTGGATTTTTTATTCGCGCTGCAAATGGCCAAAATTCACCCCAACTTCGTTGCGAAAATACTCATGTAGCGCTGACCTGTCCCGATGAAATCGGGATACACTCTTTCCGATAAAATCGGAACTTTTCAACGTTTTTCGCGCCTCGTTGGTGCGAATTTTGACTCACTACGCTTGCGAACTAAAAATCTAAGAGCTTGTTCAGATTTTGGATCTGAGGCGAAGGAGAGCAAATTTTATTTCAGACGAGGCAAAATTTGCAGCCGTATGTGGGCGATACGGCGAAAATTTTAACGAAGTCCGAAATAAAATTTGCCTCATGGAGCCCAGAATCCAAAACCTGAACAAGCTCTAAACTCACTCTAAAGATTCAACATCTTCTTCACCGCTTGATAAGGCTGAATGAATTTTCCCGTGGTGCCAGTATTCCGTGTATCCATCCCCGTTTCGTTGAGTATTTTGTAGGCTTCTTCGGTGGTTAATTCTGGTTTTAAGCTTTTCAATAGCCCCAATAATCCTGCTACATAAGGTGTCGCCATGGAAGTACCGCTGTAGCTGGCATATTTATTTCCCGGAATGGTAGAATAAATCCCTACCCCTGGAGCAGCTACGCCCATTGTCAAATCATTCACGGTATTGGAAAATTCGGCGCGATTCAGATCGGAATCGACCGCGCTGACGCCAATAGCGCCTTTAGAATTCACGGGACTAAACTCCGTGGCGTTACGATTAGAGTTTCCCGCGGCAGCTACCACGATAGCCCCGGCCTTGGTGGCGTAAAGCACCGCTTTGTCGTAGGCACGTTGGCTAGCCTGGCTACTGCGCCCGCCCAGCGACATCGAGATCACATCCGCGCCACTATCGGCCGCTTTCAACATGCCGTCGATGATGGTTTGCTGAGTACCAAAACCCGCATCGGTCAACACCTTAATGCTGGTAATACTTGTAAAACGATTATCGCGGGAGTAAGAGGCCACCCCTACTCCATTGTTGGATACTGCGCCAGCAATTCCCGCACAATGGGTGCCGTGCCCTTTTTTGTCGGAATCGTAGCTGGTATTAGTAGATTTAAAATTGGCCTTCAAATCTTCGTGTCCGCCATCAACGCCGGTATCCAAAATCGCGATCAGGGCTTTTTTGCGAGGTTGCAGTTTTTTTTCTTCCAATAAGTTGTAGAGCTTATCCATTTGCATCCGTTCAAAACCCCACAAATTCTCGATGCCTGGATCGTTAACCCCAAATTTTGAAGGCAACTTAGCCGGTATTGGTACGGCAACTAGTGGTTCAGTTTGGATCACTTCGTTTTCTTCGCCCCAAACAACTGCCGAAGAATGGCTCAAATGCCGCAAAATGGGCACAATTTGCTTCACCTTTTCATCAGGCACATTGACCAAGTAGTAATTATCCAACTCAGTAAAAGCAGTTTGTTTTGGAAAAAAAGCGCGTTGATAACTCAAGCCGTAGCGTTGCGTCCATTTTTCTAGCTCTTGGGGGGTATGTCCTTCTTTCATCTCAATGAGGAGTTCCCCTTGTTTATCGAGCGGCACATTTTCATGGAAAGGAAAAGAAAAAGTGAGGTAAGTTCTAGCAAACCAAACCAGCGCTAAAATCGACACCGCAAATCCCAGCCAAAAGCTTTTTTTCCAACCCGCCAGACGGCTGAAAAGCGCACCAAAACCGCCAAGGAACAACAAATCCCGAAAAAGGGTCTGCATTTTATAGGTCAGCGGGCCATAAGCTGTAGCTAAAGAAATGCCATACAGCCCCAAGCCAGTCAATAATAAAAGTTGGAAAAGACGGCGGGACTTGTTTTGCGTAGCGCCAAACCACAAGCCCAAGGTCAAAAAGGCCAACACAAAACCAAAAACATAGATGGAAGCCATGGTATCTTTATTTTGTTGAATGCAAAAAAATGGAGACGAAGCTTAAGTTCTTGTAAGTTCATCCTCAAATAAATCTACAACCAATTCGCCAATAATGCACTATCGCCCGACGAAGGAAGAAAAAAATTCGGCAAACGTCGCTTCTCAGACCAAAGCGGCAACCCGAGCTCAACTTATTGCGTAGACTGAACGTTTTTACCGGTGAAATCAGAGATAGCAGCAGTTGTCTTTGAAAATTTAGGAACGGGTGAATAATAAAGTGTTATTTTTACCGCCGCTATTTTGCTGCCAATCAACTATCTTTTGAGGCGCAATGTGGGACATTGTAACGAAAAAGATAGGAAGAGTGGCGGTGAAAGAGCAAGGCAAAGGTGATACTTTATTGTTTATCCGTTCCTTACTGTTTTTTCTGCCCGCAATCCGTAAATTAGCGGCGTTTTTAGCTCAATCTAAATAGTTGTAAATGACACCCTCTGCGGAAAAGTTGAATTGTGTGATTATTGGAGCTGGTCCGGCCGGGTATACCGCTGCCGTTTATGCAGCACGCGCCAACCTGAAACCAGTACTTTTTACTGGTCAAGAACCAGGCGGTCAATTGATGATCACCACCGATGTGGAAAACTATCCTGGTTACCCCAATGGCATCATGGGGCCAGAGATGATGGAAGATTTTCGCAAACAAGCCGAGCGTTTTGGCACTGAGATTCGCTACGAATTGATCAGCAAGGTAGACCTTACGGGTCCGGTTCATAAACTGTGGACAGAAAGCGGTCAAGAAATTGAAACGGATACTGTGATCATTGCCACCGGCGCTAAAGCCAAGTGGTTGGGTTTACCATCGGAAGATCGTTTGCTCAACAAGGGCGTGTCGGCTTGCGCGGTATGCGACGGTTTTTTCTTCCGCGGACAAGAAGTGGCCGTGGTAGGCGGCGGCGATACCGCTGCTGAAGAAGCGACTTACCTAGCCAAATTGTGCCCTAAAGTACACTTGCTGGTGCGCCGTGATAAAATGCGGGCGTCCAAGATCATGCAAGAACGGGTAGCCAAAACCGAAAACATCATTGTACACTGGAACACCGAAACTGAAGAGATTCTGGGCGACCAAGAAGTAAGCGGCGCGAGAATCAAAAACATCTTAACCGGTGAAACCACGATTCTTCCAGTGACCGGATTTTTTGTGGCGATTGGTCACCAACCCAACACCCAGTTGTTTCAAAACTTGCTAAACATGGACGAGGTTGGCTACCTACGCACCAAACCGGGTTCAACGAAGACGAATATCGAAGGTGTCTTTGCCAGCGGCGACGCCCAAGACAATGTATATCGCCAAGCTGTAACTGCGGCTGGAACCGGCTGTATGGCCGCGTTGGACGCAGAACGCTACTTGGTAGAAAAAGGAATCATTTAAAAAAACCAACAAAAAAAACCCAAACGAAAATGTCTACTGAAACTACTACTCGTTTCCGTACAGGCGTACTGCATGGCGACGAGGTCACTGAACTTTTTCACTATGCCAATGAGCACGATTTCGCGCTTCCGGCCGTAAACGTAACGGGTACCAACACCGTCAATGGCGTTTTGGAAACCGCTCGCGAGGTCAACTCGCCCGTTATCATTCAGTTTTCTAATGGCGGTTCTGCTTTTTACGCCGGCAAAGGTTTGGCCAATACCAATCAGCAAGCTGCTATTTTGGGCGGTATCTCTGGTGCTATGCACGTACACCAATTGGCGAAGGCTTATGGTGTATCGGTAATTTTACATACTGACCACTGTGCTAAAAACATTCTGCCTTGGGTTGACGGTTTGTTGACTGAAGGTGAAAAGTTTTACGAAAAAAATGGTTTCCCCTTATACAGCTCACATATGCTGGACTTATCTGAAGAGCCTATCCATGAAAACATTGAAATCTGCGTAGAATATTTCAAGCGCATGTCCAAAATGGGCATGACCCTCGAAATTGAACTCGGCGTAACCGGTGGCGAAGAAGACGGCGTAGACAACTCGGGTATAGACAACTCTAAGCTGTACACTCAACCGGAAGAAGTAGCGCACGCTTACGAGGAATTGAGGAAAGTGAGTAAAAACTTCACCATTGCTGCAGCATTTGGCAACGTACATGGCGTATACAAACCCGGCAACGTACACTTGCAACCGGTCATTTTGAAAAACTCACAGGATTTCATTGCCAAGAAATTCGGCACGGGTCCTACGCCAGTGAATTTCGTGTTCCATGGCGGTTCTGGCTCTTCACGCGAGGATATCCGCGAGGCCATCCACTACGGCGCGATCAAAATGAACATCGATACCGATATGCAATGGGCATACTGGGAAGGTGTGAAAGAATTTTACGAGAAAAACAAAGGATACTTGCAAGGTCAAATTGGCAACCCTGATGGTGATGACAAACCAAACAAGAAGTTCTACGACCCTCGCGTGTGGTTGCGCGAAGGCGAGAAGACGTTTGTGTCGCGTTTGAAAGTTGCTTTTGATGACTTGAATTGCATCAACCGCAACGCATAATTTTTTAGTTTACAGGTTGAAAGACAGGGTTGAAAAAACAGGAAACGGGAACGTGGAATGGGTTTTTCAGCCCTGTTTTTGTTTTAAAAAATTGACAAAGAAATATAAAAAGTATTATTTTTTTGCTATAATTACAAGTAAGTATTAAAAGTGAGATCTAAGGTTTAAAATTTAAAATATTTAGTAATCATATACAATGAATAATCAGCCAACTACATTTCTTCCTCCTAAAGATAATGGTACTCTCTACTCCAGAAAGCAACCTGAGCCCAAATTCATAAATACTTTGATAACTACTTTTATACCATTTAAAGATGGATTGAGTTCAAATCAAAGAAATAAACCCGAACCAAAGCTTGTTAATACCTCAATAACTACCTTTTTAACAACTGATCAGTTAGTAACTAATTTCAGGAAAAATCCTGAACCAAATCATCAGAAGGAATTGATCACTACCTTTATCCCCCTTAACAATGGTTCTTTAGCAACTTCGAGAAAGATTCCAGAACCCCAAATAGCAAATTCTGCAATTACAACTTTTCTACCTAAAAATATTCAAGCTGAATCAATCGAAAAAGTATTCTCAACTGCTAATAATAACTCAATTCAACACCCAGATATAAAAATAACCCCAACTGAATCAAGGCCAATACCACCTGAAATTTCCTATCAAAAGAAAAACATTACCGTTCCACCTTTAGAAAGCCAAATTGTCAAACCTGAAACTGTATCCTTGTCTGTACCACAAGTTGAAATTTTTCAACAGGAAAAAAAAATTTCTCAATCTAATGAAACAATACTTATCATTTCAATTGGATTAGCCTTCCTCTTATTGATTTTTGTTGGAACGTATTTCTTAGTTAGACTACTGAACACGCCTACAGTAGTACCAGATCCTCTTGTAATAGTAGCTAAACCACCGACAATTGATGAACCCAAAGCCCCAGAAATCAAATTAAAGCCGATTGCACTCGCTCGAATAAAAACACATGAAGGCTCGAATTTAAAACTTCGTGAAAAAGGTAACCTAGAAGCTAAGGAGATTTTACGAATCCCTAATGGAACAATGGTTGAAATAATTAAATATGCAAACTATTATTCAGTTGTTAATCAAGAGAGTGGAAAATGGGTATATATACGTTACAATGGCACAGAAGGCTGGTGCTGGGGACTATTTTTAGAGGAGATTTCCAAATAACTAAGATCTAAAATCTTTGGTACTAAGCGATCAAAGTATGTTATCTTTACCATACAATGACAGACA
>JBBANM010000056.1:0-39802 GCA_040401995.1 Saprospiraceae bacterium
CTGAATTATCTCGAAAAAATTCTAGGGGTGTAGATTTGATGCGTTTGCCCTAATTTAGACATAACGGTTAGATTCTTCGGAAAATGGCTTGAACGAAAATCAGATTGCACCAAGGAATAGCGGAGAGAATTATACTCTACTACACCCATTCCTTATTTGAAAAATGATTTTGAGCAGATTTAGGCAGCACAATTTCGGCTAACCGATCCGTTTCGATCGGTTTGCTGACGTAATCGATGATGTCTTCGTGTAGCTTGGCTCGTTTCAAATCACTCTCGGCAATTGAGGAACTAACGATGTAAATTTGGATGGGTTTGGGGAGTTTGGATTTTAGCTGCACATATTCGGCCATGAATTCCCAGCCATCCATAATGGGCATGTTGATGTCCAGTAAGATGATATCTGGATATTGTGCGTCATCAGTCATTGTTTTTTTTAGCGCGGTTAAGGCTTCATCACCGTCATTGTACAATTGGACACCAATGGTGCTGTCCAAGTTTTCAATGATTTTTTGCGTAAACAACTGATAAATCATGTCGTCATCAACGATGAAGATGGTTTTTATCGCATTCATTTCAATTGAATTTTGAATGTGCTTCCTATATTCACTTCACTTTCTACCTCAATATGTCCGCCCATGGCTTCCACCTGCCCTTTGCTAAGAAATAAATCGATCCCTCGGGCATCCGAGTTACGATGAAAGGTTTTGTACATGCCAAACAGTTTTTCCCGATGCTTGTTGAGGTCAATTCCTAGACCATTGTCTTGAAATTGGAGTAATCCTTTGTCCTCCTCATAAAAGTAATCAATCCTAATGAGCGGCTGGCGTTCTGGGTGGCTATATTTTAAGGCATTAGATAGAAAACATTGTAAAATGTTTTCCATAAAGGCAGGGTTATAGTCTACAATGATTATTTCGGGTACATCGTTGATGACAATGGCATTTTTTTCGGCGATCAAATAGCCCAATGATTGAACAGCGATGTCTACTTGCGTTTTCAAATGTAGCGGTTTAATGATCGTTGTTGTGCCTTTTTGAATGGAAACAACATCATTTAAGTTTCGCAAGGTGTCATCAAATCTCCAGGCCACCGTTTTTAAGTGTTTGAAGATGTCTTTTCGTTCGGCTTCAGTATTGGTTTTTTCCAAAAATTCGAGTAATTGCGCGAAGTTGCTCGAGTGCGAGCGCAAGTTGTGCGAGATGATGTAAGAAAAATTGAGCAGCCGTTCATTTTGATTATGGTTCAGTTTCAAGGATTGATCCAAAGATTGCAAGGTCTGTTTCTGCTCCGTAATGTCCTGAATGATACAAGCTAATAATGCTGGTGTTTGATCGGCATTGAATTCGATGCGGGCCCAAGTACTTAACCACCGTTCCGAGCCATCAACAGGGCGAATAATTTTGTATTCGCCGCTAAAACGTTTGTGTTGCTGAAGTGCTTCGTGGTATCTTTTGTGGGCTGCATGCTGAAAAGCTGGATGAATGATCTGTTTCAAATTTTCTAGCCCTAACTCAAATGGAGCTTCTAAACCAATGATTTTGTTAAATGAAGTGGAGCTTTTAGCAGCCCCTGTTTGATAGTCCAAATAGAAATAACCTAAGTTGCCAATACGCTGGAAACGTTGAAACATGAGCTCATTTTTACGCAAGTCCTCATTGGTTTTGCGCAGCCTAATGTTTTCTAATTCGAGTTCTTTTTGACGCAATTCCATATTCTGCAAAATAAAATTCACCATATTGAATGACATCAGCACCGGTTCAGGGTCTTGTTCTACTGCAAAAAGAGTGGGGGCAATGGACTTAATGGTATTGGGAACGGTTTTCTTCTCCTTTCTCGACTTCATGGCTTGACAGTTTTTTGAGATTTGGAACCTCATTTACATTATTGTATTCCAATTGCCTGCCAAGTCTTCATTAATTACAAATCGAGATCAAATTCCTTTCAAAACCCTTGATTTTACTGGAGTTTTATCTACTCGGACTAAAAAAAAAGTCAAAAAAATATACGCAAGTGATGATTCCAATTCTATCAACGGGAGGAGGATTCTAAGATTTGGAAAAATAAAAATACCAGCGTTTAGAAATTGTACCCCATCGACTCTAGCTCCTTGATGGCCAAAAAATGAGAATGAGCGATCCTATCCCGCCAATCCGAATCCAACAAACGAGCGCATTCTTCTTGATTGGTATAAAAACCATTCTCCGTCAATACCGCAGGCATTTGGGTGTATTTGAGGACATAAAAGTTTGCTATTTTGACCCCGCGATCCACCCAGCCTACATGGGTAGTTAAAGCGCTTTGAAAGGTTTTTGCCAACCGCTCAGATTTAGAATAATAGCGATAACAATAGGATTCGATTCCTTTTGGAGCTGACCATTCTTCATTGTCAGCATTGGAATGAACCGAAAGGTAGATTTTTGGCTTAGTAGATAGGAAAGCGTTCGCTCTATTTACTCGATCAGCTACCGATACGTCCTGTTCTTCGGGGACGATTTGCTTGTAGCTGATTTTCGCCTGGTCGAGCAAAGCCATCAAGCGTTTTACAATGGCTCGATTGAACTCGTATTCAAACAGCTGTCGCCCATCGGGGAGTATGGGCGATCTTTTTCCAGGCGTATCCACGCCATGACCGTTGTCCAACAACCATATAAATTTACTTGCCATGGGATTATTTTGAATATATAACAGCAAGTAAATAAAAACCTATACGATTACCAAAATTTTGGTATAAATCTTGGCACCTTTTGTTGATAATCTTTGTAAACGGGATATTTTTCGGCAGAAATATTTTCGCTAAAGTCGGAACTGCCTTGAAACAACAGCAGCAGCAACACCGCGCCGGTCAACGACCAATTGATCCAATGCCCAGTAGCGACTACACTGAATAGGTAATACACTATCCAGATGCTTTGCTCGGCGGTATAATTGGGGTGACGCATGAGCCCCCAAAGCCCGGTGTCCACAAACCCTTTTGCATAATTACCATCCAGGGGTAATCCGGCGTTTTTGCGGCGGTATTTTTCCGTTTGGTAGTCGTACTGTTGTTGATCGGCAACCGTTTCCATTACAATGAAGCCCAGCATCAACGATGCCAGCACAATATCCCAAATTCCAAGCGGAACATTGTGGCCCTGCCAAGCGACAACAATGGGCAGCGTAAACAACAAAATCAAAGTGTTTTGATACAGCGATATGAAGAAGAGATTGAACAGCATCCAGCTGAGTTTGCTTTTAAAAGCAGGCATTTGGCGCAATACTTCCCAGCGGTAATCTTCCTCGCCAGTCCAAAATTTCCAGGAATAAGCGCCTCTGCGGCTAAAATTATAGGTCAACCGGGCTCCCCAAACCAGTACCAAAACCGCCATTAAGGTCATTCGTGGTTCAAAATGGCTTTGGTAGGCAAAATAGGCGACATATATAATTGGCACAATGCTCCAGAGTTTATCTACCTGGCTGCAATTGCCAGTTAGCGTGCTTACCAAAAAACAGGTCAAAGCAACGCCCACCATCAGATAGGCCATCATGGTCACCCATTCTTTTTGGAGCGCTAATAAAGGTGCATCAAGGTAAAACGCCACAATCGGTAATACAATCACGGCCAGAATCAAAAGTAAAGCGGTGCGGATCATGTTGAAACAGTTCGTTGGTTTTTCGAATCGCCCAAGTTACATGCTTTCTGGTTTTTTTTTGAGTTTGGCTTCAAAAAAACAAAAGGGGGTGTCGGGGTAAGAACATTTGCCCGACAACCTGGTTTTGTTTTTTTCGTTACATTACGCCTGAAAATAAGTAGCTGGAATCCAGAATTCAGGAGACAATTTTTGTGGATTTTAGCCACATAATTTTTTATTTTAAATAAGCAATCAAAAATAAAAAAAATCGAGTGTTAAATTTGTGTATTTTTGATGTAAAGTGTACTTATTATGCCCAAGGTTAACAGCGATTCAGAGGAGAAGATCAAAGAAGCGGCCAAAAAAGTATTCCTACAAAAAGGTTTTGATGGCGCTACTTTCAAAGACATTTCGAAAGAAGCAAAGGTGAATACTGCTTTGCTGAACTATTATTTTGGAACAAAAGAAAAACTCTTTCTAGAAGTTTTTGATGAAAGCTTCTTTTTGTTTATTCGGTTGATTTACCAAATCATGGAGCAAGACATTCCGTTGGAGGTCAAGATTTACTCCATGGTTGATAAATACACGGATCTAATCCTTGAAAACCCCTTAATGCCTCTCTTCATCACTTCCGAAATCCAGCGCAACCCAGAGAAATTAGCTAAACATTTCGGACTTTTTGAGCAGCCAAAAGATACTTTTCTGGCTCGACAATTGGCCTCCGAAGCTGCAAAAGGAGCCATCCGGGAGATCGACGTACTACAATTTGAAATGGCACTTTTGGGATTGATCCTATTTCCTTTTATGGGTCGACCGATTATGAGTTTGCGCGGGGTGGATACAGATCTTGCTTTTAGAACTTTTGTTCTTGATCGAAAAAAAATTATCCCAGAAATGATGATGGCCTACCTAAAATCAAAATAATCCATTAAACATCATGCGTTTAATGGCAATAAAAAGAAAATTTCATTAAGATCATCAGAATTTGTTTCATGCGGCAAAACTATTCTTAGCGTGAAGCTGGAATCAAACACCATCAAACTATTTTTCTAATCGGGCTGAACCAAACTATTTTTTTGCTGTTATCTTAACTGTTTATTTAAAATAAAAGATTAAAAACACAAAAATGACTTTTACAACGCCTAATTTTCGACGATCGAGGAGCAATTTAATATTGCTCCTCATGCTGGTTTTTACCAGTTCGTTATCAGCTCAAACTACGGTATTGCTATCTTTAGAGGAGGCCATACAACTTGCCAGTAAGCACAACTTACAATTGAAAGTAGACAGCGTGCAGGTCGAAATTTTAAACGCCAAAATCTTGCAGGTAAGCAACTTAAGGAAACCACAAGTTGGGTTAAACCTGAACTACACCCGGATAAGTAATAACATTACCCCTTTTAGTGTGGTGTTTCCAACCGGGGAGGTGACGCTCAATCCACAGATTTTAAACCAATCCTACAATTCGCTGCAACTAAAACAGCTCATCTGGAACGGCAAAAAAGTTGCTTATGGCCTCGAGGCTTCCAAGAAGGAATTGGCAGCGGCAAGTTTTGATTTGCAAAAAAATAAAATTACCAATACCTACAATGTCACGGCTTTATGGTATAATCTCTACCTATTAAAAACCTCAAAAAAAATCATTGAGGCTAACATTAAGGTGCTAAATGGCAACAAGCAAGATTTGGTCAACTTTGTAAATCAAGGTATCGCCATTGATAATGATGTATTGAAAATCGATTTAGCGATTACGAATCTTGAATCCAACCTCAGCAATATTTCGAACTCCATCACGGCACTAAATTTTAACCTATGTATTTACACTGGTTTACCTACCAATACCACTCTGGAATTGCCAGAATTACCGGAAAATAATGCGGTGGTTAATGCTGAAATGGACTCATACATTGCTGAAGCGCTGAGCAATAGATTCGAACTAAAGAGCATAAAAGCTTATACCGAAGCGGCCGAAGTTGGACTTAAACTCGCGAGATCCAATTATTTACCTACACTAAGTGGTATTGCCAGTGCCAACTACAACATGCCAGAGCAACGAGTTTTTCCCAATCAACCAAAATTCAAACCTACCTGGTTTCTTGGGGTAAACATGAACTGGTCTTTGTCAGAGTTGTATACCAATAAGGCCAAGGTACTGGAGGCGCAAAAATTCATTGAGAAAGTACGATCAGGCTATAATATTGCAAGTGAAGGCATTATGATTGAAGTAAACATGGCCTATACTGAATATTTGCAAGCTGCACAAGCGATAGTCAACGCCAAAAAAGAAGTGGAGCAAGCAACTGAAAATTTCAGGGTGGAGCAAAACCGGCTAACAGCATCCACCACCACGCCCACTAATTTTTTGGATGCCAATACAAAACTGTTGCAAGCACAATTGAACCTGAATGCCGCCAACGCCAATACGCAATTGGCTTATAAAAAATTGAACAAAACGTTGGGTAAATAAACCCCAAAAAAATCAACAACCATGAAAAAATCAATCATTTACACCTTAGCTCTATTCGGTTTTATTTTCGTTGGATGTTCTGGCAATCAGAGCACTGATAATGCCCAATTAGAGGGTAACATCAGTCCGATAATCCCAAAAATCAACGGTACCGTCGTCGCTGTTTTGGTGGAAGACAACCAGGCGGTTAAAGAGGGGGATACCTTAGCTATATTGGATGACGCAAGCTACAAAATTGCCGTGGCGCAGGCGCAAATAGCGCTAGAGCAAGCCCTACAAAATGTCAAATTATCCAGAAGCAACAGCAACATCTCAGCGGCTTCAGTATCTACCGTCAAAGCCAATTCGAATGCCGTATCGGCTAATATTGCATCCGTAAATGCAGGCATCGAAGCGGCTAAAACCCGGGTTGAGTTGACTTCAAAAAACTTAGCTCGATACGAAAAACTATTGCAACAAAAATCAGGAAGCCAGCTTCAGTATGATGTTGCCAAAGCAGAAAAAGAAGCTGCAGATGCCCAACTGAAAATTGCTGAAAGTCAGGCTAATTCTTTGGCGAAACAAATTGACGCCTCCAAACAACAGGTAGTAACCGGACAAGCACAACTTGCTTCTTCCAAGGAAGGTACTACTTTGATTGAGTTAGCAGTCAGCCAAGCCGAACAGAACCTGAAAGCCGCTAAACTGCTTTTGTCTTATTGCACCATTACATCCCCTGCTAATGGCATAATCTCAAAAAAGAATGTGCAAAAAGGGCAAGTTGTGTCAATCGGACAACCATTAATGGCTGTAGCCGACAATCAAAAGATCTGGGTGGTTGCTAATTTCAAAGAAACCCAAATAGAAAAGATGAAAGTTGACCAAACGGCTGAAATAGAGATAGATGCCTACTCGGATAAATCTTTTCAAGGTAAAATCGCGTCTTTTTCCCAGGCTACCGGTTCAAAATTCTCGTTATTACCTGCCGATAATGCCACCGGCAACTTTGTAAAAGTAACCCAAAGAATTCCGGTAAAAATAGTATTCACTGAAGCCCCCAGCGCGGATTACCCTTTGCGGGCGGGCATGAGCGTTTCGGTAACAGTGAAAACTAAGTAAATATGGATCAGACAATTGATATAAAACCGACTTATGAAGTGGGCGCAAAAAAATGGCTGATCACCATCACCGTGATCACCTGTGCCATTATGGAATTAATTGACACCTCCATCGTCAACGTGGCCACCCGGCAGATTGCCGGTACCCTCGGCGCTACTATTGAAGAAACTGCGTGGGTAGTCACTTCCTATGCCATTTCGAATATCATTATCATCCCACTTACTGGCTTTTTAAGCAATGTTTTCGGTCGAAAAGTTTACTTCACGGCATCGGTTATTCTGTTTACAGTAGCCTCTTTTTTGTGTGGCGCTTCCACTTCGATTTGGATGCTCGTGTTTTGGCGGTTTATCCAAGGTATTGGTGGCGGCGCGTTACTAGCCACGGCGCAAACGGTACTTGTGGAGACATTTCCACCGGAGGAAGTTGACAAAGCCAATGGCATTTTTGGCGCAGGCATTGTAATGGGGCCTACCTTAGGTCCGGTATTAGGTGGTTACTTAACGGATAACTTTTCCTGGGGCTGGATTTTCTATGTCAATGTTCCGATTGGTATGATTGCTACCTTCCTGTCTTGGAAATACATCAAGGGTACTAAAACCAAATTGAAGGGAAGGGTTGATTATTTGGGGATTCTCTTTTTGATTATTGGTATTGGCGGTTTGCAAATGGTGTTGGAAGAAGGCGAAAGAAAAGATTGGTTCAATAGCAATTTCATTCTTACGCTGCTTATTTTATCAGTTTCCGGAATTATCGCTTTTGTAGTCAGAGAGTTAACCGCTAAAAATCCAGTAGTAGATTTAAAAGTTTTAAAAAACCGAAATGTAATTGTGGGTTGTGCATTGAATGTAGCTTTTGGTATTGCCATTTATTGCTCAGTTTTTTTATACCCTATATTTGTGCAAGGGTTTTTAGGCTGGAATGCTACCAGAACCGGGTTGTTGATCTTACCAAGTTCTTTTTTAACGGGTATGTTAATGGGTTTAAATGCTACGCTTTTACAAAAAGGGGTAAGCCCAAAAGTATTGGTCATCTTAGGTTTTTCTGCGGTGATTAGCTACGAATGCATTACCTTCTTTATGGCAACCCCTACATCCGGAGAGTGGGATTGGTTTTGGCCGCAAATCATTAGAGGTTTTGGCTTTGGTTTCATATTTGTTCCAGTTGCAGGTTTAACCATATCTGGCTTGAAAGGTAGTGAGATTGCCCAAGCATCGGGGCTTTCCAATATGTTGCGACTATTAGGTGGTGCATTTGGTATTGCTATAATCAACACCTTTGTCACCAGAAGATTCGCTGTACATCGAAATGAATTAATCGGTAACGTTACGATGTACAATCCCGAATCGAATGAACGATTCTTCAATTTGGTGCGAGGCTTTCAAAGTCAAGGAAAATCTATGCAAGAGGCTCAACAAATGGCAACAGGCGCAATGGAAGCTGCAGTTTCATCACAAGCGGCAATCATTAGCTATGCTGAAGGTTTTTTAATGATCGGCATAATCTGCGCTTGTATTCTTCCATTGGTGTTTCTAGCAAAAATCAAAAAAGGGGAACCGGTTGATTTGGGCGCTGTGCATTGATTCTTATCCTATAAAATAATTAAGTGCCCAACTAGCTAATTGGAGTTAGTTGGGCACTTAAATAGACACTTTTGTTTACTTTTTACTCCGTATCAACCTGTAATCATAATAGAGGCTTTGTGTTTACTTCCCGCTAGTACTCCAATCAAAAAAGCCATCAATGTCTTTTTTGAATTGGATCAAGGAAGGTTTGTGGATGTAGTACATGTGCCCTGATTCGTAGAAATGATGACGCAGGTTTTTGCGCAATTCCGGACTCAAAAACATGTGCTCCACATCGTATTTGGCGATGAAGTAAGGCGTAGCAAAATCGTAATAACCGCTACCCACGTACACTTTTAGGTTGGTGTTTTTGGTCATGGCATCGCGCAGACTTTCGGCCACGTTCAAGTACTTATTCTGCACATTGCTATAATTCCAAGGATATACATTCCCAAAAATGTTGTAAGGGTTTTCCTCTTTGAAATTCAACTCCCGCTGGAAATAGTCGTTCATCATGGTAGTGAAAGGCCCGTCGATGTTGGTGAAAGAAGGATCAAAATCGACATGTTCACCAGCATTGTCAAAATTGCGACCGGTAAATCGGCTATCCAATCTACCAATGGACAAACCGTCTTTGCGGCGCAATTCCTTGTAGAAACGGTCTTCTTCCACCCGCAAATTGGCCGAAAGGATGTACTCTTTGCTCAATCCGGTGTAATAGCTCATTTTCTCGGCAATCTTGTCTTTCTCTTGCGGGGTAAGCCAGTCACCCTTGAGCAGGGCATTGGCATACTCGTTTAGCGCAAAAGATTCGCTTTCTTTCAACGTGGCTTGGAAATCAGCTTGGAGCGCGGGCGCTAATTTTTTGTGGTACCACGCCGTAGTGGTGTAGCTGGGCAAATACAAGGCTCGCGGCAAATCGTTGCCAATGTAATAATCGCTGGTGCCAAAATTCAGCACCGGAGAGATCAGCAAAATCCCATTAATGTAGATGCGGTAATTATCGGTCAGGAACTTGGCTAAACCTGCCGCACGGGTAGTCCCATAACTCTCGCCCGCCAAAAATTTAGGGGAGGCCCAGCGCTCGTATTTCGACAAAAAACTGCGGATAAAAGTGCCCACACTTTGTACGTCTTCCACAAAGCCATGGAATTGTTTGTTGCTTTCGCCATTGGCAGCGCGACTGTATCCCGTAGCAACTGGATCAATGAATACCAAATCGGTTTTGTCAAGCCAGGTATATTCGTTGTTGACTATTTGATAGGGTGGAGGCGGCGCGGTGCCGTCGTCTTGCAGCAGCACTCTTTTTGGCCCCAATCCCCCCATGTGCAACCACACGGAAGAAGAGCCCGGGCCGCCATTAAAGGTAAAGCAAAGCGGGCGTTTGCCAACATCTTCACCATCTTTGCGGTAATAAGTAAAAAAGATTTTAGCGATCTGTTTGCCAGTATCGTTTTTCAAATCCAAATAACCGGTGAAAGCGGTATAATCAATTTTTTTGCCACCTAAAATGGTCACGCTGTTTTTGGTAACCACTGGCGCGCTGCCGCTACTGACCACCGTAGCATTGCCAGCAGCATCAGCAGTAACGGTTAAGGTGGTGGTTTTTTGTGCCCAACTTAGAGCACAGAACAGGGAAAAAAACAATATGGGTAAAATCCGTTTCATTGGTGTGGTATTTTAATTGGTTACAAAGAGTGTGTTTGGATTTCTGGTTCGCAAGCGAAAATGAGCAAAAATTAGCCTCAGTGAGGCACGAAAAGCGGAGTGTAGCAGCGCTACATGAGCATTTTCGGAACGAAACTGAGGCTGATTTTTGCCATTTGTAGCGCGAAGCAGAAATATAAACACACTCTAATTCTTCTGTGCTACAACTACAAAAGTATCAAAGGCATAGGATGGTCGGGCGATGAACTCTTTCACCGCAAAACCAGTCAATTTTAAAAATAAAGCAATGTCATCTTGGCAAAAAGCCCGTATGGTAGATTGATCCTCGCCAATCGGCTGCCATAATCCTTGCGCATCAGCTTGGAAATAGCGGGATAGCCAATCGAACGTCCAACTTTGGGCTAAATTCACCGACCAAAAGCTTTCGCGGTGGTATTTTTTGCCATCAAATTCGGCGCTGTGCACAACGCGTTCTCCCGGTTTGATTTGCGGGATAAAAGAATTGGCGTCGATAAAATCAAAAGCCAGCACTCCTGATGGAATCAATTGTTGATGAATGGCGCCAAAGGCATCCATAAGATCTTGATTGGTGATCAAATAACTGATCGTTCTACCGGTAATGATGGCGCTAGCGCAGGGTTGTGGCAATTGAAAATCGCGCATATCGCCTTGAAAGAAGCTGCTTTTGGGTGCTTTGATGCGGGCAATCTGCAACATATCAGCACTCTGATCCAAACCCTGATAGTCAATTCCTTGCCGGGTAAAAAGATCCGCCAAATTACCGGTGCCGCAACCTATTTCCAGCACCTGCGCACAGTGGTAGCGCTGAAGAATCTCGCCATAGAAAGCTGCTTCATCGCTGTAATCGATAAAACTTTGGTACATGGCCTCATAAACGGAGGAGAGATCTTGGTAAAGGTTGCTCATCGATGCAGTTTTGGAATAAAATTCGATCAACAGCTAGGTTGAAATAAAAAGTTCGGAATAGTATTATTTTCAATAGCCATTCCGAACTTTTTTCCTCTATGGTTGCATCAAAGTTTGCGCGCTTTGATGTTTTTGAACCAGATGTTGCTGCCGTGATCTTGGAAGGAGATCAAACCACTACGCGCTTTCCCGTAATCTGGAAACGCTTCCCATTTGCCGCTGTTGCGGCGTTTGGTCCAATCATCGCTCCAAGGCACAAAAGACACCGTCAATTTGCCGTTGAGGTAGTATTCGGTCTTTTGCTTGGTAAAAACAATCCGTGAGCGGTTCCACTCGCCGGCTGGTTTCAGTTTTTTATCTACAGGCGGTAGGTACATGGCATAATCAGCGCCAGTTTTTTGCCAATCTTCCAATTTTTGTGGAAACCCTGTATCGTCAATCAATTGGTACTCGGGGCCAGTTTGGTAAGGTGCGGTGTATTTTGCGCCTTCCAAAACATGGTAGATGATGCCGCTGTTGCCGCCTGGGCTGATTTTCCAATCTACCGTGAGTTCAAAATCATCGAAAACATCGTAGCCATAAACGATATCGCCGCCATGAGCATCCTTGGCTACTCCCAGCGATTTCAGTGTGCCGTTTTCAACCACCCAACCATCAGGGAACGACGTTTTGTTGAATCCCCGCCAGCCGCCGCTGGTTTTGCCGTCAAACAGCAACTTCCAACCTGCTTTAGCTTCGGCTGCGGTAAGGGTGTTGTCAGCGCTACGTGCTGCATTTTTGGAGCGTTCCGCATCAATCAGCGGTTGCCCAAGAAACAACATGTAGAGGGCAAAAAGAGAGAAAAAAGTAAAAAAGGTATTTTTCATTATATCGTAAATTGAAAGGAATTGAGAAAATTAACCCATCAACTTCATGTTAATTGGATCCCACAACATAAATTTATTTTGGAAGTAGCTATCGTTGCAAAGCAATGCCGGCGCACAAGCCCGGAATGCAAAAATTGGATCTTCTACTACTGTACCACCTTCGCGAATGGCGCGGAAAAGATTACCAAAGTGATCGTAATGCGCTCCTTTGTAACCGTTTTCAGCTTTGAAAGTCATCTCGCGCGGAGGGAGGATGCGTTTGCGGGCTTCCATAGTTGTACCAGCTGCCGACTCCTTGGCTTTGTCTTTCATAAATGGGTCGTCTGATTCTGGATTGTCGTTGAAACGCACCACAACTTCTTCCCATTTTACATCCATAGAACCTTTGCTTCCTACCAATCGCAGGTAAGTAGTACCACTGGTGCCGTCAACAAAGTTGCAACGCAACGACAAATCAAAACCAGGGTGCTGTGGCGATTGCGGGTAATCAAAGGATCCCAGCAATACATCAGGTACATCCCGACCGTCTTTCCAATAGCGCAAACCGCCTAATGCCGCGATCTTAGTTGGTCCTAATGAGTTGGTGATGAAGTGCAAACTGGAAAAAAGGTGTACAAACAAATCGCCCGACATACCGGTGCCATAATCCAAATAGTTGCGCCAACGGAAAAAACGCAAAGGATCAAAAGCATGTTTTTTATCGATTTCATAGCGATCCCAGCTTACCGTTTGGGTAGAAGCATCGGCGGGGATTTTATATTGCCAGGCTCCTTCGGGCGAGTGGCGTGCCCAAAAACCTTCAGCATAATTCAAATCGCCGATAACGCCACTGGCCAGCAATTCCCGGGCTTTTTCGTTACCCAGTGAGCTAAGTCCTTGGCTGCCGACCATCATGATTTTTCCTGATTTTTTCCAGGCGTCAATCACTTTTTGGCCTTGATCAACCGAGTGCACCATCGGTTTTTCACAATAAACGTGTTTTCCGGCGTTCAAGGCGGCTATGCTGATTGGCATGTGCCAATGATCGGGCGTGCCAATGATGACGGCGTCTACATCCGTGCGCTTGAGCAACTCCATGTAATCATTGGTCATGAATAACTTGCCACCCCAGCGGTTATTGGCTGCTTCCAATCTCCCTTTGTACAGGTCGCATACGGCCGTAATCTGGATATTGGGGTGTTGCAGAGCGGTCGTCATATCGGTAGTGCCCATGCCGCCCGCGCCAATCAAACCCATTCGGATGGGCTGATCTGCCGAAAATTCATTTGATCGTTTGAGGAAATGGGTTACAGAAGGAATGCCTTCTGCCAGTACCGATTGTCCGGCCATCAAGGCTGCTCCGGCAACCCCAATTTTCTTAATAAACTTACGCCTGTTATTCTGCTCCATGTGGGAAGGTATTTTTAGAAATCAATGCATTGGTAATATGAATTTCTAAAAATAGAAAAAATATGTAAAAGCATAAGAAGGGAAAATAAATTACTCTTCCCACTAAGCATGGAACAGACAAAATTCGGTATAAAAGTCGTTGAAATTAAAGTTGTTGTAAAATCCAGTCTTTTTCAACCCCATAAAGTTCATGGATGAGTGTTGCGTATTCTTCAAGGTTGAACAATTCAAAGCCTGCGGAAATAATCTCCGCAAACTCTGCTTCGGTGGGGAAAGTGAAATATTGACCACCGTCTGGTTGAGGAAAAGTGGGTACCGTTTCGCCTTTACTGATTTTTTCAACGATTGTCGACAAAGCCTTTATCCCTGGCTCATACAATTGGATGATGTGCCATAAAATGCTTTTGCCAGTCTGCACCGGCATTCGTTCTACCTGAATGATTTTTCCGGTATCAATGGTATTGTCACTGATGTAATGGAGGGTACATCCTATCTCTTTTTCCTGGTGCTGAAAGGCGCGGAGGGTTCCCATTACCCCTTTGTAATCAGGTAAAATGGCAGAATGTAGGTTGATGATTCCCAGGGTAGGTACTTGCAAAATGGCGCCTTTGAATATTTTTCCAAAGCGGATGGATAAAAAGAGGTCGGGTTGGAATGCTGCGATTTGGGCTACCGTTTCGGGGGAAGTCACCTCTTGTAAAACCTGTATCGGCGCCTGATAGCTTGCAGAGATTTGATTGAAAGTCAAAAAACCACCAAGAGAAGTTTGCTCCAGCAGAGGGAAAAGCTGTTGAAAAACAAACCCTTTTTCCAAATGCCCCAATTGGGTTAAGGCTGGAATCAAAGATGCCGTGCCCCCTACTTTTTCCGATAGATAAATGTTGAATTCATGCTGGGAAAGCACTGGAAGCAAACGATTCAAAGCGATGTTGCTTTCAAGGTCGGAATTTAAAAAAACGGAAATTCTCATGATGATGAATTCTTTGCAGCGCGAATGAAAAATCCAAACACACTCTTACTCAGCTGGCTGATCAATCACCCCCACGTATTTGGAAATAATGATCCCTACCAATACTACCATATAAAACTGTCCTACCACCCCAAAAAAAGCAGTGGCCAACCGAGCTGTATCAGTAATGGGGTAAATATCGCCAAAGCCAATACTGGTAAAAACTATGAAACTGAAATAAGACAATTCATTATAAATCAATTCGGGGTGGGTACTTGAAATCCCATGGAAGGATTTTGGCGCATTGAATTCGATCAATATAAGGGTAAACAAACAGACCATGATCAGCAATAAATAGCCACAAAAGGATCCTAGAATAACGCTTACCGTCACTTCGCCACGGTGGGTAATTTGTCTTAAGGTTTCTACAAATATCAAGGAATAGTAGCTGATGTAGATGATTATCAAAAAAACCATAAATACAGGGTTGCTGCGATAGACTGCAAACAAAAAAGGCAAGCATATAGTGGCAATGAACAACACATTTTTGGTAAGGATCATCCACTTTGATCGCTCTCTAAAGATGCCTACGCTAGCGACGCCAAGTATCAACATATTCGCAGGCCACACATAAGACAGATAAAATACATTGTCTACAAAAAAGATTTTATCAAACAAAAGCATTAACAATCCAAAGAGCAGGAATTCAAATCGATATACCGAAATGTGCTGGGTGGCTTTTTTTTTATTCATTTTAGGTGGTCTTAACAAATAAGCAATGGGACAGTATAAATCGATCAAATTTAACTTGATAGATTTATACTGTCCCATCATTGATTTTTTAAAAATTTATTGATTAGAGATCAGCAATAATGGTCGGGTCAAAGCTTGTTGCTCTCCAATGACAATGCGCACTTGATACAATCCTCCTGCCAATTCAGATACATCAAGTTCCTGTAAAATTTTTCGATCCCTCACTTTCTGTGTCCGGAACAGTTCTTGTCCCAACATGTTGAAAACCGCGATCTGGATGTTTTCTTCCTGGTTCAGTTCCAGATCAAGATAGGCTTTTCCATTGGTCGGATTGGGGTAAAGCGACAAATGATTCACCGCTATCAGGTCATTTAATCCGGTGGTGGTACTGCTTACTTTAATGAGGCTGCTGCGGAAAGCGCAGCCATTGTCGTCGGTAATTTCAACCACATAATCTCCGGGCGCCAAACTGATGATGTCTTCCGAGGTAGCAATCACTACACCGTTTTTGTTGTACCATTTGTATTGATAGGGTGGTAAGCCTCCCCGCACGGTGATGTTTACGGAGCCGTTGTTGCCTAATGTGGATGGGAACACCGATATTTTATCCAATCGAATAAGGGTTGGTTCTTTTAATTCTACCGTAGCGGTATCCCGACAATCATTTTTATCGGCTACTGTTACGCTGTATTTACCCGAGCGAACACTGCGAAGCGCACTGGCATTTCCGCCATTTGACCAAGTATATTGATAAGGAGCTTGCCCGCCAGTTACGGTAATTTCAATGCTGCCAGTGGCATCGCCTGGGCATCGAACCGGGAGCAAGCCTATCGAGGCTATTTCCACTAATGGGGTACCGTTAACTACTACTTCATCGATCGCTGAACATCCGCCACTCAATGTAGTAACCGTAATGCGGTAAACGCCAGGACGGTTCACTTTAGGGGTAAGGGTGTTTTCTCCGGAAACTATTTTTCCGCCATTCAGCGCTTGCCAAGCATAGGTCACACCCACGGTTGAAGACAGCGAACCTTGCAGCTGCACTTGCCCGGTGTTGCAACTGATGAATAGATCGGGGCCAGCATCGGGGAACGGAATGGGAACCACCAACACTTGGACTTGATTGGATGCCGTACACCCATCTTTGGTAACGGTTACGGAGTAAACGGTATTCGTAAAGGGCGAAACGGTGATGGAAGGCGAGGTAGCGCCATTGCTCCAAAGATAAGCTGAACCTTGTGGCGCAATTAAATCAGTTAATTGTCCCGGACAAATTGAGCGATCAGGCCCTAAATTGACCTGAAGTCGATTAAATACCTGGACGTTGACTTCATCCGTTACCGTACAGCCATTATTGGTGGCAGTGATGGAATAGGTAGTATTAGTCGTCGGATTTATTTGTATGGAACGACTGGTTTCTCCAGTATTCCAGCGAAACGAACCTTCGCCAGTGGCGGTAAGTGTGTGTTTTTCACCGGGGCAAATGGTAAGATCGGCGCCAATATTGACACTGGGTAAGGGTTTTACGGTTACCGTTGTTTGCGCGGTAGTATTGCAGCCATTGGCATCGCTAAGCGTGACCCGATAAGTTGTGGTAGCTGCTGGTGTTACATTCACTCGGAACGTATTGGCGCCCGTACTCCACAAATAAGACAGCGCACCAGCAACTGTAAGGGTGGCGGATTCGCCAGCACAAATGCTTACATCAGGAGAAATGACCGGTTGGACGCTTGACCCCACGTTGATCTGGACTTGATCAGAACCCACACAACCATTTCGTGATACTGCAACACTGTAACCCGTTGTTACTTCAGGGCGAACGGTGATGGATGGCGAGGTTTCCCCTGTACTCCACAAATAAGTGTCGCCACCTGAAGTGCTCAGCGTAATGCTTTGACTTGAACAAATGGTACGGTCGGGGCCAAGGTCAACGACTGGCGGAGTATTGACGACCAAGCGAATTTGACTGGTATTACTACATCCGCCTTGTGTTGCGGTAACAGAATAAACAGTTGTAGCTGCAGGTGTAATAGTTATTGATGGCGTGGTGGCGCCATTGCTCCATTGGATAGTTCCTCCGCCCGAAGCCGTAAGCGTGGTAGGTTTGCCCAAGCATACATTTTGGTCGCCGCTGATGCTGACCGCCAAAGCAGCACAAGAATTTTGTTCAATCACTACTTTTTCCAATTCATTGCCTCCGCCGCGGATGTATAGCGTATCGGTTCGGGCTTTGCCGGAATTGTTTGGAGCTAACTCTACGGTAAGTAAGCTATTGGAAGCGCCTCTCGTTTGACTCACTTTTAACCAGCTATCATTGGTTGCGCGTTTGAGGTTCCACGCCAGGTTGGAAGCAATTTGGATGTCAAATTTGCCACCCAAAGAAGACATAACTTTGGCCGTAGGGCTAACACGCAGCGCGGAAGGTCGACAACAATTGGCCAAACTTGTGATCAAACTGCTTCCAGCACGTTGGAAATTACTGGTTGCGGTAACAGTGGTACCATCTACCGGTTGAAAATAGGGCCGCATTTCGTACAGAACGCCATTGCGGTTAACTTTTACAATAAAAGGTTCCCCTAATTCATATCCACATTTTGTGGTATCGCCTGGGGCATCTTCATTTAATGCCAGTTTTACCTCAGTGCCGTTCCAAGTGACAGTATTCGCCAAAAGCGGACCTACCGATGTTTTTCGATAAAAGAAATAAATCTGATCGTTGGGGGTCAAATTCCCGCCATTGATTTTGCTGTTGCGCAAAGAACGCAACGTGACGGTATGCAGATTTTGACTACTTACCGGACATTTGCCTCCTACGGCATCGCTAACGAAAGCGGGTTGGATAGCATTGCTGCAATTGATAGTGAGGTTGAAATTGCTCGCCCCGCCCAAGGTTGCCTTATCGACAATCAAATAATAAATGCCAGGATCCAATAATAGCGTATCGGTCCGGACTGTTGCACCATTATCAGGTGTTTCGGCAAAAGTTAGACAGGAACTGCCACACAGATAGTTGTACATAAAAACACCCATCGCAGTTGTAGACTGAAACGTTACATATACTTTACTAGGTTTATCTACTTTAAATTGAAATTCTCGATCTTCCCCTACATAGGTTTTTCCACCCGTATAGCAGGATTGATAGGCATTGATCCCTCCCGAATTATAGGTGTAACGATTGCTGCTACCGCTTAGCGATAGTGCAGTGGCGGTGTTGCAAACAATGGGGGTGGAATTGGAGCGGCAATTTCCTTCAGGTAAAATGGTAAAGGCATAATTGGTATTGGGCAAATTGCCTAGTATCAAAATGTAATAATAGCCTGATTCGGAAAAATTTTGACCATCCATCCCGATACAACGGTAGCCTAGCAAATTGGCGCTTTTGCCCGGAATGTCTTGTGGGCAACGGTAAATAAAGGCGCGGATATTGTCGGTAGTAGAAAGACTGATGTTAAAGAGATTGGGGCCATCGTTGTAAAAAACGTAAACATGCCCAAATAAAGAATCGGGCAATTGATTTTTGTAAAAACTGCGTACCAAGGAATCCTGCATCACTAGATTTGGCGCTCGATCCGTCAAACTGAAGGTGCCGGAAAAACGATCGCCGCGGCCTACCATCGTGCCGCCAATATCACACACCGAGGCGCAGCCTCCAAACTCGGCACGAGTATAAAGATCACAACGCGCCGCAGTTTCATTGGCATAACTTTTTCCGCTAGTCAAACAAATAGGGTTCTGGGCCGTATTGTTGCAAGTTGCATCGGTGTTTTTGCTCCAAACACAAATGTTGTCAATGGTAAAATTGTGGTCGGTGCCGGTATAAAAATTGATTCCACCCAATTGCCGAGAATCACTGGGGTTTCCGATGCTAAATCGCCAAGTAAATACCATTTGATCGTTGATCCAGAGTTCAGCCAGATCTTTGTCCAAATCGATGATCTGCATCACTTTGTTCGAAGCACCATTGGCATAGTTAAACTGGGCGACTACTTTGCTGCGCAAACGCAATTCACCATTGCTGTTGTTACGAAAAAAAACTTCGTATGCCCACTGAGGATTGGCGCCTCCGGCATTGGTGTGCTGGAAATTGTAATACCCAGCTTGCCCTTTGTTGACGTACATATTCCACGAGATCCGGTAACGCCCCGTGGTTTTGTTGTCCAATGACAATAAGAGATCAGGAGCAACGGTTCCATTGCGCTGAAAACGCAACTGTTTGCCTAATTGTCCAGGGGTACTAGTAATGCTGGCATCATAAGACGCTGCTTCCCATTTTGCCCAACGAGTGGATTGGGTAAGGATGCCACCATCGTTGTATCCATCAAAATTTTCACAAAGCGTATTTTGACCCAAAGGAATATCCGTTCCTTCTACACAAGAACAGCTACAATCAACGCTGATGTTGAATCGCCCCGCCGTTGCTGCCGTTAAACCGTCCACAATGATATAATAGACTCCAGGCTCCAAAAATGCATTAATACTCTCCTGGGTAGATGAAGCATTGCTATTTGTACTAGAGGCCACACAGGAAGAACAACCAGAACCGCCAGATATTCCAAAACCGCCAGAGGGGGCAGGTAGCGTTTGACAATTTTGCAATAAAAAAACATCCAGATTGACTCCGGGGTCTAGGATGTTTAATTTGATTTGCAAACTGGTTGGTTCTGAAATCGAAATGCGATACACTTTATCTGATCCGTAGTAGGCATTTTGCGTGGGGGCACAAGTAGAAAAGTCTTTTGAAGAAAAATCACTCCCCGCGCCTTGAGTAGTCTGATTATTTAAGCTTTGATTGCAAGCAATGGGAATGGCTTTGGTACACGCCGAGGAGGTTGTTCTACACGAACCCAACAATACTTCTTCTCCTTCAACATAGCCATCATAAGCCGGTAAAAAACAAGCATTGGTAGGGCGGTAGGAGCGCGTGCCGCCCAAGCAATAGAGCGAGGCCGAAGTAGCACAAGGGCCGCCGCTTTTGGGAATTGACGCTTGCTGATAACACAACTGATCGATGTAGTATTCAAAATTATCCTTTGCATAGAAATTGATGGCGCCCAATTTCTTCAATTTGGTAAGCCCGTCGCTTATCCCATCATTATTGACATCGATGATTCCAGGACTGAACGCCCATTTTCTGATCAAACGGTTGTCTACAAAAAGTTCCACACTATCCTGATCCAGGTTGATGACTTGCGTAACCTTGAGCCAACAATCGGGTTGGTAGCTGCCTACACGTGTTGTTCTTTCCCCAGCCACCATCAGGTTGATGCCGCCATCGGTGAAAAAAACTTGATATGCCCAAATTGCGCGCCCTTTGTTGAGTTCCTGCATGTCGTGCTGAATGTTGTAATACCCGGTTTTTCCAGTAGGTACTTTCATTTTCCACGACAAGCGATAAATACCGCTGGTAACATCAAACAAATCTTTTAACAAATCAGGCAGTCCGCCAGAAGCTGTAGGTTTTACTACCAGCGCGCGCGCGCCTTGGTAACGGGCGTCGGTAGTCAGATTGGAACGCACATAATTACTTGCATCTAGTGGATTCGCAGGCCATGTCCACCAATTGTTGAAGCAACGAGCGGTGGTTAAATTACAGGCTTGCGGCGTATAGGATTCGAAAGTTTCGGTTCCTAGACATTGGCCGCCGAGGCTTTCGCCAGGGCAACAAGTATTTTGGCTTTTGGCGGAAAAGCTAAAATAGAGGAGTACGATTGGTAAAAAAAGGCGTAGATGTTTCATATTCAGGGATAATAATTAACGCTCTCAAAGCATGGCTAAAAAACAAACAACAATAAGCTGTTTGCTAGAGTGTGTTTGGATTTTTAGTTCGCAGGCGAAAATGAGACAAAATTTGCACCAACGAGGCGCGAAAAACGGAGTGTAGCAGCGCTACATGAGTATTTTCGCAACGAAGTTGGGGTAAATTTTGGCCATTTGCAGCGCGAATAAAAAATCAAAACACACTCTTAGTTAAAAATTAAGGGTTCTTAAGCCAAGAATGTGAATTACGTGGTAGGTCGCCAAATTACGTTGTGCAAGTTAAGCAATACCATACACTTAGGCAAAAGAAGTTTTGAAACTTTTTTTGTTAAAAAATTTTTTTTAAAAAACAAAAAGTTATATTTTTGTGCAAACAAATTCATTAAAGCTATGGAGTTAGACGTATTAATCAGCAAAAAGGGTACTCGGGTTGTTACGGCAATGCACCTACACCAAATGTTGGAACTACCCAATCACCATTACAGCATCAATATAAGACGCTGGCTAAAAGATGTTTATGAATTCCAAGATGGAGTTCGTCGACCTGTTGTGATGAAAGATTATGCCCTCAGAAAATCTAATAATCTTGCTGTATTGGAGGATTATTACCTCTCCGTTGAACTGGCAAAAGTTATTGCCTTGCATTCCAAGAGCAAAGCTAAGCTTAAGTTGGCCAGACAATTACAAGAAGCCGAAGCTGCTGAAGGCCAAATTCCGCGGATGAGTAAAGAAGAAATGACCGAACTGATTGATTTGGTTAAGGCCATGAGCTTGCGTTCATGTCAAGAGGCCAGTGAGAAAAGGCATTTGGAAGTATACTCCACCCGTAATGGCAATTATACGGGCAATTGGTGGCCTTATCGGGCAACTTTATTGGGTTATTCTAGTGAAGACTTACGTGATCAAATGGCGGCTAAGGGCTTGACCAGCAAAGGGAAAAGTCAAAGACAGATGTTGCAGTACTTGGATACCTATGAGGTTATCCGCGTTGCAGTAATGGATCATTATATGGCGGAGGGCAAAAACTTAAATTATACTCGCATCATGGGGGATCTAGCCAAAACCCTCGCCGTCGAATTGGAAGTTGAGATCCTGGATGATCGCTTGGCAGGCAATTTATTTGCCCAGGAAATCAACGAGGCACTGGTAAAACAAGTAAAAAACTTGCAAGCAGAACGCGCCTAGTTTTTTAAAACAAAAAATAGTGGCCGGTTCAAGTAGTTGTTTTTTGCTTCGGTGGCATACGCCTAAAAGATCGCAAGGTTGTGCCCCAACTAACTAATGATTGGCATTGACGCCAATCCGTATATTTTTTTGCACCCGGACAACAGCTGTGTTTTTTAACACCAATTGAGTTAAAATCATGCTGATTGCCAATCCTATTTATGATGTAGTATTCAAATACTTGATGGAAGACGCCAAAGTAGCCAAGCTACTGATTGGCCGCATCATCGATCAAGAAATCATTGAGCTTGAATTTCGCCCTCAGGAATTCATCATGCAGGCTCATCGCCCCGCAGGTTTGCAGTCTTCCAAACTGACCTTTTACCGCCTTGATTTTTCAGCGAAAATTAAAACGGACGATGGCATTAAGGAACGGCTAAACAATAAAGTGGTAATTTATTGTTCAACCACCCTCTAATCCATATCCGATGCCAGTAAGATATTTAACAGCTCTTTAGCCGCAAGTGCTATTTTTGTACCAGGACCAAAAATCCCCGCCACGCCTTGCTCATACAAGAAATCGTAATCTTGAACAGGAATAACCCCGCCAACGGCTACTAAAATATCGCTCCTGCCCAGTTTGTTTAATTCTTCAATGGTTTGCGGAACCAATGTCATATGCCCAGCCGCCAGAGAAGAAATTCCCAAAATGTGCACATCGTTTTCAGCTGCTTGAAGCGCTGCTTCATGTGGCGTTTGAAACAAGGGCCCAATGTCAACATCAAATCCTAAATCCGCGAAGCTGGTGGCGATTACCTTAGCGCCGCGGTCATGCCCATCTTGTCCCAACTTAGCAATCATGATCCGTGGTCTTCGCCCTTCTTGTTCGGCAAATTCATCGGCCATTGCTTGTGCTTCTTTGAAGTCTGCGTCAAGTCCTGTTTCACTTATATATACCCCAGAAACGGTTCTGGTTACTGGCGAAAAACGGCCAAAAGCTTTTTCCATCGCATCAGAAATTTCGCCCAAAGTAGCTCTACTACGGGCGCAAACGATGGCCAATTCTAGTAAATTACCTTTCCCTGTTTTTGCAGCGTCGGTTAAGGCTTTAAGCGCATTATCTACTGCGTTGGAGTTGCGAGCGGCTTTTACCGCACGTATTCGGTGAATTTGTGCATCACGCACTGCTGTGTTGTCGATCTGCAAAATATCCATCGGCGCCTGATGGGATACTTGAAAAACATTCACGCCCACAATCTGATCTTTCCCGCTATCTATCCTGGCTTGCTTTCGTGCTGCCGCTTCCTCAATCCGTAATTTGGGCAATCCCTGCTCAATTGCCTTGGCCATACCGCCAGCTGCCTTAACCTCTTCAATCAATTCCCAGGCGCGTTGAGCCAGTTGTTCGGTTAAGTATTCCACATAATAAGACCCAGCCCAGGGATCAATGGCGCGGGTGATATCCGTTTCTTTTTGCAAAAACAATTGGGTATCCCGAGCAATTTTGGCCGAAAAATCGGTAGGTAAGGCAATGGCTTCATCCAAAGAATTGGTATGCAAGGATTGTGTGCCGCCCAATACCGCAGCTAAACCTTCAATGGTAGTACGTGCAATATTATTGAAGGGATCTTGCTCCGTTAGGCTCCATCCAGAGGTTTGACAATGGGTGCGCAAAGCCATGGATTTGGGATCCTTAGGGCTAAATGATTGGACGATTTTTGCCCAGAGCATCCTACCTGCGCGCATTTTGGCGATCTCCATGAAGTGATTCATGCCAATGCCCCAAAAAAACGATAAACGGGGAGCGAAATCATCAATGTCCAAGCCCGCTTCTACTCCTATTTGTAGATAAGCCAATCCGTCAGCTAGGGTGTAGGCCAATTCGATATCAGCCGGAGCGCCCGCTTCGTGCATGTGATACCCACTGATGCTGATGGAATTGAATTTGGGCATATGTTTTGCCGTGTAGGCAAAAATATCAGCAATGATTTTTAAGGATGGAGTTGGAGGATAAATAAATGTATTGCGAACCATGAACTCCTTCAAAATGTCGTTTTGAATGGTGCCACTGAGTGCTTCGGGTTTTACACCTTGTTCTTCTGCCGCGACAATAAAAAAAGCCATGATTGGAATGACCGCGCCGTTCATTGTCATCGAAACCGACATCTCATCAAGCGGGATCTGGTCAAAAAGGATCTTCATATCCTCCACCGTATCAATGGCAACACCTGCTTTGCCTACATCGCCTTGTACCCGTTCGTGATCGGAATCGTAACCGCGGTGGGTAGCCAAATCAAAAGCAACCGAGAGCCCTTTTTGCCCCTGTGCCAGATTACGTCGGTAAAAGGCATTGCTTTCCTCGGCGGTAGAAAAACCGGCATATTGGCGAATGGTCCAAGGGCGAATGGTATACATTGAACTATAGGGACCGCGCAGAAAGGGGGGCTGTCCGGCAATAAAACCAAGATGGGCAAAACCGTCTCCTTCTTCAGCTGAAAAATGGCTTTTTACGGCAATTTTTTCTGGCGTCACCCAAGGAGCTTGCGATTCATCCTGGGGCAAACCGCCCCGCAAATCAAGATCCAAAGGGATAGCATTAAAATCTGGCCGAACCATAGTAAAGGGCATTTGAAAAGTTAAAAAAATGCGGTAGGTGAAAACAACTCAACGATTGCCAAGATAGTGAAAATGTGGTTCAACCACCAGTGACTTTCGATACCAAAAGACATAAGAAATATCGCTATTCAATTAAGACGTTTATTTTTCAAATTCCACCGTGTACTCTGAGCGGTATGCGCCCTGATCGGAATATTTGAAAAATAGCCGTGCTTTTTTTCCCAATCGCAAACAAGTACGGCGCTGGGCAACGTCTTCAGGGGTGTTCATCGGCTGTAGGGATGGATACCAGAGAATGTGTCCAGGTCGCTTGACGAGCAATTGCGGTTTGCTCCATTGTAAGGCATTATCGCCGCTGCCCAGGTCTTTGTTTTTATTGAAAGCGATGTACAATTCATCGCCTTGCCAGGATTGGCCTTCTACTTTTCCCATCAACATCACCCAACAGTTGAGGTAAGTATTCCAGCTCACCGATGGCCCCCAGTGGAATTGTCCTTTGGGGGAGGAGGCCGGACCGCCGCCTGCGGCTCTTGGAATTTGCAAGGCAGGGATGGGTTTTCCAATGCCGTCGTGGGCAGCAGCAAACGACTTACCATCCCAGCGTTTGGCTTTTCCCACTGGGTTGTCTAAATCGCTCAACTTGATGCGGGCAATGCTGATGCACTGGCCGCTCCATTCCTGAGTGGCATCATAGGCTAAGGAATCGTATTTTCCCGGGTACCCATACTCGCCATAAAACAAGTAAAGATAATCGCCGCTAGCTACTGCGGATGGATCACCCACGCCTCCAGCAAATGTATTGGAAGTGTTTTGCGGTTTTAAAATCATGCGCGGTTGAAGGTCTTCTATAAAAATACCGCGATTGTCCCAACTGCGACCGCCATCGATAGATTTCATAATACCTATTCGGCAAACTGCAGCGGGTGATTTAGGACCTGTCAAACCTTGCGGCCATTTTTGGTTGATATACCCTTCGCCAGTGCGGGGGTCAAAAGGCAAAGTCTGCGGATAATTTTCATTGTGGTATACGCCAAAAAGGGTACGACCGCTGGGGTCTTTAGCGTCTTGATAAACCGTTTCAAACCAAACTGCGCCATGTAAACCCGGTAAGCCAGTTTTGGCATTTTCCGGCATTTTGGGCGCAATAAAATCTTCTTTTTTGCTACTGAAAGCCTCGTCGGCATTTTTTCCGTTAGCAAATTTCAGGTCGCGGGCATCGCCCCAAAGCGGGTCTTCACCATATTTTCCTGGAAAAATTCGAAAAGTATCGCCTATCCATGCTTCAGCCATGTTGCAATCCACAAAGGAGTTGAAATAAAAAGTATCGCTGGGGATGAGTTTGAATTGCGGTGTAGCGTTTTCAGCTCCACTCGGCGAGGATTGACAACCTCCCAACAAAATCAATAATCCCAATGCAATACTGATGGATAAAAAGTAAAAAACCTTACGCATGCCCATTGCTTATTTTTTTAATGCTTGCAAAGTAGCTTTGAATTTAAAATATCCTTTTGCATCAATCAACGGAATTGGCGCCAACCCTTTTTTAGCAGCATAATCCTGAGTCATTTTAATAAGCTGTGTTTTTTCAATCCTGCTATGACTGCTCAAATACCAGCTCATTTCCAGCAAAAGCTCGCGGTTTTGAGCGATGATGGCTTTCGCTTCTTGTTGGCACTGCTCAATCAAATCCAAAACCATTTTTTCATGTTGGTCGGTAAAAGAGGATTGATACGGATTTCCGCCATACAAGTGCAAATGGGTGCGGATGGGGTCGGTTCCCATGCCATAATCACGAACCGCCAAATGCGCCAACTCCGTCAACCTACGGATGTCTTGTGATACACCAGCAGAAGTATTTTCAGCGCCAAAAATGCTTTTTTCGGCCAAATACCCCCCCAATCCAATTTTGATCATGTCTTTGATCAATTGAAAGGAAGTGATCTCCTCGGGCAATCTTATGTAAGTGAACCCCTGACTTTCGCTGTCAACCGTGCGGGTGATGATGTATTCCGGCACGATGCCAGTGGTGAAAATACTCATTAGGCCATGACCCGACTCGTGTACAGCAACCTGGCTTTGCAGATCATCATTTACGCTTTTGCGCAAGGAATTTACTTTCAAGCGCACCGGAAATGTCAATTCTTTGATTGTTTTGCGCTTGGCCTGGTGAATTTTAAAAACGTAGCGATCGCGTTTGTAACTCCATTCGATTCGTTCCACCCGATCCAGGCTGTTTTCAATCAAATATAACAACAATTTACTGATGTAGCTTTCTACCAAATTGCGGATGGTGCTCATCACGGGGCGCACACCTTGGGTAGGGAACACTCCTTCTTTGAAAATGATCTGCTTGATGCTGATGTCCCACTCCAACTGCATGCCATAGCGCTCAAGCACTTGTTGCCCCAGGTTGTTCAACGATAAATCGATGAATTTGTAGTAATCAGCGGTGGTGAAAGCTTGATAAATCAGGTGGTTGTTGCCGAGGCGCGCCAATTGCTCATTGCGGAATCGTTTTTGTAACGCAAATTTGATGTCGGCAATGTTGATCTTTTTGGTGTTGCGGTGAAATTCATCTGGACTAATATCGGGATTGATATTGCTGCTCATGTAATAAGCTTCATCCAAATTACCTACCACAAAAATCAAGGCTTTAGAGAGGTTCATCGTTTTGGGCTTCTCCTCATCTTGGATGATCTGGGTGATGAAATGGACGATCTCATGTAAGCTATTGAAGGTGCGGATGCGATCTGCTGCATCTCGGTAACTGCCATATTCATACGATTTAATCTCGTAGATTCCGGTACAAAAAAGATCGCTCACAAAATACTCTTCATCTTTAAATCCTTCGCCTTCACCGCGATCAACAGCGCCATCGTAATAGCCAAAAACAAAATCGCCAAAGATTTTTTTGACAATATCTGCGCCTTGGATAATGACGCCATTGCGAATTTCAACGCCTTGATTGAGGCATTCGTTGATCAAACGCAAGACTTTGTAGCCCCGTAGCGTGTAGTAGGTATTAACATGTCCTTCAAAATTGATAACTCCGGAATCCAGCAAATCCCAAATGATCCGCAAGGCAATGTTGTTGGCTTCCCTACCGCTTTCTTCCAGTGTTTTGGCAAACTGGAATTCGTCGAGCATAATGATCGGCGCCTTGTTGTTGAATTGAAAAAGCTGACTGGTAAGCGTGTATTTCAAAAACGTACCACTTTGGCCGTATTCGCCCATATCGAATCGCAACAGCATGTGGTCGTAGCCTAAGTGATCCGCTAAGCGCCGCACCAAAGCCGTTTTCCCGCTGCCGGTCATCCCCCAAAGGTTGATGATGGACGGGCGTAATTGTGAATCAGGAAAAAGCCACCACGGCAACATCAAATCCCCAATTTCATCAACAATGCCATCCAAGGCGATGAACTCTGATTTTAGCGCGCCCATTGCTTGCTGGAGTAGTTCTTTTCTTTCAACTAGGGCGGTTTGTAGCGCTTTTTTCGTCATTTGTAAAGTTTGCGCCGTTTTTACGGCAATAGATGCTGTTGTAAACACAACATCAAGTTACGGAAAAATTTATGTCTGGTAACAATGATTTTTGTGCGTGCGTTTCCAGGAATGTGTTTTTTTGAAAAAAAATTATAGATAAAAGCGATAACCTCTTGAGTCCCGAGATCTTTTCTTTCTTTAATCGGACCTTCGTTGTCAAAAAGAGCTAGCCCATCTCGTTTAGTTTTTTGTTTGTCCAAAATACTGTACATTCGTTCTCAAGAAAAGCAGAGATAGACACGTGATTCAATTTGAACGTTTTGAGTTAGCCAATGGGCTAAGAGTACTGGTACACGAAGACAACAGCACCCCGATGGCCGCCGTCAATGTACTGTACAATGTAGGTTCTCGCGACGAAAACCCGCAACAGACCGGGTTTGCGCATTTGTTTGAGCATTTGATGTTTGGCGGATCGGCCAATATCCCCGATTTCGACGATCCGCTCCAAATGGCCGGTGGTGAAAACAATGCCTTTACCAATTCCGATTACACCAATTTTTACGATATCCTGCCGGTTCAAAATCTTGAAACCGCATTGTGGCTCGAATCCGATCGCATGCTGAGTTTGAATTTTGACGAGCAAGTGTTGGATGTTGAACGAAAAGTAGTGGTGGAGGAATTCAAGGAAACCTGTTTGAACCAGCCTTATGGTGATTCTTGGCACTTGCTTTCGGCCTTAGCCTACAAGGCGCATCCCTATCGTTGGCCCACCATTGGGTTGTTGCCGGAACATGTTGAAAGTGCCAACATGGATGATGTACGCAATTTTTTCTTCCACCATTATCGACCCAACAATGCCATCTTAGTTGTTTCTGGCAATATAAAACCGGCCAAGGTCAAGAAATTGGTTGAAAAATGGTTTGGTGATATCCCTGCTGGGTTGATTCCCCATCGCCAATTGCCGCAAGAGCCGCCGCAACAGCAACTACAGGAGCATATTCAAGAAGCCAATGTCCCGATCGACGCCATTTTTCTAGCGTTTCACATGGTTGATCGGCTCCATCCCGATTATTACGTTACGGATTTGTTGTCGGATGTGTTGAGCAATGGCCCTTCTTCGCGTTTATTTCGTCGCTTATTGAAGGAAAAACAGTTGTTTTCTTCTATTGATTGCTATCTATCCGGCACCATCGACGCCGGCTTGGTCATCATTGAAGGAAAACCAGCCGAAGGCGTATCACTGGAGCAGGCTGAGGCAGCGATATGGGCAGAGTTACACGAACTTACAGCCGCCCCCATTCCCGAAACGGAACTGGAAAAATGGAAAAACAAGGTGGAAAGCATCTTAGTTTTTTCCGAACTGAGCGTACTGAATAAAGCGCAAAACCTGGCCTTTTTTGAATTGATTGGCGATGCCGATCTCATCAATTCAGAAGCTAAATTGTACCAGGAAATTACCACCGCTGATCTTCACCGAGTGGCGCAATCTATTTTTCGACTGGAAAATTGTTCGCGTCTATTGTACAAGAAGGTAGAGGAGACGCCAATTAAAGGCAAGAAAAAGAAGAAAAAACTGGCGGAATAAATCGGTTTTTACATAAAAAAAAGGCCGTCTTCATTTATCGAAGACGGCCTCTTTTTTTATCCAAAAACTGTTTATTTCAACAATTCCGACAATTTAGCTTCCAAGGTTGGGCCGCGCAAACCTTTGGCCACAATTTTACCATCGGGTCCGATGAGATAAGTCTGCGGTATACCTGTTACCTCATACATTTGGGCAACTTGATTGCTCCAGCCCTTCAAGTCGCTCACGTGCAACCAGCTTAGTTTGTCTGCTTCAATCGCTTTCAACCAATTGTCGCGAGCATTATCCAAGCTTACGCTCAAAATTTGGAACCCTTTGTCTTTGTACTGATCGTACATACGCACTACATTGGGGTTTTCGCGGCGACAAGGACCGCACCAGCTGGCCCAAAAGTCGATCAAAACATATTTTCCGCGCAAATCGCTCAACTTAAGGTCTTTGCCATCTGGTGTAGCCTGTCCAAAATCAGGCGCTACCGAACCCACCATCAATTTGCGCATGTTTTCCATTTCGCTTTTCAGGGTAGCCACCGATTCAGGTGATACCGTGCCAAAGTCTTTGATGTAGCGCTCCATGTATTGTGGCGCCAGCGGATTTTTGCGTTGTTGCAAACCATTGATGATTCCCGCCAGAGCAAGTCCTTGAGCGCTTTTACTTTTTGGAAATTTATCAAGCATATGATCCAAAAACATTTTGAGCTCATTTTCAGGAATACCTACGCCAGCCAGAGTGCCGCCGTAAGCCCGGAAAGATTCAAAAACCCAAGGAAGGCCATCAAAACCTGTATCGTTAAAGTCTACAAATTTGAAAAACTCGTTGGCAAAATATTCCAACTCGCCAGGGTAACCTTGTGCATTGTTGGGATAAGAGAGATAGGTATTCATGGCCACAACCCGAGCAAAAAGCGGACTTGCTTTTTTCAAAGAATCCAACAGACTGGTTTTCTTTTTGTCCCACTTTTTGAGTTCCTCTAAACCGCTGGCTTTTGCCGCTTCATTTGGCGCGCTAGCCCAGTTTTGTAAAGCTTGATTGGCTTGCGAGCCATAGGAATTCATGGTTTTTTTCACCACTTCATAATCGCTGTTGAGCTTTGAGTTTAGAATCAAGGTTTGTGCCATCGTGCCACAAGATCCTTTCAACAAAACACCCGCTTCAGATCCTAAAATGACCGGACGGTTGTTGTTGCCAAATGGTCCGATGTAATAAAACTTAGGACCGCTTTTGGGGATTTTGAATTCGTAGGCTTTATCGGGGCCAGCCATCACCCGCTGTATTTCCTTCATGCTGATGCCATCAAAGGTGAAAACGGCAAGGGCGCCTTGGCAATCGGCGAGTTCGCAGCGCACTTTAACGACATCTTGCGCCATTGCGCCATTGAGCAGCGCAGTTAAGGCCAAAATTAGGACGAAAGTATTCTTCATGAATTGCATGGTCTGTTTTTTTCTCAAAAATAATGGAAAATCATGGATTTACAACGATGTAGGGTGGGGGAATAGTTTTTTGGGGAGGGGGATAAGTTTTTCGGACATCATCCATTTACAACAAATAAAACAAATGATATTTTTTAATGAAATTATTATTTTTATGTTTTAAATTAAATACTGTGCAAAGCTTTTCGAGTTGACCTCTAAATCATTCATTATGTATGCACCATTTGTCATTTCTGGAATTTTAGAAGAATCCGTCACCGATAAAGTTGCGTATACCAATACCCATGCGCTTCGTACCGTCCTCAACGACAGTCTTCGGCTTAGCGATTATGGCGACATTACGGGTATTGCTTTTATTTTTATTGTAACGGCACCTGAGGATGTGATTCATTCCGAAATGTTCCGATGGAGTAGAGCCAAAAAGACATTGGAAGTACACACGCGGCTGCCCTTTGAGGCCGTCGAATCCGCCAGCCAATCTGAAGTGCTTCACTTGATGGCCCAAAAATACCTGCAAACCATGCAAGAACGTCTTCCCAAGAAAAAAATCCCTCAATTTGATGGGGAACGATTTATAACCGACTTGCGCCAATTGTTCGAAAAACAAGGCTGGCTAGAGGGTGTAGCCGCAATATAAAAAGAGGTTTTCGAGTTCTGACCACCCGAAAACCCCTCTTGATGTTTTTCAAACTTATACTTTAGAGTGTGTTTGGATTTTTTATTCGCGCTGCAAATGGCCAAAATTCACCCCAACTTCGTTGTGAAAATACTCATGTAGCGCTGCTACACTCCGTTTTTCACGCCTCGTTGGTGCAAATTTTGACTCATTTTCGCTTGCGAACTAAAAATCCAAACACACTCTTACGGACGAATCACCGTTTTGTCTTTTGGATATTTGATCCAGTATTTGAATCGTACCGTCTTGCTGCCAAAAGCGGGTATATCCAAGCGCCAAAGCAATTTGCCAAAATCGGCATCATACTGTGCACCGCTTTTTTCTTCCAATTCTACCGAAATTTCCGATTGTCGCGGCACCGGAATCTGATCCAAAATCTCAATGTTCACCGGGATTTTTTTATTGTTTTTTACAACGATGTCGTAAGCAATCAATTCCTTTTTGTAATTGTTCAAAAACTTGGGCGTATAGGCCAAATCAGTGGGTTTTACCCGTTTGATGGAGATGTCTTCATCGCGGCCTAAGGAAAGCAATAAGGTATCGGATACTGTTTTGGTATCGATTTCCGACTGCCCCACGTAGGTGTCTTTGAAAAAAATCTGTGCCGTACCCGAGAGCAAACCATACTTGCCGTAGTTAGGGATTTTTGCCAATAAAAACACGCCTGGGTCTATTTTTGGCGTCGCGTGATACTGGTAAAGTGCATCCAATTGCTCCTCTTTGTAGCGCACGGTTTGTGGTTCTGCTCCCGAAACAATCGACTGTGGCGCCGTAACGGCAAATTCTTCGCCGCTGGGATTCTCCTCTGCTTCAGTTACCACTTCATCTACGCTGATGTCTTCTTCTTTTGACAATTCACCAACTGACTTAGCGTCGGCGCTGCGCGATTGCGCAAGGTTGAACACGTTGGCCGGCGCGCCGGCAGCGGGATTGTCGTATGGACGAGGGTAATGCGCTACGTAATAATCGATGTACTGTGGGGTAAGGATGGGGCGATTGTTGTTACTTAGGGGCCGGGCGGAAGACAACTTAAGTTTAACGCCTTGCCAATCAAATCCCGACTGCTGGCTAACCACGGCTTTGTACACCATGCGCAAGGGTTTATCGATCGACTCAGCGCGGAGATCGTAAGCGGGCGTCCACGAAGCTTGGGTAATGAAATAGATACAGCTGATGTTAAGCGTTTGAGCCACTGCCGATTCAATTTGCAGTACCAATTCACCCGAAGTTTGCGTTTCACGGCGATTGAGGTTATTGAGTCTTTCATTCATAGCCGCCATCAATCTATCCTCTTTGCGCCGCAAAAAAGTCAATTCCAGTTGGCGGTTTTTGATTTCCGTAAGCCGGGTGTGGTAGTACTGGCTCATTTCTTTCCAGTCGGTTACGCTCAGCGTGCTGTGTTCGCCAGCTCCCACCCGTTTTTGGTTGTCTTGCAAACTGGCTTCTTCTTTGCCCAAAATTTCGGTTTCAGCCGCCATTCGCAAAATGCGGTCATTGACCATTTCAATAGAATCCTGGAGGTTTTTGATGGCCGTGCCATTGGGTTGATTCAATTCAACTGTGGCCTGACGAAAAAATGCCGACAACAAGTCTGCTTTTCCTTCGATGCGCACTTGCACGCTGTTGGGGTTCATATCAACCGGAAGTTTTTCGAAAACGATTTGATTGCTACCGGCCGTGAGGCGTACGGAAGCCACATTGGTCAACTTAGCGCCGCTACGGTACACGGTGGCTTCGCTGATGCGGGAAGGCAAACGGGTTTCGGCAAATGTAAAAGTGCTGGCAAGAATCAGCAATAGGAAAATGATGTTTTGTTTCATGGTTTTGTGTTTTTTATCAAACTGGGGGAAGGATGCAGGTGGAATAAAAAATGCACAAACCCAAGTTGGTTTAAGAGTGTGTTTGGATTTTTTATTCGCGCTGCAAATGGCCAAAATTCCCCCCAACTTCGTTGCGAAAATACTCATGTAGCGCTGCTACACTCCGTTTTTCGCGCCTCGTTGGTGCAAATTTTGGCTCATTTTCGCTTGCGAACTAAAAATCCAAACACACTCTAATGCAAAAAAAGCCTATTCCTGGGTAATGCTTACTTGATTCACCTCATTTCTTCCAAAAAGGACAGGGAAATACATTTCCTCGATCCGCACAGGGTTTAGGGTAAACGTTCCGCTAAATCGGGGCTCAATGTCTACCTCAAATAGGTGTTTTCCAATCGGTAAGTGTTCACAAAAAATGCTTACTTTCTCTGAAAAATATTCTCGATGTACTTCAGGAAAACGGTAGCCATTACTTTTTGAGTCATATGAACAACCAGCGGGGATGGGGATTTCAATCATTACAAATTTACTTTCTCTTTTTACATCCACATCAACCACTATTCTTGCCGGCTTGCCAAATTGGAGGGTTTTTACGACTGATTTATCCTGCTCAAAAGAAGTATTGACGGCAAACAAATCTTCTTTGGGTGCTGGGTGATCATTCCAACGCTCTTGAGATGCGGTAAAGAAAAAATATCCAGCTCCCTCGAGAGAAATACTCAATGGGTTATCAGCCGAAAAAACACCGGTAAAAGGTTGCTGTTTTATAGTTGTATTCAAAGCGCCGCTCAATACTAGCGTACTTTTTTGAAGATTTGTAGCTTCAATAAAAAAGGGAGTCAAGGCTTTAATTGCGGCAGCTATTTCAAAAGTATTTCGCCATCCAGCAGCACTTCGCAAGCCTTTATAGGTATAACCACGATTTGCCAAGAGGTGGATGCTAATGCGCTTGATTTCCTCTTTAAGTCCGGCATGTTGAGCAATCTGGTAAGCCAAAAGAGTATTGGATAATCGATGATTGGTCCAGCTATAGCTCCAATTCTGAGGTACTGCTTCTTCCCAAAATGCGCCGCCATAGACATCCAATTTACGGTATTTCATCAGCGTATCGATGGATGGCTTAAAACCAAGCCTTTGTTGTATCCATAGGGTGAGCAGCCGATCGCAAAGTAATTTTTTGGGTTTTGCCAATGTATCCCGCAAGTGCAATGTGTCCAGCCTTTGTCCGGCAAGGATCAAGGTTTGCAGTGTCTGGAGTCGATCGGTGCCTTGTAAAGAAGACTTGGTCTTAGTTAACCAGCGCAAACCCGATTCCACTGCCGCGTTTAATAAAAATGATTTTGGAGCTTGGAGGAGGACTTGGAGTACATAATTGGTCATCCAAATATTGGAAGTTCCGTTGGCCCACCATCCCCAATAACCCTCGTCGTTTTGCGCATTGACTAAACGCGAAACAAGGCTGTGGATTACCCGATCATTATTCTGTGGTTGATGTAATGCTTGCTGGATTTTTTGTTCACACAGTAAAGCCAAGAGTTTGCTGGCGGTTTGCTCATTACAGGCATAGGGATAATTGCGAAGATAATTGATGTCTTCTAAAAGCATTGGTAAAGCGACGGGTTGGGCGCGAACTTGCATACTCCCTTTTTTATCCGCAAAATTCAAGGTGGTATCGCGATCTACCAGTAAAAAAACACCTTCGTGTTCTATTGATCCGATGGGGAAGATTGGGATTTTACGTTTTTCTCCATCCTTATAGCCGTTTGTTGCTTCCAGATCATAGGTAATTTGCAACGAATCGCCGCGTTCCGGGGTTTTGAAAATCATTTTTTCCACTAAACCTTCGCGTACACGGTTGTTTTTTTGATAAACCTGACCGCCATCTACGCTAAGGTGGGTTTGTAAAAAAAAAGTATCGGCAGTATAGTTCAATACTTTGCCAATCAGGTTGGTCTGATCGCCATGAATTAAAAAACGCGGCGTGGAAAGTTGGGCCATCAAAGGCTTAAATGATTGGATATTGCCATTATAGATACCAGCCCTCCTGTTTTTAGCAGCTCCAATTACAAACACCTTCCAGTTGGTAATGTCATCAGGGAACTGAACTTTGAATTGGGCGTTGCCCCAGCGATTGCTGCGCAGGCGGGGTTGCCAAAAGGCATGATCTTGGAAATTTTTCCGCAAACTACTTTCAATAGGTGTATTGTCTTTTACTGTTAGTAGTCCAACATCATTCATTTTTGGGCTGTCATTCAAGTTTCCTCCAACACTTATGCCAGCCACTCTTCCCATTAGCTCCTGTTGAATTGAAGAAAAACCTGTCGATGCCCTGGTTGTGCTTACCGAATAGCCAGTAACAATAACTTCCCTGAGCATCGAGACATCTTCTTTTAAAACAACATTTATTTCCCTGGAATTTGGTGTGTGGTCTAAGTTTATTTCCTTGGAAGCAAATCCAGTATAGCTGATAAGGAGTTTGTTAAATTGGAGGGGGACATGAATCTGAAAGGTTCCATCAATATCTGTTACTACTCCATAAGGTGATCCTCTGACTATTATTGAAGCCCCAATGAGCGCTTCTCCATTAGAGTCTGTAATCTTCCCCTGAATGAGTTGACTTTTTCCTAGTGAAAAGGGAAGCGTATTCTTCGGAGCCCATATCTGCTTAAGGTTTTCTTCTCGTTCGCCGATCAGGAGTTGCAAAATATGATCCATTTTCTTAAACGATACCGTGTCTAAATTTTCAAAAAGTAAAGTATCTCGACCGATATGTATGTTTTTTTGAAAAACCTCTTGCCTTTGGTTAAATAGAAAAAGCGCATAATTACCAGCTGGAAGAGGGCTGAAGTATCGAGTTGATGGTTCCAGTATCCATGTTTCAGTGGTTGCAAGGTTCTGAATTACAATAAGCATTAACCGACTGGAATCGTTTTGAAACGCAGTATTGCTGAAGCGAAATTGATATTTTCCAGTGTTATTGCTCTCGGTTTTTGGGATTACATCATATGCGATGCGACTACTTATGGGCGAAAACATCCTCACCGCTTTTGATGAGATAATGAAACGGCCCAATTTAGGTTGAACTATTTCTTTGGGTAATAGCGGATTGCTTGGCGTATTGGGCAGTACCTGATATTCGAATAAACGCTCTCTGTCTTTACTTACATCATAAGTGAATTGGGGTTCGAATTTAAAGCTTTTTTTAAAGTGATTCATGTGGAGGTACACCAGAAAAGCATTACTAGGAAAAGGGCCTATTCTATAATTTTTGTAATCATTTTTGTAACCATCAAAGGTAGCAAAGTGGATGTTTTGGGGCGTATCCCATATAAAAATGCTATCCCCTTTCGACAGATTTTTGATTACAAAAATGCTTCCACTTATCAATGCTTTTTCTTCGCTTGTAAAGTAAGCAGGCTTAGGCGTTTTTTTGAGGTAGGGAGTGACATTGCTATTTTGCCAATAATCCTCGTTGATCACCAATTCCAATTTTTCGCCTTTTCGCAGATAAACACTGTCTAGCACATACTCGCAATCGCGTGCGCGAACGATGATTTGATTGTAACCTTCGGCTGCCGCAAAACTATAAGGGCGAGAGTCCTGAGTGTCGTAATAATAGGTTAAAAGGCGATTGGCGTAGATCAAATAAATGGGTTGCATTTTTCCACTTTTGACCAAATAAGGAGCAAATTGAGCAACCGTTTTATAAAATGAATCGCGACGGATAGAAGAATCCCGGTGTAAACTCAGCAATTGGGAAGTATAGCGGTATTGATAATAAAGGGAATCCTCCAAGTGGAAAATATGATATAAAAAACGCGTCATCGGTAAACGCTTAGGTTTTTCGGTGGATGTTAGAACGTACTCAGTAAAAAACCTAGGGGGCAATTGCCTTCTGAAACCTATTTGCGGGATACTGAAACTCTCCTTATTTCCAAATTGTGCATTGATTGCACCGGCACTTAGATCAACTCCACGTCCGGGACGACCATTGCTTTTGGTCACTTTAATTTGGAAATTAGCCGCTTGTCCAGGTACAACTTGAGTGGGACTCTCTAATACAATCGATAATATTTTAGGGTAATAGGTGAATCTTTTGTCGTTTTGGGATAATCTTCCTGCCCATAAGTATTGATAATTTAGGTAGTAGATATCAGGGCTTTCATCTCGATTTTGCCATTGGAGCACAGCATCTTGAAAGAAACCTTCGGTAATCAATCCAGTTTTGGTGCGCACTTGGTACCAAATTGACAGTTGACGTGGGTTGTCTATCCTGATTTTGATAGAATCGGCACTGCGAAGCCCCTCTGCCTTTACCTCCGATGAATATTTTGATTGATTTTGCAGATTAAGCGTAGCTGTTGCTGTTTTATTGACCAACTCGTACTTCCAGACATTCGGGTTTAAAGCAAACTTTAGAGGCAGATGCACCCGTGTTCGCTGGAATTTGTTCTCCTCGAAATAAGTGTTCAAATCACAAGAATCAACCATGGATGTAGAGGTAGTAGCTTCGATTTCGTTTCCGACAAGTTCTAATTTCAAGAGGTTGGGACTCGAAAAAAAAGCGATTACCTCATGTTTGATGTCCATTTGGCCAGAGCTGTTGAGGAACTTAACCTGACAATTTAAAATCAACGAAACAGCCGGTATTACCGAATCGGGTACTTCCACTTGCGTTTCACCTCGCACCCCTAAACTAACTTTATTGTGCCATAGGGTATCCGGAACAACTACACGTTCGGCATTAAAATCTTTGATTTGATCAGCAAGAAGATAAATTTCTGCTTCTGCATCGGGTATGGAAAGGCCATTGGTAGTTTTGGCACTCAATTGCAAGATGCATTTTTCACCCCTATAGAATTCGGTACAAGTGGTCTTAAATTCATAATCGATTTCATCCAGTTCAAATTCTTCTAGTCGGAATTTCGACCTGAGATTCATCCATTTTTTATGGCGAGGATGCGCGATCGCAACTGTATAGTCTTCATCGATGGTAAGTGTATCCATTAAAGGCCACTCCATAATGTAGGATCCAGGTTTTTCTGGGTGTATTTTTTGCACTAAAGCGGGATCGTCTAAGTAGTTTTCTGCGATTGTAAAGGTTAAGTTTCTTTTTAAAGGCCTGCCTTTGGGAGAAGTGACAAATGCTTTTAACCGCATGGTATCTCCGGGGCGGTAGACTGGTTGACTAAATGCAATATAGCCCTGTAGTAAGCGGTATTTGCGTCTAAAAAAGAATTCTTTTGGCGAGATCCAGTTAACTCTTCTGAAGTTGGTAATCAAATATTTTATGGGTTTGCCCAGGAAACGGAATGGAAAAGTGACAATCCCGCCAATGCGGGTATACTTAAATCGGTTGTAACTCGTGACCAGCCCTGAAATTTTACGGCCTTTAGGTTCCACTTTAAAATAAGCAATGTCTTGAGCTATTTTGACTTCTAAAACCCCTTCCTTAGGTGCTCGTTTTAGGTGATAATTTTGTGTTTTAGGATCAAATGGAACGGCTCTTTTGTTCAGAAAAACTTGAGTTGCGGTCAAATTATTCCCCAAGGTATCTTTTACTAATAGTGAGAAATCATGTTGGCTATTTAATAATTCAACTCGGATATTGTTGGTTGTGTACAAACTTGCTTCATATGATTCTCCGGAAAGATTTACTCGGAGGTAATGCCCTTTTTCCAGTTTTGCCTGTTTTTCGCTGATTGACGTATGAAAATAGCTGGAGTCGGGAGATGGGAGAACCTCATGGTACAATTGGGCAGCTTCGTTAGCGGTTAGGCGGAAAAAAAGCACGGGAGCATGCTGGCCAGAAAGGAGAGTAGAAGTAAATAGGCAACTCAGAATCAGCAAAAGGTATAAATTTTTCATAGGCATGAGGTTTTATTTCATGGTTTTTATCGAACCAGGGGAAAGATGCATCCACATTTAGAAATAATGCGAATAATGGGTTGGGCTAATGCTCTAGAAGATTATTATTTGACATGT
>JBBANM010000057.1:0-39341 GCA_040401995.1 Saprospiraceae bacterium
TCACCAATGATTGATTATTCATGCCGAAAGGGGATTGGTCGGAGGCTTACGCCAATACCAATCGCCTCCACAAAGTATTGGACGCTACGGTAACCGCTGGCGATGCCAAATCGCGCGGTTTCAACGGTCTACTCTCCACCGCAGACAATTCCATGACCTATGATGCCAATGGTAACTTAATCAAAAACCTCCACAAAAATGTCAGCAGCATAGGCTACAATCACTTAAATTTGCCGACGGTGATCACGTTCACTACCGGCAATACCATTGAGTTTTTGTACGATGCGGGAGGTAGCAAACTGCGCAAAACGGTGAAAGTAAGCGGCGTAGTGCAATATGTGCAAGACTATATAGACGGCATCGAGTACCGCCAAACGGGTGCCGGAGTAAAGCGGATTGAAAGCATTTTCCACGCCGAGGGGCGGTACTATAATACGAATGTGGATGTCTCCAATACCGTAGCTTGGCGCAAAGAGTACAATTTCAAAGACCACCTTGGGAATACCCGCCTGGTATTCACCGATCGGAATGGGAATGGAGTGGTGGACATTACGGGTACAGCAAGTACGAGTGATGTATTACAGGAAAATCATTACTATGCCTTTGGGATGGCCTTTGAGGGGGCTTGGTTGCAAAATGATGGTAGCATTCGGGATAATAAGTACCAGTACAATGGTAAGGAGCTCAACGATGATTTTGGGTTGAATTGGAATGATTATGGGGCAAGGTGGTATGATGCGGCGATTGGGAGATGGAATGCGGTAGATCCAATGGCTGAAAAATATATGTCTTTATCATCATACAGTTATGTTAGTAATAATCCTATAATTTTTATTGACCCGAATGGAAAGGAAATTGCTATTAGGTTTAATTACAAGGATGACGGCAAAAACAAAGAGGAAACAGTTATTTATAGAGATGGAAAACTCTATAATAGAAGTGGAAAAGAATATACATCTGGTGCAGGGTTTAATAAGAAGGGAAACTTGACTGGGTTCTTGAGGGATGCAAAGAACTCATTAGATAAAATTCGGACTACTGATAAAGGTCTTGAAATGATTAATTCCTTGCAAAAAGGAAGCTATAAGGATGGCGGCACATCTGTTCTAATAACTGACGGAAGTAACAATGCATCAGTGCGAGCTGCTGGGGCAGGAAAGCTAGTCGAAATTGGCTGGAATAGACAGGGTGGAGCGCAAATGCTAACTGATGATGGTAAAATGGAGTCAGCACCTGAAGAAATTGGATTGGCTCATGAACTAGCTCATGCATGGGATCATCAACAAGGAACTTTTGAAAATGCTAAAATTGATGTCATAGATGGAAAACCTATCCTAGCTGCGGAATACTTTGCAACATATATAGAGAATAGGATTCGAGAAGGCCTAAATTATCCACTGAGGACATTTTATTCATCTGAACAAGATACAGACTCAAATGGTACACCCTTAAGTACTTTTTCAGGAAAAATAAGGGTATATGATCCGACGAGTCAACTACATATAAAATCTTCTGAAAATGGAACGATTCAATATTACCTGTACAAGTTTAAAGAAAAATAATATGCAATCTAAATTAAAATACATGGTTCCATTGATTGGAATTTGCCTGATATGCTCATGCTCCAAAAGACTATTTATGACGGAATTTTCAGATGAGATATTTGATGCCCAAGCTACTTATAATGATCATATTAAAAATATGGTTTTGAAAGGTACGCAAAGCAGTCTTCCAGAATTATACTTTACCTATAATGAGATTAAATATTTGCATGAAGTTAGGAGTCAAGCTTTTCATGGATTAAAAAATATGAATTTATATAAAAATTTAACTGACACCATTTATGTTTTGGAAGGAATTAGTGTGATAGATTCAAAATTAATTAGAAGTAACATTTGGGGGATGGATTTTAATATTTACTACTCCAATTTTGAAATTTCTCAAGGTCATAGAAAATTAAACGTAGGTATTAACGATATTTCTAACAATGAAATACTAGGAGTTACTTTTAACAGGAGATGGCAAAAAATGAAAGAAGATCTTAAAATTGGAAATATAGGGCAAATAAGAGCTAAGAGTAGTTCTAACCCTGCCCTCGATGGAGATAGAATAATTGGTTTGGTATTAATAAAGGAAAAAGGTAAATACGTTATAAAACTGGGTGTAACTTTTGAAGAATTTTAGATTTTATACTGAATAATAGATTAGCTTTCGACATTTGAGTCTAAAATTGTGCAGGGCACGAGCAATGGTCATATAGTAGTATTTTCACTGAACTATACTCCGCGCGGTCAAGTTATGAGCATGCGAAAAAAAGACATATAAAAAAGGAAAGACATGGTAATTTTGAGTTGCAAAACAAAAATACGACCCATGCCTCTCCGATTGATCGACATCAGCGAAACTGATGCCTATACCGCAAGATACGACATGTTTTATCAACCTAATATACTAGCCCGAAAAAGGGCTTTATGTTTGTACATGAAATATTGTGGCTTTAAGCACGAAGATATTGCCCGGTTAATTGGTTGTCGTCGTGGAGCAGTAGGCAATTATCTGACCTTATATGAGTCCAAAGGGTATGAGGGCTTGACAGCAAATTGCTACTATCAACCGACGAGTTCTTTGGATCCCTATACCTCCACTATCAAAGCTTCCTTTGAACAAGAGGCTCCACGTAGCGTAAAAGAAGCAATGCATCGGATTGAAGCGTTAACTGGAGTGAAACGGAGTCTTTCTAGTGTCAGAGCCTTTATGCATAAGATAGGTTTTAACCCTTTGCGAACTGGCCAAATTCCAGCCAAAGCAGACCTTGAAGCGCAACAAAAATTCCACGATGAGATTTTGCATCCCGTTATTAATCAAGCGCTAGAAGAAAAATGTCATGTCTTATTTTTAGACAGCGCTCATTTTGTACTTCAGGCTTTTGTAGCCGTGGTGTGGTCTTTAAAACGCCTGTTTGTAAAAGGAGCATCTGGCAGATTTCGGCTCAATGTGATTGGTGCTATCCATGCCACCTCAAAAGAATTCATTGGGCTTTATAACACCACCTATATCAATGCCGAAGTTGTCGTTCATCTTTTACAACGCATTGCTCTGAGATTTGCTGATAAACCTATTTTTATTGTCTTGGACAATGCCCGATATCAGCATTGCAAATGGGTCAAAAACACCGCTGAGGAGTTAAACATTCAGCTCCTCTTTCTGCCGCCTTACTCTCCAAATCTCAATCTGATAGAACGACTTTGGAAGTTTATTAAAGCCGAAGTTTGCGCTGCCAAATACTATCCCGACGGTAATTCTTTTCAACAGGCTATTGTCGGGTTCATTAAAAATTTGAACTCCGAGACCATGAAAAATGAGCTCCATTCAAGGCTTTCTCTTAAATTTCAGTTATTTGATCATGCTCGAAACTTGGCCGCGTGAGGTATATATCAATAATTGGTAATATTCACTGAACTGTGTCAATAATTAAAAAAACATTGACGATATCAGAGTTTTATTCCCCGCCTAGCGACAAGGCATCAATATTATGGACTGCAGATGAAGTGCTTGGCTACATTCTCACGGCTTCAATGGTCTGCTTTTTAGGGTAGACAACTCCATGACCTACGACGCCAATGGTAACCTGAACAAAAACTTGCACAAAAATGTGAGCACGATAACTTACAATCACTTAAATTTGCCCACGGTGATCACGTTCACCTCAGGCAATACCATTGAGTTGTTGTATGATGCTACGGGCAGCAAACTGCGCAAAACAGTAAAAGTGGGCGGCGTAGTACAATACGTGCAAGACTATTTAGGTGGCATGGAATACCGGCAAACGGGCGCAGGCGTAAAGCGGGTGGAAAGTGTTTTTCATGATGAGGGACGCTATTATAACACCAACGTAGATGCTTCAAATACCTTATCTTGGCGACGAGAGTACAATTTTCGGGATCACCTCGGCAATACCCGCCTGGTATTCACCGATCGGAATGGGAATGGCGTGGTGGATATTACGGGTACGGCGAGTACGAGTGACGTACTCCAAGAAAATCATTACTACGCCTTTGGGATGGCCTTTGAGGGCGCTTGGTTGCAGAATGACCCGGCGGTACGGGATAATAAATACCAGTACAATGGCAAGGAGCTCAATGATGATTTTGGGTTGAATTGGAATGATTATGGGGCACGGTGGTATGATGCAGCGATTGGGAGGTTTACAGGTGTGGATCCGTTGGCAGATAAATATACATCGTGGAGTCCTTACACTTATACATTCAATAACCCAATTATTTTCATTGATCCTGATGGAAGGTCTCCTGAGACTGTAAAACCAGAAAGCCAAGCAGCATTAGATATGATCAAAAATACTTTAACTAAAGCCGATGCTCAATTTGTAAGATTAGACAACAGTGGAAATATTGACCGAGATTTTTTGAACTCAAACACAAGTTCATCATCAGGAAATTTTGCTAGCCTTCAAACATTGGTTAATTCGGAAACAATGATTACAGTTGAGTTAGCTAATAGTTTTACATCTTCTGATAGTGATGGAAATCTAAAATCCTCAGATATGCCTTATATGCCAGCAGATGAATATTCAGATCGTGATTTAGATGGGTCGACAATGAGTGGAACATCTACAGGAGAATCTGGGTTTTTAGGAAAAACATTGTTTCCTGATAAAGAAGGTTTACAGAACTCGCCAACAAGCGAATTAAAAATTATTGTTAATTCAGGACTATCTCCTAAAGGTCAAGCTGAAATATACAGTCATGAAGCTAATGGCCATGCAAAAATTTATATTCAAACAAATGGAGATCGAAATGCAGCTAGTCACCAACCCGTTGGAATGCGAGAAACTAATAACACCCTTGTAAATGAAATAGTAAAATCTAAACAAGAGACAATAATCAATATGAAACAGCAATGATAAAAATAACTTATCTTTTGATATTCCAAATTCTTATTCTTATGAATTGTTCCTGTCAAAACAATTTATCACATAAGATATTAAGTAATAACAAGTATATTGACATTTATAATAATCAAGTACAGCACTATACAATTGAATACAAAAATGAGAGTAAGGGAATTATATTGATGTGGGTAGATTTTACAGAAGAAAAGAATATAGACACTTATTTCAGAGCCCAAAAGGGAGACTTCAATCTGAGTTTTTTGATTTATGAGAACTTGTTAACTTCATGTAATATGCAGATTGGAAATTCTTTCATGAAAGTTATGGCGCCTCTAGAAACTTTTAAATTTCAAATTTGATTAAAAGATATTGAAGGATCTGAAAAGCAGCTTAACAAATTTCAAGCCTGTATTCAATCAGCCCCATTGAATATAATCTTAAATAAATTCAAATTTAACACAAAGACATTTCCAAGTTACATGGGAAATGATATCCTTATAAATTTGTAATGATTTACAAGCCAAAGACCTTGTCCAATCTTTGGGGTACACTTCAGCTTCCCATTCATTGAAAAGATAGCTCCATTGGTTGAAATAATTTGTATTGGGGTGCACTGACGGCTTTATTTGTAGAAAAAACGCAACCATGACTTATCTAATCGATCATTTTGGCATTTTCTATGGCTGGTTATTGGGAAGCTTGTTTGTATTCTTGCGCTACTTGGTGTTTGCCGGATTGACATTCACAGTGTGTTATGTTTTTTTGAAAAAAACGCTACAACCCCGAAAGATACAAGCGAAACAACCAAAGAACCAGGAGGTACAAAACGAGATTTTTCACTCTTTAACCAGCGCGGGTGTGTTCGCCTTGATGGGCGTGCTGGTATATTTTTTGAGCACCTGGGGTTGGACTAAAGTATATACCCCGCTGAGTGCTTATGGCTGGGGGTATTTTTTCCTTAGTTTTTGGATCCTTGTTTTTTTACACGATACCTATTTCTATTGGATGCACCGTTTGATGCACCACCCAAAGTTGTTCAAGTTGTTGCACCGGGTTCACCATTTATCATACAATCCAACCCCTTGGGCTGCGCTTTCTTTTCATCCGTTGGAAGCGATTGTAGAGATTGGTTTTCTACCCTTCGCGGTAATCTTGATCCCTTTTCATCCGCTGGTATTGTTTTTGTTTGCTACTTGGTCGCTGGCATTTAATGTGCTGGGACATCTGGGATATGAATTAGCGCCGCCTAGCTTTATCCATCATCCTTTTTGGAAGTGGTTCAACACCCCAACGCACCACAACCTCCACCACTCCAAAGGACATGGCAACTACGGTTTGTATTTCAATTTTTGGGATACTTGGATGGGTACCAATCACCGCGATTATGAAAAGGTATTTACCGAGGTATCTAGTCGAAACGCTTATTAGAGTGTGTTTATATTTTTCATTCCCTATTTTTATAAAATCACCATCATGAAACCATTCCTTTTAGTTTTTGTCACCCTGTTTTGTACTACCTTATTAATGGCTCAAGACAAAAGTAAATACGGCACCCCTGAAGAACGCGCTACCTTGATGACCGACCGCATGAAAAGCGAACTGCCATTGCGGGCAGAGCAATACGCGCCGATCTACAAAATCAATTTGCATTATGCCAAAATTGTGCAAAAAGACATCATCGATCCGGGTTTGTCGCAGTGGGCATCATACAACAAAGTCATGAAAATCAATGCCCAAAAGGAAAAGGAGCTAAAACCCTTGCTTACGGAAAATCAATTCCAAGCCTACCAAAAAATGAAATCTGAAGCGATGCAAAAGATGCTGCTCCATCCGGGTGGCGGGATCGCCGATGCTAAGAAATAAGCAAATTTCCAAGAACCATACTGCTGGACATTTTAAATTTTGGGGATGCGTAAACCTTCCAGGTCTTTGAGACCTGGAAGGTTTGATGAGCGATCAAATCGAAATGTCCAGTAGTATTCCCCAAAAAAACCTTCATCATGACCGGTTGAGCTAGAAAGCTTGCCAGGTCTTTTTTTTCAATATTCAACCAATATAAAACTTCTTTGAGCGATTGGTTATCTTTGCTTCAAAGCATCTGTCTAACGCATGAATCGTCAAGGGATCATTGAATTATTGCGTCGCACCTTTGATGGTGCGGCCTGGCACGGCCCTTCGCTTATGAAGACGCTGCGACAAATCCAAGCTACTGAACTGGACAATCGCTTGCCAGGTAGCCACAACATCATCGAATTGGTGGAACACATGACCGCTTGGCGGCGTTTTGGACTTGAAAAACTGCGCGGCAATACCACCTTTGAGCTTGCTGAAGACCGCAATTTTCCCACCATAACCCCCAATGAAGAAAGCTGGCAAATCGCCCTCGCCCAGCTAGAATCCACTCAACTCCAGCTCATCGAACAACTCGAACAAACCGACGATTCTCGTTTGGATCATATTGTTGAAGGCCGCAACTACTCCTACTATGTGTTGTTACACGGTCTTATCCACCACGACATCTACCATTTGGGGCAAATTGTGTTGCTCCGCAAAATGCAATAGGCTGGTGAAAGTTTTTGGGTTTCGCTAAAATCTTTTATGTTAGACCTTTCACAACATTAAACCTATTGACCCATGTCGGATAAAACCAATCGGCGCAATTTTTTGCGCTTGTCTTCCCTTGCTGGATTAGGAATGGCTATGCCCAAAGAAACCAATGCTACTACTCCCATTGCTGCGCCAATCATTGGTCGCGGTAAACCGAAAGATAAACTCAAAGTAGGACTCATTGGCGTTGGTATGCGCGGTCGCAACCACTTGGATCTATTTTTGCGACGCAGCGACTGCGAAGTGGCCGCCATTTGCGACATTGATCCGGGCGCTTTGGCCGAAAGTCAGAAAATGATCGCTGCTGCCAATCGCAGCAAAGCCATGGAATATGGCAAAGACGAGCACGATTACCACCGCATGATCGATAAGGAAAAACTCGATGCGGTTATCATCGCCACGCCATGGGAATGGCATTCTGAGCAAGCCATTGCATGTATGCGGGCTGGCGTGTACGTGGGTAGCGAGGTGTGTGGCGGTTTTTCCATCGACGAATGCTGGGAGCTGGTAAACACCCATGAGGAAACCGGTACCCACCTATTTTTTATGGAAAACGTATGCTATCGCCGTGATATCATGGCAGTACTCAATATGGTACGCCAAGATATGTTTGGCGAGCTCATCCATGTGGAAGGCGGTTATCAGCACGATTTGCGTGAAGTAAAATTCAACGACGGCAAGCAACCTTACGGCGGCGGGGTGGAGTTTGGCGAAAAAGGCTTTAGCGAAGCGCGCTGGCGTACCAACCATTCCGTACACCGCAACGGCGATCTCTACCCTACCCACGGCGTTGGGCCGGTGGCAATGATGCTCGACATCAACCGTGGCAACCGATTTGTTTCATTGACCTCCACCGCTTCAAAAGCACGCAGTTTGCATGAATACATTGTTAACCATCCCAAAGGCGGTAAAAGCCATCCCAATGCCCAAGTAGAATTCAAGTTGGGTGATGTGGTGACTTCGGTCATCAAATGCAGCAATGGCGAAACCATCATTTTGAGCCACGATACCAACCTGGCACGCCCCTATTCACTTGGGTTCCGGGTACAAGGCGTAAAAGGAATTTGGATGGACGTCAATAAATCCATCTACATAGAAGGCGTAAGCGAAAAAGCTCACACTTGGGAACCCGCCGAAGCTTATTTGCAAAAATACGATCACCCCCTCTGGCAACGCTACCAAAACGATGCCCAAGGCGCTGGACATGGCGGGATGGACTTTTTTGTACTCAACAGCTTTGTAGAATGTGTGAAAGGCAACCACCCAGCGCAAATTGACGTGTATGATGCTGCAAGTTGGTTGGCCATTACGCCTTTGTCGGAAGCCAGCGTAGCAACGGGTAGTTCGCCGCAGTCTTTCCCTGATTTTTCGCGCGGAAGATGGATGAAAAAGAAAAATGATTTCGCTACGAATGAGTTGTACTAGTAGCCCTAAAAAAGTAGCGCCCTTTTCTTTCGAATTGGGCGCTATCAAAAAGCTATTTCATTTTTCAATTATTACTGACCGACGCAGCGATCGTCCTAATGGATCCTGCGTCACTAAAAACAACAATCCGGGCGGTAAGTGTGCGGTAGGCAACCGCAACTCGCCATTGGATTGATCGATATGAAGCTGAAAAGTAGATACTTGTTGTCCCAAAGTATTGATCCAATTCCATTGGTACTGGCCAAGCTCAAAATTTTGGTATTGTAGCTTCGCCTCGCCGGTATTGAAGATCGGATTGGGAAAAACGTTCATTTGGGGGTTTCCCAAAGCAAAATCGGTAGTGCTGGTTAGCAGTTTCAATTGCTGAGTAAAGGTCTGCTCGCAACCCGCATCATCGCTGATGGTCAAAAAATAAGTTCCTGCGGCCAACCCGGTAAGCGAAGGCTCCATTGAACCAGTAGACCATTGGTAGCGATAGGGCTGCGTACCGCCACTTATTTTTTGCAAGTAAATAGCGCCATCCCATTTGCCAACTCCGCTTATCGGTTGCAGGGAAAAACTAGCTTTTATCGGCTTAGGGCCAGGGATTTTTACCGTAATCGTATCGGTACAATTTTTAGCATCGTCTATTCTAAACAAGTAAGAACCAATCGATAGCCCGGTGTTACCTGTACCGCTTTTTCCATTGCTCAACCACCTATAATTATAAGGTGGAACACCATTTATGGCAAATTGAACCTTCCCGTTGGTTGCCTTGATACAGGTTAACGAATCAGGCAATGCCGTCAATTGAATACGGTACCGCGGCTGTTCGTAGGCGCCCAGGTCTATCGACCCGTCTAAAATACGCGGCGCACCAGCAAAATCCAATTTCAGCCCCAAAGCATCGGCAAAACGGTTGTTCCCTTTGTTGATCGCGGAAGAACACGGTTTTAGTCGAAAGTCGCCCTGATCGGCAGCCATGAATCCAGCATCAACCCCAAAAATATTGTTACCCGCACCGACAATCGACTGAGAAATACTATCGGCAAACGACTGACTAAAACAACAATTGCGAATGTAGTACCGCTGGGTGTTTTTTATACTCGAATTGCCATTGTAAAAAAGCTGGTGGAGTGAAGGGGTTGCTTCGCTAAACAAACAATTGGAAGCGTAGAAATTGGCAAAATAACTCACGTCATTGTACAGCTCGGTAAAGCTTTTCACACAAACATAAGCGCCATTTTGGTAAAAAGTACAATTATTGACTGTGGTGGTCAGGGTGCCATCCGCACCATGATCGAGGTAAAAAGCGCCTTGATTCTGGTTGAAAATCGAATTATTGACCATGATGCTTACCCGTTTGGGTTTCGAGAAAGTACCTGCGGAAAAGGTTATAGCTCCTGCTAATTTAGCTTTGCAAGTGTTTTTTGAAAAACTACTGCGCTCAATTTTTACATCCTGGGTTCCGCCGCCAGAGTTGGCAATGGTGATGCCGCTACCGCCATTGTAACTGTAGTTTTCAGAAAAAACGCTTTCAGTAATGCTTAGCGTTTCAACATAACCGATCGATGAAAATAAGATTGCGCCGCCTTCATTGCTGCGGGCTCGGTTTTTCTGAAAACTCGTTTGATGGATCAAAACATTAAGCTGCCCCGCTGCTACATCCTGACCGATGACTTCCAAAGCGCCGCCATCGCTGCCTTCATTTTCTACAAAATTGCAAACGCGTATTTGCATTTTTCCATTGCCGCCTTGCCAACTCGTAAATACTGCGCCGCCATCTTGTGTGGCGGTATTGTTCATAAAGCTACATTGCTGTAATACATGATTCACCCCCACCGAGTTGAGGTAGATTGCGCCGCCACTCGACCGCGAACTGTTGTTTTTAAAACTTGAATTGCTAATCAAAAAAGCATATTCTTTGTTGTTCGCATCCTTAAAAATACCGCCGCCAAGCGTAGCACGATTATTAGAGAACGTGGCATTGTCAAGTTTTAAGGAGGTGCTTCCACCTTGAAAATCGACGAACCCAATAGCGCCGCCATTTACGCCATAATTGTCTTCCAAGATCAGATTCCGCAATACAGGTGCACTATAATTTCCCGTTTTGGCAGTTATCATGATCGCGCCGCCATAGTTGCGCAGACTTACCACGCCAGCGGTATCTGATGAAGCGTACCCTTTTTTGATCATAAAGCCATCCAGTACGGTTGTTGAGTCCACATTGGCCAATGTCACCACGTGGTACACATTGTCGGCATCGTTGGAAGCGACCCCGGCTTCCCCACTCAACAAAGTCGGAAACTGGCTCCAATAACGGTCTTTTAATTTTTTTTCATTGCCAAAAAAACCGCCAAATACCTTTACCCCGCTGGGAATGACAAAAGAGCCGTTACGATTGGTAGCGGAAGTTGCCGCCAAATAGCTACCCTGAGCCACCCAGATGCTATCGCCGGGGAGGGCAATGCGCAGGGCATCTTGGAGTCGGGAAAAAGCATGAGTCCAACTGGATCCATTTTGTGTGTTGCTGGTGCTGGCCGCTGAAACATAGAGGGGACGCTGGGCGAAGGTTTTACTATGACCATACCAAAGCAAGGCCGTGAAAACCAATAATTTTATTACTGGCTTTTTTAACGAGGAAAAATAATGTTTCATAGTGGTTTCTAATTTCCATACAGCATTCGAGTAGGTATACGGAGGTTTTGCGCCAAAGTGAAGTTCACGATGTAGAAAAAAATAAATTTGTTTTCGAGTGAGTGTTGATTTTTAGTTCGCAGGGGTAGTGAGTCAAAATTTGCAACTCAAAAAAAAATCAAAATTCACTCTTACCCGAAAACCAATTCCGCCATAGAATCCGCAGGTCTTCTTGCCAAACATAGTCTTTGGCATACAAAAAATTAAGCCGGCGGATGGTAGAGGGATCGGCGTTTTGCCAGTTCAATCCTGATAAGGGGGTCAATACGCCGATCCGCAAACGAGGCAAATCCATTTTCTCGCTAGCAATCATCTGATAACCTACCCAGGTCTTTTTGCCCAAAACTACCGCCAACCAATCTCGATACAGTGGGCGACTGCTCGCTTTCAACAAAAAGAGCAGGGGAAACAGCACTCCAACGAGCAATGACCAACTCAGATCCAGCAAGCGCTTCTCCCTTTGATTGCGCGCACTGGCGATCTGGAAGCGAACATCTACCGTGTACAATTCACCGCTTTCGTCTTTAGAACTGCTGCCAATGATGGTTTGGCTGTCTTCAGGTAAAATCTTGTACGCGATTTTGGGGCCTAATCGCTCCATCCAGTTGATGATGGTCTGATTGGCGAGGTCTTTGCTGCAAAAAACCAATTCATCGATGTGATACAGCGACGCCAAGTTGGCAAGATCCGCCAGTTGTCCTACGTTTTGGCTAGAAAAAACTGCCGTATTCAATTCAATGGCGCCAATCAAGTTTTTTCGCACCCTAGCGAGGTGGAGCAAATCTTGGGTTCGGCGAATTTCCTCGGGTGATCCCACAATCAGCAATCTTTTTTCTTTTTCGTTGCCCAAATCGAAATTGCCGGTTTTGATAAAATGCCGCAACAAACGCAAAGTCGGTAAAATTGTCAAAGCCCACAGCGTTCCCAAAACGATGATGGCACGGGAGCTGCGGTAAGCCAAATCCAGAAAACCGTAAACCGCGGCAATGATGATGGTTCCGGCAATGATTCCGCGCACCAACTGCCCAACATTGCTGCGTGCATCGTATCCGCCACTAAAAAACAGCGCCATCACCCAGATAATGACATAAAGCGGCGCATTGAAATACAAAAACACTGTTTGGAAGTAGTGAATATCTTCATAGCGGTAGGTGGCCCAAATGTTTTTCAAAACCGCCAATCCGCCATACAACAAAGCCGCATCAACCAGCGGCCAATAGGCATTTTTGAAAAAATTGGCCACCAACGTAAGTCCAGCCCGAAAGTAGATTGCCACTTGCAACATCTGGATGAACCAAAAAGCTTGTTGCCCCTGAAAATGTTTGCGCGCAAAAAGGATCATGGCATGGTAAAAAGTACGCACATAGTTCAGCGACCCTTTTTTGGTGCTTTCTCCTTTGTAATGGATAATGGTGGTTTCGGGAAAATAGAAATTTTTGTATCCGCCCAGTTGAATCCGGTACGACAGGTCAATGTCTTCGCCGTACATAAAAAACTGTTCATCGAGTAATCCAATTTGATCCAACACACTTTTGCGCATCAGCATAAAAGCGCCGGAAAGCACATCTGCTTCATGAGTTTTGGCGGGATCAAGATACCCTAAATGGTACCGATTGAAGCGTTTGGATTTGGGAAACAGCCGCGCCAAACCAAAAGTCTTGGTAAAAGCCACAAAAGGCGAAGGAAAACCCCGGCGCGATTCTGGCAAAAAAACGCCAGCGCCATCCACCATTTTCACCCCCAAACCACCAGTTTCGGGGTGGGCGTCCATAAATTCAATGGTTTTGGAAAAGGTATCTTCCCCGACAACGGTATCGGGATTGAGCAGCAGAATGTATTTTCCTTGGGCTTGGCGAATGGCTTGGTTATTGGCTTTCGAAAAACCGGGATTATCTTTATTGGCGATGAGCCGAACAGCGGGAAATTTTTCCTGCACCATGGCCACCGAATCATCAGCCGAGTGATTGTCAACTACCCAAACTTCTACGTTTAATCCTTTTTGGGCGCGCTGAACGGCGCGCAGACATTGCTCCAAAAAGTATTTGACGTTGTAATTGACGATGATTACACTCAACTGCACCGATCCGCTGTCGTCCATAAGTTCTACTCTCCTTGAGTTTTGTAAGGAATTCGCGCTACAATTGAACGCCCCAAGGTCAATTCATCAGCATATTCCAGTTCGCCGCCAAAAGAAACGCCACGGGCAATGGTACTCAACTGCACAGGGAAATCTTGGAGTTTTTTGAACAGGTAAAAAATGGTGGTCTCTCCTTCAATGGTTGGACTGATGGCCATGATGAGTTCGCGAATTTCTCCGGAAGCTACCCGACCGGTCAAAGAATCGATGTTGAGATCTGCTGGTCCTTTACCTTCCAGCGGTGCAATAACACCGCCCAGAACATGGTACAAACCCCGAAATTGTCCCGTTTCTTCAATCGCCATCACATCGCGGATGTTCTCAACTACACATACCACTGCCCGATCCCGCCGAGGATCTCGACAAATGGCGCACTCCTCCGTATCGGAAAGGTTGTGACAGCGCGTACAAGATTTGATGTTGCGGCGTAACTTCACGATCGCATCAGCAAATTGTTCGCTGACTTCAGTTTCCCGATTGATCAGGTGCAAAACCAGCCGCAAAGCCGTCTTCTTTCCAATCCCCGGAAGTATGGCAAAAGCATTGACGGCGTCTTCTATTAATTTGGATGAAAAGTTCATGCTGTAAATTTAATCGCAAAAATTTAATCTCAACAAATTGGTAGCCATTTGGTATTACTTTAAATTTGGGCATCTTTACCGAAGTGTCGGTTTGGAAGCATAACTTCGCACTTGAAAATTAACTTTATTTAAGCAGAAGTTCATTTTCACGTGTTTTTTCAAGATTAAAAATACAAAACCTATAAACGATAAGACTATGGCTGAAGTCATTCGCATGCCACGTATGAGCGATACAATGGAAGAGGGCAACATCATTGGTTGGCTTAAGAAAGAGGGCGATAAGATTGAGCCCGGGCAAACCCTGGCCGAAGTGGAAACTGATAAGGCTACCATGGAGTTGGATGCATACGTGGAAGGCGTATTGCTACACATTGCCGTAAAAGAAGGTCCGGTACCCATCGACGGCGTGATTGCTGTAATTGGCAAACCAGGCGAAGATTGGCAAGCGGTTATCGCCGGGGCAACCGGGGGTAGCGCAGCTGCTGCTCCAGCCCCTGCTGCTGAAGCGCCAGCAGCTGTACCCGCAGAAGTTGCTGCGCCAGTTGCCAGTGCAGTATCTGACGACGACAAACGTTTCAAAGCTTCTCCTTTGGCTAAAAACATTGCCAAAGAATCTGGTGTTGACTTGGCTCAGATCCATGGCAGTGGCGATCAAGGAAGGATTGTACGTCGCGATATTGAAGCATTTTTGCAAACTACTCCGGCTGCAGCTCCAGCACCTCAGGTTACCAAAACGGAAGCTCCAACAAGTGCTCCTTTGGCCATCGCCAGCGAAGGTGCTAGCTATGAAGACCTGCCGTTGAGCCAAATGCGCAAAGTGATTGCTCGCCGTTTGGGCGAAAGCATGTTCTCAGCTCCGCATTTCTACCTGACCATCGAGATGGACATGACCAAAGCCATGCAATTGCGCACGCAATTGAATGAAATTGCCCCCGTGAAGTTGTCTTTCAATGACTTGGTTATTAAAGCTGTTGCTGCGGCTTTGCGCAGTCATCCTTACATCAATGCGTCTTGGTTGGGCGATAAAATCCGTTTGAACCACGACATCAACATCGGTGTGGCGGTAGCTGTAGAAGATGGTTTGTTGGTTCCCGTGGTGCGCCACGCCGATCGCAAATCATTGTCGCAGGTGAATCAGGAAGTAAAAACCCTGGCCGGCAAAGCCAAAGAACGCAAATTGCAACCTGATGAAATGTCGGGAAATACCTTTACCATTTCCAATTTGGGCATGTTTGGTATTGAAGAATTCACCGCTATTATCAACCCGCCCGATGCTTGCATTATGGCAGTTGGCGGTATCATTGAAAAACCAGTGGTGAAAAATGGCGAAATCGTAGTGGGGCACACCATGAAGGTTACCCTCTCTTGCGATCACCGCGTAGTTGACGGCGCCACTGGCGCTCAGTTCTTGCTTACGTTCAAACAGATCATGGAAGATCCGATCCGTTTGTTGGTATAAAACATTGTTTTTCAATAAGCAATCCGGGCGAAGGGGAAGCCCCCATCGCCCGGAATTTTTTTCAGCAGTTTTCAAAAAGCCTACCGATCATGTCTAAAAAAACCTTGGTATTGGGCGCCTCCACCAATCCTGAACGGGTTTCCTACCAAGCCATCCATCGGCTGCGCGCTAAGGGGCACGAAGTAGTTGCGCTGGGTTTAAAAACGGGCACGGTAGCCGATGTTGACATTCAAACGGGTCGACCTGATTTTGAAAACATTGATACCGTCACCTTGTACCTCAATGCCGACCGGCAAGTCGAGTACTACGACTACATTCTTGGTTTGCATCCCAAACGCATTGTCTTCAATCCTGGCGCCGAAAACATGGAATTGTACCGATTAGCCAAGGAAGCCAATATTCAACCTGAAATTGCTTGTACCCTTGTTTTGCTTTCGATCAATGACTATTAAGTAATGGGACAATATAAATTATGCAAAAAAAGCTAGAAGCATTTGGTCGTTTGCTGACCATCATGGACGAACTACGGGAAAAATGCCCCTGGGATCGCAAACAAACCTTTGAAACCCTCCGCAACCTAACCATCGAAGAAACCTACGAATTGGCGGATGCCATCTTGGAGGGGGACACTGACGGCATCAAAGAAGAAATTGGCGATTTGCTACTACACATGGTTTTTTATGCCAAAATCGGCAGCGAAAAAGAAGCTTTTGACATTGCCGACGCCCTCAATGCCGTTTGCGACAAACTGATTAAACGCCACCCGCACATTTATGGTGATGTAGTAGTAGCCGACGAGGAAGACGTGAAAAAGAACTGGGAGCAAATCAAATTGCAAGAAGGGAAGAAATCAGTACTTGCTGGCGTACCTAAATCCTTGCCTGCCATGGTCAAAGCCTACCGCATGCAGGAAAAAACCAAACAAGTGGGTTTTGAGTGGGATAATGCCGAACAAGTTTGGGAAAAAGTGGAAGAGGAAATCCAGGAATTCAAAGAAACCATTACGGAGCACCACTCCAAAGAAAAACAAGAAGAAGAATTTGGCGACGTACTTTTTTCTTTGATCAACTACGCTCGTTTTCAAGGAATAGATCCCGAAACTGCTTTGGAGCGCGTCAATACAAAGTTCAAAAAACGGTTTGAATACATTGAAGCCAACGCGCCACGCAGTTTAACCGACATGTCGCTAGTAGAAATGGATGCGCTTTGGAATGAAGCAAAAATTATATTGAAAAAAGACAAAGAATAAGTACCTTTGCGCTGTTTTTGAAATTTGGCTTTTTGGAGATTTTTTTGTAAATTTCCAAAACAGCATTCAAAAGTTCTCAACTCCCAGCCGCTTGTCGGTGTTGTAGAAAAGTCATTAAGACTAGCATTTGGTTTATGAAAAAAATTGAATTAGACATAGTAGCCATTTCCCATAGCGTCACCCAAACCAGCAACTATGCCGTAGTGTTGGGTGAAAAACGCGGATCGCGTCGGTTGCCGATTGTTATTGGCAGTTTTGAAGCGCAAGCCATCGCAGTAGCCATGGAGCGCATGACGCCCAATCGCCCTTTGACCCACGATTTGTTCAAAAACGCGTTGGAGATCTACGATATTCAGCTCCAGGAAGTCATCATCAACAATTTATTGGACGGCATTTTTTACGCCAAGTTGGTTTGCTCGCGCGAAGGAGTGTTGACCGAAATTGATTCCCGTACTTCTGACGCGCTGGCTATGGCCGTGCGCTTCAATTGTCCGATTTTTACTTTCGAGTTTATTTTGGACGCCGCCGGAGTGGTGCTTGAAGATACCGACCTCGAAGATGAAGAGCAAGAACCCGCTTTTGCTACTGCCGAAGCTGGTAGTTCAGGTAATCCATTATCCGGATTCAGTATGGATGCCCTTGCTAAATTACTGGATGAAGTGCTTGAAGAAGAGGATTATGAGCGCGCCGCTCAAATTCGCGATGAATTGGATCGACGTAAAGCATATGAGGATTAATGAAAAGACCAATGGCCGACAAAATCGGCCATTGGTGTTTTACAGGGCATATCAACAGCCTCTCTACGGCATCGTAAACGCCGTTTTGATCAATTCCACGACCTCTCCTTCTTCTGCCAAAAACACGAGCATACGCTGCGGCGTAAGTGACAGTATTTGTGCATGCCACTGTACCCGAAACCCATCTTCAGTGAAAATATGAATGCTCATGGTGCGTGGATAAAACGTATAATGATGTGCTTCAGGAAAAGAAATAAACCCCGTTACAACATCCTTGTTATAGGCTGACAGGGTACTATCTGGAAAAAATACCGCAAAGTATGGCGTAGCGATCGCTTGAATGATGCGGTTGGTTTCAATGGTACTGTCTCTTTCCACCCAACGTTCATAAGCCCGGCGAATGCGATTGCCTGGTTCCTCATCTGAATCATAAAAGAAATAGGTTTTGGCTCGCGTTTTTGCATTTTGCGTGTACACCTGCTGCGCTTGCGGCGTAGGATTTTGTTTTTTATCTACCCCTAGTCCTTGCTCGTGGTATTTCACTACTTCCCAACGCCCGATCAACATAGACTTGAGCGCAGCGGTATCTTGTGCAGCTAGGAAAGAAATGGCCAATACCCACAGCAAAATGGTGGTTGAGGTTTTGCGTAAAAATGAGCGGAACATAGGCAATAGAGATTGGTTGTTAGGATAAGGTAACTATCCAGCCGGCCTTATGATTCCCGAAGGGAATGTATGTTTATAGCATATAGCACCAGTATTGTCCAAATCCCGAAGGGATTATATGTTTATATGCCAAGGATAAACATATAATCCCTTCGGGATTTGGACAAAAGACCTTAGACCGTGCTATAAATATACATTCCCTTCGGGAATAAAATAGCGCCTGGATAGTTACGGATATAAATACGAAGTTACGTTGAAGCTAATATACAATTTTTTTGGCAACCTCAACTTAGAATCCGGGCTAGAAGACTTCTATGCCCTGTTCCCTATAAGTTGTTAAACCTTCATGTAATGGATCGAATTCGGTGATCAAAATATCAATATCGGCTAATTCGCAAACGCGGATTTTTTGTACGGATCCCAATTTTTCGGCTATTGACAAAGCGATGATCTTTTTGGAAGCTTTGATCATTGCCCGTTTAATCGTCATCACTTCCCAATCCGACTCGGTTAACCCTTCAGTTGGGTCGATGCCGTTTACGCCCAGCAAACAAATATCCGGTCGGATGTCCATTAAAGTTTGCACCACTTCGGCGCCAACGGTGATACCTGCCGTTTTTGAAATTTGTCCGCCAATAAAAATGATATCCGAATTGGGGTGTTCCATCAATTTTAAGGCCGTCGATAAACTAATGGTGAGAAAGGTAATTTTGAGTTCAGCCGGTAAAATGCGCGCTATTTCCAAATTGGTAGAACCGCCGCTGATGAGCACCAACATCCCATCGCGCAAAAGACTAATGGCCTTACGTGCGATGATGGTTTTTTCCTCATAAGCATAAATATCGTTTTCTTTGTATGAAAAAACATGGTAAGACTTAGACAATGCACCACCCCTGACTTTGATGATTTTTCCGGCATCCGCCAATTCCTGTAAATCGCGGCGAATGGTATCTTCCGATACATCTAGCTTTACACTCAAGTCATTCAAAACAACTTTATTGTGAATGTTTACTTCTCTTAAGATCAGCGCCTGACGTTCTTTTTTCAACATATTTTGCGATATTAAGAAAAGCCGACCGGTGTTTATACCGATCGGCCTTTGGAATTAGCTTAGTAAATAGGTTTTTCGTTGTGTTCCAGCCAAAGGTAATTAATTTGCTGGATCTGGTGGTATTTTGATTTTATCGATGGTACTGCACCAATCCCGGCATTGGATCCTGCACGATGGTACCCATCTGCAGACCTAGCGACTCGGCTACTGTGGTGATTTCTGCTTGAAAAAAATGAGCAATGGAGCCTACAAAGTGAATGGGGAGGTTATCGCTACTGGTTTGCAACAAAACGGAGTGTTGGAAAAATAATTGAAACTGACGTTGCAACAATTGCTGGAAAAAATCGAGGTGTCGATGCTGAAAAACAAAAGGCGCAAAAGTGGATAAAAACCGATTGGGATAAGGCAATTGGTAAACCGATTGGAGGATGTTGTCGCGGGTGAGGTGGTATTCGTCGGTGAGGGTTTCACTCAATTCCGACGAAAGTTCTTGGTTCAGATAGGCCATGATGAGGTCTTTTCCAATGGCGGCTCCGCTTCCTTCGTCGCCTAGGATAAAACCCAAACCGCCAGCTGTTTCAACAATGTCATTGCCATCGTAGCGACAAGCATTGGAGCCCGTCCCTAAAATGCAAACAATCCCCGGACTATGTTGCGAAGAAGAACGCGCCGCCGCCAACAGATCCGTTTCTACTTTGATGATGGCACTATCCGGAAAAAGACCGTTGAACAATTTAGCTACCCGCAAACGCTGCTCCAATGCTTTGCAACCCGTGCTGTAAAAGTGAACTTCTTCTACTGCGCCTGGCAAAGCCTTGCGCACGCTCAACACCACTTCGCTGATGCCCTCATCCGACAAAAAGTAGGAGCTGATGCCTTGAGTTTGCACCTGCTGGATGATTTTTCCCTGCTCTACTGCAGCCCAATTGGCTTTAGTGGCGCCGCTATCCGCTAATATCTTCATGCGTCACTGGTTATTTAGCGCTTTTGATTGGCATCCATGGCTTTGCGCACACTGCCATGTAGCAGGAGTTGGGTCTGCGCATCGTCATAACTAAGATGGAGGTTTTGTACCAACATTTTGACGCCGCGGTCTACCAACTTCTTATTAGTCAACAACATGTCAACCATTTTATTATCCAATACTCTGCCCAGCTGAATCATTATGCTAGTAGAGATCATGTTGAGCACCAATTTTTGGGCAGTACCTGCCTTCATCCGTGTGCTACCAGTTACAAATTCTGGCCCTACCACCACCTCTATGGGAAAATCAGCCTGAGCCGCCACTGGCGAATCAAAGTTACACACAATACACCCCGTAGTGATTCCCTGCTCTCTACATTTTTTCAACCCGTGTACCACGTAAGGCGTAGTTCCTGAAGCTGCAATGCCAATAACTACATCTTGCGCGTCAATCTCGAATGCGGAAAGGTCTTTCCAGGCCTGGGTGATACTGTCTTCCGCTTCTTCCACGGCATGCCGAATGGCGCGATCCCCACCGGCAATAATGCCCATGATCAAATCTTCTGGCACCCCAAAAGTAGGCGGACATTCCGAGGCATCCAAAATGCCCAACCTGCCGCTAGTACCGGCGCCGATGTAAAACAAGCGGCCATCGCCTTTCATTTTTTCCGTTGCCGCGCTTACCAAGGCTTCAATTTGCGGTATCGCCTTGGCAATGGCTACAGGAACAGTCATGTCCTCCTGATTGATGTTTTCTAGCAGTTCTCGGATGCTCATTTGCTCCAAGTGACGGTATTTTGAGGGGGCTTCGGTAACTCGTTCCATTGCTTCCGTTTAGGCAATTTTTGTTTGATAAAAGGATCTATGGCTAAAATTGATATTTTCCTTGCAATATCTTGCAAAAAAAGCGGCCATTTATCCAAAAAAATGCGCTTTTCTGCCCCCAATAGCCCATTCAAAAAAATATGATCCCGATTCTTTGGTTAATTTAGCTGAACAATACTATATTTGCCACGCTTTAGAAGAAAGCAACATCATACAATGGGGGTATAGCTCAGCTGGCTAGAGCGCTTGCATGGCATGCAAGAGGCCAGGGGTTCGAATCCCCTTATCTCCACCACCGCAAAGCCTTGATCAATAGTAATTTGATCAAGGCTTTGTCATTTCACCTTTGCTGCTTAACATTTTCATCCCGCTCATACCTCACCCGCTCCAAAATCGAGTTCCCAAAAATACAAAGACCGGCGTTAAAGACGCATAAGGAGACAGTGCCAGCCGGAACCCAGCTCATCCATCCAGCGCCAGAAGCCTTGAGCATGGCCGATTCCGCCACCAAGCAAATTCCAAATCCAACGATGACCAGCCCCACTGGTGCTTGAACCAACCAGTTGCGATAGTGTTTGTTATTCATGATTTTAGTTTAGAGTTGGAGAGAATTTACTATTGTTTAATTCGGCTCTTCCAACATACTCTACAAAAAAAGCTATTTTCGACACTTAATAAAAACTCAAAGAATATGCGGTTCTTCCTCGCTTGTTTTTGCTGTGTTCTGGAGCTCTCCGTTTTTGCCCAAACGCCCAATCAACGCCCTAAACTGGTAGTTGGTATTGTGGTGGATCAAATGCGCTATGATTACCTCTATCGGTATTGGAACAAATATTCCGACAAAGGTTTCAAAAGATTGCTGGCGCAAGGCTACAACTGTCGCAACACGCATTACAATTATGCTTTTACCCAAACTGGACCTGGTCACGCAACCATCTACAGCGGCACTACGCCTTCCACCCACGGTATTGTTTCCAACAACTGGTACGATCGGGCGCAAAAACGCTCGGTGTATTGCGTAGAGGACAAAACCGTGCTGAGCATAGGCAATCCAACGGCTGAACCTGCCATGTCACCCCGCAATTTATTATCTACCACCCTCGGCGACGAGCTCAAAATGGCCACCAATTTCCGCTCCAAGGTGATTGCCATTTCGTTGAAAGACCGTTCCTCTATCCTCCCCGGCGGTCATTTTTCCGATGGCTCGTACTGGTTTGATGCCAAAACTGGTAATTTCATCACCAGCACTTTTTATGCCTCCACCCTACCCAATTGGTTGACGCAATTCAACCAAAAAGGGGAATCCACCAAAATGCTGGATCAAACTTGGCAGCCTTTGCTTCCGCTGGATCAATACACCGAAAGCATGCCCGACAATAATCCTTACGAGCTGCCTTTTGCTCATGAAACACAGCCGGTTTTTCCCCACACCTTGAAAAACCCCAAAAATCCAAATGACCATCAACTCATTTTGTATTCGCCTTTTGGCTTGCAGCTGACCAAACAATTGGCCATCGCCGCCATTGAAAACGAGCATTTGGGTGAGGATGAATTTACCGATTTGTTGGCGGTAAGTTTTTCTTCTACCGATTATGTGGGTCACCAATTTGGCCCCAACTCCATTGAAGCGGAAGACATTTACCTGCGTTTGGACTTGGAACTGGCCGCTTTATTGGATTACCTGGAAAAACGGGTGGGCAAAAACGAAGTACTTGTTTTCTTGAGTGCCGATCATGGCGCGCCTTTCAACCAAAAATTCATGACCGATCATCGCTTTGAGCGCCAATTGGTACAAGAGGATAAGCTAAAAGATACGGTCAACCAATATTTAGCGAACCGTTTTAAAGTCGATAAGTTAGTGGAGTCGATCAGCGAGCAGGAGCTTTTTTTGAACAATGAGCTCCTTCTCAAAAACAATTTGGACAAAAAAGCAGTGGAAAACACTGCCATTGATTTCATACTTTCCCTACCGCCTTTTATGTGCGCCTATGCACCGCTCAATGGCGATGGTACCAACTGCAGTGGTCAGGTCAAAGAATTGCTGGCCAATGGTTACCATGCCAAACGCTCGGGCGATGTACTCTTCAGTTTAATCCCGGGTTACATTACTGGCAATTATCCAAAAGGTGTTACCCACGGTGTGGCGTTTGAGTACGACACGCATGTTCCCTTGTTGTTTTATGGCTGGAGAGTTCAGCCGGGTAGTGGTAACCAACCGGTGGTGGTTCCCGATATAGCAGTCACCGTAGCTGATTGGTTGAGAATAACTGCGCCCAGCGGCGCCTCTGGAAAACCAGTGATGGGCATTCCTGTCGGACCGATTAGGAAGTAAAAAAGCAAAAAGGGAAGATCGAATATCGTCTTCCCTTTTTTCTTTTTCGATATTTATGCAAACCATCACCCTACCCTTTCCAATTGCTGGGCAATATGATCGATGATCACATCGGCATGATCGCGGGTGTTTTCGATAAACAGTTTATTGATGGCCTTACCACTGCAAACCACACCCGCCAGGTACACCCGCGGTAAATTAGTTTCCAGGGTGCTGGAGTCGTGCACCGGTACACATTCGCCCGTATCGGGAATGGCAATCCCTAATTTTTGCAACAAGGGATAATTCGGTGAATAACCCGTCATGGCCAGTACAAAATCATTTTTAAGCGTAAAATCGCCTTCTGGACCAGTCAAAACCACTTCCTCTGGGCGAATTTCTTTGACGGTGGTGTGGAAATATGCCTTGATACTGCCTTCCTTGATACGATTCACGATATTGGGGCGAATCCAATATTTAACCCCTTCGTGAATATCGCCGCTGCGAATGGCCATGGTGACATCTGCGCCTTTGAGATAGGTTTCCAATGCGGCATCACAAGCCGAATTCCGCGCGCCAATAACCAACACTTTTTGGCCAACATACGGATGCGGATCATCAAAATAATGTTTCACTTTGGGCAAATCCTCGCCCGGTACGTTAAGCAATCGCGGGGTATCATAAAAACCCGTCGCTACTACCACGCTTTGCGCCAGGTATTCCCCTTTTGAAGTTTGTACCAAGTAATTTCCGTCTACTTGTCGCGCCAATCCCAACACCGCTTCATAACAATGGATGTTGAGTTTGAAGCGCTCTTGTAGTCGGCGATAATACTCCAAGGCCTCGCTGCGCGTGGGTTTGTCGCCGTGAGAGATGAAGGGCGTATCGCCAATTTCCAGCAATTTGGAAGTGGAAAAGAAGGTCATATTGCTGGGGAAATGATAGAGCGAATTGACCAGCACCCCTTTTTCCAGAACCAAGTGCGATAAACCTTTTTTGGCTGCAGAAATGGCGCAATTGATTCCGCTGGGGCCTCCTCCGATGATGATGACGTCGTAATTGGACATAATTTTAAAACTTCAGATTTATTTTTCGAACAAAGATAAAGCCTTTCCAGTTGTAGGGATCATTATCTTTGCTCCGAATTAATCCATCTTTATGCAAGTCATCCGTGCGTACCACCAACTATTTGAAGAATATCGCTTAGCGCATCCCTTTCTTGGCCAGCCCACTGAATTGTACGATCCGGTCAATTACATCATGGCCTTGGGCGGCAAACGCCTGCGCCCCGTACTGGCATTGATGGGGTACGAGTTGTTTCATACAGATGTAAAACCCGCCTTGCCGTTGGCTTATGCGGTGGAGATTTTTCACAATTTCTCCTTGGTACACGACGATATCATGGATGCTGCGCCACTGCGCCGGGGCAATCCAACCGTGCACACCAAATGGAACCTTAATGCTGGCATTCTATCGGGCGATGTAATGCTCATTGCCGCTTATGATTATCTACTTAAAGTGCAGGCCATTGATCGTTTGCCGGAGATCATCAGCGTTTTCAATCGGGTAGCGCGCGAGGTGTGCGAAGGCCAGCAAATGGACATCAACTTTGAAACCAGCGAAAAGGTAAGCATCCCTGATTACCTGCGGATGATTGAGTTAAAAACGTCGGTGCTTATTGCCGGTGCGTTGGAGATGGCCGCCATTGCTGCACAAGCATCTCCGGCTGATGTACAGCATTTATACGAATTCGGGCGCAACATCGGCATTGCCTTCCAATTGCAAGACGACATCCTCGATACTTTTGGCGAAGGGGAAAAAGTGGGCAAAATGATCGGCGGCGATATAGTGCAAAACAAAAAAACCTACCTCATCCTCAAGGCACTTGAACTGGCCGATGAAACTACCCGTCAACAATTACATCAATTAATGACGACCCCCACCGAAGATGCCGTTGCCAAAGTCAGCACCGTAACCGAAATCCTATTGCAATTGAATATTTTGGAACAGGCCAACGCCGAAAAAAACCGTTTCCAAGAAATTGCTTTTGCCCATTTGGATGCGGTGAAAGTAGCAGCAGAAATAAAAATACCTTTGCGGGAATTGACCGAAGCCTTGATGGGTAGGGATAAATAAACAATAAAAAAGGGTAACCTCCTCCAGGTTACCCCCTACACTATGAAACATTATGATGCTTAATCTTTTCTAACCAATTATAGAACTGATAGATTAAAAGCCATAATCGTGCCAAAGTGTAAGGGCTGAGAAATATTTTTATTTAAGAGTGTGTTTTGATTTTTAGTTCGCAGGCGTAGTGAGTCAAAATTTGCACCAACGAGGCGCGAAAAACGTGGTACAGTTTCGATCATATCGGAAAGAGTGTATCCCGACTCTGTCGAGGACAGGTCAGCGCTATATGAGTATTTTCGCAACGAAGTTGGGGTGAATTTTGGCCATTTGCAGCGCGAATAAAAAATCCAAACACACTCTAAATCACTTTTTCTAAGAAAATTTTGCCGTTCCACCATTCCTTTTCGATAACTGCATCATTTTTTTCGTAAAAACGCAAAGCGGGTTCGTTCCAGTCCAGCACTTGCCATTTTACAAGGCGACACCCCTCCTTACTCCCTTCCTCCAAAAATGCATCAAACAGCAATTGGCCCAATCCGTAGCGCCGTGAATCAGGTTCTACCACAAAATCCTCCAAAAACAACATTCTGCCCTTCCAGGTAGAATAGGCCATATAATACAGCGCCATCCCCGCTACTCGACCGTCCAATTCAGCGACCAAAGCTTTAAAGACGCCATCGGCAAAATCGCGTTCGTACTCCTCGATTGAAGCGATGAATTGTTCTTCAGCGCGTTCGTAAATGGCCAATTCGCGTACCAAATTGTGGATTGCCGGTAGATCAGCGGCTACAGCTGCACGGATATGAATGTTCATTGTGTTGTTTTTTAGCGATCAAAGGTAAGGAGATTCGGTTATTTCATATCCGTATAAGTTTAGCACCCCATCTTCGATGGAGTGGTTTGAAAAAAATGCAGCCACAAATTCCACAAATTTTCACAAATTAGGACACAAACTGACGTTTGCGTGTCCTTCACGAACGGAGTTCGTGCTTTAATTTGTGAAAATTTGTGCAATTTGTGGCTAAAATTTGATTTTCTCATCGCCGAAGGCGAGGTGCTAAACTTTTACTCATATCCACAAAAGGTAGGGTCGGTAGAGACGCGATTCATCGCGTCTGACTCCAGTTGTTAATGCCTTAATTTGTGATAATTTACGGCAAAAAAAAATTCGTTCATCACCGAAGGGAATATTTTAAACTTTTATGTTTTTAAATACGAAAATTTAAAACTATAATTTTAATTTTACGCTCAATTAAAAACACCAAAAACCATCCACCATGGAACCATTCGTAATTTCCACCATCTCCATCAATGCCCCAATCTCCCAAGTATGGGACGCCCTCGTCAATCCCGAAAAAACCAAAGTCTATATGTTTGGTTGCGCCGCCATCACCGATTGGCGCATTGGAAGCCCACTTTTGTGGATCGGCGTTTTTGATGGGGTAGAAATAACCGCCGTAAAAGGCACAGTGGTACGCTATGAACCCGAAACACTCTTGGATTATACCGTTTTTGATCCCAATTCTACGATGACAGATGTACCGGAAAACTACCTCCACGTCATTTATGCCTTGCGTAGCGAAAACAATCAAACCACCCTGGAAGTACAACAAGGCGATTTCACCAAAGTAGCCGACGGCGAACGTCGTTACCAAGAAACCTACAACGGCGGAGAAGGCTGGAATCCCATCTTGAAAGTCATCAAAGAAATGGTAGAAGGCGAACAGGGGTAAATAGGTAGAAATTATTCCCCAAGTTTGTATATTCGGGATTAATGACGCTACATCAAATGTCAATCACCAACACCATGCGCAACCTACTCCCAATTTTCCTGTTGCTGTTCCTTTTTTCTTGTCAGCAAAAAGAAACTGCAGATACCCTATTCATCAACGGCAACTTTTATACCGTTGACCCCTCTCAGCCGCGAGCAACCGCTCTGGCAGTCAGCGGCGAACGGATTCTACAAGTAGGCGACGATAAAACCATCATGGCTCTAAAAGGCGCCAATACCAAAGTCATCGACCTTCAAGACCAATTTGCCATGCCTGGGTTCATCGAAGGACACGGTCATTTTCCGGGTCTAGGCTCCAGTTTGATGAATCTCAATTTTATGCATTCCAAAAACTGGGATGAAATTGTGCAAATGGTAGCGGAAAAAGTAAAAACCGCCAAACCTGGCGAATGGATCATCGGGCGGGGTTGGCATCAGGAAAAATGGGATAAAGCGCCCATTCCCAACGTTTTGGGCTATCCTTACCACGATGAACTGAGCAAAATTTCCCCTAACAACCCAGTGGTATTGCGTCATGCCAGCGGCCATTCGCTATTTGCCAACGCCAAAGCGATGGAATTAGCTGGTGTGAGTCCCGAAACGCCCAGCCCCAGCGGCGGTGAAATTGTGCGCGATTCCCGCGGCAAAGCTACTGGCGTATTTGAAGAACGCGCGCAGAGTATCATCGGCGGAGTATACCAAGAATACCTCAACACCTTGCCCGAATCTGCCAAAAAAGCGGAATGGATCAAAGGCGCTGAACTGGCTCAGCAAGAATGTCTTAAAAAAGGCGTCACCTCCTTTCAAGATGCTGGTTCTAAATTCTGGGAATTGGAATATTACAAAGAACTGGCCGAAGCCGGGAAATTCAACCTCCGACTCTGGGTCATGATTCGCCATACTTCTGATGAGCTCAAAGGCAAATTGCAAGGCTTTCCTTGGATTAATCTGGGCAAAAATTACCTGACAGTGCGTGCTATCAAATCGGATGTTGATGGCGCTTTGGGTTCTTATGGGGCTTGGTTGCTCCAACCGTATAACGACAAACCAGGTTTTGAAGGCCAAAACACCACCCCCATCGAGGAAGTAGCTGCCGTAGCCGATTTGGCGGCGCAAAACAACCTCCAACTTTGTGTTCATGCCATTGGCGATCGCGCCAACCGGGTGGTGCTCGACATCTACGAGCAAGAAGCCCGCAAACATCCCGACCGCAAAGACACCCGCTGGCGCATCGAACACGCTCAGCATCTCGACCCGGCCGATATACCGCGATTCAAAAAACTGGGCGTCATTGCCGCTATGCAAGCCATTCATTGCACTTCCGACGCCCCCTTTGTGATCAAAAGATTGGGCGTAGAGCGGGCTCGCTTGGGCGCTTACCCCTGGCGTTCGCTGTTGGACGGGGGCGCTGTGGTGGGCAATGGTACCGACACCCCTGTAGAGGATGTTGACCCAATTGAGTCTTTTTACGCCTCCGTAACCCGCAAACGCGCGGATACGGGGCTTGCTTTTTTCCCTGAACAAAAAATGACGCGCGCGGAAGCTGTCTATTCCTATACCGCCGCCAATGCTTTTGCCGCTTTTGAAGAAAAAGACAAAGGCGTTTTACAAGCCGGAAAATTGGCCGATATTGTGGTGCTTTCAAATGATCTGTTGACTTGTAGTGACGAGGACATCCTCAAAACCAAGGTCATCATGACCATCGTAGGCGGCAAAGTGAAGTTTAAAAAATAGGTAAAATTTTAGTGCCTTATCTTTGGCTGAGTGCTCTTTTTTGAATTTAGCCACAATAGGTACGGACGAAGTTCGTGCCTGAATTTGTGAAATTTGTGGCTGAAAAAATTGTTACTCATCGCTGAAGGCGAGGGGTTAAACTTTTAATAAAAATAGGTCACAACAAGATGAAAGTGGATATCCTCGCCTTTGGCGCACACCCTGATGATGTAGAACTAAGCTGTAGCGGCACCTTGCTGCGGCATTTGGCCATGGGCAAAACCGTGGGTTTGGTAGATCTTACCCGCGGCGAATTGGGCACTCGCGGTACTGCTGAAATACGCGCCCAAGAATCGGCGCATTCCGCTCAACTGATGGGCGCTAAATTCCGCGAAAACCTCGACATGGCCGATGGCTTTTTCGCCCATAATCAGGAAAATCTGTTGAAGGTGATCACCGCCATCCGCACCCATCAACCCACCCTGATTTTAGCCAATGCCCCCGAAGACCGCCACCCCGATCATGGTCGGGCAGCCAAGTTGGTTGCCGAAGCCTGTTTTTATTCGGGTTTGGTAAAAATCGAAACCTTTGGCCCCGACGGGCAAGTCCAAGAGCGTTGGCGCCCCAAGGCGCTCTATCACTACATTCAGGACCACAACTTGGTACCGGATTTTGTGGTGGATGTATCGGAATACATGGAGAAAAAAATGGAATTGGTGCTGGCTTTCCGTTCGCAGTTTTACATTCCGGAGGCCAAGGAGTATTCTAAAGAACTGAGCACCCCCATCTCGGGTCAGGATTTCAAGGAGTTTTTGTATGCCAAATGCCGCTATTATGGTCGCGAGGCTGGTTTTGATTACGGTGAAGGTTTCATTACTGATCGGACGCCGGGGGTGAAGAATTTGTTTGATTTGGCGTAGGGCCACATTGCTTTTTGCTTCGTATTATACTACAAGGCCAGGAAAAAAACCTAAACAACTGTGATTCAGCACGATGCCGTAGAGCCACATTGCAATGTGGCTCTACTCACTCCCTGCTAAAAGCACATGTTATAGGATAGCCCAAAAACAGGGCAAGAGAAAAAAACCTAAACAACTGTGATTCAGCACACTGCCGTAGAGCCACATTGCAATGTGGCTCTACTCACTCCCTGCTTAACGCCCATGCTATAAGATATTCTCCCAAACAGGGCATTGGAAAAAAATATAACCAACTGTGATTCAGCACACTGCCGTAGAGCCACATTGCAATGTGGCTCTACCCACTCCCTGCTAAATGCACATGTTTTAAGATAGCGCAAAAACTAGGGCATGAGAGAAAAACCTAAACAACTGTGATTCAGCACACTGCCGTAGAGCCACATTGCAATGTGGCTCTACCCACTCCCTGCTAAATGCACATGTTTTAAGATAGCGCAAAAACTAGGGCATGAGAGAAAAACCTAAACAACTGTGATTCAGCACACTGCCGTAGAGCCACATTGCAATGTGGCTCTACCCACTCCCAGCTAAATGCACATGTTTTAGGATAGCGCAAAAACTGGGGCATGGGGAAAAAACCTAAACAACGGTGATTCAGCACACTGCCGTAGAGCCACATTGCAATGTGGCTCTACCCACTCCCTGCTAAATGCACATGTTTTAGGATAGCGCAAAAACACGGAATATCAAACATCAACAACTTCTTTTCACCACGCCGTCTTCCCCTCCAATCGATCTACGTACTGCACATCCCCCAACCTAAACTTAATTGGAATTTTTACCGCCCGCTCCAAATGTACTTCCAGCTTACAAAAAAACGGCAAACTGGCTACGGAATAGCGATTGCGATAAGGAGCAGGAGCAGCCAAAACAGCAATGCCAGTGGTAAAACCGCCAGTTACTGCTGTTTTTATGGCAAACAAACCTGGGGCTGTAAACAAGGGCTTGCCATGCAAGGTCACTCCCGTTAAGTGCTGGACAAGTAATTTTGGTTGATTGTCCACATTCTCTTGGGCTTGGAGGAAATTCCAAGCACACATCATTAACAATACGCTAATCTTGATCTGTCTCTTCATCTTTGGGTTGCCGTTTGGAACCGGCGTACAAATCAAATTTAAGGAATTTGCAATCCAATTTTCCATTGATTAAGCTAAACCGTCGCGAAGGACGCAAACCGATGCTTTTTAACGCATCCAAATTGGAGGAAATGACCCAGGCGGAATAGCCGGGGTACGCCTGTTTGAAGCGATCGCCGATGGATTGGTAAAAATCTTCAGCTTGCTCAATTGGCAAGCGCTCGTCGTAAGGCGGGTTCATCATCAGGATGCCGGGACCGGAGGGCGGATTCAATTTTTCAAAGGCCGCACGCTCAATCAGGATTTTGCCTTCCAAACCCGCCGCAATGGCGTTCATATTGGCCACTTTGAAGGCCCGGAAGTCTTTGTCGTACGCGTAAATCGGGAATTTGAAATCGACACGGGCATCATCGGCATTTTTTTTCACCTGCTCCCACAGCTCGGGGTCAAAGTTTTTCCAGTTCATAAAGCCAAAATGCTCGCGGTGCTGCTGGGGCGGAATGTTGTAGGCAAACAGCGCCGCCTCAATGGCAATGGTACCCGAACCGCACATGGGATCGAGGAACAAACAGTCTTTTTGCCAGCCGCTCAGCAAGATCATCCCCGCTGCCAGTACTTCATTGATGGGAGCATCCACGGAATCAACGCGATAACCGCGACGGTGCAGGGAATCGCCGGAGCTATCGAGCGCCACGGTCACGTCGCTATCGTTTACATGGATGTTGATGCGCAAATCGGGGTTGTTGATGTCAACATTGGGACGCTCACCGGTTTTTTCGCGAAATTGATCCACAATGGCGTCTTTGGTTTTGAGCGCCACGTATTTTGAATGCCGCAATAGTTCGGAAGCTACCACGGCGTCTACTGCCAGGGTGCCTTCCACTTCCAGGTACTCGCTCCAGTCAATGGTTTGGATTTTGCGGTACAGATCATCCTCGTTGCGCACGCGCAGCTCGCTGATGGGCGTGAGGATACGCAGAGCGGTGCGCAATTCCAGATTGGCGCGGTACATGGTTTCGAGGGTTCCTTCAAAAAAAACGGCGCGTTTGCCAGGTCGAATTTCTTCGGCGCCGATATTTTTGAGTTCTTCCATCAACACCGGTTCTAATCCGGCTAAGGTTTTGGCTATGAAGTTCACGCTTCTGTTTTATGTGCTTGTTGAGATAATCCCCAACAAGTCTTAGTGGTTATTTAGAGCTTGATCAGGATTCTGCTTCGATCTGCAAATGGCAAAAATTCTCCCCAATTTCGTTACAAAAATGCTCATGTAGCGCTGACCTGTCCCGATGAAATCGGGATACACTCTTTCCGATATAATCGGGACTTTTCAACGCTTTTTGCGCCTCATTGGTGCAAATTTTTACTCACTACGCCATCGAACCAGAATCCTGAACAAGCTCTTATGCTTGAATCACCCCTACGTTGAAATGTTCAACCGGGGCATTGTTGGCCGCTTCGATGCCCATGGCAATCCATTTGCGGGTATCCAGAGGGTTGATGATCGCGTCGACCCACAAACGAGCCGCCGCGTAGTAGGGCGTAGTTTGGTTGTCGTAGCGGTCTTTGATCTGGTTGAAAACAGCTTGCTCCGTTTCGGGATCCACTTCCTCGCCTTTGGATTTCAACGACGACAATTGGATTTGTGCCAGCGTTTTTGCTGCTTGTGCACCACCCATTACCGCAATTTTTGCCGTTGGCCAAGCTACAATCAAGCGTGGGTCATAGGCTTTGCCGCACATGGCATAATTGCCAGCGCCATAGGAGTTGCCCATTACCACGGTGAATTTTGGCACCGTGGAATTGGCCACTGCGTTCACCATTTTTGCGCCATCCTTGATGATACCGCCATGTTCGGAACGCGAACCCACCATAAAGCCAGTTACATCGTGCAAAAATACCAGCGGAATCTTTTTTTGATTGCAATTGAGGATAAAACGGGTGGCTTTATCAGCGGAATCAGAGTAGATCACACCACCAAATTGCATTTCGCCCTTGGCATTGCGCACTACCTCGCGGTTGTTAACCACAATGCCTACCGCCCAACCTTCGATGCGGGCATAAGCACAGATGATCGTTTTACCGTAATTTTCTTTATAAAGGGTAAGTTTGGAATCGTCGACCAAGCGCTTCAGGATTTCCAAGGTTGCATAAGGCTTGGAAGATTCATCAGGCAATAGTTGAAACACTTCTTCGAGTGGGGCAGCAGGCGGCGCGGGCGCGATGCGATCAAAACCAGCCTTGGAAAAATGACCGATTTTATCAACCAAGTCTTTGATGGTATCCAAACAAGTGGGATCGTCCTTCATGATGTAATCGGTCACCCCCGAAATTTCGGAATGCGTATGCGCGCCGCCGAGGGTCTCCTTGTCGGCATCTTCGCCGATGGCCGCTTTCACCAAATAAGGACCAGCCAAAAATATCGATCCGGTGCCCTCTACAATCAAGGCCTCATCCGACATGATAGGGAGGTACGCGCCACCCGCTACACAACTGCCCATGATGGCGGCAATTTGCGGAATACCCATCGACGACATCTTGGCGTTGTTGCGAAAGATTCGGCCAAAATGTTCTTTATCGGCAAAAATTTCGTCTTGCATGGGGAGAAAAACACCGGCACTGTCCACCAAATAGATGATCGGCAAGCGGTTTTCCATGGCAATTTCCTGCGCGCGTAAGTTTTTTTTGCCGGTTATCGGGAACCAAGCACCTGCCTTCACGGTCGCGTCGTTGGCAACAATGACACACTGCCGACCGCGGATGTAACCGATGCCCACAATTACGCCGCCTGCTGGGCAACCGCCTTCGTCGGCATACATTTCAAAACCGGCAAATGCGCCAATTTCCAGAAAATCAGATTGGGGGTCGATGAGGTAATTGACGCGTTCGCGGGCAGTCATCTTTCCTTGAGCGCGTTGTTGATCCAGTTTTTTTTCGCCGCCGCCTAGTTTGATGCGTTCCAGACGGTGTTGTAAACGCACCAGCAGTAATTTGTGGTGGTCTTCGTTTTGGCGTTGGTCAAGCTCTTGTTTGGTCATTGGTAACTGAAATTGGTTGTATGCTTGGCAGAAAAGGTTTGGGAAAAAGAGGGAGTCGCGATAAATCGCGTCTCTACCGTTTATACACAAAAACATAAAAATACGGCTCCGCCGAGTTTTCGTAAATACCTTCCAACGTGGTTTTGCCATTGATGGTTTTCAAAACTTCCACAAAATTATCCAGGGAGCTTACCGCTTTCCCATTTACTTTGGTGATCACAAACTCGGGACGCAGGTTGGTTTTATCAGCCAAACTACCGCGGTAAACGCTGGTTACCCACACGCCGTTGATGCCCAAACGCCGCCGTTCCGTGCGACTCAAATCGCGCGCTTCCAAGCCGATTTGCCGCAAAAACTCTTGTTCCTTGGCTTTGACAATAGCCGTCGTGTTGCGCTTATTTTTCAGCGTCACCTTGGCCGTATAGGATTTACGACTGCGAATGTATTGGATTTTGATGACATTGCCGGGGCGATGCCGACCGACCAATTCTTGCATTTCCGGCAACGAAGGCGTTCGGATACCGTCAATGGCGACGATCACATCGCCCGGGCGCAAGCCAGCATCAGCAGCGCCGCTTCCTGGAGTGATGCGAGTAATGTAGACACCTTCCACTTTTTTTAGTCCCAATTCTTTAGCTAACTCCGTATTGACTTGTTCAATAAAAACGCCGAGCAATCCGCGTTGTACCATGCCAAAGTCTTGCAAATCATGGATGACCTTGCGCACTAAGTTGGCCGGAATAGCAAAAGAATAGCCCTCATAATGCCCGGTTTGGGTAATGATGGCGGTATTGATGCCCACTAGTTCACCTTGGGTATTGATGAGCGCGCCGCCGCTGTTGCCGGGATTCACCGCTGCGTCGGTTTGGATAAAAGATTCGATGCGATCTTGGGTATCGAGAATATCAATGCTGCGGCCTTTGGCGCTCACAATACCTGCCGTAACAGTCGATTCTAGATTGAAAGGATTACCCACTGCCAGTACCCACTCCCCTACTTGTAAGGAATCGGAATTGCCAAATGTGACAAAAGGCAGAGATTTGGTTTTTACCTTAATCAAAGCCAGATCTGTAGACGGATCGCTGCCAATCAACTCCGCTTCCAGCTCTTGGCGATCGCTAAAGGTGACGATGATTTGGTCGCTGTTTTCGATAACGTGGTGATTGGTAACGATGTAGCCATCTCCAGAAATCACCACACCGGAACCGGTAGTGACCCCGCCCTCACTGCGCCCCAAAAAATTGAGATTACGGGTACGCTGAAAATTTTTGATATTGACCACCGTTTGCTTCACCCTACTGGCCGCTTGGGTAAAATTGGTGGGCGATGCCGATTGATAGACGTGATCCCCGGCGCTGGTAAGTCCGTCGTAGTCTATGTTGTTGTAGGTATATTGCACTGGAGCGGGCTCGCGAACGATCACCTCCTGCGGATCTTCAAGCCAACGATAACCCGCCACCGCCAAAATGGCGCTGAGTAGCGAACTGACCACGATGGGTAGGTATTTTTTCAAAAACATAACAGCTGAGTGATTTAAAAATTTAATTTTACGGGGGCTTTTTGAAATCTAAGCAGTCCTATGATGTTATTCAAAAAGCTAAATATAAGGACTAAAAAAAGCATTTTGCAACCCAATTTGCGGCAATCGACGATATGTATAAGGTAACATTTTACAAATACCAAGGCGCTGGCAACGATTTTATCTTAATCGACAACCGGCAAAGCGTGCTTTCCCTTAGCGAAGCGCAAATTTTGCAGCTCTGCGATCGCCGTTTTGGCATTGGCGCCGACGGTCTAATGCTGCTGGAAAACCAAGCAGGTTACGACTTCAAAATGGTATATTACAACGCTGATGGCCGCGAAAGCAGTATGTGCGGCAATGGCGGACGCTGTATTGCCGCCTTTGCCCATTGGTTGAAAATCATTGGCGAGCAGGGCGTTTTTATGGCCATCGATGGCAAGCATGAAGTCAAGGTGATCAACTCGGAATGGGTAGAACTCAAAATGATCGATGTGCAAACCGTCGAACATGGCGATCATTTCTATTTTTTGAACACGGGATCACCGCATTATGTCGCCTTTGTTGACGAAGTTGCCGCCGTAGATGTGGTAAAAGAAGGCAAAGCCATTCGCTACAATGACCGGTTTCGCGCCGAAGGTACCAACGTTAACTTCACCCAACGCACCCCCGAAGGCATTGCTGTTGTCACCTACGAGCGGGGCGTAGAAGACGAAACCCTCGCTTGCGGTACAGGCGTAACGGCTGCGGCTTTGGCCTATCACCTCCAGTTTGGCGGCAGTCAAGGAAAAGTAGAGCTACCCATTCGTGTAAAAGGCGGCGAATTGGCGGTGCGTTTTCAGGCCACCTCAACTGGATTTGAAGACATTTGGCTGTGCGGCCCGGCGGTACAGGTTTTTGCCGGGGAAATCTCATTGAATGAAGGCTAAAGACGCGATATATAAAGACGCGATGAATCGCGTCTCTACAAAAAATTACTAATCTCTTATCTGTTTTTTCTATGATCAACCTCATCAGTGATACCGTTACCAAGCCCACACCAGGGATGTTGCAAGCCATGATGAACGCCGAAGTGGGCGACGATGTATTTGGACAAGATCCAACGGTCAATGCCTTGGAAGCAAAGGCAGCGGCAATGTTTGGCAAAGAAGCAGCCCTTTTTTGCCCTTCAGGTACCATGACCAACCAAATTGCCATTAAAATACACACCCAGCCCCTCGACGAGGTTATTTGTGATGAGTATTCCCATGTTTACCAATACGAAACGGGCGGATACGCTTTCCACTCGGGAGTAGCCATTAATTTGATCCATGGCACCAATGGCAAAATCACCGCCGAGCAAATCGCGCCAGTGATCAAACCCCTGGCAGATTGGTTGCCGATCAGCAGATTGGTGGTGCTGGAAAACACCTGTAACAAAGGCGGGGGCAGTTTTTATACGCTGGATGAAATTCGTCCTATCCGCCAATTGTGCCAAGAACGCGGGCTCGCCCTGCACCTGGATGGCGCGCGACTCTTCAATGCCTTGGTAGAAACCGGTGAAACCACCCAGGAAGTAGGACAGGAATTTGACAGCATTTCGATTTGTTTGTCAAAAGGTTTGGGAACCCCCGTTGGCTCTTTGCTGATTGGCGAAAAAAGCTTTATCCAAAAAGCCCGTCGGATGCGCAAAGTAATGGGCGGCGGGATGCGGCAAGCTGGTTTTTTAGCAGCTGCAGGTATCTACGCCCTGGATCACCAAGTGGCGCGCCTCAAAGAAGACAATGACCACGCTAAACGACTTGGGGAAGTATTGGCAGCCAGAACATACGTAGCCGGGGTGCGTCCGGTGAAGTCCAACATCGTTATTTTTGATGTTAAACCGCCCCATACGGCTGCTTCGTTTATTGAAAAACTGCAAAGCTTGGGCATCAACGCTTCCGCTTTTGGTCCGATGACAGTGCGCTTCGTTACTCACCTCGACGTCAGTTCAGAGATGATTAACCAAACCATTGCTGTTTTGGAAGATTTGGATTGATTCAACGCCCTTACTATGGAGCAATTTTCTCAAGCCATCCGTCAACTGATCACCCTCAGTGAAGCAGAGCTGCAAGGTTTATTGGAGCTTTGCTTTTTAAAAACATTCCGACGAAAGGAGCTCTTGAGTCAGCCGGGAAAGGTATGTGATGAAGTTTTTTTCATCAAAAAAGGCATTGTCCGGGTGATCATTATCGATAAAAATGGTCAGGAAAACACGGTTCATTTTGCCCTTGAAAACCAGTTTATTGCCGATTATGGCAGTTTCATCCAGCAAACGCCATCGATCTACAGCTTGCAAGCTTTGGAAATAACGGATACGGTAGTACTGCCACGAGCTGCGATTGATTGGGGCTATCAAAACCTTCAGCAAGGCGACCGTTTGGGTCGGATGATTGCGGAATATTACTTCGTCTACCTCGACAATCGCATTCAAAACCTGTATGCCCATAATCCCAAAGAGCGCTATGATGGCATCAATCAAATTTTTCCCAACATCCACAACCGTGCGCCGCAACACATGATTGCCTCCTACTTGGGCATCACGCCCATCCATTTAAGCCGCTTAAAAAAAACCGACCGCCGCAAAACGTAAACATTTGTTATCGCTTTGATCGCCATTAAATTGCTATTTTTGCTATTCTAAATATCACCTAAGTATTTAAACATGAAAGAATTAGCATTAATCACCGGCGCTTCAGGAGGTATCGGATTGGAAATCGCGAAATTATTGGCGGCCAAAAAAATCGACCTCATCATCGTTGCCCGGCGGGAAGCGCAACTCCAAGCATTGAAACAAAGTCTGGAAAGCGAGCACGGCATTCAAGTGCACGTTTTCGCCAAAGACCTCTCCGTTACCCAAAACCCCATCGCCCTGTACCAAGAAATCAAAGCACAAGGATTGGCGGTTACCATTCTCGTCAACAACGCTGGTTTTGGCTTGTGGGGCGAATTCACCGAAACTGCCTTGGAAACCGAGCTGAACATGATCCAATTGAACTTATCGGCATTGGTGAGCTTGTGTAAGTTGTTTGGAAAAGATATGAAAGCCCAAAAACAGGGTCGGATCTTAAACATGGCCTCCTTATTGTCGTTTTTCCCGTTCCCCTATTTTTCAGTATATGCTGCAAGCAAGGCATTTGTGCTATCGTTTTCCGAAGCCTTCGCCACTGAACTGGAAGGAACCAACGTAACGGTGACAGCAGCTTGTCCGGGGCCGGTTGATACCGAGTTTGCATCAGAGGACATGTTGAAATCCAATGCCTATCAATCCATTACAGTCGCAGATCCGAAAACCGTAGCAGTACAATCGCTAGCTGCAATGTTTAAAGGCAAAAAAACGACTGTCATCGGATTGATGCCCAAGATTTTGTCAACCACACCAAGGTTTTCGCCGCGCAGTTTAATCTTAAAGATCAACAAATTCAACGGTAGTAGAAAGGGCTAAACACTAAGAGTGTGTTTGGATTTTTAGTTCGCAGGCGAAAATGAGTCAAAATTTGCAC
>JBBANM010000058.1:0-39312 GCA_040401995.1 Saprospiraceae bacterium
ATGCAATTGTCAATATCCCCCAGCCGCCAAAGGAGGCTGGATAGTTACAAAAAAACAGTATTTGTTACGTAATCAACAATTCTTTGGAGAAAGTAATAAATCATAATATGTTGATTTTCAATAGATTTTTGCTTCCTGTCTTACATTAAGTGTTACGTAGGATGAAAATTACATATGCTATTTTTTAATTAAACATGTATTGCTGGTAACCAATCGAATTGAGAGCTTATTCGGGATTTTCGATGGCTTTGCCTGTTTTGGTAGTAAAAACATGTTTAGTTCGAATAATTTTCTTGTCTAGGTTTTCTTGAATGAACCTCCAAAGATCTTCAAACGGTATGATTTCAATTTCGTGTGATTGATTGGCTAGTGCAAGCGGCAATGCCGTCAATTTATCCCAGTATTTTTTGGATTTGACCTTAATTCGGTCAGCATCAAAGTCGTTTTGAGGGATTTGCAAGAGCATTTTGATGAACAAATTACCGCGTTGGGTATCCTCTTTTCGGAAATAGCGGTAGCAATATTGGCCAATTGATTCCGTACAATTGATTACCGTATCATATTTTTTTTCAATGATGTAGATCAAAATTTGGATAACCAGGATGGAGATGTTCATGCCTCTTTTATCCTTGGCATAAAGCGGCGTTTCATTTAGCAATTTGCTGATCCGGAATTTTTGGATGGGATCATTTTTACCTTTTGGCGTAATTTTGTTAATCCGCATAAGAAAATAGAGGTAAGCAGCATAGATTTTCCAGAGTTCTTGTACATTTTCGGGCAAAAATTCGAATCGCTCATTGTGAATGGCCTCCATGTAAGTGGTATAGGCGACTTCGTAGTTCTGGGCATGCATCGACAACTGAAAATACATTTCCAGGTACTTGAACCAATTGTAGCTGCCCTTGCCCATGAGGTGTAGGCAGTTTTGAGCAGCTTCCTCCCCTGCCGTAAAATTTTTGAGCTGCAAAAAACATACCAACTCTTGATAATGAAAAATTTGTAAGGGAACATGCGCCTCGAAATCTTTTTTTTGGAAAGCTTTTATCGCATCTCTACACACAGCCAAGGCGCCTAGGTAATCGTTTAGCGTGGTGTAGCACGATAACTGAATCAAGCGGGCATACAATTGAAATCGATAGCTTTGTTCGGTAACCATTTCCTCTCTGATCTGATTATAACAAAGCAATGCCTTATTATATATGGATTCTTTGGTTTCTTTGCTATTGACGTAGTTCATCGCCAAACTGATGTAGAGCTCCTCGGCTAGATTTTCGAGCTGGTAGGATTTGTTAAATTGGTGAAAAAGTAAATTGTACTCTTCAAAACGAGCTACGTCCCCTACCCTAGTACCAAAATGTAAGCGCAGCAAACTACAAAGATCCAGACATAGATGGGTAAATTCAAAGCGCGATGCTTGTCGGAGTAATTTAATGGCCAAGCTTACCCCAGCAACATTGGCATTGCGACCAAACAAAATTTTGATGGCCGTAAATTGCTTGTGGCATTCGTAATAAGCCTTTTGGTATTCGTTGTAATGTGCTTGCTTAAGGTTGACGTCAAAAAGGGTATTGACCAAACGATCTCGAAGATCAACCTTTAATTTTCGGTAAGAAGAACCTCTATTTTCAGAAGGATACAAAAACGTGGCAGCTTCTTCGTCAGATTGGAATTGTCCAGAAAGTATACCCGTGTACAAAAGACGAAGTTTGGATTGAGCATGCAAACCCTGTCCCAGTGCGTTGTTAACTCCGGGTAAGTGATGATCAATCAATACAACCAGTTCTTTTAAATCTGTCATAGACCTGGTGGTTTTCAAACTCCTTAAGAGTGTGTTTGGATTTTAAGTTCACGCTGCAAATGGCCAAAATTCACCCCAACTTCGTTGCGAAAATACTCATGTAGCGCTGCTACACTCCGTTTTTCACGCCTCGTTGGTGCAAATTTTGACTCATTTTCGCCTGCGAACTTAAAATCCAAACACACTCTAAGACTGTATTCTGTCTATAGTTTTCTTTTTTGGTCTGTTATGGGAAAATATGGAAAGTTCTGATTTTGATTTAGAATTTAAGAACCCGGCCAGTTACTCATTTGACTGGCCGGGTGCTTTTTGTGCTCCTGATGCTTAAGCTCCCAAAATATCGATAATGATTATCGAGCAGGTTACTCCAAGCGTGATTACAAAAAGACTTTTACAGCGTTCTGAATTTACCGGGCGTTTCATGTAGTAATGATTTGAAATTAGCAATAAAATTAAAAACATATTTACAATTCAAAAATAATTGAATTCAGTAGGATGTACCCAGACAAAATACGTTAGTTTTTCGCTTGTATTTTCTAGGCACCTTTTACTTAAATATTTTTAAAACGCTGCTAATCAATAAATTAATACCATTTGAAAATTTAAAATAAGACATTCTATTAATCAAAATGTATTATTTTATTCCAACTCAGTTTGAATTTCTATTCGTTACCCGCTGGAATTTATCCCCTTTGAGGATATTTAAGATCATGGGCCACAAATCTTCGTAAGGAATAATTTCAATCTCGTGCGATTGATTGGCGATATCCAAAGGGATTTGCGTCAAATCTGACCATTCCCTTTGGGTGATCCGTTCGGCATAAATAGGGTTAAAATGCGCTGTTGGTAGCCGGGAAATCATATGCAAAAAACAGTTGCTTCTGAAGTTTTCGGCAGTTTTGAGGTATCGAGTACGGTACTTTTCGATGGCCTCCATTTTATCGATCACCCGATTGTAATCATGATCGAGTGCGAAAAGCAGTATTTGTATGATGAGAATAGGAATATTCTTCTTTCGTTTATCTTTTGCAAAAACTGGCGTATCATTGATGAATTTGCCGGGTTTGAAATTCAAACCTGACGAATTACTGATCTCTGTATTGAGTTTTCCCAATCGAGAAACAAAAAACAAATAGGCCTGATTCAATCGCCAAGTTTCCCGAATTAGTGGGGGTTGAAACCCAAATTTTTCGTTGCTTGATGTTTCTATGTAAACCTGATACGCTTCGTCATATTGCTGGCTGTGCATAGCCAACAAAAAGAGTAATCCTTGGAATTTATACCAATTAAAATCCCCTTTTTGAAAGATGGCCTTGCCTTTAGCAGCATACAACTTTCCTTTTTCAATGTCTTTGAGCTGGATGGCGCAAATCAACAATTGGTACATGCAAACTTGAGTACCAGGATTATCGCCAAACACCTTTTTTTCAAAATACGCCAACCCATCCTCGCAAACCTGCATGGTCGAAGCGTAGTCATTGACCACTGTATAAATCGATATACGGATTAACAATATAGAAAGATACAATCGAAGCGAAGTATTTTTCTCTAAAAATGGTTCCAATTCAAGGTAATAATCTATGGCCTTGGCTTGGATCTCTGCTGGAGGTATGGATTTATTGTTCAGGTAATTGATCACCAACTCAGAATAGAATCCTTCGGCTTTGTTTTCAAGCTGCCAGATTTCTTTGTACTTTTTGATTTGGGTCTGGTATTCTTCAAATTTTTTTAAGTCGGGTTCAACCGTACTATAATGCAATCTTAAGAATCGCAACGTGCTGATTGAAAGCTCTGTAAATTCAAATTTAATAGTTTGCCTAAGGAGTTTTTCACAAATATCAATACCAATTTTCTTGGCGTTTTTTGCCATTAAAATCGAAGCGGCAGCCCATTTTTTGCTGCATTCCAAATAAGCATTTTGGCGAGAACTATAGAGGGGTTCGTTCAGGTCAATCATAAAAATGCCCTGAATCAATCTTTTCTTCAACTTATTTTTAAGACTTTGAAACTTGGCGGCAGCATTTTGACTGGTTGGATACAACAACTTGGCGTCACTCCTATCGGAATTAATACTTTGATCTACAATTCCAAAGTACATTTGTAGCATCTTAGAGTTGTGCTCTAAAAGCAGTTCAAGACCCCCATTCGCTATTTTGGAGCGATCGAGTAACTGAATGAGTTCAATTAATTCTTCCAACGTTCTAACCAATTTAAAAATACCGTTGCTATTCTTCCAACATTACCTATAGTTTAAAGACAAGGTAAATGCCGATTGAAAGCAAAATATATCTAAGAAATGCTTTTTTTCAGTCAAAAGAACAAACAAAATTGTTCAATTCATGCCGTATTTTGACGAGCATTAGTATGGTTTAGATCTAGAAATTGATAAAAGGCATCAAAAAGCAGTACTTTTGGCAAGTTCCCGTCGGTGTTTGGGATTAAATTGATTTGCGATTCAAATATAGTTAATGACTGCTATAGACTAGCAAAGTAAAGTAAAAAAATATTATTTTACAAAGATGATTTTACTTTTAGGCATCAAATCATACTAAATCAATTAGAAAGACTCCAAATCCAATTGCCGGTGCTGTCAAAGTATCCTATTTTATCTCCTTGCTCTACTCGAAAAACCCCGTCGCCGGCATAGCGGATGTATTCAAAATCTGGACTCACAATCAGTTGGCCTTTCAAGTTGGACAACCCGTTAAAACCCTCTACTTTAACCTTGGCATAACCGTTTTCAAAAGCCTCGATCTGGCTGTATTTGGGCGCCACTACCTCCATCCCTCTCCTATTGATGATACCCCATTTTCCATTTATTTGCACTACTGCAACGCCATGGTTGAACCCACTGGCTTGCTGATAATAAGCGTTGTACATGGTTGCTTGTTCCGTGATGAAGTAAAAACGGTATTGCTCATCGCGTACCAAGCCCACACCTTCGCTGAAATCAAGAATCCGGTTGATGCTGGGTTCAAGCACCAGTTGACCGCTGGTGTCAATTAAACCAGCTTTGCGCATTCCTTGAAAAACTACGGCTCGCCCATCGGCAAAATCCTGACAACGGGTATAGTTAAATGGGACTTTTGATTGCCCATCGTGACTCAGGTACCCGCAAGCGCCGTCGCGGTACACCGCAGCTCGTCCTTGAGAGAATGATCCTGCTTTGTGATAAACAGCAGGAATGATCAACCTTCCTAAAGTATCGATGTAGCCATAGCCATTTTTTTCTTTTACTACCGCCAAACCTTCAGAAAAAGGATGGATCTGAATAAAAGACTGATTTCCCACCTGCATACCCTTACGGTTAATTAAAATAGTTCGGGTATTCTCGGATCCTTGGGTGGCAATTGCCAATCCATAAGCATTGAAGGCGCTGATGGTATTGTACCTGGGTTTGAGGATGGATTGACCTTTGGTGTTGATGAGCCCATATTTTCCACCCAAACGCACCCTGGCTACACCATGATCAAAATCGGTAGCTTGCTCGTAAAAGGCGGGGATGATCAATTTTCCTTCGTGATTGGCATAACCTAAACCTTCCTCGGTTTCTACCCAGGCCAAGCCATGTCCAAAATTTCCTACTTTCCGAAATTTAAAATTAATGACCTCGTTACCCAATTTATCGATAAAGCCCCAATAGCGACCTAATTTAACCGAGGCCAAGCCTTCATGAAAATTGCCAACCTCCCGAAAACGACAAGGAATCACTTCCAATCCTTCATGATCCACAAACCCCCAGAGGCCATTGCGCGCCACCGCCAAACGGTCTTCTCGAAAGGAACCAATTTCATCGTAAATGGCATTGACCGCTAATTGCCCGAGGGTGTCAATTAACCCATATTTGGGGCGCTGTACGTACATGCTCAATATGCGGTTATTGGTGTTTTCCAAAAACCGAATGGCATCGTATTGACAGGGAATCAGCGGTTTGCCATGTTGATTGATGACCCCCCATTTGGCACCCGACTGAACTATGCCTACCTCATTGACAAAATCTTCGGCAAAAGTAAACTGAGGATTGATATTTCGTTTGCCAGCGGTATCTATATACCCCCATTCACAGTTTTCACAAACTACTTTGGCATTGTCTTTAAATACTTGATCGTATTGGGTATAATCGATAACTCTACCTGGTACGGGCAATTGCGCCATAAAATCATGGAGCGTACCAAGATTGTTCTCGCTTTTCATACTCGCTGATAATCTTCCAGCGAGGCTCATGCGCGCCAAACCATTATGAAAAGATCCAATGTAGGCGTATCCTTGGTGAACTTGCTTGCCCCGCTTATCCATCAATCCATAACGACCATTAGCAGCCAAACAACGCGCATAGGGGTTGCCGGCATGGAAATCCTCCAAATGGATGTCCCAATAATTAAGCTCCGAGACCAAAGCGCCCAAATCATTGCTCACAATGCCCAATAAATGGTCAAATCGATAAGTAGTGCGCTCAAATTCGTAGTCGCGAGCCGCAGGAATGGCCACCAAAGTTAAGCCCAAGGCGCGATCCACTTTTATCCATTGGAATGCTGGGGTGATTTTAATACTCCCGTCAGAAATATCGCGTAGCCCCCAGCGGTCTTTAGCGGCGTCAAAAAACCATTCAAATTTATCTAAGATGTAACTCTCTTCTTCTTTTTCCCCTGTAAGGTGCTGGCGATTTTTTCCCGATACTTTGATGCGAAAATGCTGACTCAGTTTATCGTCTGAAACCAAGTTGCCCTCATCATCAAAGCGCAACAGGTCTAACATCTCAGCTCCTCCGGCCATTATATTGGTTCGGTACGCTCTAGCTTGACCCGGTTCCAAAACTATTCTACGGTAACTGGGTTTAACGATCTCTTTCCCCAAATAATTGATAACGCCATACGCTTGACCGATCTTAACTACGCTGATTCTGCCCTTTGGCGGAGCAATGTAAGTGTATTGAAAACTGGTAAGCGTGCTATCACCTGGTTTTATTAAGGCCCATTTTCCGCCTACGTTAACTCGAAAAACCGACGACGCATACCACAAAATCTCATCGTAACGCGGCGATAAAACCGTTCGCCCGCACCAATCTACCAAACCCAATCTTTGGTTTTTTCTGGTCACCACATAGCGGTTCGATAAAGGGTAGTAGTTTTCATATTCGCCATTGGTGATTACCCCTTTGCAAAGTATGGAAAGCAAAAAGGGTTTGCCATTACCCTGAAGCCGATAAAAATTGTTAGAAATGCGGCTATAACTGGTGTAGCGTGCGGGAGCCAATGATTTTCCATTGCCATCCGCAGCACCCCACAAGTTGCCTTTTCGAAAAAAGAACAAACTATCGCTGATGATGTCGATTTGGTCGGCTTGTGGGGTAAGTACTTCTGTGCCATTATTGAGCACCAAGCCTTTTTGTCCGCCGGTATTGGTGAGAAAAAAACGGCCTTGCCGCATGAGTATTTCATCGTACTTGGGGGCTACAATTTGCACCCCTTTTTGATTGAGAACCCCCCATTTATTTTGAACACGAAAGGCTAGAAATCCGCCATCCCAAAGTTGGAGACGGTCATAACCTTTGGCGAGCACTACTTTTCCATTTAAATCGATGACCATCCATTGGCCTTGATCCATCACCGCAATCCGCGCTGAATCCAATACCCGAAGATCCTCAAAGCGGGCATTGACAATTTCCCGGCCATGCTGATCGAGCAGTCCTACTTTACCGCTGCGCTGCATCACCGCATAACCATAGCTTTTGAAATCACCAATGGCTTCATATTCGGGTTTGATGATCATACTGCCCTCGCTGTTGATCAACCCCCATCGGTTGTTCATTTTTACCGGAAAAACGGTTTGGGCAAAACTGACGAACCCAGCAGCCACTAAAACAAGGGCAATTGTATACCGCATAAGCCAGCTCAAAGTGCTTTTAAATTCATCTAGTAAGTTCCAAGAGTAGGACTGACTGCTTGGCGCAATCCCATGACCATCTCAAAAAAGCTCATTTAAAAACGCAGGAAAATTGGATAAATTTTCTGATGTGCTGTTGGTGATCATCATCCAACCGTTCCTTAGGCACCAGTTATGTGTTTTTTTGCCAAAAAACGTTCAGCGCATGAATGTCTGAATTCACTGCGTCTGATATTCTTGAATTTTTTATTGACCTTTACAAAGCTACTCAACTGGTCTGGTTTTATCTTGTTGATTGTTGGCAGTACCAAAAATAGACGTCCGTGGACGCTCTGATTGAGAAAAAGGAAAAAATGAATCGACAACTTGTCTTTACCGATGAACGCATTGATTTTGCAATTCATTTAGCTGATATCAGTAAAAATCGCCATCCCATTAGCTTGGCGCTCGACAATGTAGCCGACGAGCGCAACCTAGGCGCTTTGTTTCGGCTGGCCGATGCCGCTCGTTTGGCAGCAATCTACACTTTTGAACAAGAATTGCAAAAAGAAAGAGCGGCCTTACGCAAAGTTGCGCGGGCAGCCGACAAATACGTACCGCATATTCGTATTGAAAACTGGGCTTTCCTCCGCGAACAGCAGCCTGAAATACAACTTATTGCACTTGAGGTAACCAAAAATAGCATCCCGATTTGGGATTTCCAACTAACCACACCCATCGTGTTGGTAGTGGGTAATGAAAAAAATGGCGTTAGCGCTCAAGTTCTCGAATTGGCTGATGCCTGCGTACACCTACCCATGTACGGCGTGAACACTTCAATGAATGTGGCCATGGCCGCTGGAATCGCCATTTACGAACTGCTTCGGAAAATTAAGGGTTGAATTTTAATCGCTCTCCTTTTTTCTCTTCATTGAATTGGCCGTTGTGATAGGCCAAATGTCCACTCACTACCGTTGCCTCAACAGCGCCTTTAAAAGTATGACCATTAAACGGCGACCAAGCACAACGGTACAAGATGTTTTCAGTGCCTACTGTCCACTCTTTTTCAAGGTCAACTAACACCACGTCTGCCCAGTATCCTTCATCTAGGTAGCCGCGCTCGGGAATACGAAAGCAATCTGCCGGGGCATGACACATTTTTTCAACAATTTTTTCCAAACTGATTTTTCCTTGATGATAAAATTCCAACATTATGGCCAGGGCATGTTGCACCAATGGCAAACCCGAAGGCGCGTTGAAATAAGAATTTTGTTTTTCGGCCCAGGTATGCGGCGCGTGATCGGTTGCGATGATGTCGAGACGATTATCCAATAAAGCAGGCAAAAGCGCATCCCGATGGTTTTTCCACTTGATTGCCGGATTGCATTTGATCTGGGTTCCTAGTTTTTCGTAATCGGCGCTTGAAAAATACAAGTGATGTACACATACTTCCGACGTGATTCTTTTCTGCGGCAATGGAATGTCGTTGCGAAACAGAGCTAGTTCATCTGCTGTCGAGATGTGCAGGATGTGCAAACGGGTATTGTGGCGTTGAGCCAACTCAACCGCAAGCGTAGAGGAGATCAGGCACGCTGCTGCCGAACGAATTTCCGGGTGAAACTCCATAGGAATATCTTCGCCGTACCCAGCCAAAAATGAAGCCTCATTGCGTTTGATGGTCGCTTCATCTTCACAGTGGGTGGCAATCAACATGGGAACTTGACTAAAGAGTTTATCCAGCGTTTCAGTATTGTCAACCAGCATATTCCCCGTACTGGAGCCCATGAAAATCTTAACACCGCATACCGTTTCTGGGTTGGTGCGCAGCACTTCGTCCAGATTATCATTACCAGCACCCATAAAAAAAGAATAATTGGCCAACGAGCGCTCGGCGCCGATCGCATATTTTTGAGCCAAAAGCTCTTGGGTAAGTGCTGGCGGCTTGGTGTTGGGCATTTCCATAAACGAAGTTACGCCGCCAGCCACCGCAGCTTTGGCTTCGGTGTATATTTCACCTTTGTGGGTCAAACCAGGTTCGCGAAAATGCACCTGATCGTCAATGATTCCAGGAAAAAGGTACTTGCCCTCGGCGTTGACTTCCAGCGCATTTGGCGCATCAATTACTCCGCCAACGCGCTGGATGCGACCATCTTTGACCCATAAATCACCGGTCAAAATCTTGCCCCGATTGATGATATGGGCATTTTTGAAAATAATTTCTGCCATGATTAGTATTTTTTATTAAAATCGGTTTTAGAGTTTATTCAGCATTCCTTGCCCCAAAGCTACAAAGGCCAAAAGAATCTTATTAGCTTTGCCGAGATAAAAATTAAACAGCATGCGTCCGGCAACGGAATTAATCAACACCGATTTTAAATTGGGGGTATTGGGCGGAGGTCAACTCGGTAAAATGTTGGGTCTAGCCGCTGCAAACTGGCATTTGCCGCTTTATTTTCTCGATGCTTCTCGAGATCTGCCTGCCGGCGCTTTGGCCGCTTGGTTCTCAGAAGGAAATTTTGCCGATTACAACGATGTCTACGCTTTTGGTAAAGACAAAGATACCCTGACTATAGAGATTGAACACGTTAACACCGATGCGCTACGGCGTTTGAGAGGTGAAGGCGTTATAGTTCATCCCGATCCCGATAAACTCGATATCATCAAGGATAAAGGTTTGCAAAAGCTTTTTTACTTGGATAAAAAGTTGCCAACCACTCCATTTCAGCTGTTTGATAACCATCAGGCAATTTTGACAGCTATTGAAAATGGCGAACTTGTTTTTCCGTTTGTCCAAAAATTGCGTACTGCTGGCTATGACGGCAAAGGCGTGGTCATCATCCGCAATGCGGAGCAACTGCCTAACTTACTGGAAGGGGAATGCTTGGTTGAAGCCTGTGCTTCGATCGAAAAAGAATTGGCGGTAATTGTAGCACGGAATCGGCAAGGACAAATTGCAGTATATCCGGCAGTGGAGATGGATTTCAATCCCAACGCCAATCTGGTGGAGCGTTTGCTTTGCCCCGCCCGCATTGACGCTAATATTGAAGCAGCGGCCCGAGCACTGGCCATTGCTACTATTGAAGCTTTTGATATTTGCGGTTTGTTGGCAGTAGAAATGTTTTTAACTCCGGAAGGCGAATTGCTGATCAATGAAGTAGCGCCGCGCCCACACAACAGCGGCCACCATACCATCGATAGTTGTTATACCTCTCAGTTTGAGCAACATTTGCGTAGCATACTTAATTTACCATTGGGCAGTACGGCTATGAAGTGCCCATCGGTGATGGTCAACTTGCTTGGCGCGGAAGGCTCAAAAGGAACCGCGGTGTATGAAGGGCTTGAAGCTTGTTTGGCATTGCCCGGCGTAAAATTGCATCTTTATGGCAAGGCCAATACCAAACCTTTCCGAAAAATGGGGCACGCCACGATTTTGGCCAATACCTTGGAGGAAGCCATGGTCATTGCTAAAAAAGTACAAGATACCCTCCGCATAGTGGGTAAAGAATAGCTTTTTATTTGATGTGACGGAAATCCTCAAACCAAGCAGCTAATGCTGTACGATCTACTGTATGCGGACCTACAAAATTCCGCTCTTTTACTGGCAGCTGATTGTCGGCAAAAAAAGTTTGGAACTGCGCTAGTCGCTCCGGAGTAATGAATTGATCTTCTGTGCCGTAGATGTAATAAACAGGTCGGGTTTTCCAAAGATCGGCTTTAGTAGCATAATCCAAATCTTCGGGCATCATACCCGCCCAAAGCACCAAAGCCTGAAATTCGGGTTGATCTTGAAATATCCAACGCAATACGGTTGCACATCCCTGTGAAAAACCAAACAGAATAATTTTTACATCTGCTGGCATTTCTGGGCGATAAAGGGCATGCACTTGTGACAAATACTGACAATAATCTTCAATTTCATCCAGCCGGTTTTCTTTGGTCATCCAAGAAGCCACTGGATCGCCAGTAAATCCTTGCCAATAAAAGGTGGATAATGCTTCGGGCGCCAAAATAAAGGTGTCTTCACTGGCAATGGCATCAAATTTACGGATGAAATTTTTGGCCAATTGCCCATAACCATGACAAGCAATGACCCAATAGCGGGTATTGGCTCCGGGGGTTCCAAGGGTGTAGAAATGCGCAGTACGCTGCACGCCAATTTTGTGAGCTTCTATCATTGTGTTTTTCTGTATTTTTTCAAGACGTGCAAAAATCAAGAAATTCTATCCATTTATATTCTCTCAATACCTATATTCGACAAAAATACTTGTATGCAACCCATCAATTTGGATGCGCCCACCACAATCCGGGTGGGCGAAGAATTGCCCATCACGGTTCTTGCTGAATATCTCAATGCCCAGATTCCGGGTTTTGGCGCCATTACCGAAGTGGCGCAATTCCCAGGGGGATATTCCAACCTTACATACGCCATCAAAACACCTACCCAAGAATATGTGCTCCGTCGCCCTCCTTTTGGCGCCAAAACCATTAAAGGCGGCCACGCCATGGAGCGCGAATACCGTTTGTTAACCCTTTTGGATCAGGCTGGGTTTAAAAAAATTCCACAACCCATTCATTGTTGTGAAGACGAAGCCGTTATGGGTTGCCCTTTTTACCTCATGGAAAAAGTGAACGGCGTCATTTTAAGGGCGCATATGGCCAAAAAACTGACCTTAACCCCTGAAGATTTTCGCGCGCTTTCTACTGCTCTGGCCGATAATCTTGCTGCACTACACGCCATCAATATTGAGACTTCCGGTTTGATTCAAATTGGTAAGCCCGAAGGCTACATACAACGCCAAGTAGAAGGTTGGATTGGCCGCTACGAAGCCGCTTTTACCGATGATATTCCAAATATGACCGCGGTGAGTCAATGGTTGGTATCCCATATGCCAAAGGATGGGTCGCCTTCCCTCCTTCACAATGATTACAAATACGATAACCTGGTACTCAATCCCGAGCTACTGACCGATATTTTGGCCATTTTGGATTGGGAGATGAGCACCGTTGGTGATCCCATGATGGATTTAGGGACAGCGCTGGCTTATTGGGCGCAAGCGGAAGATGGTGATTTTGAGAAAAATTTCAGCCTGACTTGGATGCCGGGTAACCTAACGCGCCAAGGATTTTTGGAGCGGTATGTCCAGCAAAGTGGTCGTGATGTTTCTAATGTGCTGTTTTTCTACGTTTTTGGAATTTTCAAAAACGCAGTGGTTATCCAGCAATTGTACAGTCGCTACAAAAAAGGGTTAACCAAAGATGAACGCTTTGCCCATATTATTTTTGGCGTCCATATGTTGGCGCAAAAGGCAGCTCAAGCTTTGGAGAATGGTGATTTAAGATAAGAGCTTGATCAGGATTCTGATTCACGCTGCAAATGGCTAAAATCCTGATCAAGCTCTAAGCTAAGGGCAAACCGGAGCTCGCCCCCTACTCTATTTGTTTTTCTTGGGGGTTCCCGGGATCTTCTTATCCCTTGTATCCAATACCGGCGAAGGGCGCGGCGCATCTTTGAGCACTGTAACCGGTAATTTATCAAGGTAAACCAGTTTGTCTTTTTGGATTTTGAAAGCTTCATAGCTGCCGTCGGGTACATTGGTGGGGCCTTCGCCGTGCTGACCACTCATCGGAATCAGGTGGTCGAAGACGATCATGCCCAAAGCTGCATCGTAATTGAGTTTTACTGAAGCATCTGCCGAGTATTCCACTACAAATCGCTTGACCGGTTGCGGGCTGCTAACCGTTACTGGAAAAACGGGCGCGCCAAAAACTGGTTCTCCGTTTTTAAAGGTCAATACATCGATGATTTTGCGGCGACGGAAAAAAGAATAGGCATCGTATCCAAACAGCAGATAGCGCTTTCCTTCTGGCGAATCCATCATTTTGATATTGTAATAAATTGAGCCATACCAGTTTTCTTTGCTCAGCACTGCTTGTTGGGGATCAGTTATTTTGAAAGAGCGATCTACCAGTGGAAACAGTTTCAAGGTGGAGCCTTTCATCTGTATGGCGCCATAGTAACGGTATTCGTCATTATTGACAAACAATTGCCAAGTAAAAATTCGGAAGGTGCTGTCGGGCGCGTACTGAATGGACACCGTTTTGAGTCGCTCGAATTTATAGAAATAAGAATTGCGGATTTGTAAAGCCCGCACTAAGGTAGGTATCATCCGCTGGGTAGTAGCGAACCGCACCTCTTTCATGGTATCGGTGTTCATCATCATCGCCAAAATGCCAAGGGTGTCTTCTTTCAAGCGAAGCCCCATTTCATCATTTGCCGTAAAATAAACCACTTTGGAACCTTGGGTTTTACCTAAAAAAGGAAAAGCGAAACACATCAAAAGCAACAGAGGGAGGAAGCGCATATATTTTTGCATTGATTACCGATTTGAATTAAGCTTAAAGTGGTGTCAAAACGCCAGGTAAGGGTGATAATATTGCTATGATGGGGAGAATTTATGCTTGAATTGGCAAATCGAAATTTGCGTCGCATTTGACTTGAATGATTATTTTGTGCATTAAAACCATTAATGATGACCAGATCAATCTTCCTACTTCTTTTCTTGTTGTTACCTAATTTAATTTTTTCACAACAAACCTTTATCAAAGTATTAGCCCCCTCAAAATCTGAATTGCCTTATAGAACCATTCCTAAAAGTCCGGAAACATATACTCCAGCTAATGTGGTTGCCCGGATGATTGATGGACTGGGGTTTCGATTTTATTGGGCTACTGAAGGTTTACGAGCTAGCGATCTTGCTTTTCGCCCAACCCCAGAGGCTCGAAGTAATGAGGAGACTGTTGATCATATCCTCGGCTTGACAAACGTCATTTTGAATGCCGTCAAAAACCAACCTAATTTGCGTACTGGTGAAGAGACCTCTCCTTTGACTTTCGATGTAAAACGAAAAATGACGCTGGAAGCGCTTAAAGAAGCCAGTGATTTGCTTCAACAAGCTGATATTAGTCTAGAAAAAAAGGGGATTATTTTTCAAAATAATTCAAGTAAAACGGAGTATCCTTTTTGGAACGTAATATACGGACCAATCTCCGATGCATTATGGCATGTAGGACAAGTGGTCACATTTCGCCGTTCATCGGGCAATCCGTTAAATGGAAAAGTCAATTTCTTGACTGGCACTGTAAAGGAATGAATCAGGATTCTTTTTGGCTCTACTACTGACATTTTAAATTTTGGGGAGCAGTAAACCTTCCAGGTCTTTGAGACATGGAAGGTTTTGCAATCAATCAACAGGAAAATGTCCAGTAGTATGCTTTTGGGCGCTACATTATTTCCGTTTGTTCTTGTTGTTTTTGTAATCCCGAAAAATGAAATCACCCAAACCTTCCAAGCTGCTGTAAAACGCTTTGCCATTGTTAGTAGCGGTAAAACGCTCCACAAATTGCTTGAGATAAGGATCAGTTGCAATCATAAAAGTGGTTACCGGAATTCCTAACTTCCGACAACTTTGCGCCAAGTTGAGGGTACGGGTAAGAATGGTACGATCCAATCCAAAACTATTTTTGTAGTACTTTTTGCCTTTTTTGATACAAGTTGGCTTGCCGTCGGTGATCATAAAGATCTGTTTGTTCGGATTGCGGCGGCGGCGTAAAATATCCATCGCCAATTCCAAACCAGCAACAGTATTGGTATGGTAAGGCCCTACTTGTAAATAGGGTAAGTCTTTGATTTCAATTTGCCAAGCATCGTTGCCAAAAACGATGATATCCAGCGTATCCTTAGGGTAGCGGGTGGTAATGTATTCCGAAAGCGCCATGGCCACGCGTTTGGCAGGTGTGATGCGGTCTTCCCCATATAAAATCATGGAGTGCGAAATATCGATCATGAGCACGGTGCTGGTTTGGCTTTGGTAGAAGGTTTCGTGTACCTCAAGATCTTCTTGGGTTAAGATAAACTCATCTACCCCGTTGTTGATTTGCGCATTGCGCAAGGATTCGGAGATGGCCAACTTGTCCAATCCGTCACCAAATTCAAAGGGGCGCAATTCAGCGGTTACTTCATCGCCGCGACCTTCGCTTTTGGTGCTGTGGTTGCCCATTTTCGACTTCTTGATGTCGCCAAAAATATCTTCCAAAGCTTTTTGACGCAGCGCTAGCTCCATTTTTGCAGCCGGTACAAAACCAGGTTGGCCGGGCTCAGGCTGTTTGATGTAGCCTTTATCAATCAATTCTTGGATAAAATCAGCGATGCCGTAATTCTCATCGGTGAGGTTATATTCCTTATCCAATTCGGTAAGCCACGACAAGGCCTCTTGTACATCCCCAGAGGTATACAACAACAACTCCTGAAACACTTTGAGTAGGCGTTCAAATGGTGAACCTTCGTCTTGTCCAGGAACATATTCACTAAATCTCCAACCGATCATTATTTTTTATTTTCAACTGAATTTGCGGATGACACAAAACAGCATTATTTCAGAATAAAGAAAAGAAACACCAAAAAGACGCTTTTGGATGTCAATGTACAAAAAAAACTAAGCGCAGCACTTCATCAAATCCTGATAATCAGGCCTGTCGCTGGCCAATTTATGGATAAAACTTTCTTTGATTTCCCCTTGATGGATGACAAAAACACCAGGCATTTGGAACCCGTCGCCCAACTGTGGCCCAGCGCCATGACCCGAAACTACGCCTGCTGAAAACCCGCGAATCCAGGAATGCAACCCAAACAATTGATTGATGGTGCCTTTCACCAAACCAAAAGCCGCATAAAAGTGGCATTGCGGGTCGCTGACGTGAATGGCGCCATCTAAGTTATAACGGCTAAAATAGCGATCAGCGACATCGTAATCAGTCATGTGAACAAAAACAATTTTGGTACCTGATTTCTCCAGCGAATCCCGTTTGCTAGAAATATCTGCTAGAGCTTCCCGACAAAAAGTACAGCCAAAATGCCGCAAAAAAATCAATAAAACAGGTTGATTATCTGCTAGTTCACTCAATGATTCGCCAGTGTTGGTTCTCATTTCATTCAAAAGTGCCAGGTTAGTTATGATTTGAGTTGTGTTCATTCTTAGTTTGTTTTTATCGTTCCAGGCATTCAAAAAACAAAGGTTTGGATAAAGAGTTCACTGCAAAGGAGTCCGCAATCTACTCAACCGCTAATTTGGTCATTTTTTGGCAAATTTTTGTCGACAAAATATTCTCAAACAAAAAACAAAGAGCGGTAATCTGTTAAGAGTGTGTTTGGATTTTTTATTCGCGCTGCAAATGACCAAAATTCACCCCAACTTCGTTGCGAAAATACTCATGTAGCGCTGCTACACTCCGTTTTTCGCGCCTCGTTGGTGCAAATTTTGACTCATTTTCGCTTACGAACTAAAAATCCAAACACACTCTAAGACTACCGCTCTCGATTGTATAAGTGTGGTGGGAAGAATTACAAATTCAACCCATCATATACGTCCATTACTGATTTCACTGCCGTTGCTGAATCGTTCAACAAAGCCATTTCAGCATCGTTCAACTTCAATTCGATGGTTTGGGTAATCCCGCCTTTGCCCAATTTAACCGGAACGCCAACGTAGATGTTGTTGAGGCCATATTCGCCAGTCAACTGTACGCAGCAGGGGAAAATGCGGTTTTCATCGCGAACGATTGCTTCGACCATTTGTGCAGCCGCAGCGCCCGGAGCATACCAAGCAGAAGTTTCCATCAATTTTACCAATTCGCCGCCGCCTTGTTTGGTGCGTTCAACGATGGCATCCAATTTTTCGGGATCGATCAACTCGGTTACTGGAATACCCGCAACAGTGGTGTAGCGAGGAAGCGGCACCATGGTATCGCCATGACCACCCATCAATACTGCTTGAATGTCTTTTGGAGATACATTCAACGCTTCGGCCAAAAATGCCCGATAACGTGCCGTGTCCAAAATACCGGCCATACCAAAAACTTGAGTAGCTGGTAAGCCAGAAGTTTTGTGCGCAGCATAGGTCATCACATCCAAAGGATTGGAAACCACGATGATGATGGGGTTTGGAGAATGCTCCAGAATAGAACGCGTAACACCGCTAACGATCTTCGCGTTGGTAGAAATCAAATCATCGCGGCTCATTCCAGGTTTACGAGGCAAACCAGCAGTAATGACAACGATGTCAGAACCTGCAGTATCTTTGTAATCACCGGTACCGCTTACAAAAGTGCTGTAATAGTCAATGGGAGCTTGTTGCCAAGTATCCAAAGCCTTACCCTTTGCCAAATCACCTTTGATATCCAGGAGGACGATTTCTTTGACGATGTCCTTGTGAGCGAGTACGTTGGCAACAGTTGCGCCTACGTTTCCTGCTCCAACAACGGTTATTTTACTCATCTGAATGCGTTTATTTATTTTGTAGAGTTTGAACGTGAACAGAGCATCGAAATTTTACGTCAAAATTTTTGATGCTTCTAAATTGGGGCAAAAATAGACTTTTCCCCATTATTATCTTTCAGCGGGTGTGCTTTTCTTGAAAAATTGAAAAAATTAATTTTCCCAACTTCTTATATTTTTGAATTAAGCATGTCCGAACAAGGACAAAAAGCTTTCTAATCCATATTTTGATATGCGAATACGAGGGTGGATATTCATTACAATAGAAAAAAACCGTATTTTTGCTACTAATATTTTAACTTTAGAGCATATTTCAGGAATTGGTCCTGTTTTTTTGAGGCAAAAAGAGCTTTTATCTACATTCCGACCTTTTGTATAAGCTGCAATGGGTTATTTAAATTCACTGGTTTATGAAGCTACTTCAACGTATTTTCATGGGTTGTCTTCTATTGGCTGTACCAAAGATGATGGCACAAACATCAGGATTACCGCAATATTGCGCTACACCCGGTGGTAAATCTGAATGGCTTCAACGTTTTCAACAACGTATACAAAAACCCACCTTACGTTTTCAACAAACCGTCTATGTTCCTGTCAGCATACATCTAGTTGGCGCCAATGATGGATCAGGTTTTCTTTCGGAAATTAACGTTCTTGATGCGTTTTGCAAACTTAATGACTATTTTGCCCCTTCCAATATTCAGTTTTTCATTAAAGACAAATTCGACTACATCCGCAATACTGCTTTTTTTGACCACACCAGCATTCAAAGTGCCACGCCTGTTTTTAAGCAAAAAAATGTTGCACATACCGTCAATGTGTATTTTGTGCAAAATCCTTTGGATGCTTGTGGATATAACTATAAAATTTCTGGCGAAAGCCAAGCTATTGTTTTGGGTAATGGTTGTACCGACAACCGCAATGCCAATTGGGCACACGAAATGGGGCATTATCTTTCGTTGCCGCATACTTTTAATGGTTGGGAAAACTACGATTTCAACTATAACCAAATTGCCCCAACTACAATGGGCGGCGTCAATGTCGAAAAGATTGACGGTTCTAATTGCAACGAGTCGGGAGATGGTTTTTGCGATACCCAAGCCGATTACCTCAATGGCCGCTGGTATTGCGGTACGAATTCCTACCAAGGGATGATTCCTCAGTTTGATCCCCAAGGAAGGATGTTTTATTCTGATGGGAGTCAAATCATGTCTTACGCCATGGATCCTTGTCCTACCCATTTTTCGCAGGAGCAAATCGTGGCTATGCAAAATTATCTAGGCGAAGTTCGTTACGATCATGTCGTTACAAATTTACCCATTGCCACGGTTAATGCACAATCAGCTGGTTTGATGATACCTACCCAGCGCGCCAATGTCCCAACTTTTGATAGTGTTTATTTTTGTTGGCATCCAGCGCTTCAAGCTACTGGGTATGTCTTAGAGTTTAGCCCGATTTCCAATTTTGCCCTCGTTACCAATCGCTTTATTTCGTATGACACTAGCTTTGTTGCTCGTGGATTGCGCTCGTCGCGAACCTACTACTGGCGATTGAGGCCATTCAATAGTCGGTACACTTGCAAAAGCTATACGGAAAGTAGGATTTTCACAACCGGAACAGCCACTGCTGTCGAAGATCTAAAAACTGTCACTGAAATCAATATTTTTCCCAATCCCATCCACTCGGGAGAGATTTTGAGGGTTCAGTACACCGTAACCGAACATACCAATCTGCTTGTCAACCTCTTTAATGGGTTGGGGCAATCGGTGCAACAAACGCGCTGGACAGCTCAACCGGGTGAAAATCGTCAGGATTGGCCATTACCAAGCCTCCCAACTGGAATTTATACCCTCATGTTGTCAGATAGCAAAGGCAGTCATTTGCAAAAAATAGTGGTGAGATAATAGGTAGAATCTATTTGCTTTTTGCCTTAAACGACCAAGTGAAATACATTTTGGATACCACCATACCATTGTCTTCCTGTACGCCCACGGAGGTAGCGCGGTAGGTTTGCCCCTCCCCTGTTTCGATGGCCCGCAATACGGTTGCCTCAATCTCAGCACCATCCTCACAAGTAAAAACCACTGTCCCAGTAGCTTTTTTAACATATTCCGCTTCCATGCCGGTGACTAACATGGATATTTTTCCTCTTCCAGCCGTAGCCATCATACCCAACATGCCAGTTGACAACTCTGATGCGCCAGCCTGCGCAGCAAAATAAGTAGATTGAAAAGGATTCTGAGTGCGCCAACCATAGGGAATGCTGGTTTGTCCACGTTCTCGAGAAAGCGATTTTACTTTTACGCCCCACCAGGTAAGAGTCGGTAGTTTGGACAAAAAGAAATAGCGCATTTTCCACGGGTTGTTCAGCGCTGCTTGCAATTTTTGCGCTTCGGGGTTGAGTTGAACAGGAGCGGCCAAAGTTGTTGAAGACATTGTATTTTGATTGATGAGCGAAGGAATAGCATATTAGATTCTAAAAATAAATCAATTTAGCGAAAATTCGCAAAAAATAGAGCATCAATATTTTTGCAAAAGATTGACTACCCTCTTCCCGTACAATCTTTCAAAAAAACAATTACATTTACGCGGATTTCAACCACACGTTTACCCAAGCTTCCTCAAACACAAATAGCATATGAATCTTCACGAGTATCAAGGCAAAGAGCTATTAAAACAGTACGGCGTGGCCGTTCAAGAAGGCATTGTTGCCTCTACCGTTGATGAAGCGGTGGCAGCCTACAATGCGGTAACTGCTAAAACAGGTAATCCGGTTGTAGTAGTTAAAGCCCAAATCCATGCAGGCGGTCGCGGTAAAGGCGGCGGCGTTAAGTTGGCCAAAAACCTCGACGACCTAAAATTGCATGCTGGCAACATTTTGGGTATGATGTTGAAAACACCACAAACTCCAGGCGGTATGGAAGGCGAAGGCAAGCTGGTACGCAAAGTACTGATTGCTGAAGATTGCTACGCTCCTGTGTTTGAAAACAACAAAGAATACTACGTTTCCATTTTGATGGATCGTGAAAAAAAACGTAACGTTATCATCTATTCTACTGAAGGTGGTATGGACATTGAAAAAGTGGCCGAAGAAACCCCGCACTTGGTACAAAAAGAATGGATTGACCCCGAGCTGGGTTTGCAAGCTTTCCAGTCGCGCAAAGTGGCTTTTAACCTAGGTCTTTCTGGGAAGGCGTTCAAAGAAATGACGGTGTTTCTCACCAAATTGTATAAAGCATTTGTAGAAGCTGATGCTTCTTTGTTTGAAATCAACCCTACTCTACGCACTGGAGACGATCGCATTCTGGCAGTTGATGCCAAGGTTTCTATCGATGACAATGCGCTTTATCGTCATGCTGATTTGGAAGCGATGCGCGATGTATACGAAGAAGACCCAACTGAAGTAGAAGCCAAGGAGTTTGACCTAAACTACGTACAGTTGGATGGTAACGTAGGCTGTATGGTAAACGGAGCTGGTTTGGCGATGGCTACCATGGACATCATCAAACTTTCCGGTGGCGAACCGGCTAACTTCCTTGACGTAGGCGGTACTGCCGATGCTAATCGCGTTGAAAATGCTTTCAAAATCATCTTGAAAGATCCAAAAGTAAAAGCGATTTTGATCAACATCTTTGGCGGTATCGTTCGTTGTGATCGCGTAGCACAAGGGGTTATCGACGCTTATAAAAATATGGGGACTATCAATGTGCCGATCATCGTGCGTTTGCAAGGCACCAATGCCGATATTGCTAAGAAAATGATCGACGATTCTGGCTTGAAGGTATTCTCTGCAATTCAATTGCAAGAGGCTGCCGACTTGGTAGAAAAAGTGTTTACCGGCGCTTAATTGATTGAATATCAAGCCTTTCCTAGACTGTTCTATAAAATTGCGATACGGCCTTAGGATTTTGTCGCAATTTTTTTGATACAAAAAAACCTTTGGACCAATTTGATCCAAAGGTTTTTTTATTTATTCAAGATGCTTTTCTTTTAAAAACAGCCCAAATCAATCCGCGATTGTTTGTCGTTATTAGGGAAACAGTAGCCGGATTTGGTCTTAATTGGTGCGTAGCGCTCCAAATTGGGATCAAACAAACCATTTTCCAAAAACTCCGTCAAATCGTCGATTTCAGCGGTATTCAATCCCAGAGGGTGGAAAAATGGTGAAATTCGTCCCAAAGGCACTTCGGGATTTTCTGGAACCGCCTCATTAAAATACTCTACCACTTGGCGCAATGTAGTTTTGCTGGCGCCGTGGAAGTAGAAACCTACATCTTTCAAATTGTACAGCTGTGGCACTTTGAATTTGTGCATGTCCTGCTCTTGATACGAGAATCCACCCCGACCCAAGTTGCGACGATCCGTAGCATTGGTACGGAATACGGTGTATTTGCTTTGATACATATTTTTCACCCCCAATGCGATGAATTTGTGGGGGAAAGCATTGAGCGATGGGCTATTGTGGCAGTTGACACAGCCAGCTTTGCCAAAAAATAAAATCGCTCCTTTTTTTTGCTGGGCAGTCAAGGCATTTCTTTCACCTTTCAACCAGCGCTGAAACGGCGCTTTATTGGTCAAAATAGTCCGGAAATAAGCGGCAATGGCAAAAGCGCCAGTTTTGCGGTTGTAGCGGTCTTTTTGCGGAATATCGGGGAAAGCGGCGTCAAACATAGCCGTGTAACCCAAAGAATCGGTTACGTTTTTATTGATTACCTGGCGGTGTACTGCCAATGCCCGTTGGTTGTTCGCTTCCAAACCCATCAAACCCTGGAAATTTACTTCGATCAGAGTGTCTTGATGCCAAACGCCATCCGTCCCAAGGTTGGAGTTGAAAGAGCCAAAAGAACCCGCCCAAAGCGCATTGGTTACAAAGGTGGTATTGATCACAGGCAGAGGGCGAGCACCCTGCGCATCAACTTCATCCCCGGTGTACAATGGATTGATCTGGCGACCTTCTCCTTTTTTGCCAAAACCAATGGCGCCATCCGCAATACCTTGAAAACGACCAGCGGTAAAGCCCATCGAAGGGATGTGACAGCTGCTGCAAGAATAAGCCGTTTTGGAAGGCGCTTTTTTGTTTTCTAGACCTAAACCGGTTTCAAAAAAAAGCATTTTACCCAGCTCTACTTTTTCGGCAGTTACTGGATTTTTGGGATCTTGATTAGGCAGACTTGCAAAATCGGTACTTTCTGGCAAAATGTAGCCTTTATAAGTCCCAGTGAATGATTTTGCATTCAAAGCATCTTCCAAAGGACCATCTAAATTAGCCAAAGTAGGGTCATCATGCTGGCAGGAAATGATGTAGGCTGCCGCTAAAAAAAACAGACCCGCAATAACATACTTTTTCATTACAACATTGTTTGATCATGAGAGAATAATAGTCAGCAAACCAAAAGCAAGAAACTCCAGAAAGTAATAATCTGGAACCTCTTTGAAATCAGTGCATTTGCACGCAAATGATTGAAGAAATAATGCACATCTGGTATGTTGTATGATAGCAGGAAAAAACTCAAAGCAGACAAAAAGACGCAATCCTTTTGAATAAAATTAATAGAATAATAAAGTGGTATGGAGATAAGCGCAAAACAACCTTAGAAAAAGGTTCACGGTAAGCCTCTGTTTTGCTCTAAAATGTCGCCTAGGCGATATATACACAAACGTAAGGCGTTTTTACATCAAAAGCAAGTCAAGAATATATTTTTTTTCATACTTTATTATTTGGATTTAGTCTATTCGCTCTTAAAGCAAGATGGAATCCATTTAGACTCACCCTATTACATACAATTCCATTATTTTTACTCTAGCTATAAATTTTTCTTTTGCTTTGCGCTAATTGAGCAAAATATCCTATCTTTTGGGCATTCAAGACCAATCAACTTTTAACATGCTTGACATCCAAAAAAAACTGAGCTGGCCGTTCTACGCCCTATTGAGCTTACCTTCTACCGCTATGGGGTTCGCATTATCGGTACAAATTTCAGCCTTGAGTTGGATTCTAAGTACCAAGTACGGACTCAAAATTGAAGAGATTGGCCTCGTCTGGGCGGCCGGGCCCATTGCAGGTATTTTTGGACAAGTCATCATTGGCATCATCAGCGATAAGGTGTGGATCTGGAATGGTCGTCGCCGACCTTTTATTTTGATTGGCGGGGTGCTGGCATCTTTGATGCTTTTGGCCTTGCCCAATATCCAAGTCATTGCCTCCGCTATGGGAACGGGCGGAATTCTAGGTGTTGCGATCGCTGTTGCACTTACTTTGGATTTGGCCATCAACGTCAGCTTTAATCCTACCCGCTCCATCATTGCCGATGTTACCCCTCCTGGCGAGCAACGCACTAAGGGCTACACCTGGATGCAAACCATTTCCGGAACCCTGGGGGTAGCCGCCTACGCCATTGGCGCCATTTGGGATAATTACACCTTAATATATTGCGGAGCGGTAATGGTGCTCATCATGTCAGTGGTACCAACTTTTTTCATTGAGGAGCCGCGGGTATTGAGCCAAAGCCAAAAAGAGAGTGACGCCCCAGCGGAAAAAGCCGGTTTGGGTACCATTCTGCAGGCCATTCAACCACTATGGGGATTTTTGATCTATGCCGTTTATGCCATTACCTTGCGTTTGCTCAACATCAAGATGGGCCTGGGTTGGGTTGAGGCGATTTGTTTTGGTGTAACAGTAGTCAACATTGTATTGGTGATGCTCAAGCCTGAAGACGAGGTTTCAGGTTTCAACCTGGCCGGATTTCAGAAAGTACTGGCGGCTCATTCCTTTACCTGGATTGGGATTCAAACCATGTTTGTGTATATGTACCCTTATGTGCAAGACAAACTTCCTAGTTTGAACGATGTGGATAAAGGTCGAGTGGTATCCATTGCGTTTTTGATCTTTAATGCCGTTGCCGCTATTTTACCGGCGCTATTTTTGGAGCCCCTCACGCGGCGGTTTGGGCGCGTACGCACGCACATGAGCTGTATTGCCGTGATGGCTATAGGATATGCAGGGATGATTTTTATGGGTTTTAGTTCATTTTCAATTTACATCCTGATGGGGGTTTTGGGGATCGGTTGGGCAGCTACAGTCAGTTTGCCCTTTGCCATTATGTCGCAAAAAGTGGAGCAATCGCGGATGGGTTTGTACATGGGGCTGTTCAATTTATCGGTTGTTTTGCCGCAATTGGTAGCTAGTTTGGGGATTGGGGAGGCCGTTAGCGCTGCGCCCGATAAAAGTTTAATTTTTATCATTTGCACCTTTACGCTAGGTATGTCGGCCTTATTGTGGATTTTTGTAAAGGAGCCTAGTGGAACCGTGACTGAAGGCGTTGGCGGCGCACATTGAAGCGGTAATGATAAATTAGTTTACACATATGCAACATAGAGAGGGTGATTTATTCATCTTTTCACATTGTTTACACTAAGTTAAATCAAAAAAAACATAACACGCCCCAGTGCTATATTATGGTTAATTCTACTCCAAGCGCCTAAACTCTTAAGGCCTTTCCAATAGTTTTGTGGTGAGTTTTGAATCTTCAAACCAAATTCATCACAATGAAATTTTTGTTTACACTCACACCTACCTCTCGGTTGGTAGCGGGATTTTTGTTGACAGCAATGGTGCTTGTCTACGCTCCAAACGCAATTGGAGCAGCAAAAACTCCGGTTTCCAATCTTCACCAAACCGCTGAATTTACCGTAACCGGTCAAATTACTGATGCTACCACTAAGGAAGCATTAATTGGAACAACTGTGGTAGTTAAAGGTACGGCCATCGGTACAGCAACTGACGCCAGTGGTAATTTTTCCATTAATGTACCCGATCAAAAATCCATCTTGGTTTTTGAATTCATTGGCTACGAACGCCAAGAAATTGAAGTCGGTAGCCAAACCGTTATCAACGTAACGATGAAGTCCAACTCACTAGAGCTTTCTCAAGTGTTGGTAGTAGGTTATGGTAGCACGACCAAAAAAGAAATGACTGGTTCTGCTAAATCTATTAAAAACGATGATTTCAACAAAGGGATCATCAACTCTCCTGAGCAATTGCTTCAAGGTAAAGTAGCGGGTGTAAACGTGGTATCGGCTACTGGTGAACCTGGTTCTACTCAAAGCATCACCGTGCGCGGTCCGGGCGGGGTACGTACTGGGAGTACGCCTTTGTTTGTTTTGGATGGTTTGCCGCTTGATAACTCCAGCACTGGCGGGGCTACCAACCCATTGACTTTCCTTAACCCACAAGACATCGAATCCATCGACGTACTTAAAGACGCGTCTGCTACTGCCATCTACGGATCTCGTGGCGCCAACGGCGTTATTTTGATTACTACCAAAAAAGGTAAAGCAGGTTTTTCTAGCATTACCTACACTGGTAGCATGGGTATTTCTACCTTGGCTCGCCCACTCAAAGTTTTCTCTGCCGACGAATACCGTACTCAGGTACCCGCAGTTGGCGGCGTTTTGGATGATTTGCAAGGAAATACTAATTGGCAAAAAGAAATCACCAGAACGGCAATGACCAAAAACCACAACCTGTCTTTGGGTGGCGGCGCCGGTAAATTGACTTACTACGGTTCTTTTGGTTTGCAACAACAGCAAGGTATCATTAAAGGCAATAACCTGAATTTGTATACCGGTCGTTTGAATGTATCCCAAAAATTCTTGGATGATCGTTTGACTGTAGACGTAAACCTGAATGCAGCAAGCACGGTTAACCAACGTCCGCCAATAGGCGATATGATTGGCGGCGCTATATCTGCCAATCCAACCTACCCTGCTTACGACCCAACTACTGGAGAGCCATACCGATACCAAGCTGGAACCAACCCATTGTTGGCTCAAACTTTAACAAAAGACATTACCAACATCAACCGGATCATTGGTAACATCTCTCCTTCCTTGACCATCATGAAAGGTTTGGTGTATAAAATCAACTTCGGTATTGACAACTCTACTTCTACTCGTGATTTGGAATCAGTGGCCAATGCCGTTCCAAAACAAGACGGTCGTTTGGAATCTGTATACAGCATCAACCGCAACCGTTTGATTGAAAACTTCTTGACTTACAGCATGAAAAATGCCAATCACGGTTTGACAGTTTTGGCGGGACACTCTTACCAGAAGATATTCTTGCAAGGTCGCGCTTTCAGTATTAACAAATTCCCGATCTCTGACATCGACCCCATTTACAACCCAGGTTTGGGTCAGGATCTTACCTTGGCTAACAACAAACCAAGCGGTTATGCTTTGATCAATGAGTTGCAGTCTTTCTACTCTCGGGTAAACTACCAATTCCGCGAAAAATATTTACTGACCGCTACTGTACGTGCTGACGGTTCTTCAAAATTTGGTAAGAACAACAAATACGGTGTTTTCCCATCGGTATCTGCCGGCTGGAGAATTTCACAGGAAGCATTCATGAAAAATGGCCCATTCAGCGAATTGAAGCTACGTGCTGGTTGGGGACAAACCGGTAACCAGGAGATCCCTTCTAAGATCACCCAGGCCTTGTTTACATCAGTTGTATCTCCTTTGACCAGCTACCCGCTGGCTGATTCAGGTCCATTCCCAGCTGGTACTACCTTTACCCGTTTGGCTAACCCTGACATTCAGTGGGAAGTATCAACTCAGGTGGATTTAGGTTTGGATTTTGCTTTATTGAAAGGCGCTCTTTCTGGTAGCATCGATTACTTCAACAAAGTATCGAACAAGATCCTTTTGGAAGTTATCCCTGCTGACCCCGTTCAGCCTGCATCTTCAATCTGGACTAACGTTAAAGACATGACCATCACCAACCAAGGTTTGGAATTGGACTTGAACTACCGCTACGCTACGGCCAGCGGATTTAAGTTGGACTTGGGTGGTAACTTGACGTTCATCAAAAACGTGGTAAAAAATTCACCTTACACTGTTATTCCTTCTGGTTCTGCTTCTGGATCTGGTTTGACCTCAGCTACCATCAACGGTTATGTAAACAACCAACCAATCGGTACTTTTTACTTACGTGAGTTCACCGGTTTTGACGAAAAAGGGTTGAGTACTTACCGCGATACAGACGGCGACGGTGTAGTAAGCGACAAAGACCGTATTTCAGCGGGTAGCGCGCTACCTAAGCAGATGTACAACTTCTTTACCACTTTGTCTTACAAAGGTTTCAGCTTGCGCGTTAACTTTAATGGCGTATCAGGCAACAAAATCTACGACAACACCGCCAATACCAACTTCTACAAATTGCGTTTGTCAAAAGGCATCAACACCACTAAGGAAGCTGTTACTTTCCCGAACGAATCGATCAACAACGCAGCACCAGTTTCTACTCGCTACTTGAAAAACGGTGCGTTTTTGCGTTTGAACAACCTGTCGTTGAACTATGCTTTCAATACCCAGGCTTTGGGCATCAACAAATATGTAAAAGGCTTGAACTTGACCGTTACTGGCCAAAACTTGTGGTTGATTACCAAGTACAACGGGTTTGATCCAGAAGTAAACAACGATCGCAGCATCAACGGTATTTCTTCATACGGGATCGACTATTTGAGTTATCCAAAAGCTAAATCTATCATTTTTGGTTTAACCGCAACATTCTAAAAAAGCTTATCATGAAAAATAAAATCATTTTCTTAATCACGCTTTTGGTAGGTGTATTTTTCACCTCAAACAGCTGTACTGATTTGAAAGAAGTCATCCTGGATGAAACTTCGGCTACCGATCTTTCTCCCAAATTGGCTGCTGATGGCAACTTGGCGCCAGTTTATGCCTTGCTCCCTACTTTGTTTACCCATACCACTTATTTTGCGTTGCAAGAAATCTCTACCGACGAAGCCATCCTGCCTTACCGTGGGGGTACCGACTGGGGCGATAACGGAATCTACATCGCTTTGCATACGCACACATTGACTAGCGCTGATCCAAACGTAAGAAACACTTGGAACATATTGTTAACTGGCATTTCACGCGCGGTAACAGCAATCAATGCATTGCCTACCAATGTTGACCCTATTGCTAAAACCTATTTGGCAGAAGCCCGTGGCATGCGTGCTTATTATAATTTGGTTACTTTGGATCTTTTTGGTGTGGTGTTTGTAAAAAATGACCTTGGCCAAAACTCCAAAGTATTGCGCGGTGCTGAAGCAGTTCAGCATTTGATAGATGAGTTTTTGGCAGTAGAACCTGACTTGGAAACCAGTGTTGGACCTGGTCGCTTAACAAAAGCGGGGGTATGGGGTTTGTTGGCACGCTTGTACTTAAATGCCGGTGTTTATCGCGACATTTATGGTTCAAAAGTGGAATTTAAAGGCGACGATTTGGATAAAGTAATTGCTTATTGTGACAAAATCATCGCTTCTGGTCAGTACCAATTGTCAAGAGACTATTTCTCGATTTTCAACTCGGATAACCACAACAACAAAGAATTGGTTTTTGCGGTAGATCAACGGGCTGAATTGAACGGACACAACCGGATGGCCTATTTTTCACTATCCGGTGATATGTTTCCACTTCCTGCTTTTCCAGCGGCCAATGGTACTGATGGTCCGGCCATTACGCCAGATTTTTACCGTTCGTGGGTAGCAGCTTACGGCGCACAAGACCCTTCCGTAGATCCTCGTTTTTTCAAAAAAAACCAAATCATTCCTGCCGACTCTTGTGTTGACGGCAACAATTACAACATCGATCGTGGTATCTTGCGTGGTCAGCAATATGGTTTGATTCGTGTAAACGGAGCATTTCTTCGCTGTGGCAACAATTACAAAATCGGTAAATTGTTCAATGTTACTCGTAACAAACCGACTCTGCCAGTAAACTTTACCGAGCAAGTAGACTTCACTGTAGCTGGTAGCAACTACAACACTGGATACCGGGTAGAAAAATACGAATTCAGCAAAAAATCGACTAGCGGTCGTAACTTAGGTGATGCCGACATCATGATTGTGCGTTTGGCAGATGTTTACATGATGCGGGCAGAAGCTAAATTGCGCAAAAGCAACGATGTAGCTGGTGCTCTGGCAGATGTGAACTTCGTTAGAGCTGCCCGCAACATCACTACACCTCCGCCGGCGTTGACTACCATCTCTTTGGATTTGTTACTTCGGGAGCGTGGTTTTGAATTTTACTGGGAGATGGTGCGCCGTTCTGATTTGATTCGTTTTGGAAAATATGAAGACAGCTGGACGGAAAAAAACAATGCCGACAAATTAAAGCGGCTGTTCCCAATTCCACAAACGGCGATTGATGGCGCTTCTAACTTACCTGGTTATTTGGTGCAAAATCAAGGGTATTAATTGATTTTTTTTTCGATAGGTTAAGCAAAACAGGCTGTCTTCAAAGGGTTGGAGGCAGCCTGTTTTTTGTTTACCTTGAACTGGATACTTCCATAGAGCCTTTGTTTCTTATATCGGATTCAACCCCAACTCTTTCAAAAATTCATTGTGCTTATCGGTATTTAATTTTATGCTTTCATTTACCGAAGTCAATTTATCGTTCACTTCTTTTAAATCAATTTGAATTTCGTCTTGTGAAGTGCTAACATATCTTGAAATATTCAGATTGTAGCCATTCTTTTCGATTTCGTCCATTGAGACCCTGCGTGCATATCTTTCAACGTTTTCTGGTCGGTATTGATAGGTCTCTATGATTTTTTGGATATCGGTTGGTTCTCCGTTTTCTTTTTCTCTTAAGGTGTTTTGTCTTTTGCCTTGTTTGTAATGTTCTGCGGCATTGATGAAGAGCACATCATCGTGTTTTTTACATTTCTTCAAAACCAAGAATACTATATTGAAAGTGCCGTTCTTTTATCGGTGGTAGTCAAATCTGGATAGTCTCTGCCTAATTCTTTCTTTGCTGCTTCTTCGTAGTTGAATGACAAATACCGTAGAAAAAGATAGGAAAGCATATAATCTCGAAAATCATCGGCATCCATGGCGCCACGCAGGTTGTCTGCGATGTCCCACAGGGTTTTACCGAGTTGTTGTTGGTCTTTATGCGTCATTGTTTTATTCAGGTTTAAAAAATTTATCCTCGGGCCAATTGACGGGATTGTTGGTGATGTAATCAGAAATAGTTTGAAAAGATTTATCATCCCGAATGATGTGGTCGTAAAAACGGGTTTGCCATTGAAAATCAAAATCCAATCGGTGTGTGTGTTTGGTTACGGCCGATTTGTAGGAACCGACAATTGAGGGGATAGAATTTTTTCCGATATTTTGAAACCGTTGTTGGCCAATGGTTTTCGGTTGTTGTTGTTGTAGAGACAGGGCATGCCCTGTCTCTACGGCATGCCCGTTATCCCCATTGTCCACATCCCCATCATTACCCGGGTTTTCATTGATTATCAATATCCCATGAATATGATTAGGCATTACCACAAACGCCCCTAATTTCACGTTTTGGGTATGTTGCGTTATTTGGTACCATAATATATCGGCAATTACCCCCACCTGCGACAATTGCATTTTCCCATTCGCAATTTCACCAAAATAATGTTCCCTGTTTTGGGTGCAGATGGTGATAAAATAGGCGCCCGCCCATCGGTAATCCCAATTTTGCAGACGGGCAGATGGTATGCGGTATTTGTTTTGGTATTTGTTCATGTTTAATTATTTATCAATCCCTGGCGTTATTGGTGTTGGTGTTGTAGAGACAGGGCATGCCCTGTCTCTACGGCATACCCTGTCTCTACGGCATGCCCTGTCTCTACTGGGCGCACAAAAAGGGAGGCAAACATGGTTGCCCCCCTTATAGTAAAAACGGTTTAATGCGCTTATTTCAAGTACATCATCCCATACATTCCTCGAAGGCCTCGATTGCATCATCAATTGCTTTGTCAAAAGAGAGGGCTGCTTCTGGCATGCACAAACCAGCAGGCCATGCAAAACGACATCTTCGGACATCTCTTTCATATTCACCCTGAGCTGCATTTATTCCATTATTGAATTGCAAATAGCAATCTGTGTAAGCAAAGGATTGAAATGTCACATAACTGACGATGAGTACAAGACTCCAAGCTCCAATTAATCGGTATTTTTTCATTGTGTTTAATTTTTTTGACGACTTAATGTTGCACGACGAATTTCCTCATTCCAATCAATGTCATTTATTTCATCATGTATGGCATTGATCTTTCGCGCTACATCATCGGATAGGGCTGGATAATTAGGTATTTCCCGTTTTAGAATTTCAGCAGCTTTTGCTGCTTCACAATCTAGCTTTTTGAACAGTAAGCCTCCTCTGATTTTTGCAAACTTAGCATCATCGATTTCACAAACTTTCAGCCCTGGGTTATTGCTGAAAACTTGATAGGTGGCTTGTAAATCAAACGCTCCTCGAACGATATGGATTTCCAGTTCGCGCTTTGCTTTAAGATAAGCTTTAAAGCTGGTATTTTGGGCGATCTTTAAGAGTGTTGAGTCGGGTAAAGAATCGGTGATCGATTCTTGTTGCTGGCACGAAACCAAAAGCCCCCAAGTAAGAAAGCACAAAGAAAAGAGTAACTTTTTCATGATGTATTGTTTTGTGTTGTTGAAAGTTATTTCTGGGAATGATAAGTTTCGTTAATGCAATTTTCGTATTCAACCATTGCTGCGTAGAATTCTTCAGCGTAATCATAGATACATTCTAATCCAGGGCTTAAAAATGCGCATACTACCAGCGATCGCACTGCTCGGTAGTAAGATCTGGCGTATTCATCAAAACAAGGTGTTGAAAAAAAAGACGATTTAATACCGATAACCTCATTATCGATGAAACTCAAAACATCACTTTCTGATGTTACTTTGGATAACTCAATCAGATCGTCAGCAACCTTATCATTAATGGCGATGATCTGGTCTTGATGACTACTAATTGTAATTGAGTGTTTTTCCGTTTCAAGCGTCACTAACAAACTGAGTACCTTATCAATGTTCTCTTTGATTTTGAGTTTTAACGCTGCTTTTGAATCACTGACAGGATAACGGTTGCTTTGTTGAGCTGAGATTAGATCACTGTCCTTTGACAGTAAAAAATAGTACAGGTCAACACGGATAGGCATAAAAAACTCCATAGCTTCGTCATAATAAAATTTTAAATAGTGAATTAATATCACAAAGATGGAGTGATACTGCTGTTCAATACAGGCACTTTTACCCGCAAATGACTACCCCAAATTTTAAAGGAATAGAAAAGGGGGGATTTTTCGAGTTGCACAAGACCGAACGTAGCCCTAGAAAGCGTAGATTAGACGATTTGGATGAACTCGATATTCTTCTGTCATTAGTGCAAAGTCGTTACCCATGGGATGTATAGTTTACTAGGCATATCTTTGTAATTTCCGAAGCACTGAAACGAGATGGTAATAATTTCATTCGATTTAAAAGATAATACAAGTTACATGGCAAAACTCATCAATATTATCACAATACTGATGTCAATCTTCTGTATCATACAAGTGGTAACGTTAATGATGTTTAGTTTTGGGATGAGGTCTCCACTCAAAAGCTATGACTTCAAGCTAGATATTGTTATTGCTGCAGGCGGTATTTGGATATTGTACGTTTTAGTTTATATGGTTATTTTATCTATCAAGAAACTTTTCAAATAAACAATTAATATGAGTATTGGACTACCCAGTAAGTAAAACACATCAGCCAACTCTGGTGGCGCGTGCGCGGCCGCGCTTCCGAAGCCTAGGGCTTGGAATACGACTACCTCAACCACCTCACCCAAGCCAAACACGTAGCGGCAGACGATGGCGGAGCCAAAATACTGGGACAATACTCCGAAAAAATTACCTACGCGGATGCGCGCGGCAACATTGCCGCCATTAAGCGCTATGGCGTGATTCCCGGCGCGAGCTATCCCAGCGGCATGATCGATGATTTGTCGTTTACCATCAAACCCGGCAGCAACCAAATGCAAAGAGTAGCTGACGCTGCTCCACAGAATTCGCACCGCGCGGTTTCAAACCTACCGCTGGAGCTCAGAACATCGACTATACCTACGACCCTGTAGGCAATCAAAAATCTGACCCCCACAAAGGCATCACCATTAGCTACAACTACTTGAACCTGCCCAGCGTTATCCTCTGGAGCAATGGCAACAAGATGGAGATCAGCTATGACGCCCTCGGTACCAAACTGAGTAAAAAGGTAAGTATTGGTGCTACCGAGTAATACACCCAGCATTATCTAGGCGGCATTGAATGCAACGCAGTGGGAACTACCCGAAAACTCGAAGCCATTTATTTTGCTGATGGGCGGGTATACAATACTAATGTAACCACCACCAGTACTACAGTAGCCTTGCGCTTTGAATACGCCATTCGCGATCATTTGGGGAATACCCGCCTGATGTTGGCGGATCAAGAGACAAACAGTGCCAGCAAAGAGAGGCCACTAACAAAGAGATCAATCATCTATGGAAAAATCTAAAGAAAAAGGAGTGGTAACCCGAGCTGGGTGGAGCGTTATTATTCTTGCGTTGGCCGCTCTCTGTTTTGGTACTATTAACACCATTTTATTAAAGCAAAGTAACACTTATGCAAAAGGAGTAGTTGCTGAGATTTCAGGGGGAAAATCAGTGGTTATTGAATATTATCACCCTGAAAAAAAGCGACTTTGCCGGTGTAATGAGAGTAGAGTTCATAGCCTAACTTCAAAAGAAGGAAATCCGGTCATAATCAAGTTACACCCTTTCTTCACTTGGGTGTGCGACATAGATTGGGCTAAAACTGAAAAATATCTTGTAGAACGTACTCTGATCTTCTAATGGATACCACAAAAAACAAGTATTATGAAGCATACAACCCTATTTTTCATTTTCATCCTTTTCAATTGCACTAACTCGATTCATCCGGTGAAAGAGTCATCAAAAAACAGCTCTTTCAAATCAATCCCCTTAGCCGATACTATAGCTACGGACACTGTGATAAAAGAAGGATATCTGAGAATAATGACCGATGTATTAGATGAAAAGACTGATTCATTATTGATTTATTCCATGAACGGGAATATTTATACAAAGATATCCGGAGATAAATACACGGAACCCTTTATCCATCTTTCAAACGAAGTGAAGATTGAAGCATACTACCCTGATTATTATGTGCTTATATTTAAATCGACACCTTTGATCAATGAATACTATGTTGTTAATTTAAATGGAAAAAGTGTACGTATCAAGCATAAAGATGGAATCACCATATTTGAAAACAGAGAAACGTATATAAAAAAATGTATCCTTGTAACATCACAAGATAATCCTTTGAAAACAAAGCCTTCAATGTCAGCTTTGAATAAAAAAATTGAAGGTTCTTACGAGGACATTTTTTTTGAAGTTGTTGAAATTCAAGGAGAATGGGCTAATGTCAAATGTCTTCTTGATTGTGAAGGATGTCCAAACAATAAGTTAATTACAGGATGGATAAGGTGGCTTAGGAACGATGCAATAGTTGTAAAACTTTATTACACGTGCTGATTGTAAGCTTTTCTGAATCAATTAAATAGAATGAAGTATATTCCAATTTTTATCTCCTTAGCTCTATTTTGTACTTGCAAAGGTGAAAGTGAAGTGTACCCCAACAAAAAAAATTGCTTATGAAGAATAACTTTTATTTCTTTATTGATTTTATTTGTGTTAAAAGTGTCTTTTTATTGATTATCATTTCATCATCTTGTGCCAGACAATCGCAAGTGGGCAAAAAACATGTAGACTATTTATTCCTAGAGAATGTGATAGATTCTATCCGTGAAGAATACAGTTACTTAGCCGAAAACACCATCGCAAATCATTTACTTGAGGACTCAGTGCTGATATTTACAGATGCTTTTTTCAAATCGGAGGACAAACAAATCCTTTATGATCAATTGAATAATAAAATTTCTAAAAGTTGGGATTTTGAAAAAATAAATCAAACTGTTGTAGTCAAAAAAGAAACCTTAGATAAATTATTTGCACCATCCCTTGAAGAAGGTTGGATGAAATTTCACCAAATCTATGGGAAGGGATTTTTGATGTTGTCTGATCCATTATTTAATGCAAAAGCTAACTTGTGTGTATTAGAAATAAACTATTTTTGTGGTAGCAAATGTGGAGGAGGCAATGTTTCCCTTTTTAAAAAAACAAATGGAAAATGGATTTTTGTAAAAAAATATTCGGAGTGGGTTAGCTGATGTCTTTTGTATCTCAGAGAGTGTGGGTATTGAAATCTTGGCGTAAATAATGAATAGAAAACGTATATGAGACGCATGAATAAAATGTTAGCATTCTTTTTCATTTACTTGATAGGAAGAAATATCTACTCCCAAAATAATTGTTACTACTTCAAACAGAACGGTAATGGAATATCATTGTATACTTGCTTGGCGTTTGAAAATAAAAATGATTCGTTTCCAGATTTTAATTTCAGGGTGTCTTCAAAGAATCATTTTCTTGATACCAACTATTACCAATTTTCTGTTGATACCATAATTATCAAAATGTCGAAAACCCCCAATGCTGAAAAACTTGTTAAGGTTAATCATAAGTCTGAAAGTGATAAGTTTATATACGTAGAGGGAACTTTCAGAGAACTGTTGCCAAAAGACATACCAAACGGTTTATTGGCAAAATTTAAGATAAGAAAAAGGAAGATTAAATTGGTGATTTTGAAATATAACGACGAGGTATTTGAATTTTTTAAAAAGCGATCCTCAAAGCATTGTCATCAAAGTGGTTAAATGAGTGTAAAACAACCATATTTGGAACATGAAAATCAACGTGTTGTATCGATCAATTATCATTTTTGCCATTTTTTTATGTATCCTTAGCTGTAAAGAGCATCAAAGCATCTATGGATTTGATACAAAAAATTGTCGGGTAAAAATGGATGTTAATGGGAACACCCATTTTATCCAACTATCATGTGCTAAGTGGGATGATGTCCAAATTGACTATGGTTTTGGTGTTTATTCATATTCCAAATCATATAGCCCTGAAGATTATTTGAAATATGAAAAATGGAAGTTGTTTGCAATTCCATTTTTAAATAGGAAGGCTGAAGAAAAGGTGAACTTAAATGAGCTACTCGACAGCATTAAGGTGCTATCTATTGATGATTCATTGAATGCCAAGCTTAGTTATTTGGGTCATAGCTACGAGCACAAAATCATTATTCCAGAAGAGCTAGCTGATTTAGCCGAAATAGAAGAGACTAAAGGGGCTATTTCTAAGCGCTTAATCTATTCTAAAACCACTATGAAGACGTTTCAATATTATTTAGTTAATAATGCTAACGTACAACATGGTTTTCCAGAGACAATATCGGTATATTTAAGGGCCAAAGAGCCTGTATCTCTGGAAGAAATAACTCAATTTTTAAAAAATATTAAGTTACCCTATCCATAAGATGAAACCTTGAAATAAATCCCCAAAATGAAGTATATTTACTTAGTAGTATTCGAACTCTTATTTCTCCTAAGTTGCACCTCTCCTGGAAATCCAAACCAGAATCCAGTTGAGAACCCTGTTTCCTCTGCAGATGTTCAATCTTTTTTCAACCTTCAAGACAAGGTTGATTCAATAAGGCATACCCTTCTTTTCTTCAATCAGAAAAGTTTGGAACCGTTCAATTGGATTAATGTGGAAAAAGAAGAGTTGAAATTAGGGCGAAAATTTAAAATTGGAGACACTGAAGTTTTAGTTCTTAACAATCCAGGCCATTCAAGTACTAATATTTTTTACAAAGAAAAAAAGACTTTAATAAAAGCTATTCTTGAATATAAATATTACCCGGATGAAATTAGATTTTATAAACATTCAGATTCAATTGGCGTATTGGAGCTTTCTATGATGGGCGAATTTGGTATAGAACGACGTTTCTTTTTTTTCAGTGCCGAAAATGGGTTTTATGAAACTGGGGTTACCACTGCAGATATGGAATTCAAATCAATCTACTTAAAACAAAACAAAACCTTCGTAAAGTTTTCGGGTCATTACAATAGTGTTGAAGTAGAATTGAAGTATGCTGGAACAGTCAATCAGGATTTAACAGTAAAAAAAGAATTCTGTTTGGTTTACCCATTTGAAAAGACCCCATTTGATTCCATTAGTTTGGAAAAATGGTAGTTCAAAACTAAAAAAATAACATGTGCAGCATTTTAAACCATAAAACCCCTTAAAGGATACCCACTCTTTTTTGCTATGTCAGGCCTAAATTGCAACACTGGAGTGATCTCTATTTTGCTACTCTGTAATTTGCTTTTACATGGTTGCTACAGGCAATGTGATAAGGGACCAAGTACTGGACGTTTTCCAAAGCCCCTTCACAACTCCACATTATTTGTATTTTCACTCCAATTGATCAGTCGTTTGACCACCACTCACCCATATTTGAACTACATATGCCCGCTCAGCCCATTGAGGCATATACTACGTATCTGGGTAGTAAAAAGATTTTTGTTGGTTTGGGAAGACTTGAACTAACGTGTAGCTGACATAACATCACTTAAAAACGACACAATGGAATAATAAAAAACAAGAACCTCTAATTTTTGTTATCTTCAAAAATGATTACTGAGAAAAAGGAGTTCAGCAACCTTTCAAAAAAACGAGGCGTATTCCGAAAAGCCTTATTAGTAGGAGACACTATTATTTAAAACTATGTTTAAAAAATTCACTCTTACTGACAAGTTACTCTTTATTTCGGCTTTTCTATCTTTGATATATTCCGAAATTTTATTTTTTTATGGAAATGCCGACCAAGCTATTTTCATAGGACTTTGGGTTCCTAGTATCTTAGGATTTGGTATTTATTTGAAACTAGTAAAACCTTAGGTCAGCGGTTTCGAACCAAAAAAGCAGGAAAATTTCAGCTAGTTGTTTCATCCCGATTTGTATAGGTTAGTCTCATTATTAAAGACGATTGCCAACTAGTCTTAAAAGGACAGGGTATCGGCTTCAAAATAAGCGAAGCATTGCTGAAATTTGCCTGCTTTTTTGGCTGGAAATTGGAGCAACTTAAACTTTTACTAAAACTATTAAACAAAAATAATAATGATTGATTTTATGCCATACTTTGCCGGTTTAATTACTTTATTATTTTCTACAGCCTTTAGTTACACTGTAACTGACGGCTGGGATTTTAAAAATAAAAAAAAGTAAAGCGTATTTTATTAACTAATGTAAGTTCCCTAGCGTTTAGATCTTTTTATCTATGATAATCACTATGATAGAGAGAGGAATGTTTAGTAATAACCATATAACTGGACAGTTTTAATTCGAAGGAAGCGCAAACCTCCAGGTCTCGAAGACCTGGAGGTTTTACAGCGGGTGTAATTCAAAATGTCGCCAATTGAATTAAGCTGCACACTTTCTAAAAATA
>JBBANM010000059.1:0-39222 GCA_040401995.1 Saprospiraceae bacterium
TGATGGTACTGCCGTTAGGTGGGAGAGTAGGTCGCTGCCAACTCAATACAACACTCTATAAAGCCCGCTCCCGGTTCATCCGGTGCGGGCTTTCGTGTTTTTAAACCAAATTTTCTTTAGCTTCGCTTTTCTTCATCCTTCATGCGCTAGTTTATGCAATCCCAAACCATACGCTTGGAATTCCTTTGGTGGCTGCTGACCGGCTTAGCCACTGCCTTGATCCTACTTCCAATTGCCATTTACACCAAAAACTATCCTTTTTGGTTCAGCAATGTGTTGTTTATCTTTACTTTCCTTACGTTTACCCGTTACCTTTTTTTACTACCGGTTACCTTTTTTGCTCACCTTCAAGTATTTAAAGTAGTTTTGATGTTTTTGTGTATTCCTATCTTTGTTTTTTCTATTCGCGAACTCAATAATTTCCAAATATTTGTAGATAACAATGATACCGAGGCGTTGATAGGTCTTTTGCCCTACAAAACCATGAATGCTATGCGGGAATATGTCTACAATGAATTTCTGCTTTTTGGCGTGGGGAGCTTGGTTGCAACCGTTATTCTACCATTTAGATTGGTCATTTCAGTTTGGCGCTCGAGGAATACTGGAAAAGCCTAGGCCGTAAGGCAGAAAGAAAAAAAATTAAAGGTTTTTTGTTTCTCTGATTTGAATGCCTGCAAAAAAAATTCCTGCTTGGGCAATGATGTAGGTGAGCATAATCAATAGCTGGCCTTCGCCAAGCGATACTCGAAATTTATTAATGGCAATCAATCCGTCAGAAAGAACAAAAAATATAACAGCTCCAAATAACAGTTGCCAAATCTTTGAAGACAAAAGCGTTCGGAGGTTTAGAGCGCCAATCGCCATACTCATAATTGCCATCGCATATACAAATACAGGCACTTGTAACGTGCCTAATCCAGGCCAGATGAACCAGAGTAATAAGCCAACTAACCCAATAAGAGGCAATGCGCTATAGCTTTTTTGCTGTACCCAACCTTTTTTACCTTTAGCCAAATGAAGAAAAGCTGACAAATAACTAACATGGGTCAATAAAAAACTCACCAAACCCAAAATAAAAAATGGTACCGGAGGATGTAAATTAGAAGAAACCAACATTAAAAAAACATCTCCCATTAAAGAAAAGACAAATCCAATTGAAATCAATCGAGCAAACTGCGTGAAGGGTAATGGATAACCAATCCAAGCGATTAGCAAACCAATCATCAGCAAAGGCTTGGAGAGCCAAATGCCCCAAGTCAAGTGGGTGTATTCCGCATAAAGATTGAGCACTGCAGCACACAGATACACTCCAATTAGCCATTTTTCACGGGTGCGCCACATGATTCCTGCATGAAGGATGAATGTACAACTAGTTGATAATGGGCTTCTTTCTGGTTGTACTGGAGGAATTGTCATCTTCAGGGATATCATAGAATTGATTCCCAGTTTCTACTTTCTCAGTTACATTCTCCACATCATCCATAATGGCTTTTGAGTACTCCCAAAAATCTTGAACGATCGGCTGCATTTCTGAAGACATGTTCCATACCATTTTGGGATAGTCTTTCAGGTAAGGATAGGTTTGTGAATCATAAGTGGCCTCATTGGCGTTACGTACAGACGAGTTCAAGACAAACCACAACAAAGCACTGTAAAAAAGTAGGGAAACCCCCGCTGAAAAAACACCGCCTAATATTTGGTTGATGAAGTTGATGTTTACACTTTCCAGCAAAGTTTCAAGCCCTTTACCCACCAGTCGCAATAAAAGCATGGTCATCACCAAAGTGAGCAAAAAACCGGCAAGAAACATCAATGGATTACTAGAGTTGAAGGTGTCTTTTAAAAAATTGGTCATTGCTGGCGAAAAACGCAAAGCAGCCATGATGCCAAAAAAAATCGATACATAACGGAATACCGTCTGGATGATACCTCTGGAATAACCAAACCAAAACCCTGAGGCAACAACGATCAAAGTAATTACGTCGATAACCATATGGAACGGTTCTTTTTTTAAATTAATTTAGAAATCTAAAGTTAGATGTAAAAGTGTGTCAAAAAGTAACAAAAAAACAAATATTTCCGACGCAATTATCGAAAAGAGGGATTAAAAGAAACAATTTTTTCTAAAAACCTAAAAAACGAAGTTGACCATGAACCCATCTCTGCGTCAAATACACAACATTGCAGCGAAAGCGGTATATTACGGCTACAAAACACCACGCTCTAAACCTTAAGTAAACAAAACAAAGTTGAACCTTTTTTAAAATAAATCAACATGACCATGATTCCAAGAACTATCCAAACACTGGCTTTAATTTTCTGTGTTGCATTTTCCACTTCGGCAATCGGACAATCCCTCCCAGCGGTTTTTTCAATGGGCCAAAATGAGGAAGCTTATGAAAAATTGTGCCAAGAACATGCCCGCACCTTACTAGCGGTCTCCGACAATGACATGAAAAAAGCCCTTAACAACTGGCTGGAGTTTGTCAAATCCGTCCAAGATTATGCCGGAAGTATCAAATACGATATCAAGGGGCTTAAAGTTTGGATCCACGTTTTTTGGAATGCCGATGGTTCCATTAGCAACTTAGGGTATTTCGTGATGCCCAATTCCCGCAATTTTAAACCGGAAGAACTCAATGCTTTCTTCGGCAGTTTTATTCGCCAATACCGGTCAAATTTACGCAGCGATAAGAAGTTCTCGCATTATACCTCGGCAACTTTTCCTACATTTGTGGATAAAAGGGAATAGTTTATTAATGGGACCATATAAATCCTTGTGTTAATCGCAGTCGATTTATATGGTCTCGTTACTTACAATTGTTAGATTCGTATTTTTTTCTAGCTTTTTTTATAGAAAACCTAGTTGAAATTCCCTTTCTTTGCGAGTCATTTAACGGTTCAGTAAAATTTTTGCAGAATGATCAAGATTTTAGCCAACGATGGCATTCATCCTGATGGCCAAACTCTACTTGAAGAAGCTGGATACGAGGTAGTTACAACCCGTGTACCGCAGGATGAATTGCCTAAGGTCATCGGCGACTACGACGTACTGATTGTACGCAGCGCCACAAAGGTTACCAAAACAGTGATCGATGCTGGAACCAACCTCAAGATCATTGCCCGTGGAGGCGTTGGTCTGGATAACATCGATACCGATCATGCACGTAGCAAAGGCATCACAGTGTTCAATACACCCGCTGCTTCTTCGCAATCGGTGGCAGAACTAGCGTTTGCCCACATGTTTTCTTTAGCCCGGTTTTTGCAAGAATCCAACCGCCACATGCCGGTTCGGGGCGACAAAGACTACGACAAGCTAAAAAAACAATACTCTGAAGGCATCCAATTGCGTGGACGTACTTTGGGTATCATCGGTTTTGGTCGCATTGGCCAAGAAGTAGGCCGTATTGGTATTGGTTTGGGAATGAAAGTAATGGCCATTGATCCTTACATCGAACATGCTGACATCGATATCAAACCCTTCAACAGCGAGTATGTGCGCATGACGGTCAATATCGAAACATCTGAATGGGATGAGGTTTTGGCTAAAGCAGATGTAATCACCCTCCACGTACCTTTTAGTGGCGGCACGCCCTTGATTGGCGCTAAGGAGTTTGCTAAAATGAAAAAGGGCGTATACCTCATCAATACCTCGCGTGGCGGTACCGTTGATGAAGAAGCGTTATTGGAAGCTTTAGCTAGCGGAAAAGTAGCTGGTGCTGGATTGGATGTGTTCGATTTCGAACCTACACCACGCCCCGAAATTTTGGCTCACCCACAAATCTCGTTGACACCGCACATTGGCGCTTCGACACTTGAGGCCCAAACCAACATTGGCTTGGAATTAGCCGACCGGATCATCGCGTTTTTTGGCGACGATAAGTAAACGGTAACTACCATCATACAAAAAGCCCATTGAACCTGAAAAGGAATCAATGGGCTTTTTTATGGGATAGAAAAACTACTTAATCATCTTCAAAAACGTTCCCACAAACCAGTTGGAATCAGATTTCACCAGCGTATCCAGCATGGAATCTGCTTTACTGGAAAACAGTTTGATGTCTTTGATTACATGACGGAACTCTTTGCTAGCCTCATTTGTAGCTTCAACTTCCGATAATTCTTCCAGGATCCTGATCATCGGCTCCAGCTCTTTTTTCTTGCGCTGGATGATGATGTTTTTGACAACCGTCCACATGTCTTTCTCCGCTACAAAAAATTCTTTCCGCTCGCCCGGTTTCAAGTTTTTGAATACCAAACCCCAATCAATCAAAGCCCGTAAATTCATGTTGGCGTTTCCGCGAGAAATTTTCAGCTCCTCCATGACGTCGTCGGCACTCAAAGGCCCCGGTGATATAAGCAACAGGGCATGGATCTGAGCCATAGTACGGTTTACACCCCAACTAGAACCCAATGCGCCCCAAGATTGTAAAAATTTTTCCTTGCCTTCTTTAATATCCATTTATTCGAAAGTTTCAAAAGATCCTGAAAGTACAATGTGCTTAAAGTAAATAAAATTTTCCCTGGATTGTTTTTACTCCCATCGATAATAGGTTCATTTTTACTAAATATTTACGGACTTGGCGGCTTTTAAGTTACTTAATGGGTAAAAAAGGCAACTTGGCCACCTTGGCCGATAGTTTTTTGCCGCTGATGACAATAAATATTTCGCTGCCAATGGGGGCATGTGCCAAGTCAACATATCCCATCCCAATTGGATAACCGAGCGAAGGGGATTGTGTTCCCGAAGTTACCTTACCAATCTCCTGATCGGCAGCATCAACAATGATATAATCGTGGCGTGGTACTCGGCGATCGGCCATAACGAAACCTACTAATTTTTTTTCAACCCCAGCTTTTTTCAAATTGCTAATGATCTCTTTGGCGATGAAATTGGGTTTGTCCACCTTGGTGATCCAACCTAAGCCTGCTTCTAAAGGAGAAGTGGTATCGTCGATATCGTTGCCATACAAACAAAAACCCATTTCCAAACGGAGTGTATCGCGAGCGCCCAAACCAATGGGGAGGATTTCAAAATCTTTTCCAGCTTCAAAAACAGCATCCCAAATCTGGGCAATTTTGTCGTTGTCGGCATAAATTTCAAAACCGCCAGCGCCAGTATAACCCGTTGCAGAAATCAAGATGTTGTCGAGCCCAGCAAATTGCCCTTTGGCAAAATGATAGTATTTAATGTTGCCCAAGTTGATAGGAGTTAGCGTTTGTAAAACTTCAGTCGCTTTGGGCCCTTGTACGGCTATCAAACCTGTGGAATCCGAGATGTTGATCAACTTGGTGTCAAATTGATTCTGAGCGTTTACCCATGACCAATCTTTTTCAATATTGGAAGCATTGACTACCAGCATATAGGCACGCTCGCCTTCTGCGCAGTTGTCTTCTGGTAAACGATACACCAACAAATCATCGATAATTCCGCCTTTAGTGTTGGGAAAACAGGAGTACTGTGCTTGCCCGATTGCTAGCTTAGAAGCATCGTTGGACGTAACGAATTGCACCAGATCAAAGGCTTCCTTGCCACGCACAATGAACTCGCCCATGTGAGAAACGTCAAAAACGCCTACACCTTTTCGAACCGTGAGATGCTCCTCAGTAATGCTGGTATAAGAGATAGGCATATTGTACCCCGCAAAAGGAGCCATTTTTGCCCCTAAAGCCAAGTGCTTATCTGTTAAGGCTGTACTTTTCATCCGTTTGTGTTTATTTAGGTTTGGGTAAAAATCTTAACGAGAACGATCAAAAACAACAGGAAATCAGCTCAGGAACAGTTGAACAATAAATTACCACTTTATCCTTGCTCTTTCACCGCCACTCTTCCCATCTTTTTCGTTACAATGCCCCACATTGCGCCTCAAAAGATAGTCGATTGGCAGCAAAAAAGCGGCGGCTAAAATGTCAATTTATTATTCACCCGTTCCTTATTGTTTCTGGATGGTTATTTTTTGTATAACGTCTCCAATCAATAAAGTGTGAACGATGGACATCCCTTGATTTACTTTGCCAAAAAGGGTATACTTGCCATCTAAGTGCAATGTGGGTGAATGCGTAATAAAAAACTGTGTGCCTTCGGTATCTGGACCGGCTGAAGCCATCCCAATATAACCTTCATCGTCATAATAGCGCGGCGGAACTTCCGTACGGAGCACATAATCTAAGCTACCGTAGCCATCGCCTCGCGGGCATCCGCCTTGAACTACAAAATTGGCTACCACGCGATGGAAAGTTTTGTTATTGTAAAAACCCGAGCGCGCCAATTTTACAAAATTAGCAACCGTACCAGGGGCAACACCTGGGTATAAACTGACGCGGATCTCGCCTTTTTTTGTTTCTATTACTGCGGTAGGGCTATCCCCCAATGAAGCCAACACATCCCAATCTATCGGGTGCTTGGTTGGGTCATAATGGTATAATTTGGAATTCTCTTTTAAGCCTTTGAAAAAATTGATGGTTTTTTGCACCTCAAGGTAGGTTTCTAAATCCCTTGGCATGGTCAAACGCGTTAGAGCGGTATCCAAAAAACCAAACTGGGTGAAAAAGGTCTTGTACTCTCGTTCGGGAGTTCGCAGCGCCATCGCACCGGATATCATAGAACCCGCGTCGCCTTTCAATAAGGTATAACGAAAATAAAGCGATAAGTCTTTGGCCACCTTCCGCCAACCCAAGCCAAAATGGCGATTGAAATCGGGGCGACTGCTGATTTTTTCCAAAGCCTCCCATGCTGCTGAATGCACTACTGGAGATTTTGCTTTGTCGCCTTCTCTAAGAATGTATCGGTAGTTCCAGCCAAACCAACTCAAACCGCGCAAAAATGCCGCTTTGGCATAGGGATCAACGGCTTTTTCAAATTTTCTGCGGTGCTGAAAGTTGAGTTTATCGCGCAAATCGGCATAAAGGGGCGGCAAATACCGCTGAGCAGCCGCGTATAAATTGGCTTGTGTTTGCCAGGAATAGGTAGAATCTTTGGCCAATTGCCAGTAATAGGTAGCATCCTTGGGTTGACCATGATCTACAAAATATTGACTGGCTTGATGCGCCACATGGGGATTGGGATCGCCTAAAGCGTTGAATACTGTTGCGCGACCAATATTATAATCGTGATTTCCCAATGCTTTAATGATGTTGACCCGAACCCGATAGTCAGTTTCTTTGGGGAACCAGTGCCGAAGCGTATCTAGGACATAAAGTTTGGCCGTCTTGCCTAGCGCAGAAGCTAAGGCCATACGGATATTGGTGTTGCTTTCCTTTGGCGCAACAGGAGCCAAAATACGCGCAAAGGTGTCCAAACGTACATTGGCTCTGGCCAGGTAGTTGGCCGCAATCAATCGTACTTTACTTGGATATTGGACTTCGGTGGCCAATTGTACCATGCGCTTGGTACCCAATGAATCAACTAATCCTCTTAGCGAAAAACGGTAAATGCCAAAGGCTTGCCCTTCTAAGAGTAGCGTATCACTGGATTTATAAGTGGTTACTTGACTTAAATAATGCAATGATGGCCTAGTGCCGCATTTACCTACAGCTTCTAAGATAGCAGCATTTACAGGGATAGAAGTGCCCAATGAATCATAGCGGTCAAATGCTGCTAATAATTTAGATTCTGCTTTGCTGGAGCCAATTTGGCCTAAAGCGTAAGCAGCGGCTTGCCGAACCACAGGAACAGGATCTTGTAACAATTGTGCTAAGTTGCCGATGACGGTAGAATCACGGAAAGAGCCGAAGGCCATCGCTGCTGCGTAGCGATAAGTTGGATCTTCATGGGCAAAAAAGGCAACCAGTTCATCCTTACGCTGAAAATCCTGCAAACGATAGATGTTTTGGAACTCAGGGCTTTTGAATAATTCTTCGGGACTCAAAGGTGCGACGTCCTGCGGTTCATTCGTACGGTTACAAGCGCTCCAACTCAAAATTGCCAAAGCGATAAAGATCTTAATTCTAAATTGTTTTGCCATAATTTCCTACTTGATCAACACAAGGGTGGTTTAGAGCTTGTTCAGACCCAAACCTGAACAAGCTCTTGTACCCTGGAAACAAAAATAGCAATTGCCAGCCATCTTTTTGCAATCTGGCGGCTACCGATGTCAAATCTATTCTTTGGAGAGAAGAAATAAGGCTAATCCTTCAATTTTGAAGGCACTGAAAGGTTACTTTTTTGAAAAAAATTGACCTAACTCCCACCTTTTCATGACCAAACGTTCCAAAACAAGATCGATTGGCCATGAAAAAGCGGATGGTAAAGCGTTATAATTACACTTTAAGCGGCAAGTTTAATGTAATTCGTCGCCAAACATATCTTCTTTCAAACCGGAATTTGTGGTCGGTGTAGGTTCAAGATTGAGCCCACCCCTTACATATTTGCTGCAATCCAATTCAATACCTAAATCTCCGGGGGGTCTAAAAAACCGCAACGCGGGGTCGTAATCAGCGATGGAAGAGTTTTCGAGCAATTTCATGAATTCTACAAAAAATGGTTTGGCCATTCTTGCGCCTTGACCATTAGCTGAGGAACGAAAATGCACCCAACGGTCTTCTGCACCTACCCAAGTACCAACTACCAGCGACGGCGTAAGTCCCATAAACCAGCCGTCTACAAAGTCGTTGGTTGTTCCCGTTTTTCCGGCTACATCGCTTTTTAAATTGGTGATATTGCCAGCATAACGCAACATATCAACCATCACGTAATTGGCGTTGGGTTGTATGGCGTTACGTTCTTCTTGCAGACCGCTGAAAATCACCTTGCCGTTTTTGTCTTCAATACGCAAAATGGTCAATGGCTTATTGAAGGTACCGTTGTTGGCAAAAGTAGTATAGGCGCCCGCCATTTCCATTACGGTTAGGTCGGTTGCTCCCAAACAAATGGAAGGTGATTTGGGAACCCGGTATCGGCCATTGGCATACCGGGCACTGCTATCGATTCCCATATTGTGAATGAGACCGCGTACCGGCTCGGTATCGCCCAATAACTTCATTAGTTCAACAGAAACCGTATTTTTTGATTTACGCAACCCTTCGCGAAGGTTGAGCAGATTTCCTGAATATTCATTGTTAAAGTTGCGTGGCGACCAATCGCGGTACAAACGAAAATTACCGTAACCTGCTTCTATGGTTTTTTTGGTATCATAAACCTCAAAACAGGGCGATAACTTTTGTTGTGCTATAGCTGTAGCATAAACAAACGGCTTAAAGGTAGACCCTACCTGTCGGCTGGTACGCACGTGGTCAAATTGAAAATATTTTTGGTTGATACCGCCTACCCAAGCTTTGACGTAACCACTGCGTGGATCAATGGCCACAATACCCGTTTGCAAAAACATGCGGTGGTAGCGAATCGAATCCAGTGGCGACATCACCGTATCGCGTTCAAAATTGTGAGCGGCATCATAAGCGAATACCTGCATTCGTACTCGGCGACTAAATTCTCGTCGTACTACGTCCCCTAATTGATCCCAACGCGAAAGCAACATCGGAAAATCCTCATGACGCATCACCCGGCGATATTGATCGGCCAATGCTGCACTGATCAAACCAGATTCTACATATTTTTCAAGGGTTCCTGGGTTTTTGCGCTCCTGCATGATGCGCTCAATCTCGTGGTCGTCTTCGCTGAATTCCAATCCAGTAGCTTGGGTAATTGGAATCAGCAAATCACTTAAATATCGATCACGAAGTACTTGATAACGGTTGGTGTTGCGGATCATGCGCTGTAAAGACTCCTGCCTTACTTCAACCGGAATATCATCATCGGAGCCATAGTCGTAAGTCCAAGGGTTTTTGCCTTTCCATTCCCGCCAAAAAGCTTTTTGAATACTGGCCATGTGAATGACCATCGCTTTCTCCGCTAACCGTTGCATCTCAGGATCAATGGTGGTATAAATTTTCAAACCATCACGGTAAATATCATAAGCTGAGCCATCTGGTCTGCGATATTGTTCCTGGTTGAGGATGTTTTTGAGGTCTTTGGCCAACTCCATGCGGAAGTAAGTGGCAATACCATCGATGTGGGTCTCTTGTTTAAAGTTCAATCCCAATGGTCGCTGGCGAAGATTATTATATGATTCTGGCGATAAAAAACCATTTTTCACCATCTGCTTCAAAACAATTTCCCGGCGTTTGGTGGTGAGTTCTGGTCGGCGTAGCGGATTGTAAAGCGCCGGATTTTGCAACATGCCGATCAACATCGCCGCTTCTTGCACTTCCAGATCGCGCGGCGATTTGTTGAAATACGTTTCGCTGGCCGCTTTGATTCCAAAAGCATTGTTGACAAAACTGGCCTTATTGAGGTACATCGCCATGATTTCCTCCTTGGTGTATTTACGCTCCAAGCGAACGGCGATGATCCATTCTTTGAATTTTTGAAAAACCCGGGAAAGTCCAGAGCCCGGTTTAACGGTAAATAGCAATTTTGCCAACTGCTGCGACAAAGTACTGGCGCCCCCCGAACTGCGATTGCCTAACAATACCGTTTTAATGGCAACCCGGCCTAATGCTTCAAAATCGATGCCTGAATGTTGAAAAAATCGTTCGTCTTCGGTAGATAATAAGGCATTAACAAGATAAGGCGACAAAGAATCATAAGGAACAGCTACCCGGTTTTCGGTAAAAAAACGTCCCAATAGCTCACCGTTGGAGCCTATGATGCTGGAAGCCAACTCGCTATGCGGGTTTTCTAGCTGTCTTACCGAAGGAAGATTGGTAAAAGACAACAAGGCAAAGAGTAATACAATACCCAATAATCCAAACAAAATCAATCGCCACATCCACTGAACTACCTTGACGTGTCCGGGATTATCGCTGGAAAATAAATAAGCCAAAAATTGGTTCATAGCTGATCTTTGCAAATTACCCAACAAATATACGAATTCCCCGAAGCAAAAACCTGTACTTATCCCTTCACTGTTGAGGATGTAGATTTTACCCGCTGATTGTAATAATGCAGACTTTCAATGATCTCGACACGAGTAGCGGTTTGATTGATATGCGCTTCGCCAATGGGGCCAATGAGCGCGAAGTTGATTTGATCGCCTTCATTTTTTTTATCGTTACTCATCAATTTGAGATAAGACTCAAAGTTTTTTTCCTCTAAAAAATAGGGATCGTAAAGATTTAGCAAAAAATCGGTGATGGATTCCAGTTCTGCATCGTTCAATCCAGTTTTCTGGGCGGATAAAAAAGCTTCACAAACCATCCCGATGGCAACCGCCTCGCCATGCAAAAGCGGTTTATCGGTTTCCAATGCAAAACCTTCCACGGCATGGCCAATGGTGTGGCCAAAATTAAGTGCTTTGCGCAACCCTTTTTCAAATGGATCGGCCTCTACAACCCGTTTTTTGATGTGTAATGAAGGTACGATGTAGGTATTCCAGTCCTCAATGGCATTGAGATCATGCAATGTTTGGATGTCCAGCCATTGTTCGGCATCGGCAATTAAGCTGTGTTTGATGATTTCTGCAAAACCGCTGCGGCGTTCGGCAGGGGAGAGGGTATCTAAAAAAGCGGAGTCTACCAACACCGCCTGTGGATTACAAAAAACGCCAATGCTGTTTTTGATGCTGCCAAAATCAATTCCCAGCTTTCCGCCTATCGAGGCATCAACCTGCGACAATAATGTAGTAGGGATCTGTATAAAATCAATTCCTCTTTTGTAGGTGCTGGCGCAAAAACCGCCCATATCGCCGATCACGCCACCGCCTAAATTGATCAACAAGGCTTTTCGGTCGGCATCATTATTGAGTAGATGTCCCCAAATGAGTTCACAAGTTTGAATGTTTTTGTGTATTTCTCCAGCCGGGATCAAAATCAAATCCATGGTTGGGAGCTGTCCATCTACCTGTAACTTAGGCAGGCAATGGGCAGCAGTATTTTGATCGGCCAACAAAAAAACTTTAGAATATTTTCGCTCCGCCAAAAATGCCGAGAGCGCTTTTTCTGCACCACCAATGGTAATGTCGTAGTTATCGAGGTGTATTTTTTCCATGTTTTTTATTGTGCATCACTTGTATCGGGAGTGCTAATAAGTTTTAAGCTCCAAGCCTCCGGTTTATCGGCAAAAAGGACTTTTGTTTTGCTCCAGGTAGTACGAAATAGCTCGGATTGACGGTAAGATTCCAAAGCTTGCTCATTTTCCCAAAGGCTAAAGGTAAAAAAAACGTTATTTGCTTCCGAAAGTCGCAGCAATTCTACATGTTGACAACCCGGAAATTGACGGATTAAGTTTTTACTGGTTTCAAAAATGTCCAAAAAAACCGGAACCTGCTCAGGTTGAAAGGTCATTTTTACAATGCGTTTGATCATCATGATAGCTTTGGCGTTGCAGATAACGCGGCACTTTTACTTGTTATTAAAATCAATTTGCACCGTGTCGTCCAGTTTCAGACCTAGTAAACTGCTGGCTTTACCCAGGTTAATGGCAATTTCCAAATACCCCGCTGAATTGAACAAACAAAGGATTTCGCCTATGGGTACATCAAAATAATGCTGACTCAACATTTTAATCGGATCATGGCGTTTGAAATGTAGGGTAAAGTCTCTACCTTTTCCAGTGTGTTCAAATAACTCACGGGTAACGTTGACCACCGTATTTTCATATTCATCCACATAAACGATGGTGCCGCGAATTTGATTGGCCGTAACAACTGGCTGCAAAGTAATACGGCGAATAATTTCATGGACTGGTTGGCCAATGGTTTCTAAATCAGCATTTTGATGAAGGAGAGCCACCGTGCGGGCAAAAATTTCTTTGATGGGGAAGGAACCTTCTTCCGGCCAAGGGAGTTCGTAAACTTGATTTTCAATGTTATCAAAGAGTAAAGAAAAGATTCCATTGTTGGGCGCAACGAAATAATGATTATTTTGCTGCACCAGTAGGAATCGTTGTTCAGCAGATGCCAAATCGTTGACTCCAATGAGATGAATGGTTCCTGGCGGAAAACTTTTCCAAGCATGTCTTAGCACATAAGCTGCTTGTACAATGTCGTAGTTGTTGATATTGGTGGCAATGTCCACAATTTGAACTTCTGGGCAAGCTCCAAAGAGCGCGCCCTTGATCAAAGCAGTATAGTAATTCTGAAGACCAATATCGGTTGTTAAGGTTACAATAGGCATAGACCTCGGTTGTTGATTTTGATGAAACGGGGTTTTGGTTAAATTAAGCGACTAAAATGGTTAAATTTGTTCGTAATTTAGAAAAATAGGGAGGTATATTGAGCGAAATCATTCTTACCGTCGATGGCGTTGATCCGGTTGAACTATACGGAGAAAATAACGTCAAACTAAACTTGCTGCGCAAAGCATTTCCAGAAATTACCATCACCTCCCGGGGTAGTAACCTCAAGATGGCTGGAGAAAAAAGTTTTACCCAGAAAGCCAAGGCCAAGTTCGAGCTTATGGTGCGGATGCTCAAAGAATACAATGAGCTGACCGTCCAAATGGTCGAAGACTTACTCAATGGCGATAACCCTTTTGAAAACCGTGTTGGCGAAAGCGATAGCAAAAGTACCATTTTGCATGGTCGTGATGGCAAACCCATCAAAGCCAAAACAGTCAATCAAAAGAAAATGATTGAGGCTTCTGAAAAAAACGATATCGTTTTTGCCATCGGACCAGCAGGTACGGGTAAAACCTATACGGCAGTAGCACTGGCGGTGCGGGCACTTAAAAACCGCAACGTCAAAAAAATCATTTTAACCCGTCCAGCGGTTGAAGCCGGGGAAAGCTTGGGTTTTTTGCCAGGTGATTTAAAAGAAAAAATTGATCCGTACCTTCGGCCTTTGTACGATGCTTTGGACGATATGATCCCAGCTGAAAAGCTGAATCAGTTTATGACCAACAGGGTGATCGAGATTGCTCCGCTGGCGTTCATGCGCGGGCGAACTTTGGATCATGCTTTTATCATCCTAGACGAAGCACAGAACTGTTCAACCTTGCAGTTGAAAATGTTCCTCACGCGTTTGGGACCTAGCGCAAAGTGTATCATTACAGGAGATTTGTCACAGATCGATTTGCCTTTTAATCAGCGTTCTGGTTTGCAAAGGGCTTTGGATATTCTATACCCAGTGGATGGAATTGTTGAAGTACGCCTCACTGCTGATGATGTAGTGCGCCACCGCTTGGTAAAAGAGATCATCTTGGCGTATGAAAAATCTGATAACGACATGCGTCGGCGTTTACAAAAACGCGACAACGATGAGGATGAAGAAGAATAGTATTGGCTCTTAAAATAAGGCATTATGACCTCTGAAGTAACCTATTTGGGCGATTTACGCGCAGAATCAGTACACTTAAGTTCTGGCGCTAAAATTGTAACCGACGCCCCAGTTGACAACCACGGTCGCGGCGAAGCTTTTTCTCCGACCGATTTGGTAGCCACTGCTTTGGCTAATTGTATGCTAACTGTAATGGGCATTGGCGCCCAAGGTCGCAGTATCGATATGGACGGAACACATGTTTCTATCAGTAAAATCATGGCTGCCAATCCGCGGCGCATATCCCGTATTGAAGCTACCGTCACTTTTCCCGATAAACCGTTTACGGATGAACAAAAGAAAGTATTGGAGCACATTGCGCTGACTTGCCCGGTGGCACAAAGCTTGCACCCGGATCTGGAACAGGCCATTACATTTGTTTGGCAGTCATAAATTTTGCTAATTCCTTTTTTTACTCATGACCTATATACTAACCAAACCCAGTCCTGAGCTGATTGGCGAAATTACTTTGGCTGGCTCAAAGAGCATCAGCAACAGGGCACAGATCATCCGTGCTTTGTGTGCCGATTATTTCCCAATCGAGCGATTGGCCAATGCCAAAGACACCGTTTTGTTAGAGCAATTACTGGGGAGTCAAGAAGATATTCGAGATGCTGGCGCTGCAGGCACTACTTTTCGCTTCATGACTGCTTATCTTTCGCTGCAACCGGGAGTGCAAATTTTAACAGGAACTGAACGCATGAAGCAGCGCCCAATTGGCGTTTTGGTGAATGCTTTACGGCAGCTCGGCGCCAATATTGAATACCTAGAAAAAGAAGGATATCCACCTTTGCGTATTGGTGAACCCAGTTCATTCTCAGCTCAGGCAGAAATCAGCATTGCGGCCAATACCAGTAGTCAGTACATCTCCGCTTTGTTGATGATTGCGCCTATTTTACCGGGGGGCTTACACTTGAAGTTGGAGGGCGAAATTGTTTCTCGCCCTTATATTGAGATGACTTTGGGATTAATGGCTTATTTTGGCGTGCAACACGAATGGGAAGGGAATAGCATTCAAATTAAGCAACAAACTTATCAAGCCAAGCCATTTGTGGTGGAAGCGGATTGGTCGGCGGCCTCTTATTATTATGCCATGTCGGCGTTTGCAAGTAAGGTTGATTTGCAACTCAATGGTTTATTTGCTGAAAGTTTGCAAGGAGATGCGGTGCTTGCTGAGATGATGGAATCGTTTGGCGTAAAAACAACTTTTAATGAAAAAGGCATCCATTTGACTAAAAATGGGCATCAACCAGTCGCAGCATTTGAATACGATTTTTTGCGGTGTCCCGATTTAGCACAAACCATTGCCGTAGTTTGTGGTGGATTGGGCGTACATGGCCAATTTACCGGTCTGGAAACATTGCGTATTAAGGAAACCGACCGCATTGCCGCGTTGGATCATGAGTTGGCGAAAGTTGGCGTCAAAGTAGCGGATGAGGGCAATGCATTTTTCTCGTTCACTGGAAAAGCAGTGGTTCCAAATCCGGCGCCGGTTTTTCAAACCTATGAAGATCATCGGATGGCGATGGCTTTTGCACCATTGGCTTTTTTTGGCAGCATCGGTGTAGCCGAACCAGGAGTGGTCGAAAAATCATATCCAGATTTTTGGCGAGACTTGCAGCATTTAGGTTTTGCAGTGAAAGGATAAAAAAATATGGATTTAAAATAACAAGCGGCTGTCCTCATCTTTGAAGACAGCCGCTTGTTATTTAGGCTTTAGATTGATAAAAAACGTCAACCGTTTATAGTAAGAATTTTTATCTCAACCCTTTGGTTACGAGGATCACTTGCCACCGCGGAGATGGGCATCGTTTTTCCATAGCCTTTAATCTTTAGCCTGCTTGCCGCAATCCCTTTTTTTGTCAGGTATTCGGCCACTGCTTTGGCCCTTTTTTCCGATAGATGATTGCAATAATCATCTTGACATACCCCGTTGGTGTGGCCGCCAATTTCCACAACCAAATCCTGATTCTTGGTTAGAAAGGTGTACACTTTATCCAAAATGGGATAAGAGCTGCTGGTCAGTAGGGTGTCGTTGACCGGAAACATTAAGTTGGGAACCTGCAACGTTTGCCCTTTTGACAAATCTGCGCGTTTGACGGTAGAAAAATCTACTTTGATAGAAGGTTTCGGGAATTCCTTATTGGTATCTGTTATTATTGTTTCCTGCGGAGTTGGAGTGTTTTTGATGGCTGTCGAATTTTTTGGATCCGTCTTAGGGGGGATAGGAGTGACTTGAGGCTTTGGCGGTTGAGGTATCTCTTTTGGTGGTACTACGGCTGCCAGCGTTGGCTCTTTGCAGGGAATAGGTTCGATAGCGGAAGCATTGTCTAGCAAAATATTACCATTGTAAGGAAAAAGGGTAGGGGTTTTATAAAATGCTTCAAACACCAAATGGGTGTAATTGTCGATTGGCTCAAAGCGGAACTTATATTCTATCCAACGGGTGGTCACCACCAATGGACTCTCGGCTAATAAAAACTGTTTGTCGCAGTAGTTGAAACCGCCATAAATGCGCAGTTTAGCCGGCGTGGTGTAGTTAGATTGTGCTTCGGATAAGCGGCTTTGGCTTACATACAATTCGGAGCGACATAGGAAAATACTAAATTCATAGCACTTGCCTTTTTCCAATTTGCGCGAAAGTTTTTGCCCTACGCTCTCCCAGGTGTCGTTGTCGCGTACCACCATGCCCATATAGGTATTGCCATCCTGAGCCGGTTTGTTGACGCTAAAAAAGCCGCTGGGTTGAATGTCGGGTTCCGACTCGCCAGGGAACCCACAATCCGTCCAACCAATGGGCACTTTGCTGTGCCGAGGTTTGTCTTCAAAAGACGGATTGTTAAGTAATATTTTGGTGTTGTCTTGTGCGAAAGACTTAAGCGATAGGCCAAAGATCATTGCCAATACGCTGTATGCAAAAATTTGAATCCTCATAAGATCGCTTTTTCATTAACCATACACATCTCAACGTCTTCCCAATTGTGCATGGTCTTTAGTTCGGGTATAAATTAACGGAAAACTATTAAAAAATAAAGGCTTATGCCCGTATTTACGCACAAATAAGCCTTTATTCTTTTTATTGCTACCGTTTTCTCAATCAAAACTTTTTTACCTACTGGAATGCATTCAATCCAGTAATGTCTAGTCCGGTGATGAGCAGGTGGATATCGTGGGTACCTTCATAGGTTAAAACGGTTTCCAGGTTCATCATATGTCGCATGATTGGGTATTCGTTGGTGATCCCCATACCGCCGTGAATTTGACGGGCTTCACGGGCTACCTCTAATGCCATATTAACGTTGTTGCGTTTGGCCATCGAGATTTGAGCAGGGGTAGCCTTACCTTGATTTGCCAGGGTGCCAAGGCGCCACGCCAACAGCTGTGCTTTGGTGATCTCGGTAATCATTTCGGCCAGCTTTTTCTGCGTAAGCTGGAACCCGGCAATGGGTTTGCCAAATTGCTCGCGTTCTTTGGCATAGCGCAAAGCAGAATCATAACAATCCAAAGCTGCGCCGATAGCGCCCCAAGCGATGCCATATCGGGCTTTTGACAAACAAGACAAAGGACCTTTTAGTCCCTGCACGTTTGGCAAAAGATTACTTTTGGGTACCCGTACGTCTTCAAACACCAATTCGCCAGTAACTGATGCCCGCAACGACCATTTGCCGTGTATTTCGGGAGCAGAAAAACCTTTCATATCTTTTTCAACGATCACACCGCGGATGATTCCTTGCTCATCTTTGGCCCAAACAACTGCAACATCAGCCAATGGCGAGTTGGTGATCCACATCTTAGCGCCATTGAGAATATAGGCGTCGCCATCGTCTTTGATGTTGGTTACCATCCCGTTGGGGTTGGAGCCATGATCAGGTTCAGTAAGGCCAAAACAGCCGATGAAATCGCCATTGCCCAACTTGGGTAAATATTTTTTGCGTTGTTCTTCTGATCCAAATTTGTAGATGGGGTACATGACTAACGATCCCTGAACGGAAGCCATCGAGCGAATCCCAGAGTCGCCACGTTCCAATTCCTGCATGATGATGCCATAGGCGATTTCATCCATCCCGCCCCCGCCATATTCTTGCGGCAAACTAGGGCCGAATGCGCCAATTTCTGCCAACCCTTTGAACAAGTGTGTTGGGCATTCAGCGCGATCAGCATAAGCTTCGATGATGGGCGAAACTTCTTGTTTTACCCACGCGCGTACGGCTTCGCGGGCAAGCAAATGATCCTCGCTCAACAGGTCGTCGATGTTGTAATAATCATGGCTCTGAAAGCGATCTTCTTTGGTTTTTTTTGCGAAATGAGCTGCTTGCACTCCGTTCTCTTTGATGTTCATAAAAATATACTGGTTTGATCTGGTTAAACTTTATGGGCAATACCATATACAAAAGTAAGGATTTTATAAGTAGTGAGATCGTATAAATCGACAGAAATTAACGCGGAGATTTTGGATTTCAACGACTTATTTTTGAGGCGCAATGTGGGGCATTGTAACGAAAAAATAAGGAAGCTGAAATCCGAAAGATCAAGTTAAAAATGTCGATTTATATGGGCTCACTACTTAATAACGTGATTTGAGTATTTTGCACCCAAATCAAGAACGGAAAATGACAATTATTGCGCTTGAAGGCATGCATTTTTATGCGTATCACGGATATTACGAAGAAGAACAAATCATTGGTAACAACTTCGTTGTGGATGTTTATGTTCATCTTATTCAGGTTAAAGATGCAATTGAGGAAGATGACTTACCAGGTACGGTCAACTACGAAATCATCTATGAAATTTGCAAGTTGGAGATGAAAAAAACCTCCCGCATGCTGGAAACGGTGGCGTACAACATCTTAGATCGCATTAAAACCCAGTTTCGGTTTGTTAACAAAATAGAAGTACGCATCAGCAAAAAACAACCACCATTTGACGGACCTGTAGATCGCGCTTTTATTTTCATGAGCACTTAAGAGCTTGATCAGATCCAAAATCTGAACAAGCTCTAGGTGACTCGCACAAAGCTACCCAGTCTAATCAACTCTTTTGAACTTTAACGTTCCCATAAGGATGAATCCATCCCCGGTGACGTTTACTTCTACATTACCAAAAAAACAAAAAACCATGATGAAAAAGGGATTACTGTTATTGGCCTTGTTGCCAATGTTGATGGGCTGTGATACTGTGAAAAGCCTTGCTGGGCAAGTACTCAATGAGCCTTCTGAATTGGAAATTGGATCCGGATTGAAAGAGGCCTTGGAAGTAGGGATTGGCAAAGGTTCTGATCTGCTTTCCCAAGTAGATGGATACTATAAAAGCGAATACAAAATCTTGTTGCCAGCAGAAGCTCAAAAGGTAACTTCTAAATTGAAAAACATCCCAGGCTTTAGCAATTTGGAAAGTATCGTTTTGGAGAAAATCAACCACGGCGCTGAAGATGCCGCCAAAAAAGCCAAACCGATTTTTGTGGATGCTATCAAGGGTATGACTTTGAGCGACGCAACTGGTGTTTTGATGGGTGGTTCGGATGCTGCAACCCAGTTTTTGCAGCGTGCTACCAACGACAAATTGTACCAGGAATTTAGCCCGGTTATCGTTGAGTCGCTGGATAAATTTCAGGCACGCAAAGCTTGGAGTGATGCGGTGGCAGTTTACAACAAAATCCCTTTGGTGGATAAAGTCAATCCAGATTTGGGCGATTATGTTACTCGCGAAGCTTTGAAAGGTCTTTTTTCAATGGTTGCCAAGGAAGAAGCCAATATCCGTACCAACACTGCGGCTCGTACCAGCGAACTGTTGCGCAAAGTTTTTGCGAAACAGGACAAGAAATAAAAATTTCGACGGGGTAGTTTTTTGCGTTTATGTGTAGAAAACCAGAGTTTGGGTTCCAAGTGTTTTCTATCTTGGAACCCAAATCACCCAATCAATATGTTCAAAGATCGCCAGCTGCTGCTTATTTTTACCATCATTCTGCTCGATGTTATTGTAGGTTCGGCAGTAAGTCCAGTTTTACCTTCCTTTGTTCGCCACCTTTCGCATCCCCAAGTTTGGATTTCCTTATCTGTTGCTGTTTTTTTAGGGATGCAATTATTCTCCGCTCCATTATTGGGTAAATTATCAGACACTTATGGTCGTCGACCAATTTTGTTGGTGTCAACGATTGGTACTTTTTTGGCCGATTGTTTATTGCTGCCCATTCGTGCTTGGTCATTGTTTGCCAATAGGGTCTCCGATGGATTTACCAACGGCATGTATGGTACGATTCGCTCTACCATCACTGATCTCTCTAAAGAAGAAGACCTTTTTCGCAATATGGGGTATGAAGGCGCCATATTTTCCCTGGGTTTCATACTCGGGCCAATGATGTCGGGTATTATGCTTACCGTAATGAACGTGCCTCCGGATCAACAAGCAGCTTATGTGGTTGCAATGGCAGTGATCATTTCTGGATTGAACATGTTGCTCAGCTTTTTTTTTACGGAGACCCACCCCAGCAACACCCGAGCAATGGCTCCGGGTGAATTAAAAAAAGAAATAATCGAGTCGCTCAACGTTTCGACGCTCTGGAATCGGTTGGTGGTGAAAAATACCAGTAAGCCAGGTTTGATGCGGCTGGTGTTGATGCAAATCGGACTTACCTTTGCTACCGGTTATTATTTTTATTTTGTAGTGTATTGTACCATTAGCGAATTGCAGATGGATGCTAAAGGTGTATCCTATTTATTTATGTATTTTGGACTGCTCAGTTTGGTCATCAATTTTGTTTTTTATACCTACCTAGCCGATCGAATTCATCAGGTGCGGTTTATTTTATTTTTTGCGCTATTTGGTGCTGTTGTTTTGCTCGGATATGCTAATACCGGTCATTCTCTTTTTGCAATGTACGCTTGGCTGACGGTCGATTGTTTGACTTTATCCTTGATTCAAGGGCTTATTGAAGGCTTAATGGCCCGGCTTACCGATGATGTTGACAGGGGAGAGATTTTTGGCATCAACCAGGCTTTACAGGGTTTAGCCAGTTTTGTCAATACCCTTATTTATGGCGGATTGTCTTTTTTTAATCTACACTTCCCATTTTATTGGTTTGCTTTCTCTGCTTTGGTGGTGGGGGTGCTGGCTTGGGAAGGCATTAGACATGAAAAAAAATGATGAACATTGGCATTGTAGGGAGCGGGGCAATGGGGATGGGTATTGCCCAGGTAGCGGCAACAGCTGGGCACCGTGTGCAAGTATATGATAATAACTCAGCTGCGTTGGCAAAAACGGAGTCGCGATTGCGCGAACTGATGCAGGCTTTAGTGGAAAAAGGAAAGTTGACTACAAAGGAAGCGACTCAGATTCTCGAGCGCATCCAGTTTACTAAGCATATTGAAGCATTATCTACAAATGGTTTGATCATCGAAGCCATTGTAGAAGATTTGGAGATAAAAAAGGATCTATTTAAACAACTGGACGAAATGGTTGAACCGGATTGCTGGTTGGCGACCAATACCTCTTCGTTGTCGATTACAGCCATTGCTGCTGCTTGCACCCAGCATCCTGAACGGGTAATTGGCGTTCATTTTTTTAATCCGCCCCCGCTAATGAAATTGGTAGAGGTTATCCCCGCCCTACAGACTCAACCTGAGTTGGCACCAAAGGTTCAGCAATTAATCCGTAGTTGGGGGAAGACAGTGGTGTTGGCCAAAGACACGCCGGGGTTTATCGTTAATCGGGTTGCGCGACCGTTTTACAGCGAAGCGCTACGGATGCTCGAGGAAGGCATTGCGGATGTTGCAACCATTGACTGGGCTATGACCCAGATCGGAGGATTCCGCATGGGCCCGTTTGCCTTGATGGATTTTATTGGCCATGATGTGAACTATGCCGTTACAGAATCGGTGTTTCAAGCTTTCTATTATGATCCACGTTATCGACCTTCATTTACGCAAAAACGCTTGGTAGAAGCCGGTTTTTTAGGTAAAAAAACGGGACGGGGTTTTTACAACTATCAGTCGGGGTTAATTCCTGCAGCTTTAGAAGACCGTCAACTTGGCCAAGCGATTGTCGATCGCATTTTGGTTATGCTGATCAACGAAGCGGTGGATGCCCTTTATTTTGGTATTGCTACTCGGGAAGACATCGATTTGGCCATGACTTTGGGGACAAATTACCCGCGAGGGCTTATTCAATGGGCCGAAGAAATAGGCATTGACATATGTGTGGAGCGCATGAAAATGCTCTATGAGGAATACCAAGAAGATCGGTATCGCTGTAGTTTGGGATTCAAAAAATTAAAAAAGGGCTAGAAGCCAAATGCAGCTTTCTAACCCTTTTTGTAGGCAAAGTATACCTTTTTCAGGTGATTATTCCATCTTTAATACCTTTTCAACTTTCATGAATTGATCCGCTTTTACTTGGATCAAGTACATACCAGCAGCCAAGTTCGATAGGTCAAAATATGCCAAAGTCTCGCCTTTTGCGCCATCAATATACTGTTGCTGCAAAGCTTTTCCTTCCAAAGTATAGAGGGTTAAGACTGCTCGATTGGCATTTAAACCTTTCAAATAAACGTTCACTGAACTTCCCGTAGGATTGGGGTAAACGTTAATTTCCGGAACTTGTTTGATATCGTTAGTGGCAGTTGTAGTAGCAATGCTTGTCTCAACAATCGTACCCCGCCCGGGTACACTTGCACAAGCTTGATCACCTTCTGAGCTTTTTGCACAAACCTGGGTATTGTAATTGTACATGTCAAAAAACTCGATATTGTCAATATACCAGCCATCGCGGATATCAATATTGGGAGCGATCTCCTGATCGCTATTGTAACGGAAGCGAATTTGAATATTCTGCCCGATGTAACTACTGAGGTCCACATAGCTCCCGGCATACTCATTTAAACCAGAATAACCATTAATATTAGCAGCAACAAAGGTGGAGTAAGTTAAAGGGCCACGATAAGGTTCCCTGAAAATCTGGTTGTTCAGAATCTGTTGCCAAGAAGCGCCGCCATTGGTGGTGATTTCAATGATACCGCCATCATAAGCAGGTTCAATATCATACCGATGGATAAACCGCAGTACTGGTTGCTTACCAGTTACTTTAAATGGATTTTTGAGCATTAAGATTTGTTGGTTGGCAGCAGCTAGATTGGGTACAAACCAAGAGAATTGACCTTTGTAGGGCTTGCGGCGAGTCGTATCCCATTTATTGGTTCCTTCTAGGCTTTGGGTAAGCCAATTATCAGTCCCTGCTTCGGCGCCATCAAAAAACTGACGAATAGATCGACTATTCTTATTGGTTACAGCAGTATACTTGATGACCTTTTTTTCACCTGGCGCCAGATTGCCAATTTCGAAGGTTACCATATTGTTATTCGTGATGATGCGGTTAGCGCCTTTCGCACTTTTGATCACAAAAATGCTATTGGCGGCAATTTCATCGGTAACGATTACATTGGTTAACGGCTGAATTTTATCGTTCGAAACAGTCAATTCATAAAAAATGGTATCACCAGCCTGAACCAGTGCATTTGCCGTTTTGTCAATTTTCAATGTTTTAATACACTCAGGTCGATTGTCAAAACTTTGAGTGCCATCATCACGATCATTAGCAGAGCGTTGATTGGCATTCCAGCCTAGGCCGCGGCGGGCAAAAACTTCCCAAATCAAGCATTCATTGGCACCCTTGTTGTTGATTTGATCAGCTGCTAGGATGGCATCGCGGCCATCAATAAATCCAGGACTACAAGCTTGAATCTTCATGCCATCCATTACCAATTGAATGGCTAAATTGTTACCTCCTTTGCCTTTATACAAATCGGCATCCCAGCCATATTTATCGGTAAGCGCCCAATACAGATCCCATAAAGTGCTGGCCCAGATCTCGCCTAGCCCATGAGGCGACGTAGTACCTATGATGTCATTGTAAACTTGACGATTGACATTGAAATCGGTAGAATAAGGAAAGCGGCGGATTCCGCCGCCACTGAGGCCTGCTCTTATCGAATAATTGCCGATTCCGCGGGGTAGTTTACCATTTTGTCCTGGCTTTACGGTGGTTACTAGGGTGAAAAAATCACTCCATCCTTCTCCCATCTGTTCGTCATTGTACAAACAGGTGCTGACGCTAGGGCCTCCAGTCAAGCGGGTGGAAATACCATGACCAAATTCATGGGCAATGATGCCATTGTCAAAGCTAGCGTCCAAAAATTTAGGGCCGGCACTTTGAGCAGGGGGCTGGAATACAGCGGTAACAGTTTGTAAACGAGTTATCTCAGCCTTAATCAAATCTCCCACCGAAGCGCGAATCATCAAAGCGGGTATGGTCGGGTTGCTCAATTGTGCGGTTGCCATTCCAACTAAACTTTCGTCCACATTGACAATTATGACGCCAATGGCGCCAGCCGCTTGAGCGTTCAATACCTTTTGTTGAAAAGTACAGGTACCCCTGCCGACTAATGCTATTTTACCTTTTAGCTCACTAGAGTTGATAAGCGTTTGGCAACCTAAAATTGGATTGCTGGAAGCATCCTTAACCAAAACCACATCTCCGGTGATCGGTATGGCAAGTTTACTAACATCAGGGCCAAAATCGGCGGTAGAAACTTGATAGATATCGGCAATAGCTTTGGGAGCGATGATGTTGAGTAATTTTCCGGAAGACTGGGTCCAAAGGTACATCTGCATCCGGCCGGAGGCGCCATCTGGGGGAGTGGCAAAGTTGGCATTGTTGGTGCCTTCGCCATCTTGTGATTCGGCGAGGACGTTATCGCGGCCTAATCCTCCTTTTCCATAATTGTTAACTTGGAAATTTCCTGCGGACTCGTTAAAACCATACTGGTAAGAAAAATCGTGCATGAAATTGGTCATGTAAAAAAGCTGGGTAACTGCTGATTGCTGGAACGTGGAGGGTTCCGCAGTTGTACTAAAAGGGAAATTAAAAATTAGATTGGCTCCTCCTTCAGTTTTTGTAGTATCTGGAGCGTTATCTTTGTTTACATCCAAATAGGCGAAGGAGTTATTTCCTCTAGTAGTAGTAAACTCTGCTCCGATAACCCCATTGGTATCGTGCCAGCCATAAGGCGAGGCTTTGGCATCCGCCATATTGCTCATTAGTGCACGGGTTCCATCAATAGGACTTTCTGCTGGAATGGGAAAAATCAAATACGTGCCGTCTACTGCTCCCACCGTTGCTAAAGATGACTGTTTAGCGGGTTGATAAGAGCGGTCGCTCATCTCTTCCAGACATGCGTCATAATTCAAACCTGCTCGGTCTGGGAATTTACAATAGGTCGTGAAATTGTTTTTTTGAAGAATACTGCCATCTAGCGCATCGACCATCATGCCCCAATAATCGGCATTGCGCGGGTCATCGATGGCTAAATACCAGGCGAGGCGTAGCTGACCATCACGGGTAGGGAAATAGATCATTTTGACCGGGATGGGGCTATCAGAGATTTCCCCGCCTTCAAAAGTATCGGCGTATTCGCTGTCGTGTTTGGCTAGGCTTATTTTTTTGGGTACAGCCATGCCCAAGTGTTCGGCAGCTTTGCTTACGGCTTGGTTTGTTTTTAGCGCCGGAGTTACTGTATTGATTTTGCTCGCAAGATTGGGAATCATTTGATTGGTGACAAAAACCACCTGATCATTTTTAAAATGCACCCCAGAGACCGTGTTGTAAATCTCAATCCCTGCATGGCGTTGCAGGAAATAAAGGTGGGTAACCCCATTGTGTTCGCTGGTATATTGGTTACTGACTGTAAGATCGCTCAGGTCTTCAGAGCTAAGCGACCACTGTTGTCGATTTTTTTCTAAGTACTTTTGGGCTGAGGAAAGATAATTGGATTCTTGAGCACTCAAGTTATAAGGGATGAAGGCCCAAAAAAATAAAAAAAGGCTTAACGCTGAATGGTTAGTGTGTTTCATCTAAGTCGCACTTTAATAGTTAGCGGGATCAAAAAAATTCAAAATATCATCAAGTGATATTACGGTTATCCTTGAATATTTGTTCTTCTTATCGGTCAAAATGTAGTTATTTTGTCAGACAAGAGCAATCCATATAATAATGATCGAAAAAAATACTGATATCGTATTTGGCCGGCATCCGGTTGTAGATATCGTTCAAGCAGGAACGCCAGTTGATAAAATAATATTACAGCAGGGTATCCGCGGCGAATTTGAAAAAGAAATCCGCCATTTGTCAAAAGAGTATGAGATCCCTTTGCAGGTTGTACCTAAGGAAAGACTCAACAAAATTACAAATGGTAATCATCAGGGTGTTATCGCCATGATTTCACCAATTCCATTTCATCATTTGGAAGATGTGTTACCAGGTATTTTTGAGCGATCGGAATCCCCGTTGTTGGTTTTACTAGATGGTGTTACCGATGTAAGGAATTTTGGCGCTATTGCGCGTTCGGCTGAAGTGTGCGGTGCACACGGATTGGTGATTTCACGTAAAAAAAGCGCCCAAGTAAATGCTGAAGCCATGAAAACTTCTGCTGGTGCTTTGTCGCACCTACCAGTATGCCGGGAGAGTAGCATTTTAGCTGCGGTGGAATTTTTGCAATTGTCGGGCATAAAAGTGGTGGCCAGCGATTTGCAAGCCAAGCATTATTTGTCAGATTTGGATTTGCGCGGCCCCTTGGCGATTGTTGTAGGTTCAGAAGGGGAGGGGATCTCTCCAGCGGTGGCTGCGCGGGCCGATGAGTGTTTTTTGATCCCACAGATAGGAAAAACGGATTCTTTTAATGTATCCGTAGCAGCGGGGATTATGTTGTACGAAACAGTACGGCAGCGCATACAGGGCGGATAGAGAAGGTTGAACGTAAAACAAAAAAAGCTCCCGCGTACTTGGAAGGACGGGAGCCATAATAACAGCAGGAAATGTAGCTAGATCTTTCAAGTAATTTGGCTTTTAGAACAATTTCTCGAACCAATCCCCAAAAGATCTAGCAGTTTATTTATCCCAACTCAGTGATTTTGCGCACCACCAAGTACAAACGGGTATATTCGTTGACATCTTCGATGAACGGATCGTGTTCCAAGTGGTTAGCGGAAATCAATTTAAGTTGAGCAACGCGACCATGGCGATCAAATATTTTTTGCACGTATTTCACCCAAATGGAGCCATTGTTCTTGACGGCATAAATTTTATTGTCACGAACTTCATTTACGCCTTGAAGTTCCCGACAGATTACCATGTCGCCGTCAAAGATAATGGGTTCCATACTGTTTCCAGAAATAGGGAAAGCTACCAAACCGCTGCCGCTCAATCCTGGAAGGCTGAACAACTCATAGTCTTCAACTGCAAAACCGCCTGGTTCTACCGCTGAGCCGGCAAAAGCCTCCGTAGTGGTGAAAAGTATGTTCCCGGTACGGCGCATCGCGTCCTTAGAATCGTCAGTTTTGATCACTTCTGACAAATCAAAACCAAATGGCGTACCCATCCCGTCTAGAAGATAATTCTCATTGATGCCATATTCTTGGCATAATGTGCGAGCATGGCGGTAATCCAGGCAGCGCTTGTCTTCAGGGTTAAGGAATGCCCGGATAATATGACCATAGGCACGGTTGCCTAAAATTTTATCAGCAAAATCTCCGATTCCTTTGCCGCCGCGGTCATTGGGCACTATATCGCCTCGCTCTACAAGTAGATCAAATACTTTCCGGAAGCGCTCATTCAACTGGACACGATCATCGCGAATCATAGTTTATTTTTTATCTTTAAAACAATATCAATCATTTCTCCGGCAAGATAAAACAAAAACATTTATTAAACAAAACATTGTAACTTATTTTTTTTCTTGCGACAAAAAGTATTTTTTTGGAAAAAATAAACCACCTTGCAGGTCGAAAATCAGCGCGACGTGCACTTAACAGAAAGTTTTTGCAATGTCCACTTCCATTTTCGACCACCTTTCCATAAATAGCGTTTATTTTTGTTTTTTGTAGCGAACCGAAAGCATACATGTCAGCAAAAAAGAAGAAAGGACAACTTTCCCTCAAACTGGGTTTGAACGACGAACGGGTTCCCAAGCTATTGGGGGTACTGCTGTTGTTTTTTGCCTTATATTTTTTTATTGCCTTTACCTCCTACCTCTTTACTTGGTACATCGATCAGGATCGGGTATTGCGGTTTTCGTGGGAGTTGTTGCTTCGCTCCGATATGGAGATGGCCAATTGGCTTGGTCGCCTCGGCGCCATTGTTGCTAATTTCTTTTTTTATTGGTTGTTTGGCTTGCCCTCTTTTATCATTGTCTATTTGTTGGTTGTGGTTGGTTATGCCGTCATTCGGCGCAATTCAGTGGATACCTATATAAGTAGCCTCCGTTATGGCTTGATCTTGATGGTTTGTTTGTCGGTATTTTTAGAGTTTTTATTTAGTAGTACCGGGTTTCCATGGGGCGGCGCGATCGGTGAAGCCGTCAATCAGTGGTTGTTTCAGTTTGTGGGTACTGCCGGTAGAGTCGTTTTGTTTCTTGCCATTGGTTTTGGTCTGGTGGTTTGGCGGTTCAATCCTAATTTTGACGGACTTACACCCACGCAGGCATTGACGGAAGTAAGAAACTACATCGAAGAATTTGTCCAAGGCCGTTTGTACCGCCGCAAACCTGTTGCACGCGACATCCGCGAAGAACAAGCTAGTCTTCGACCCGGTTATAAGCCTAAAACAACTCCCGCTGTATCAACTTCCAAAGACGCAACGGATGATGCCGACGCTAAAGAGACCCCGCCCGCTGTTGAGCCGCTTCCTTTAACCGGTAGCCAACTTGCTTTTGATCTGGCACAAAAATCTTTAGCTGAAAAACCAACTTCACTCGCACCAGGATCAGCCATGTTGGAACTGGAAGCAGTTGTACCGCCTACGATTCCACCGGTTGATAGCACGCCGGTTAATCCAAGAGATCTGGATGCCATCCATTTGGCAACGGAAGAAAATCAGGATCACAGCGAGCCGTATGACCCTACACTTGAATTGTCTTCTTATGAACACCCAGTGGTGATGTTGCTGGAAGACTATTCTGATCAAAAAGTGGAGATCGACCGCGAAGAGCTGGAAGCTAATAAAGATCAGATTATTGAGACCCTTCTACATTATAAGATAGAGATCACCAAAATTCGTGCAACCATCGGGCCAACGGTGACCCTTTATGAGATCATCCCTGCGCCAGGGGTGCGTATTTCCAGGATCAAAAACTTGGAAGACGATATTGCCTTGAGCCTTTCGGCATTGGGTATCCGTATCATCGCCCCTATTCCCGGTAAAGGAACCATCGGTATCGAAGTGCCCAACAAGAAAAAGCAGATGGTATCGATGAAGGAGGTGCTGATGTCGGAAAAATTTAAGAAGGCCAAAATGGATTTGCCTATTGCCTTAGGGAAAACCATTTCCAACGAAGTTTTTGTAGCCGATTTGGCCAAGATGCCCCACCTGTTGCTAGCAGGGGCTACAGGGCAAGGTAAGTCGGTGGGGATCAATGCGATTTTGATGTCGTTGTTGTACAAAAAACACCCATCGCAAGTCAAGTTGGTACTAATCGACCCTAAAAAAGTAGAATTGTTTCCTTATGCGGCGCTCGAGCACCACTTTTTGGCTTTTCTACCTAATCAAGACGAACCCATCATCACCGATACCAATAAGGTTATCAATACGCTGAATTCGCTTTGTATTGAAATGGACAACCGCTATGAGCTGCTCAAAAAAGCTTCGGTGAGGAACATCCGGGAATACAATGATAAATTTGTGCAGCGGCGCTTGAATCCGTTGAAAGGACACCGCTTTTTGCCTTTTATTGTACTGGTCATCGACGAATTTGCGGATTTGATTATGACTGCTGGCAAAGAAGTCGAACTTCCAATTGGTCGTTTGGCACAGTTGGCGCGTGCCGTAGGTATTCACTTGATCATTGCCACCCAGCGTCCTTCGGTCAATATCATTACCGGGGTAATCAAGGCCAACTTCCCAGCACGTATTGCTTACAAGGTTACTTCTAAGGTTGACTCTCGCACCATTTTGGATGCCGGCGGCGCCGAGCAATTGATTGGTCGTGGTGATATGTTGCTATCGGTAGGCGGTGAAATGATTCGTTTGCAAGGCGCATTCATCGATACTCCGGAAGTAGAAAAAGTAATCGATTTTATCTCCAAGCAATCTGGTTACCCCGAGCCTTACTTCTTGCCCGAATTTTACGGCGAGGATGAAACACCAGGGCGTTCAGATCTCAAATACTCTGATTTGGATGAGATGTTTGAAGATGCTGCGCGCTTGATTGTACAAAATCAGCATGGCTCTACCTCCATGATCCAACGCAGACTGAAACTGGGCTACAACCGTGCCGGTCGCATCATGGATCAATTGGAAGCTATGGGCGTAGTTGGGCCTAGCGAAGGCAGTAAAGCCCGCGAGGTACTTATTTACGATGAAGTAGAGTTGGAGAAATATTTGGCTGATTTACGGAATAGCCGATAAATAAAACATTTTTGAATCCTACTCTTCTAGCTCCAAAAACATATTGGGTATCACTTCAATGCTTGGATCAAGCGATTTACGGTAGGCGATGTGTACCCGCTCAATAAAGGTTCCCATTTTGTAATAAATGTTCACCGCCTCGGTATTGTGGGCGCGCACCGTGGTGCAGTAAAAATCGGGATATCGCTGTTTGAGGTAATCGGTATTCATGAAGTCAACAATAAATGCGAATATCCCTTTGGTTTTGAATTTTGGGTTTACTCCAAACCCAGTACCTCGGCATCCCATGGTTTTTGCAGTACGCAAGCGATAAAGAAACCCCGGGATTTTCCACCATTGCATCTTTCCTTTCAAGGGTTTAAGGAAAGGGTTGATATCAGGAAAGAAAGCACAAAAACCAGCTGGTTCTTCTTCACAATAGGCGATGGCCAATAATTTAGGTTCCAAAATCATCGCTGCTTCTTTCATGATTTTTTTGAATCCTGCGGGTTCAGCGGGACGAAAGTGGGTGCTGCCGCCAAAAGCAGCATTGTACACGATGGCAAAATCTTCGGCGTACTTATCCAGTTTTTTGTAATCGTAAGTTTCAACTCGAATGTTGTTGTTGCGGCTGATGCGGTCAATCACTGCTTTAAAGCGGCTCATATCTACATCCATTTTTCCCTTCATGGTGAGGATCTGTTCAAAAGGAAGGTAGTCATTGTCGGCAAAAAACCTTTGATAATAGGTAGGCTGATAATTTTCTTGAAAAAGGGGTGGAAAAAAACCTTTAACCAATAAGCCCCAAAATTTATCGCGACCGCCAAAGTTGATGGGCCCGTCTACCGCTTTAATGCCTTTTTCTTGTAAATACGCTTCGGCAGCTTGGAAAAGCAAACGGGCGTACGCATCATCGTCGACGCATTCAAAATACCCAATGCCGCCGATGGGGTAGGGTTGTAATTGATTGTTGCGGTGATCAATAAAAGCAGCAATACGCCCCAAGGGTTGCCCCTGATCATCAGTCAATATAAAACATTTGGCCTCTCCGTGATGGAGCGTATTGTTTTTTCCAGGAGTAAAAGTGCCTTGAACATCCCCTTCCAAAGGACAGATCCAATTGGGGTCATTTTTATAAATGCGGTGTGGAAGCGAATGAAACAGTTTCCAGTCTTGGGCAGAACGTACTTCTTGGATGGTCATGATCTTGAAATTATCGGACACGAATTTAAGAAAATCTGGAAATTTATTGTTTAACCATTCCTCAATCCTTCATTTGAAGGCAAATCCGAAATAGAAAATGATGCCAATTTGGAAGGGTAATGGAAGTTTTATACACCAATTTTAGCCTTTTAAGCACCTTTTTTTGGCCGATGAAAAAAAAATTAAAAGATTTTTGACTCAAAAATCACATTATTTTTCAACAATAATGGTTTTTTGATACTAATTTAAATAATTGGTTTTCAATAAGTTTATTTTTATTTTACTGATTTACTGTAGATAAAGTGGGTTTTTTTTTTCAACAAAAGGCATTTTTTGTCTTTGTTCTCGGGAGGAAAGCGGTGCATCTTTGTAATGCAATCAGACGAGATGCAAACAGAAAAGAAAACAACAAGGGCATAAGCGCCAAGTTTCCTAAAAAAGATTGGGAAACCGATTGACATACACGACATAATAAGTGCTTTGCTGCCGGTGGAAAAAAGAGAGGCTGTCCCAAAGATTATTGCTAGGCAGTAATCTATACTAAAAAAACCGATGCGTTCTACACTGTTTTAAACCAAAAACCACTGGCACTGAAGAGGAACAAAAGTTGTCAACCGCAGCAAAAAATTCGAAGGTACTTGATTTAAGATTAAGACCAACGAAAGCGACTAACCTTACCGATTTGAGCACGCTCAAAACGGAGTCATGCGAAACACTTTTGAACACCCGCAGATGCTACTCTGCCGGCAGCTTTGCACAAAGTTATAAGGGTTAGGTACAGTGCCTGATTGTTTTTACTGCTTTAAATCGCAGTGCTTATATGATTTCGCAATCAACTTGCAGCCAGGATGTAGCAATACAAAACTGGGATGTGAAGGGCAAATTTTACAAAAGTAAGTTGCTGGTGCGGTAATCATAATCCCATAAACTTTGATTGGTTCCCTACAGTAAGCTGTGGGGAACCACCAATACCGAGAAGTTTTCGAACTCAAAATATAGTTAGGTCGTTTTTCCTTTAAGAATTAGGTCGTCTTATTTTTTCATGAGATTATGATTTGTTATTAGCGTGAGGCCGCACCGAGAGTGCGGCTTTTTTTTTGCCCAAAATTTTGGAACAGCGCTCAGCTGCTCGATTTCTTTGTAAGAGTCCTTTGCTATTCGTCACATTTATTCCAACCTCATTTGTTTCGAAGCTAATTGGTGTGGTCAAATTTTTTCAATCAGCAAATCATAAAATTGATTGATGCTCTGTGCGGTGGTTTGTTCTGCAGGTAGGGCGAAATCCATGTTCATTTCAGGATATTTGGGCGTTTTTTTCGATATGCCAGAAAAATATAAAAAATATTTAGCCCTTTTTGAATGAATTTTTTGGGTTTTTTTCAACAAACCAAAAATAAAGTACGTGGATTAATTAATTGATTATCAATAGTTATTTTGAATAGATAGAAAAGTTAAGGTAGGAAAAGCGAAGTTATTTTTTCAACAAAAGGCATTTTTTGTCTTTGTTCTCGGGAGGAAAGCGGTGCATCTTTGTAATGCAATCAGACGAGATGCAAACAGAAAAGAAAACAACAAGGGCATAAGCGCCAAGTTTCCTAAAAAAGATTGGGAAACCGATTGACATACACGACATAATTAAGTGCTTTGCTGCCGGTGGAAAAAGAGAGGCTGTCCCAAAGATTATTGCTATGTAGTGATCTATACTAAAAAAACCGATGCGTTCTACACTGTTTTAACCAAAAACCACTGGCACTGAAGAGGAACAAAAGTTGTCAACCGCAGCAAAAATTCGAAGGTATTTGATCTTAAAGATTAAGACCAACGAAAGCGACTAACCTTACCGATTTGAGCACGCTCGAAACGGAGTCACGCGAAACACTTTTGAAAACACCCGCAGATGCTACTCTGCCGGCAGCTTTGCACAAAATTATAGGGATCTGGCACAGCGCCAGATCGATGTTCGATCGCAAAAGAACGAAGTACATCTACCCTAAATTTTTTACTGCTTTAAATGGCAGTGCTTATATGATTCATCGCAATCGACTTACAGCCAGGATGTAGCAATACAAACTGAGATGTGAAGGGCAAAATTTTACAAAGGTAAGTTGCTGGTGCGGTAATCATAATCCCATAAACTTTGATAGGTTCCCTGCAGAAAAGTTGCGGGGAACCACAAACACCGAGAAGTTTTCGAACTCAAGATATAGTTAGGTCGTTTTTCCTTTAAGAATTAGGTCGTCTTATTTTTTCATGAGATTATGATTTGTTATTAGCGTGAGGCCGCACCGAGAGTGCGGCTTTTTTTTTGCCCAAAATTTAGAAAGTGCATGACCCGAATTTGCATAAGGAAGCGCTAGTTTTACAGGGCATCCAATTGTTTCAAGATCCAGTTCTTTTCTGGAAAAGAGGGTGCCGCAACCAATTCTTCGCGGAGTTTTTCCTTTTGGACTTTATCGTAGGTGTTTAGTTTGGTCAACTTTTTCATATAACGAATCAACGAGTTGACATTATTTTTGTGGTAAGCAATGGCCTTATTGCGATTGACGTAGGTTCTAAGGCTGTCAAGCAAAGACTCTAAAGCATTGATTTCATTGATTTCATAGTAAATGCGTACCAACATTGATTTGGCGCTCAAGTTGATGAGTAAATCGTCAATATCAAATTGCACCAACAAGCTTTGAGCACGGTTGTAATCTCCCATTTCAAAATATAATTTACACAACGAAAACTGTACAAAATTATCGCGGTAAGCTGGAGCAAGGTAGTGTTGGTATTCTTCTATAAATTTACTAACCCAGTCAAATTCTTTTAGTGTAGTTCCTATGGTAACGATATTGCGAAAATCGAGATGATTGAGTACACCATTAATGATGAGAAAATGGCCTTCAATCCCTTCTTGGTACATTTCAAAAACTTCACGCTGGAATTTTTGGACTCCAGTATTCATTTTTCCGATACAATAATTGATGGCAATAAGATACAAATCGCTTCGCTCAGCGGGTTTGAAAAGGTGTGTGTAATCCTCTAAGGCCTGTTTCATTTCAAAATAGTGTGTTTCCTCATCGGGGTAGCGAAACAAATTATACAAATGGTAGTATACTTTAATGATTGGGATCTCCAAGAGCTCCTTTTTATTGCGAACATATACCATCAAGGCATCGATTAATCCCAAATCGTATTCCGTTTTATACACCCTCTGATGGGAGAGCATCACACAAGCCAGTTTTATTTTTCGGGCGATGAAAGTATTCTCGAGACTGTCAGACATTTCCTGATAATGCAACTTGGTTGCTCTGGATTTTTCGTTGATCCGATTTGATTTTTCTTTTACGATCAAGTAGCCTTTTTCTAAGTGTTCATCGTCTTTATAAGGGAAGGCTTCATATTCGTCTTCCAGTTTTTTGATGGCTTTTTCGTAAAGTTTATCCAGCTTTCGTTCTTGATAAACATTTACAAGGGTGATGGTTTCCCGGAACGGTTCTTCTTTGATTTTGATGTAAAAAAAATATTCCTCGATGGCAGTTTGTAAAAAATGCATGGTTTGTCGCAATCGAGCATCATCAAAAGCCTCTTTGGGAAATATTTTTGCAAATAGCCGTTCTTTGGTAAGGTGTTTGCCGTTTTCATCACCGAGGTGTTGCGAAAGGTATTCAAATAGCTGATAAACATCATCCCGTTGGTTGTGGCTAGGAGACAGCAACCATTTACGCAATTCTCGAATTTCTTTTTTGGTGAGCGCTGAAAAAATATGAAACAATTGACTGCTACGCATCTAAACCTTTTTTAAAATTTTTTTCAACAAAATGCCAAACGAACATAAATCATGAAAAATTTGATTACCAGGTTATTATGTTTTTATTCTAAGTTTTTTACTTTGGAAAGTTACGCATTTTTTTTCAACAAAACGCTTTTTTTGTCTTTGTTCTATAAGGTAAAGGAAAGCATCTTTGTAATGCAATCAGCAATGAGGCACAATCAAAACAAACTCATGAAGGCCCAATCAATAAAAATGACGACAGTGAAGAAATTCAAGCTACTACTTCTAGTGGCCTGTACCGTCTTGTTGAACGGCATCGTTGAAAAAGCACACGCACAAGGTTGGCAATTGAACTATGGCTCAGCAAAGACCGATGAAGGTTGGTCGGTGTTGCAAATGGAAGATCTTGGCTTCTTAGTGGTAGGTTTTGGAGAATCTTTTGGTAGCGACAACGACCAAAAGATTTTCGTCGTTCGTACAGATGTAGATGGTACCGTGTTGTGGTCGCGTTACTACGACGAAGGTTTCCAGGTTCAAGCAAGAGCCATCACACCCACCAAAGACGGTAATTACCTTATCGTTGGAAACATCAAAACCTTATCTACGGATAAAGAAGACATCTATTTGCTTAAGATAGATCGCAAAGGCAACTTGTTGTGGCGTTCTAAATTTGGAACCTCAACCTTGGCCGAACGCGCAAGTGATGTAACGGAAGATCCGGATGGTGGATTTGTAGTAATTGGAGTTACCGAAACTACCGATCGAGATGACGACGCTTTGCTCATAAAGTTTGATGCAAACGGAAGCGCTTCTTGGTTTAAAACTTACGGCACACCGCGTTCCGATAAAGGGAATGCAATAGTTCGATTTGGGAGCGGGTATGCTTTTGTTGGAGATTCAAAAAATCCGATTGGATTCAACAACGACATTATTTTATATAGAATAGGCAACAAAGGCGAAGTTATTTGGCAAAGTAGAATTTCCAATAGCTTTCGAGAAGAAGGCCGGGCGATAACCGCAACCAAAGATGGAGGCATTGCTATTGCCGGGGTTGTAAACGACAATACCGACGCTTTAGTAGTGAAATTTGATGCCAATGGTCGTCAAATTTGGACGCGCTCGGTAGGGGAGGCTGGTAAAGAAGAAGAGGCCAATGACATCGTAGAATTACCAGATGGCTCTCTGGCTATTGTTGGCCTTAAGTTGAATGATCCAGTAAATGTCGATGTATATCTTGCTAAACTGGATAGCAAAGGCAATATACTCTGGGATAGAACTCAGGGAGATCCGCTTTATACTGAAGAAGGACGCGACATCAAGGCTACCGCAGATGGCGGTTTTATCATTACTGGATATAATGGTAAATTGTTAAGCTCTTTCAATGACTTGATTCTGTTAAAAACCGATGAGAAAGGAAGTGTTATTTCTAATCGGATCACTGGCCGGGTTTTTGAAGATCGCGACGGTCAATGTGATTATGACAATGGCGAACGCCTGTTGAATAATTGGATCGTAGTGGCAAAAAGTACGGTCAACACTTATTACGGTACTACAGATGCCAAAGGCAATTACAATCTATTGGTTGATACTGGTGTATACACGGTCAGTGTCGTTCCGGGTAACGTTTATTGGGAACCCTGCAGCATTGGCAATACCATTCGCTTAAAATCGGTTTACGATTCCATTAGAGTAGATTTTCCAGTAAAAGTGGCCGTTGGTTGTCCATACTTGGAAGTGAATGTTTCTACACCTTTCTTAGCTGCATGTAGTGACCTAGAATATACGGTAGCTTATGCCAATACGGGTACAGGCACAGCTATGAAAAGCTACATTGACCTCGCCTTGGATCCAAAGCTGACATTTAAATCAAGCTCAGTTCCTACTCAAGCGCTTGCCAATGGCGTTCGTAGGGTACAAATAGGGAATTTTGCCGCGGGCAATTCCAATAAATTTACTTTTACAGCTTCTTTGCCATGTCAAGGTATAGCCAGCGGGCAGGCAGCGATGGTTACTGCTCAAATTTATCCCGATTCTTCTTGTCTTAAAGCTGATCCTGATTGGGATGGTTCGAGTATTGTAGTAACTGGAAAATGTGCTACAGATTCGGTGATCTTCCAGATTCAGAATGTGGGTAAAGGCACTATGAAAAAGCCAGCAAGATCTATTGTGGTAAGAGATGATATTATGTTAGGCAAACAAGATATTCAATTTCAATTGGTGCCTCAACAAGCCATCAAAGTAAGCCTTCCCGCTACAGGGGCTACTTATCGGTTGATTGCCCAGCAGGCGGCTGGCCATCCAAGCGGCAATAGCTATCAAACGGCTTTTGTAGAAGGTTGTGTAAACGATGGTACGCCAATTAAAACAGGTCAGGTGACTCAGTTTCCTGAAACGGACGGTCAGGATCTCAATACATCGATTGATGTTCAAGAGGTCCGAAGCGCACTGCTACCAGTAGAGTTGAGGGGGAGTCCCAAAGGGTATCGCGATGCTGCACTGATCGATGCCAAAACCGATTTGTACTACACCGTTCTTTTCAAAAACACCAGTACGGAAACAGTACAGCGTGTGGTGATTCGGGATACGTTACCTGTGGCGCTTGATCTTACCAGCATCGAGCCAGGAGTGAGTAACTACCCTTATCGTTTTGAAATTTATCAAAACGGCGTTATCCGGATTACGTTCGATAGCATTCAATTGCCTAGCGCTACTAGCTCAGCAGCAAAATATGGGTATCTGAAATTTAAAATTTCCCAGAAACCGAATACACCAAAAGGCACGATCATCAAAAATCGCGCTACGGTATTCTTTGATTACCAAAAACCTAACACCAGTAACTTGGTACGCCACCAGGTTGGGGTTTTTCCAGACTTCGTTCAGGTAATTACCTCAACTCAGGAAGTGTTTGTTCCCGGTGTCAATGTTAAAGTTTATCCAAATCCTTTTACTGAATCAGTGACCATTGAAGTGAAAGGCCGTCTATATGATAGATTGCAAATGAGCATCTATGATTTGACAGGTCAACTGGTAAGTCAAGAAGTATTCAACAACAATACAATATTGATTCATCGCAACCAACTGGCAGCTGGAATGTATGTTTACAAACTAGAGTCTGGAGGGCAATTGATTAATACAGGTAAGCTAATGGTGCGGTAAGCATTATCCCAAAAACAATGAAGGTTCCCTGCTGAAGTACAGCGGGGAACCACCAATGATGAGAATGTTATTACAACAAAAATAAAAGTTAGGTCGTTAGTGCTTAATAAGATTTAGGTCGTCTTATTTTTTCATGAGATTATGATTTGTTATTAGCGTGAGGCCGCACCGAGATGTGCGGCTTTTTTTTATCTCATGAGTTTATGATGACACGAACATAGGAAGAAATATTTAAACCGAGAAATAGTTCACTAATAAATATGCGAAAAATACCCAATTGAAGGTATTTATTTTATTTTATTGTGTGAATAGGGGATTTTAGCATTATTTTTTTATCAGGAACGGGTGAGCACTCATTGTTTACGTTCCTTAGATCAATAGTCCGTGGAATTTTTAGTCATTAAAGATTCTAGGGATCAGCAATCGAAA